>CANRVB010000003.1 GCA_947643165.1 uncultured Porphyromonadaceae bacterium | reverse complement strand
GTTTTCAGTCCAAAATCTGACGCTTGGAGCTGCGCTGGTCCCAACGCAGCAAAAGCAATGAGCATACTGCCCACCGCCGATTTAAGGAGTTTCATAAATTTGTTGCTTTTCCACACCCGGCTGACACCTGTGCGGAAACGAATTGAAGTGGATCTAAATGCCTGAATATCAGCATATAGCATAGGGGGGGGTAATTCCTCCCTCTCTGTTTGGCTGATATTTGGCTATCTTGTACATATAGTCAGCTATAATGTCGTTTTAATCGGTTTCAGGTAATTTTAGGGTCAATCCTTCTAACCCCGCTATTCTTGTGAAATTGATCGTGCTGCAAAGATATGATTTTTTTCATCCCTTGTCAAGCCTTTTAC
The DNA here is from genome assembly GCA_947643165.1 of uncultured Porphyromonadaceae bacterium. GTDB lineage: Bacteria > Bacteroidota > Bacteroidia > Bacteroidales > Muribaculaceae > Paramuribaculum. The sequence goes on along the minus strand of CANRVB010000003.1, from coordinate 180,091 downwards.
CACTTAAAAACAGCAATTCACCGTAAAAAACGTCATTTTTAACACTTTCCCCCTCAATTTCGCCCCATTTTCCGCCCTCGCGCCTCAACCTTTCCCCCTCCCCGTTTGTTCTCACCTGCCCGGCTGTCAGGGATGGCTCCAGTTCAAAGTCACCCCGTTATCCGACAGCCACTCAGCTATCGACTTATGTCTTATATTCAGCATATCACAGATGAATGGAATTTTTCTGAACAGTTTTCCATCGTTGCTGTGTGGCGACTCCTCGGTGATCACCATCGGCGATTTGTTAATATTGTTAAGAGCGTATATTATTATCTTTCCATCCCCCGATTTAAGATACTCCTCCTTTTGGATTGCATATATGTCATCGGTCAGCATGTTTTTCTTCAGTGGAACGCAGAAATTATTATCCACCTGGTTGCTGAACTTTTTTGGAGCCGGAGGTACCAGTTCTGCATCCTTTACACGTATGGCCGGATCATTTAGAAAAGCCATACGCGATGTCGCCAGTCCTTTTTGCGTTCGGCTGGCCTCGCTGTGTATGGTGTCCAGTAGCACCAGTTCCCCGCTGCGGAACTTGTTTTCCAGAAAACGCAGCATAACTGTCTCATCCTTAATGGATAAGTAGTAACGGGCTATGGCCACTAACGAACTGGTGTCTATGATCCCTAACATAAGTACTTGTCTATCTGGTGTTTGGATATCCCGAGCTTCTTTGAAAAGACTGCTTCCGACACCAATCCGTTGTAGAACGCATGTTGCATGGTCCTCAGGTAAAGTGGTGATATTATGGGCTTTGGCGAACGTCCGATCCCGTTTTCCTTCTTCTTCCTCTCCTCTTTCTCCCTGAGCTGCCGCTCCTGCGACTCCTCTTCTATCTGATTGATAATCAGCCTATAGCGCCTCATTGGCACCTTCTTTTCATACGCCAGCCTGGTGTACCAGGCCATACGGCTTATATGGGTGGTGGCCGAAAGATGATCTATTGTCATGTTCACATCCTCCGAGTAACTTTCAAATTTGTCCAGCTCGTTAACCGCCTCTCCCGCAATTAGATAGAAAGCGAAATCATTGCACCACCGTTCTTCGGTATTGTGAAGCCGGCGTTCCTCCACTTTGGCCATGTCGAGAGTGTCTATCTCCTCTTTTCCAAGAAGATAATGGCCTATTTCATGCGCAAGCGTGAAAATCTCTCTCTTATACGACTGCTGTCGCTTCAGTACGATTACATTGGGCGATATGTAGAAACCGTCTATCGATGCCTTCTCCTTCTTATTCCACGTCTCGACAAATTCAAACACATACACATTAAGCTCTGAGAGTCTGCCTATTACTCCCTTGAGAAAATCTTTATGGTCTTTTATTGGCTTGTCTGGAATCACGCGGCGACGCACCTTGTCCGCAACCTCCTGTGGAGATTGGTCTATGGTCGCGCTTCCTCTTAATGGTTGTTCCGATGACGCGGTGTCTGTCAGCACTCTATATCCATCCAAAAGTGTTTTTAGCGATTCATACGAATCCACAATGCGCTTATCCTCTATCGTAAGGTCTGCCTGAAAGTGTTTCTTTCTGAAAAGCACTTTTGATGAATGGGAAATTGATACCGGCGAAAAATCCATATAAAACGACAACCCTTTTTTGAAAATGTCATCTATCTTTTTCAGAAGCGGCATCTGTATAGTGTCTCCGCTCAATTCTTCTGCGGTATACAATTTTTTACGATCTTCATTCAGCAATGACAACAATTCATCCTTGCTCATGCTGAAAAGCTCAAGCAAGTAGTCAAGTCTGGCCTTATTGTATTCTGTTGTCATGAAGATTTTCTTGGCTTATGGCTGATAATCTGCAAATCTACTAATTTATTTCTAATCATACAATACTCGGTTTGCAGCTATCAGCCCTTCGCCACATCTTCACAGCATTTCCGCCAGTTTTGCTATATCCTCGTTGGTTGTCGACCAGTCCGTCACAAACCTCACCGCGCTCTCCTGTTCGCCCCGGGGACCCCACAGCTCAAACGAGATCTCGCGGCGCAGATAGTCTATCTTCGCGTTCGGCAGTATGAAAAACTGTTGGTTCGTCGGCGAGTCTATCAGCAGCCTGTACCCCTTCTCCATCATCACGCGCTTCAGATTCATCGCCATCTCCACCCCGTGACGTCCTATCTCGAAGTACAGACCACCTCCGAACAATGTCCCGAACTGCACTCCCAGCAGGCGTCCCTTGGCCAGCGTGGCTCCGCGCAGCTTTATCAGCGAGTCAAAGCGGGGGAGCAGTTCCGGCTTGCGCGTCACTACGGCCTCTCCGAACAGTGTGCCGCACTTTGTTCCACCGATATAAAGCACATCACATAGCGACGCTATCTCCTGCAGCGACAGCTCCGCGCCATCGGCGGCCAGACCATACGCCAGTCGTGCCCCGTCTATATACAGTGGAATCCCCGCATCATTGCACGTCTGCGATATCGCCGTCAGCTCATCCCGGCTGTATATCGTTCCGAGCTCCGTCGGATACGATATATACACCATCGCCGGCCTCACCATGTAGCGGTGCGTGTCATCGTGATAGAAGTCATCCACATACTTCTTTATCTTCTCCGCCGTCAGCTTGCCGTTTTCGTTCGCTATGGCTATCACCTTATGCCCTGTGGCCTCTATCGCGCCCGCCTCATGCACGTTTATGTGCGCCGTGTCCGTTGCCAGCACTCCGTCGTTATGGTCCAGCAGGCGGTCTATCACTACTAAGTTCGCCTGCGTGCCACCCTCCAGAAAGTGTACGTCACCCTCCGGCAGGGCGCATGCCTCCAGTATCATTCTTCGCGCCTCGGCCGTAAACCTGTCCCGCCCGTAGCCCGGAGTGTGCAGATGGTTTGTCTCGTTCAGACGCTTCATCACCTCCGGATGTGCGCCTACCATATAGTCGCTGTCAAAATATATCATATCGGTTTGGTTATTAATCTTGATTATTTGCCGTTTTCCGCTATCCACGCCTCGCAGGCCGCGCATAGCTCCTCATACCATTCCTCGCCGAAGCGCTCCGTCAGCGGCTCCTTCATGAATTGATACAGCCTCACCCCCAGCTTGCGGCCGTTGCTCACTGCCGGCTTGCATATCTTCCACCGGTGATAGTTCACCGCCGTAAATGTCGGATATTCCGTCAGCCTTAGCGGGTAGAGGTAGCACGACATAGGCTTCCGCCATTTGCTCCGGCCCTCTCTGTATGCCTTGTCTATCGCACACAGACACTTGCCCCCGGGCGCATAGCACGTGAAAGCACAATCCCGTCCGTCTACTATCGTCGAAACCAGATCGCCCTCCTCGTCTATATAGGCCACACCCTTCTCCTTCAGCTCTGCCCGGGCCTTCGGAGCCAGGTCTGCCTCCACTATCGGCAGAGCCTCCTCCAGTTTGCCTACCTCATCCGGGGTCAGCGGTGCGCCCGCGTCACCCTCTATGCAGCATTCACCCAGACATGCGTCCAGGTCACAGCAAAAATACTCTTCCGCCAGGTCAAGCGACACCAGCGCGTCTCCTATCTGTAGCATTACTTCTTCTGTTGTTTCTTTCATTGTTGTCTCTTCTCTCTCTCCATTATGTCCTCTCTCTCCTCTCTTCACTCTCCGCTCTCCACTAATTCCTTATCACTCCATACCCAAGCAGCCGCGTGTATCTGTCACCCTGACGCCGGTAGTATACCGCTATGCCGTATTCATTCAGCGTCCTGTAGCTGTCACCTTCCGTCATTTTGGTTTTACCCATTGTTTCCCCCGGGCCCACTGTCACATATTGGTAATTATACGAACCCTGCTTCAGCCTTAGCCCCAGTTCATACCGCCCCGACTCACGGTTGTATATCATCCGCGAGCTCTCATCCAGGCGGCGCCCCGTCAGGTCACCCTCTACATATACCGACCCTCCGTCAACCTCATCCATCTCCAGAGCGAATAGCGTCAGTGCATATTCACCCTCGCTGTCAGGATTGTCAGTATCTTCCGCCGCTATCGTATACCGGCCCTGCTGAGTGCTGTCATACTCATATCCGCTCTCCGCCCTCGGTCTGTCAGGCTCAAGCTCCACTACATATGTCTCCTCTCCCTCACTACTCTCTCTCTCCTCTCCTTCCGTGGTCGTGCCAATAGCAGCCACATGCAGCCCCCTGTACGTCAGCGACACGCTTTCAAAGCGCCTGTACTCATTTCCACCGTCAAATATCAGGTCGCTGTCATGGGCATATACCGCCTTGCTTCCCTCCATACGCAGGGGAGTACTCACCATCACGCAGTTGTCGCTCCTTCCGTTCTGGCTTATCACTAACCGCATATCGCCCGCTATGTCCCTCACTCCGCTTCCATGCGTGTCCACTGTCACTTCCAGCTGCTGATGCCCCGCGTTCGTGTCGATGTCCGTCCGTCCGCTTGTCTGTCCCGTTATGTCCACCGCATCCTCCGCGATCATAAACCTCGCCTCAAGCACGGTAGTCTCCGGTCGGTCCTCCTCATACACCCTCACCGTCCAGTTGCCCGACAGTAGCGGACTCACATCCTCGTTGGGTATTTGGAGCCTGTAGTTCACATATCGGCTCACAGTGCCGCGGCTGTATTCTGCATCCTCTATCTGCCCCTCGTTGAATCCTCGGGTCAGTTCGGCCGGGGTCAGCCGCTCGGGCTCCCAGTTCTCGTCACAGTGTATCAGCTCGTAGCGCAGATACCGGCGCTCGTCGCCCATCAGATCGAAACTCACCGTTATCCGCTCATCGCTCCCCGTCCCGTGTATCACCGGAGCCTCATATCGCCTGTTCTCCGGATACACCAGTAGCGTCCTGTATTCGGGGGAGTGGATTGTCTGCCTTACGGGCACGGCGCCGCTTGCCGCAATCTGCTGTGCGGCCACCGCTATCGCTATATATGTCAGCCTTCCTGCCCGGATCATCTACCAGATTATACCGCTCTTGCCCTGTTGTTCAAGATATTGGTTGGCACGCGTGAAATGATGGTTGCCGAAAAATCCCCGCGATGCGCTCAGTGGCGACGGATGTGGCGATGTCAGCACGAGGTGCTTGCTCTTGTCTACAAGCTCACCCTTCTTTATGGCCCACGATCCCCACAGCATGAATACAAGGCCGCTACGCTGTGCTGACAGCTGTCTTACGGCAGCATCCGTCAGCTGTTCCCAGCCCTTGCCCTGGTGCGATGCCGGCCTGTGTGCCTCTACTGTGAGGGTAGCGTTCAGTAGCAGCACTCCCTGCTCCGCCCAGCGCGTCAGATCGCCGTTGGCAGGCATCGGTGCACCCGTATCGCTGCATACCTCTTTGAAAATATTTACCAGCGACGGAGGCATTTTTACCCCCGGTGCTACCGAGAAGCATAAGCCGTTCGCCTGACCCACGTCATGATATGGATCCTGACCAAGTATAACCACCTTTGTCTTGTCGAACGGACACGCGTCAAATGCCGCGAATATCCTGCCCGCGGGTGGAAACACCTGGGCCGTGCTGTATTGTGTGCGCACAAAATCTGTCAGCCTTCTGAAGTAATCCTTCTGCCATTCAGCTTCCAGTGCCGCTTTCCATGTGGCTTCTATTTTTACATTTATTCCCGATTCCATGAAAATCAATTGATGAATGTTTGCAAAGCTACAAAAAACTTACTAATTTTGTGGCCGAAATATTCAAAAAACCTATTTGCCCGTCTCCGTAGTTCAATGGATAGAATTTTGGATTCCGGTTCCAACGATTGGGGTTCGACTCCCCACGGGGATACTTGAATATAGTGGCGTAAGAAGCTGAAACACTGCCGATTACGCCACTTTTCTTTAAAGGAAAAATGGAGCTAAAATTACTGTTATTTACCGTTATTTACCGTTATTTTTTACTCCATGTTTCCCCGAACAAACAAAACCGTTTACCCACAGCACAAATCTCTCCAAATGGCAGAATTACCCAAAGTAGCCGTAGTGTTTGACTACCGTGGCCGTTCGACTCCAACAAAGCCGGGTTCAATCCACATACGCATTTATCACAATAAAGAGCTGTATTACATACCGGTAGGCGTGAGCGTACTGCCTCGCGAGTGGAATAAATCAACATGTCAGGTCGAGAATAGACTTGACATGCTCGAATTGAACGAGCGCATAGCAATAGTTCTGCGCGACGCGCAGGATTACATAAACACATCAATAAAGCGTGGTGGATTCTCGATCGCAGCGATGAGGGTCCACAAGAAGCACAGCGAAGATAAGTCCTTTCTCGATTACATAGCTGCGCGAATCGCTGACCGGGGTTTGCGTCCGAATACTGTAAAGAATCACACCTCATCACTAAGCGTTCTTACAGAATTTGGCAGGATCGTAAATTTCAGCGATCTCAGCTATGAAAAAATCATAGAGTACGACGCATGGTTACATGAGCGCTACACCTCGCAAGTTTCAATTCATACCCACCATAAGATATTAAAGGTATATATAAACGACGCGATAAGAGGAGGTATCATAACGGATAATCCGTATTCGCGGTTTTCAGTATCTCGCGGCAAGTCTGAGAAACGACGCTATCTCACCGATGATGAGGTGACGCGACTTCGCGACGCTGTGATCAAGCGTAAGACGTTCGATCAGGTAAGAGATCTTTTCCTTTTCCAATGCTATACCGGATTAGCCTACGCCGATTTGTGCCGATTTGATTTCAAAGACGCTGTGAGCCGAAATGGCAAATATGTAATACTCGACAGGCGCGTGAAGACTGGAGAAGACTATTACCTGGTACTGCTTGATCCAGCAGTTGAGATTCTAAAGAAATACAAGTGGAAACTGCCGACATTGACAAATCAGCAGTATAATTTACGCATTAAAGTCGTTGCCGATATGGTAGGTCTTGGTAAAAATCTGACAAGCCATATGGCAAGGCACACATTCGCTGTGTTCGCTATCAATCATGGAGTGCCGATCGAAACGCTCGCAAAGATGATGGGCCATACCGACGTCAAAACCACTCAGCAATACGCAAAGATAATCAATTCGACAGTAGAAGCAGCTTACGACTCCCTCAACGCATCATTTAAAGGATGATTCGTAGAAATGATGTATTTTATTAGATTTTAATTGTGTAATATATTGCACAATTAAAATATTTATCGTACCTTTGTGGTGTAATCAAAAATCACTACTGAACTGCGGCGCCAGCAGTATAAAGTCGGATCAACATTATGAAAATTTCTCGTGAAGCCATAGAAAACTACATCGCAGAAAACAACCTTGAAGCAGCCGACGGATTCGTTTACGGGTTTGAAACCTATGATGACGCAGAGAACTTTGCAAATCAGATAGATAGTGAAGTCGTCGAGATCAAGAAGCGCGATGGCCAGCATTGGAAAAACATGGGATTCGCAGGCAAAGCCTTTGATCTTACACCTGCTATGTTTGGCGATGATTACGATATTTTCCCGTCAGACAGCAACATCTTCAAAGAAATGATTTATCCTTTCCTTGAAAACGCAGCCGACTATGAGGAAGCTCAGAATATCATGGAGAAATATAATGATCTCGTCGAGGCCGTAGAAAATCTCGAAGATGGAGGCATAGTGCTTGCTTGCAACAACGGAGAGGGAATTTACGTACCCGAGCAGAGTTTTCCAAAGGAAGTGATGGAATATTATTTTGACGTTTATTCTTACGCCATTGCTGTGGCGATTCCATAAAATCCCGCTCGTCTGATGACTGACACTGAATTAACCCGTAATGCTCGTAAACTATTCGGATTGACTGTCCGGAGCGCTCGTGAATCTCTCGGAATGTCGCAAGATCAGCTATCGAAGCTGTCCGGCGTCGAGCGCGGTAGAATCTCCCGTATTGAAGGAGGCCGCGCAAACATAACGCTTGATACAATTACAGCGCTTTGCTTCATTCTTAAAATAGACATACCTCTTAATTACTCCGATATCCATGAAAGCAACCAATCTGACCTTGCCTGAGTTCGCATTTCTCGATGATCCCGCACTGCATGGCCGAAACGTAATCCTGCACATTCGCTCGGCCTCTGTAGTCGAGATTCTTGAGGCTAACGAAACATGTCTTGCTCCAAACGTGATTTCCAAGCACTTCACTTACCGCGATAGATACGGCTTTGATGAAAAGATGGTAGCTGCACTTCACCACGCACCTCTACTATCTGATTATAGCCGAGATGAGATCATTGCTCAAGTCCTTGATCCTGTCATCGAATATTACAAACGCGATTGCGACTCAATGGATAAATCGGCATTCAATTAACCGCTATTTGAGTTCTGTTTAAAAGCCCGGTGATCAGCCGGGCTTTTATTTTATCAGAAGCTACAAAGTGAGTAGCTGAGGGTTACGCCGATGAAGGGCTTGGCGCCGTGGCCGTCGTAGCCGATGCCGATTGCAGGGCCAACATGCCAACGCTTAGGCTTGGGAGGTTTGTATATCTGATCCGGGTATAGCTCCAACTCTATCAATCGTGGCAGGTAGCCTTCGACAACTGCGCGATAGCGTTGCAAGCTGTCCTCATATATGACTCGTTCAATCGGGATAACCACCGTAGCGGAGTCTTGATTTTCAGTTGCCGCAGCTATCAGAGTGTCAACCGTCTCCGTTTTGCTCCCGTCATCCACGTCGGGAGCAGCGGCCACGGCAACCGGCAACCGGACGGTGACAAACCGCGTCACAGTATCAACGCGCGTAGGCTGCGGATCAACAATCCGTATTGTGTCCGGAGGCAACGCCTCATGAGGCGTATTTTGCACATACCCCATGTAGAAAATCCCGGCAATGGCCACAGCCAATAGTGCCAAAAACACTGTGATTATCGCTTTCATATCTTACATCCTGTAGGTGTTATGGCCTCGGTGCGGTTGAGCCAGCCTGTGAGAAAACGGGCGTTTGTACCGACGGCGATGCGGCGGTAGTAGGCGATTCTCGCAGCCTTGATCTTGTTAAAGACGTCGGTTGTGGCGGAGTTGAGCGTGGCCAGGGTTTTGGGGCCAACCACGCCATCGGCTTTGAGGCCGAGAGCCTTCTGCGTATTGGTTATCGCGTAGCTACCACTTGTGTAACACCAATCGACAAGCATGTTCGCCGTTGCCTGGAATGCTATCTGATCACCTTTACAGCGATCCCAAAAACCGGATTTTGAGATGTCAAGCCATGTCTCGTAAGTCATTTGCCCGAGAGTCTTTTCTGTCGGTTTCGGCAGGCCTTTTCGCTTGCAGTAGTCTGTGAAGGTCTGCAATGTCACCCCAACAAATGTCGGTCCACCGCGATCGCCTTTGATGGTAACAACGCCGACGGCTGCGCATCCGGCAAACGCCGTAGCGGCGTCGTTGCTGATTGGTTTACGGCCAGTTTCGCGATAGAGTAAGTGAGGTATAAGTAGTTCAAATTTTGCCATAATATTTAATAGTTAGATTGTTAGTTATTAGTAGTCACTTGGAGGAATCCTATCCACGCATCCATGCTTATGGCACTTTTTAATTTCCGCCTCGGCAAACTTAATTTCAACCTCATGGAGCTTGTGGATGTCTTCGAGATGCGCAGCCTGTTCCGCGCGAAGCTCCGCGTAGATAGCATCAATCTTCTTATCACGCTCCACCAATCGGTTTTCAAGCCAGTCTATCTGCCTCCGGTCATTTTCATTTTCATTGGCTATCACCTCTGCTGCGTCGCGGCGGTCAGACATCTTACGGCCACGCCACCACTTGATCACCTCAACAGTGCCCTGCAGGCCACCGATCGTACCTACGACCGTCACAAGCTCCATCACGTCCATTTTATACACCGATGTTTGTTAATTCCGCTTTGACCCAGTTGATAAAAAGATCATGCTCGATCACCTCCTGATCATCAGGATCCGCGCGATGTTTACGCGCCAGCGAAGCGTTTAAGCTCGCCACCTCCATAGCGTTTTTAAGGCCATAGACAGCCATTTCAGCGGCATTGATCGCCATATCACGCGTAAGCGGCTTTTCGACGCGCAGCGGATAAGCCATAACAGCGTCGCGCATGGCCGCCTCCGCACCATCCTCCGCCGGTGTGTCCGGCACAGACACCGAGTGGTGACACAGATACAGCGTGATATGTGTCCCCTCATCGAGAGCTACGCACAAACCGTCACGCCACGTGGTCTTATCCCGATTCTGATCCTCGGTCATCGTGGCCGGAACCTCAACAATTTCAGTCAGTTTTATATCCATAAAAGTTTTGATTAATTGTTATACATCTCATCATCATCTATCTCCGTGATCATGTTGGTTGATCCCTCGTAGATGTAGCCGCAGGCAAAGATCATCCTTACCTGAGTCAGCGGCAGGAACTCACCCTTGCCAAAAGCATCTTCAAGCATCAGATGATATTTTATGATATTGGTCAAATCGCCGTGAAACTCCCGCATCTCGCGGCGTCCATTACGCCGCTCCGAGGGAAAGCTTATAAGGCACTTGATCCAGTTGGCAGCCCCGCTTTTCTCATCATAGCGGATCTCATAATCATGAATCGCGAATACAACACCGCTGTCAGCGAGCTCCTTTACAGTGATGTTAGGGGCGTCAAGCGCGCGGTTGATCTTGATTTTGTCGGTCAGAGCTTTTAAATTCATACGCTGTTCAATGTGTTTAAGCATGCCAAAACAATCAGCCTGCTTTGCCATGCCAAAATAACTCGGATAAGACTTGTCGGTTGGTCTTGTCTGCGCCCTGCGGGCGATCGCCGGGCGCAACGCCACATAACCCTTGTTGTGATCATGCACACCCTTACCGGGATTACGATGGAAAACATACCCGCAGAAGTCAAGAGGCTCAGTAAACGGCCTGATTCTGGCCGTATGACGCTTCGCCCTGATCTCATAGACATACCACCAATAATTGATGATACGCCACTTGGCTGCGTTAGCCTCCTCCTTAGTCGCAAAAGCCAAAAAGTTGTCATCCGCATAGCGTACACAATGACGCGTCATGCGCCTCATCAGCAAATCGTGATCGAGCATGATGATATGATGAGCCAACGGGCTCGTCGGAGTCCCGATTGGGAACTTGCGGCCAACGAAAGCGATGTTGACGCAGAAATCAATCAGCTCACGGTCAGATGTGATGTTTTTCAGAGCGCGACGGAATACCTTCGGGGTTATGTGATCATAGCATTTCCGCTGATCCAAAACAAGGTTGTAATTCAGATCTCGACAGTCATAAAATATATGTTTGAGTCGCTTGATAACGCTACCTTTACGGCTTTTAGCGTTGACGCCACAGCCCTTTTTGCAGTTTAGGCCGACAAACGGATCAACAGCAGCGTACAGCGGCGCGATCTTCGTAACAGCGAGATGCTGAAGCGCCAACGTATAAAAATCCGGACAAAGTATCTTACGACGCTTTCCGTTGACGTTGATGATCTCCATCTCGTCGTAATGTACCTTAAGCACGTACGCGCCCGACAACAGATCGCCATACATTTCCCGGGCATTAGCCTCGACAGAACCGGTAAAGCGCACCACATCCGGACGCGACGTCCGCGAGGCCGCCGCGCTCCAGATAGCGCTGTATATGTCATTCAAGTTTGCAATCATGCGACTTGTTAATAATCAGGTTTGAGTAATAAAGACCGTTTGGTCTGCCACTCTCCGCGTCTACCTCCGTAGATAGCTCAGTGGCTTTGTCTTGTAATAATTTGGAGTTTCTATCCGCGATCACATCTCTTTGCTTATGGGTTTAGATTATTTTTTCAGCTCAAATCTTAGCAAAACCACCATAATTGCGGTTAGCATTAGCAACCCCGTTGTTACGATTGACGTAGCGCGGAGAGCAATTGCCATTATTAGCATTACCGCAGAAACGCGAGCCAAGAAATGCGACCGCTATTTCAACCAGCCCTCACCGTTTCGGAGGATCGGTCCCGATGCCGATCTTGACGGTGGACGGTTGGATTTTATAGCACCGCGCCGTTACGACGGCGCTTCAATACCTTCGCCTGGCGCGGCGGCCACGGCCGTTGCACTGTGCCCGCCGGCTTGCAGCCTCCTTTTTGCCTGCGGCTTTATCAAAACCTGAGCAAAACCACCATAAGTGCGGGTAGCATGAGCAACCCCGTAGTAACGATGGACGAAGCGCGGAGAGCAAGTGCCATAATTAGCATAACCGCAGAAACGCGAGCCAATCCTGCAGCGATTACCAATAGCCGTCCCCCAATAGGTATTAGAGTAGTCATAAAAACACTCTCCGGTAGATAATCCGCCACCGATTCTCAGCGAATATGGCGCACCAGACAAGCGCTCGCGCGAATAACCATTCGCAGGCGTCTTGCCAGCGTAGATCAGTTTGTAATCGTTTTCGAAGTCAAAATCACCGCCGGCAACTTTATTGGTAGTTTTTTCGTAGTGCCACTTCGTCTGATCCGCCTCGACGTAAATCTTGACCGGGAAATTGTATCTATCAACCGTCTGGTCATGATCATAATCGCCGACAATCTCAAGGCCGCCGCCGCAGTAAGCCCAATTGCCTCCAACCCTCGTACATCCGGAGTAGAGCGAGAACCGCAATACCACCTCGACATCAACCTCCTGCGCATTGCCGTCAACGTCAAACGCGCTAAGAGTCGTTGTCATGAGCTTGTACACACGCGCATTGAGTTGCTTCCCTGATGCACCCGGAACACGCTGATACCAATACGTGCCACCATAAAACTCAAAGCGCTCACCTTCTGCAATACCAATCTCGTTAGCGTAAGACATCGCCATCTGGCTTTCCATACATTGCTCAAGCGGATACTCCTGGGATAACATATTAAACCAATATGTTTTAGTACCGTTGGCGTTATATGCAACGTTAGTGGGGGTTACACCCCATGTTTGGTACGTCCACGCATCAGAGCCGTCAACGCGATAGCGTACGCCGCCATTGGCGAGCCATGTAGCCTCACTGTTACATGTATTATTAGCGGAAATGCCAGAGCCAAACAGCAGCGGATCATGCAGATATTTTGTGCCGTTGGCAACCTCACAGGCAACAGTGAGTGCATTCATCGCGTGGTAGCCACCCTCGGCGCGTGGATATGAAGCGGTAGGCGCCTCATTTTCCCCGCGACAAAAATCCATAGCTGATACCTGAGTGACGTCAACTGTGCGCGGATAAGTCTTGCCATTGCGGAACATCGTGCAGCCGGCCAACCCATTGCCAGAAATACAGTATGTTTCGCCAGCATAGTCATAGAAGAAGCATCGCGCCTTACCTCCGCGAGTGGTAAATTGCGCGGGCGAAAAGGCCGTTGGCGGCAAAGCGTCAACCTCCGTTAACTCTATGCCATCCCATACAACAGGCTTCTTGAATAAGCCCGCCCAGCGCTTGCCGGAATTGCCGATCTTGTTATCAAGCAGATACACCTTATCACGGAAAGATACACCGACGGTATATTTAGTTTCCGTAGTTTCCCACGGGCGCAGAACGCGCACCGCATTACCCTCAGCATCATACAGCGGAGTATCGACACCATGCTCGTTATAAAACGCCTCCGGGTCAAAACTCCCGGCCTCACAATAAAGCTGCGAAGCCTCAGAGTCGAGATACAGCACAACATCACACTCGGCGCGTTGAGCTTCGGTGATACCCACAACAGGAGCAAAACCACCATCAACAGTGCGCAGCAGATTGGTTGGATTAAGTTCAAGTTCAGGACGCAGAACATGCGGGTCATCGGCCTCAGCCGCCGCTGTCGCGTCGATCAACCACCACGCCAGATCGTTGAGCATCTCCTTGTTGCCGCGAGTCTCAGTAGCTTCCGGCGCGAGATTATTCGGATCCCATGCGCCGACGCAGTATTGCCCAGCAGCCGTGCTCATCGCCAGGCCAAGATCAGATTCGACGAGGTCGAGGCGATCGCGTATATCGCTTATACTCTTCTTGTACTGAATCTGATCGCTCAGATCAACAATAGAGTTGTAGATCTCCTCATCAAGTACAGTATTGTTACGGGCATTAAAATACTTGATAGCGGTCAGAGCGGCATTCTCACGCGAACCCATAAACCAACCAACAGTGGCATTTATGTTAGTATGCAGCAAAGCATACCATTTTTTGCCCTCATACGTCACTTCTGCAATCTTCCACATGACATCTAATCCATATGTCTCCATATAAAAGCGACGGTTATATCCGTCAGTAGCCCATCGAGAATACCACAGATCCGAGTCGGCAGCCTGATAACGGCTACTCGCTGTGTGCGATGTGTAAAGTTTGCCAGAGAGCCTCATAAAGCCAATATCTTTAGTCTCAGCGCTACACAGCAACACAGCCACGTAGTCGTAGTCATTTTTATCAAACAACCTGACGATCTCCGGCAGTTCCGAAACAGTCCTGCCTCCCACCATCTCAGCATTAAGTCCCTTGACCATCGTATTCGATTTAACGGTCATCGGCGCAGTTCCTTGCGGCGCGGTCGACTCCACCTGCGGCATTGACAGATTTCCCGTCATCGTATCACCGGCTTTGGAAACCTTGCCGTCAACATCATCGCGCAGATCATCAGCCGTTTTGGCAGCCGACTCAGCAGCCACGCGAGCCGCTTGAGCAGACTGCGCGGAAGCATTGGCGGATTCATTTGCACTGGCAGCGCTGTTAGCGGCAGAGCCGGCCGCATTGGTCGCCGTGGTAGCCGCCGTTTCGGCTGTTTCAACCCGCTCTTCACGGGCAGCTTCCGCAGCAGCCCTCTCCTTTTCCGCAAACACGCGGCCACCCTCGGCAGTTGATCTTTTTAACTCCGCTTGCTCGCGAGTCGTTTCCGCTGTAGCCCGCGCCTTTTCCGCAGCCACGCGATCAGCCTCAGCAGTATCTCTGGCCGATTCCGCAGTCGTACGGCCAGACTCTGCAGCGACGCGCTGGCGTTCAGATTCAGCTCGGCCAGACTCCGCTGTAGACCTTGACGTTTCGGCAGTGCGACGCTCAGACTCATTCTCGCTTCGTTGATTCTCCGCCGTTACTCTGGATTTCTCCGCATTTACGCGTTGCTGCTCCGCATCAGAGCGCGATGTTTCATTATCGGATCTGTCATTTTCAGCAGTCGCACGGCTATTTTCCGCGGCGATACGCTGCTGCTCGGCTGTTACTCTCTCCTCTTCGGCGGTCACACGCTCAGCCTCAGCAGCTGTTATCTTCTTATTAAGCTCATCAGACGCCACCACGGCAGCTTTCGCTGCTTCCGCACCCTCCTCGGCGCGAGTGGCCGCCGACTCGGCCTGCTCCTGAGCCTCTGCAGCAGACTGCAGAGCCTTCTCTGCTCGCTCAGCAGCCTGACCAACGAGCTTTTCCGTGGCTGTAGCGGCAACAGCCGCATTATTGGCATTCTGCGCAGCCTCTTTAGCCTCCGCCGCAGCCTCGACAGCCGGTTTCTGCAGCTCCGCTTTTTGCTCATCCGTCAGATCCTCAAACGCGATTTTCACAAATGGCAACTGTAATGCTATTTCTGCCGCTGTCGGTATATCTCCGGTACCGGCCACCAGGTCAAGCCCTGAGATCTCGGCGACTACAACCCGCTGCTCGCCATCGGGATAAATATCGTTAGGTATATGCGCGGTGAACTTGACGCGCAGTTTCCCCGCGTCAAGCTTGTGATTATTGATCACAACGTGTATGCGGCTATCATCATTGAAGCAATTGTACAACTTACCTCCGATAGAGCTTGCCTCGGCGGCATTATCAATCCAATTGGTATAAAACTTAGCCGTCCAGTCCCACGCCGGGAAGCCAACATCCCGGCCCTCCGCATCCCTCAGAGTGAGGATAAAATCAAGATCGTTATTTCTGTTGAGCTGCATAGCATGTCTGATTTAATAGTCACTCAGGAGAGTTTATATCCTCGCAGAAAGCATCGATATAGCTGAGAACGGTAGCGCGAGGAGTACCCGAACCGTTGACAAAAGTCACGTTTGTACGACCATTCTGCCACTCGCCAAACTCAGCCAACGGCTTACCATCGAGCGTCGAAACAACGCCATTGGTGATAGACGAAACCGTTTCGCCGACAAACTGCACATTGGCCGCAACGGCAACCTCTCTCTCCGCGTCGAGACTATTGTCAACTTGAATTGTACGACTTACCTGTTTAATCTCCTTGATGATTGATTTATTCATAACTGATCAGTTGTTAAGGGTTATTTAAATGCTGTTTAATACTTAATGTATAGAGACACGCCACCGGAAGCGGCGTTGTTGTTCTCGCGAACGAAATAGACATCAGCCGAAAACATGATATTGTTGTTTGTTACGCCACCGCTTACCGCCGCGCCATAAGCATTGAAACATATATCAACACTATCCCCGGGAGCGATTACAATAGCCGTCTGCGCCGTTGTATCTCCCGGCGAATGAAACGCCGACGGAGCAAAATTCACTTCGTTGCCGGAAAGATTGTAAGCAGCGCGGAGCCGTATGTCAGTCGGCCTTAACGTCTGTTGCGATGTGGTCCGGTTTTCAACCGTGCAATAAAGCCAAAAACCGTTGCTTACCTGAAAATAATTAGGCGTCGCGCCAACCTCTACGAGCTGATATAGGGAAAGGCTTAGAGGGTATCGGCGATTCGTAGCCGATACACCTGTAAACGTAAACCGCCAGGGCGAAGCCGCTGAGTAGGCAAAACCGGCAATCAGAGGCACAGCCGACGGTAGCGCATAAAGCCGGGGCGATATCGCCGCCGACGGCGATAGCCGCTGCTGATCCGCCGCACAGAGAATGTACTTTTTATTGCGGACAGCAGGGAATTGCAGATCGCCCACCGATTGGCCGCTGCTGATCGGATAGACAACAGACGTCGCACCATTGTCGAGTGTAGCGGTTGACGTGATCGCGGCCAAAACCGCATTTGTGTCGGCGTTGATGATCACCAGGCAGAGATATTTACCCGCGAGATAATCAAAATCCGACAGACGCAGATTGTTTTCGGTCTGTACCTGCGTCGACAGCGGAGTAGTGATCAACTCCGAATCAGTCGAGTAAATCACAATATCCTTTAGCGGGCTGACAGGAGGCACAGCGTCAGGCTCATAGCCAAGCCAATCAGTAAGACGCTTAAAGACAGTCTCCGTCGGTGCGGCGTAAGACCACACAATATTGCCAAGCTGATAAGCAGAGGCGAGCGGCACACCTGCAGCAGCGTCAGCGCTGCACACAAGACCATAATTGACGGCTTTGCGCTGCTCATCCGTCAACGCACGAGGCGTGTCAGGCACAGCGATCACAGGTTTATATTTAGCCCAGATGTTAATATCATCCGCGCATAGCTGAGCCGGTGCCGCCACATCGTAGCGCACTGTCGGACGCTTCCCAAGCACCGCGTAAGGAGTCTCGACGCGGATAGGCTTATTCTTATCAATCGTTGTCATCAGTCACCTCCTTTATTGTTAATTGCTCGACAATAGCTGTCAGTCTGGCCACCTCGCCACGCAACTTGATCACCTCGCGGGCGTTGACAACGCCCGCCATGAGCGCGGCAGTACCGTACTCCATTGTTAATTTATCATCCTCATAACCATGTATCACCTCCGGTAAAACCGTCTGCCAATACTGCGCGGACGTGCCCGCGTGTAACGTCGAATCGCCATCAGTATATACAAATTGAAATATCGGAGCATCGGCTATCTGCTCGATAGCCAGCGGCAGATCCGCAATCACCTCCTTGTATCTCATATCCGATGTCTGCGTCACCGATGTAGCCGTCACAGACGCGAAATAAGCAGCGTCGAGAGGACGCGCGGAAGTGCCGAGATTGACAGTAGCAGACGTGTTATATTTTGTCAGAGATCCAAGCAAGCCGATAGTCTTAGAACCAAACAAGTCGACGCAGACGATCGCAGACCCAGTCGATGATCCAGAGAAATAAACAACTGAAGTATTTGACGCAGATCCTCCAAGGCTTGACACATCTACTGAGAATAGATTATATCCTAAAGTATTGGTGAAATTGATTTGACCGTTGCTGAGATCCGCCGACATCGGTATCGCGCGATAATACATCTCAAGCTGCTCCTGCGTGGCATACCCAGACAGATCCACACTACTACCGGACGGCAGCGTCACCGACGAGATAGACCCGCCATAGCCATTAAGTAGAGACAGCTTATTGCCAGATACGGATAACTCCTGCCCGGCATAAGAATTTATATAAGCCAAGACAGCACCCTCATCGACACCACTGGTGGACGAAGGCAAAGTAATCGTAGACAACACCACGCCGTTAGAGTTAACAAGCGAGAGCTTGCTATCAGATATAGACAAGCCCGAGCCGCCATACACGCCCCAAAACGTTGCCAGTTGATTCTGCGTAACATAATTTGACAGATCTACATTGCCGCCGTCGCCGGAAACAGGAACATCGCCAACACCTTTAGCTGATAGTGCATCGTCAGAGCTGAAAGCTTTATCGACCTTTAGACACTGATTAACCGAGTCGTATGTAAGTAGCGCAGAGCCAATTTTTATACCTTCGTTAAATATCTGTAGCGAACCGTATGTTTTTTGGCCACTTATTGTCTGCGCAGTTCCGAGCGTCACATACCGCGCCTCCGCAGTTGTTGTGGTCATGTAGTCTTGGTTTTTAACCCATGTCTCAGTAGCGTACCCCGCGAGGCTCTGATGTTGTGTCAGATAGCCCTGATTGGCTACCCACGTCTGCGTAGCGAAACCTTGACCATTTACCCATATTTGGGTAGCGTAGCCGGATAGGCTCTGGTGAGAGATTAGAAAGCCCTGTTGGTTGACCCATGACTGCGTTGCGTAGCCATACTGACTAAGATAAGCGCCAAGTTCGGCCTCATCGAGGCCACCCCCGGCAGAACCCAGAGGAGCGAAAGTGCTATTTGCCCATGATTGCGTTGCGTAGCCATACTGATCGAGATAAGCTTTTAGCGCCGCCTCATCGAGCCCCGCACTATCCTCCGGCTCATCGCCAAGACCATTCGCCGACAGAGTGCCATTTGTAGACAGACCTCCGGCAGGCACAACGTGAACCATGTATACCGGATCTGCGCCATCCTCCGCCACATCGACCAGCTCAAAATAACGCTTGAACTCCGCCACTGTCAGATACCCCGACAGATCCACAGCCTCACCTGCCGAAGAAGACGCCACAACACTTGTGGATCGATCTGATCGGCTTCGGGCGGGAATGCTTTTAGATGTAAACTTATAATTAGCCATTATCCAGCGGTGTATAAATATCCGGGGTTAACTCCACAAGTTCCACAACATCGGTACCCTCGATAAGATCCATGCTCTCGGAAAGAGTCATAAAGACGACCCCCTCTGGTTGAGCATCCTCCGAAAATACTCTTAGCCCGGTGACAATATTTGCTTCTCCGGAGATCTTATTATGTCGCGTCGCGAATTGACTGAACAGCGAATTAATCAACAACTGCTCCGGGATACCGAAATTTCCAGCCCGTTGAAGCTGAGAACTCAACGGAAGCCCATTTGCCGAAAACCGATACAACCCCCTCGCCGTTGGCATGCTCTGCGCCGATGTGCCGCATACAGTTGAAATGCTTATAGGTTCAGCAGCGCTCTCATCAAGAATCCCGGAATACTGAATATCATCGTAAGAGATAGACGTTCCATTGGCGTTCACAACCTCAATTTTGGGATTTCTGAACAGCATCCACCGGCAGTAATCCAAAATAGGCTTATTCCCTTCGATATTCCCGCGGCGGCCATAGTCGAACCAATGAATTGAATAACCCACCGTGAGGCGTATAGACCCAGCCGCGTCAGGAAGCGGAATAAACTCACCATTCCCGCGGCGCGAGAATATCTCCGGCAGATCATCACGGAAATACCCAATACACTGCTTGTTGGTCTGCCATCCGCCAAGTCCTGACGCGCTTTTTCGATTGGAAGAATCGTAATAGCCCAGCCAAGCATCTCCCCAAGAGGCGGCACCGTCTACCCAAGCGGCAGCAGCGGCAAACTTGCTCGACAACATGACAGCCGAATTGTCGTAATGCTTTATAACCTTACCGAATGAATCAAGCAGCTCTATTTTTACCGGGACATAAGCAAAATTCATCCAATTGACCATCTTACTGTGATTGCCCTCCTCATTATGAAGTGACGACTGCTCAAAGGGATTGTATCGCACATCAAACAGCATATCAAGTGATATTTTTAGCTTGTATGCCGCCGCGTCCTGCGACAACGCCAGCGCGCACGGTTCAGCAATTAGCACTACAGGTGGATCAGCACTGAAAGCACGTTTCGACTCTGAGTAATCATCCGTTGGCTGCGCACCGAACAGCTTATTGTCAGTATCACGTATGAGAGCCGCCACGCCAGCTTCATTACTTCCGGAATAGTCAGCAACAATGCGGAAAAACTTCATAGACTGACCGATCTCGAATTTTGTGTTTTTCGCCGAATCCGCGAGATAAACCGTAAAGCCATCAATCCGCTCATCCTTATCTCCCGCATCGGTGAGCATCACCCTATGCCCGGCGCCATTGCGCGCCACATCAGCAGCGTCGAGCGATCCACTGTAAAGCGTAGTGTCAGCATACGGACTAAACTCGATCACCACCTCATTAGCGACTTTATCAGTACCTAAAGTCCGACTATCATCGGTCCAATATATCGGCTCCGCATCGAGTGAATGAATACCATTGAGATCATATATGTAAACGCATCCAGTCCGCTGCACTATACGCAGGCCGAGCGGTTGTAAAATGGCCTTCAAAACCTCCTTATAGGTCGATTTTTTACCATTCTCATCAGTGAAATTCGACGCCGACACACATAATTGATCAAGTGTAAACGGCAAACCGGACAACTTCAGCGATATGGCAGACGTGTCAAGAAACAACCTCGTCCAAGGCTGATACTCACGTGGCAGCCTTGAATAATTCAAACACGCAGAGGACAGCGCATGATCCACAATAGTAAGAAGATCCGGAGTCCCCGACAAATCGAACTGCAGACGATCCAAAATACCGAAGTCTTCAAACGTCAAGGACACATTGTAATTATTAACCGACTCATACGGTTCTTCGTAAAATTCAGTGTCAAGTGTCCCAGACCAAAACAACTTACCATCCCGCAAAACGTCCATTCTGACTGCTCCCGGCTGCGTAGTATATAAATCCACATACGTTCGATCTTCAGGGCTTATGATTTTAAGGGTTGCGCGCGATCCACATACAGACTCCTCCTTGCTCATACTGTCATAATCTATCACCAGCGGAGACGCTGCGGGAAAAGTAAGCTCTTCCACCTTAGCGAAAGGCGCGCTTGACTGCTGGTATATCTCAACAGTGTGACTGAACGCCGGCCGGCCGCCGAGCCGCCCGTCTTTGCCTAAAAAAGAACCTTTATATCTGAGTTGAAAAGCCATATCAAGAACGTGAGATTTTACGAGTACGAGTATTTATTATAGCCTGTAAATCGCCGCCGGTAGCATATATCCTTATAGTCTCCGGGATTGCCGACGATCCAGAATCAAGCATACCGCGCAGATCGCTTAACGGCGCTACCACCTCCGGATTATTAGCCGCGCCGGGGTATTCACCCATCAAGCCGAGAGTAGGACCTGAAATAATGCCGCCATCGGCGAATTTCGGTATAGCCATCAAGGTAGCCACAGTGGCCGCCACTGCGCCAGCCGCAGCAAGCCAACCGAACGGCCCCGCCTCAGTAGCGCCGAGGACCGCGTTAGCGCACGCAGCCTCCTTGATCATCGGTATAGCCGTCGCAAGACTCGTTATCACAGCGGCCATCCATTCACCCCACGCCGCTACGCCCTCGCCACATGCCGACGTTATGTTTTTCATTCCCGACGCTACCGCATTGAAAGCATCCGCAATACTGATGCTATTTTTTACCTCATCCGGAGTGAAAGGCAGTTTTATCTCCGGAGGGTTCTCCTGAAGATCTTTTGCGCTCTTCACAATGCTATCCAATGGATTCGTGCCCCTGATTTCGGCATCTTTTCCAAACTTATTTATATAATCCTGATCGCGGGTGAGCGATTTAAGTCTTGTCTGTAGTTCGGCGATCTCTTTGAGCAATTTCCTGCGAGCGTCCGGGTCAAGAGTCACATCCAACTTAGCCTCAAGAGTAGAGATCCGGTCATTCACCCATTTGACAGATCCTTGCGGAATCTGCACCTCAGCCTGTTTCGCCATGATCGTCGGCACTGACTTAGTACCGCCTCCTGTCTCCGGTTTATAATTAGCATACTTCTTTTCAAGATCGGTCAAATCTGTACCTCCGCTTGTTTTGGCACTAACCTCAACCTCAATCTTTTTGCCGCTGCTAAACCCGACGAGCCGTTTCATCCACTCCCAAGCTTCGGACAGCTTGTTGCAAAGCGCAGACAGAGCCTCCACCAAACTATCCCAGATTAATTCCACAAACGACTTCAGCGCATTCCACACCTTATCAACTATGTTTCTGAAGCTCTCGAAATTATTGTAAGCATAAACAGCAGCAGAGACAAGAGCTCCAATAGCAATAATCACCAAACCGATAGGGTTTGCAGACAGCACAAGATTGAGCATCTTTTGCGCCCCGGTCCAAATGGCCGTAGCGGCCGTAGCGGCCTTTTCTGCGACAGTTTTTGCCATAATAGCACCCTGGTTCGCGATAACCGTCTTTGTCGACGACAAAAACGCCTTAGTATTAGCCAGCGTCGCAGTCTTAAGAGCCTTCATGCCCGCGATCAGTGTTGCGACACTTCCGGAAGCCTGAGCGATGCCGTTTGTAATGGTTATAAATGGGAGGGCGGCATTAGTCCAGCCGCCGATTTTCTCTTTGATATCGCCGAGCCAGTTAGCCAATTGCTGCTGCTTGCCACTGTCAGTCTCGGCGGCAGCTTTGTTCATCTCGCCGACATTGGCCGTGATTATCTCAGCAAGCATAGCGGCGCGCTCCGATTCAGTACCAAACTGCATAACCTTTTTCTGAGCTTCAGTAAAAGTTATGCCCGCCCGCGACAGAGCCGACGTCTGACCCTGCATCGCCTTACCAAGCAGATTGCCGATATTCTTAGCATCCTCGGTAGACGCCGTGAGCCCCTTCTGCTGCACGAGCAGATTGTTCATCGCCGGAATAAGAGTCTCGATACTTTCTGTCTGATTGAGAAAAGTAGCCATCTGCTGCGCGCCGGACAGCTGCACCTCATCGCCGACAACGCCGATCTCCTGTTGGGCGCTTGCTAACTCCTTGATCTTATTGATCTGCTCATCAGTCGCGCCCATGCGCTGCTGCATGACCGTAGCAAGCCGCGTTTCCGCCATCTCCTGTACAGAGTAAGCGTCAGCCAGCCCCTTGAACGAGCTTTCGAGCGTAGACAGGCTTTTTTGCGCAGCCTGAATGCCCGAGGCCAGCGCCGCGAAATTTATGCGCGTGTCCTTCAGATTGTTCACCTGAACAACGGCACCCTTCATCGCTTTTTCAAGTCCCTCAGTTGTGGAAATAAGCTCCTTGAAAGACTTCTCATCTCCATCAAACTTGAAGGTTATCGAGACCGTGCTGTTACTTGCCATATTTAGATCAATTCATCACCTAAACTATTTACCAATTCCCTCATCCTCTCTCTCTGCTGCTCGGCCGTTAGCTTAATATCCTCGTTGCTATCCTCAGTTGCGGATCCATCCCACGGCAGAGGAAGCAGCTTTTGAGGTGTGATCTTCGTACCTTTTTTAAGGTAGGGCTGCACACTGAAAAATGCCTGAACCCTCGCGATGCTCCACGCCTCTCTGCTCTGAGCGTCGCGCCGGGCTGCGTAAGACTCCCAGACGGCTGCAAACTCATCAAAATCGAGCTTGCAAAAATCATCGAAAGACAGTCCGATACAGCCCAGCGCGATACCTAACAGCTCACTAATGCTTTTTGGTTGCTCCTTTTTTTTTATTGTCAGCCGGAGCGCTGACAATCGCCTCTGACAGCGACGTCAGATCGGATTGATCCAGGGCGTCAGCAAACGCCATCAGATCCATACCAAACTCAATACCCTCGCGATTGCAAGCCGAAGCGGCGCAGCAATAGATGTAAGTAATGAAATCCGACAAGTCACCCTCCTTTATTTCGGCGAACTCCTTGCCCGTTTCTTTCTTGTATCGTAAAAGCGCGCCCATAGTAGGGTAGCAGGGCAGCTCTCGCCCGTTAATCACAACCTTAGCCATAATCAACCCTCCTCTACTATTGTTTCGGTTATGGCTTCTTCGTCAATCGTTTTAGGTTCACCGCTATTATCGAGAGAGATGCTGTAAGTAGCATCATCCTGACCCGGATCATTTTCCGACAGCGTGGAGATAACGCAATCGCCCTCTAAATATGGTTTTTCGGCATTGCCGCGCTCCATACATTTCACGGTTACAGGAACGGCAGCTTTCCACAGTTTCACAAGGTCTTTGTATCCACATTCCGACTCGTTGTAAAATCTCAGACCGTCAGCCGAAATGCTATAGCTGAGACCGGTTACAGTCTTTTCCTTGTATAGGCCTGATGAAATTGGTTTAGATGCGACAGGCTTCACTGCGCGTTCTTTCGTCTCACTGTTGAAATTAACAGTGTGAGTAGTACAGTGGCCTACCGCCTTGCCGTTAATATACAGTAGAACATCACTACCGTTTACATATCCTTTTTTTACATCCATATTTTGTTACATCTTACATTCAAAAACCAACAATTGTACCGCCGCATCGCCGACAAAATCCTCCTTTGCGTCCGTCAAAAAACAAGATCGCATATTAAGACCACCGGCAGCGATCTTCATACCATCAAGACATGCGCGTACGGCCTCAGCCAAGTCGACCCCCTCATTATAATCAGCGGTGTAACACTCCACATTTATAATGGCGGTATCGGCGCGGTCCAGTGTCTTTTGGCGATCCTGACCGAGACTGGTGCGATAAAAAACAATATACGGCAACGTTGCTTTATCTTCCACGATAGGATATACCTTATTCGCTCGACTCATGACATCCTCATCGGAAGTCAGCGCGGCGTGGATAACACGCCCGGCGCTTAATATAGATCTATTTGCACCCATATTTTTTAGTTATTCTGCGCACATCGTTAATTATGAACTTCTTTAACTCATCGTTGATAGAATCCTTTTTCTGATCGACAGCCTCACCAATGAATCGCTTAGGCTTGAGCGCTCCCGTTCTGCGGCCTGTTCCCAGCAACCGTGCCGTCCTTTTACCGAGACCGCCGCGTGTTCTACGCTGTTGAGTACCATCCTCATGCCATGCGAGAATAGGCATCCATCGTGGATCCGGATTGTTGTCCTTTTGCCAGTCACTCGCCCACATGCCGCCGCGCGGCGATTTTGAACCGTATTTCCAGGCATCTGTCACACGAAAGCCGATTTTTTCACGAAAGACAAGCGAGCGGATACCCTTGAGAATATCCTCATCATGGAAGTGCATTTGGCGAACAGCATTCCGTACAGCCTGATCGCGGATAATATTAGCCGCTTTTCTATATGCCAACCTGATAGCCTTTTCGCGAGCCTCAGAGCTAAGCTCTGCGAACATCGCCTTTAGCTTACTGAAATCAACATCTGCATTTTTTGCCATAGATTACAGATTTACGCGCTCGCAGATCAGCGTAATCATACCTAAACCTGCATCGCGGATAATATTCTTAACTGTATATAGATAGCCGCCAACTTGCTTGACCCTCCAATTCTCCTCAACGTGGTGAGCGATCCGGATATTAAACTCAGCGCTGTAATCCGGGAAACGTTCTCCAGCCTCAATATTGTTTGTTCCCCTGATCTTGACACGTTCGGCATGTACCGTCCGCGTCTCCTCGTAAGAGACCTTTTTTGCGCCCATAGCCGCTTCCGCGTACACAGGACGTAAAATAGTGATTCTGTCCCTCATTCTCCCGGCTTGCATGTCAATCTGACATAAGGTTTAATGAAAGCAGACAGCGAGTAAGGCACTTCATGAAACTGCGACGGCCCCGTAGCCTCCCTATGCGCATACATATCTCCAGCCCAAACCAAAATAGCCTGAACAAGCGGCGCGGGCAGCATCCCGTAATTCATCATCATCAGTTCCTCCTCAGTTCTGTTGGTAGCCTTTATCACAGAAGCGGTAGCCGCCTCCAGATAATGCTGAAGCAACACATCATCATCTGAGAAGTCATCAGCGCGGACATGCTTTTTCAGAAGAGCCAAACTCACTGCTGCCATCATGAACAAGTATTAAGCCTTAGCGACTCCAAGAACGAACGCCTCATCGTATAGCGTCGCAGTGGCGAAATGAGTGTTAAGAACAAAGTCTGTAGCGTTCTTTCGCGCGAGAGTGTAGGGATCTACAATCATGCTCATAGAGCCGAAGAATCCGGCAGCCTGATAACTCCAATCGCCGAAGCCTACGTATTCGTCACCTATTACAGGAGTCGTAAACACCGGGTATCCGAGTATGCGGTCATTTTCGCATACGAACCGTCCCGAGCCAGCGTCGACTTTTGCGTCTTCGAGTTCTGCCTTCATGTTTTCGGTCATCACCCAACAAGGCGCGATAAGTTTAATCCCCGAGGCAGCCACTTTGGCCTTCATCTTCAATAACTCTTTTCTTGTCGGAACTGCCCCCGCGAATTGTATTGCAGACTCAGCTGCCTTGACGAACGGTCCGATAACTTTCAACCCATCGCCATTCACGGCGAACAAATGGGCATTCACCTCATCTACCACTGCGGCGGGCATCTCCTCGCGGACCACAGACTCGACAATACCCTGCGAACTGTCAAGCTCCTCGCGAGTGACCGGTATGGCGCAAGTCAAGCGTTCAGGCTTAACCTCAAGTTTGTCGAAGTCGATTTTACTATCGACGGCAGATTCACCTTCAGCAACGAAATAAGCCTTGGCTCTACCATGTTTCGGCCATCTCAACATTCCGGCAGGAAGCCCGGTGCGAATGTTGATCCCGACCTTGTCGTATATAAGCCCGGTGCGCAGCGGCTTCAACATCTCCTGCTCATCCACGGGAATAATGCCGGTACCATCCAGCCCGTCCGTTGTCATCAACTCGCGGCGTTGTAGCGATATTCTGACTTCGCGGCCTGCATATAGCGTCTCACGCAGAATGGCGTCTGAATCTATAGCAACTTCGCGGACTCCGAGAGTATCACTGGTGGATATTCTCCGTTCGAGGGTACGCTTGCGCTTGTCGAGCAGATCAAACTCGGCGTTTTCAGCCTCCGTAGCGGTCCTGTCCTCCCTCTCGATAAGATCGACGATCTCCGTCATTCTCTCGCGCACCTCACGATACTCATCCATGAGCGCGCGCATATTCACTACTTTATTACCTTTCCCTTTGCTCATTGTATATGTTGTTATATTGATAATTTTCGATTGACAGCAGCCCGCATCTCGCGAACCTGTTTTGCTACTCGCTCCGACCGTTCGCGATCATTCTCAGTGTTTTCATCGCGGAGACTGTCTGCAAACTCCCTTGCCTCAACACTTGTAGCCGGGTAAGCCGGATCTGCGGCCAATGTAAAATCGTAAATTCCGGTTATGGTCTTTACTCTGTATACAATTACCGTTCGGGAGCCTATAGAGCGCGCAGTGCGCTCCACAAATGCCTCATCCCAATATCGGGTAGTAAACATGAAGCTACATCCGGATATGTCGCCGCGTTTGACAAGTTCAAGTGCCTTATCTCCATCAGCAGTATGCGGAGCCTCAAACTCGAAAGACACACCTTTGTCATCGATATTATAAGACAGCGTACCGCTTCCGTTGTTGCTGCGGGATAAAATAAGCTGTCGATCGTGAAACATGGTGAATTTTATATCTGATCCATCAAGCAGCTCTTTAGTCACAGCCTCCGGTGTTATAACCTCGCGGGCTTCCGTGTCATCATCGCTCCACAACGGAGCCGATTCGACGTTAAACAAGATAGCATATCCGGCTATGGTGCGCGAAGCCTCCCCGGTAGCAGACTCTCTGACATGAAGCCCAGCTGCCGCCGTATGAAGCTCACGTCTGATCTCCTTATTCTGTTTCGCTGTTTCCATCATCCTTTTCGTTAGTCTCTTTAATGCTGTTTACGGTTTTCAGATTAGCTGACACGAGTGCTACATCTCCGTCGGGTATCGGTTTTAGATTATCCATTGCGCGTACCTCGTTGACTGTCGATCCAATCTGTAGTCTATTTGCGCGATACTTCATCAAACCCTCCAGATCGCAGGCATATAAATCAGTGCGATCGAAGCGGATACGATACTTATGACAAAGTTTGCGCGGCACAAGTTTCCGTAGAAATTCCGCCTCTATATTTCTCATGAGCGGATTCAGCGTCTGTGACATAAATGCCACATTCGCCTGCTCGGCACTCTTATAGTTAGTGCTGGTATCGGCGTAGGCGAATGTCGGGTTTACACCAAAGAAACGACAGATCTCTATTACAGTAAACTTCCTTGACTCCAAGAACTGAAGATCAGCCGAACTGAGCGACAGCTGTTTGAAGTCCACGTTGCCAGGCACACCTATAATGCGACGTCCGCCACGTATCGCCTCATCGATATCGTCAGCAGCGCCTCTTATCTCGCCATCATCGTAAGTACCAAAACCAGTACGCGACGAGTCGTTAGACACAATACCATGTACATTTCCGCCGTTGGCAAAGCGATTCTGAGTCTCTTTGTCCCCTGTAGCCGCGACACTCATTGTAAGCCGGGCATACGTTAGCACGCTAACCCCACGCTTATAGTTGCGCAGCGTCAATCCCTTGATATGAATAACCTCGCTTTCATCGAAAGTTCCGCATATATCGTTCTCGGTGTCGTTGACCGTGTAAGTATCACTGAGCGTATCATGGGCTACAGTTCCGCGGCCGCAAAGCGCGAGCCGACTGATCTGCTTTTTGTCAAAATCATAAAACGGCACGATGTAAGCATTCCCATCGAGCAGAAGGTTGATTATGATCTGCCGGTGAAAGTCGAATGCGCTCATATGTGCGTCAGGTTCGACATTAAGCAAATAGTTTAGTCCATCCCTGTCGTTGTCATCGTCGACAAACACTCCATCCTGCTTTTTCAGGTACCTCAAAGGTAGCGAAGCGACTATTTCGCTAAGCAGTTTCACGCAGCGAAAAACCGTGGCAATGCGCATGGCACTTTCATCACCCCTCACTATCACGGAGGAATCGGAAGTACCATATCGCAACCCGGCCACGGTTTCGCGAGTGAACAAAGATTTGATTTTCTCAAAAATTCCCATATCGACAATAACGACAAACAAAGATAACAAATTATGACTAAATAACAAAATATTTTTATCTGATAATCAACGGCTTAATTACTTGCTTGCTTGATTAATTACTTGTTTGTCATATTGCTTAATGCTCATAGGAATACAAGTGGCCTATAGTCATCAACATTGTTATAACACCGTCTATTTTACGGTATTGCGAAGCTTTCAACGGTTTTTTATTTTCAAGATTATCCTCGTCGATAACGCAATTTGTCAGACAAAAAATGTTAATTGGATTGTCATTTAACTTTATTCGGGGAGGCTCTTCATAGGCCAACATTTCGAACGCTTCAACTGGCAGATTGAAGTTTCCATATGTTTGAGGGTAGGGGAGCAGCACGCTTTTAGCTCCAGCCGAGGATAGAATGCCAACAAGCTCCGGGCTTTTATACGAATCGTAGCCTATGCGTATTATTCCAAGCCTCTTGTTGCGAATCAGTATATCATTAGCGATCTGCCTGACGTCAATCTTTTGCCCCTTGCACAACTTAAGATAGCCCGCAGCCGCCCAAGCTCTATAAAGCGCCTCGTTAGGGTGTTCTTTGAGCTGACCCTCCGGAAAGTAGTAGTCGGTATGCGAGAAAAACATCTTTTCCATCTTTGAGTATATTGTGTACGACACAGCGCTGAAGTCATCCTTGACCGACAAATCGAAAGCGACAGCGCAGGGTGGTCGATTCTCAACTTTGTCAATATCGAAATCACCGCATAATTGAGCCGCTTTTTCGTAGGAAAACCACGTTTTTGCTTCGTTAATCGTGAAAATATTAAGCAATTTTGTGCGAAAAACCAGCATATTTTCAGCAGAGAGCTGCGCAGCCTCATATTCGGCACTGTAGAAATCCTCCTGAACAGTGACGCCCAAATGTGGCTGAACCTTATGCCACGTGACCGGATCCCCCTCAAAATCATCAACGTCAGGCATAAATAAGTCAGCGAATACACTATCGTTCTTTGCCTCGCCCCTCAAAATGCGTTTGACTCCCTCTATTTCGTTGAAACAAGGTCCGTCGATAACCTCGCTCGCGGTGGTTATTATCACCGTCAGCGGGTTTAACCGCGGACCCATTGAACTTGTAAGTACATTCTTCAGATCAGCGCCATTTTTTGACGCAGTGTTACGCGCTTGCGCGTACTCATCGAGAATAGCCAACGACGCAAACAAGCCGTCTTTGGTTTTAGCGTTGGCGGTAAGGCATTGGACCAGGCTATCCCTTCCGCGATCTTTAAACGCGATCAACTCCCTATTTATCCTAAAGTGTTTTTCGGAAGGGTCAAGATCCTGCATAATTGCACGTACCTCATTGAAGCATTTTTTAGCCTGATCGTATGAATTTGCGCCGACATAAGCCTCCGCGTTATTATCACCAAATAACAGATCATCGACAGCCAAGAATGCCGCAAAAGTCGTTTTACTGAATTTTCGCGGAACAAAGATATAGACCAGTCGAATGAGCCGTGATCCGTTTGGCTTGACAAATCCGAATATGTGAGCGAATTGAAAAACCTGAACCGGAGTGAGCTTGTATCTTCTGCGCCCTGTTGTACCGGAAAATCTAAGGCACTCATATAGCCTGATCCTGCGTTTTACCGCTTTCGCGTCCCACTTGTAAGCATCAAGCAGGTCAAAAAAACGTTTTATCTTCAGGAACTCATACAGATTATGCCGATCAGGATTATCGAGCAGCCCGTCAATATAAACCTTTATCCGTTTATCGGTAGCCAAAGCATCAGCATGCTTGCGATAAAGCCGCAGCCTGACATTGACAAGCGTTTCATATACGTTTTTTTTGAGCGCGCGCAGCTCTTTCTTCTCCTCCTCCGTCATTCTTCCAACGACTTATTAAAATCCTTAAGGAACTCCCCGAAACTGTCGTTATCGGATTTGCGCTCTTTAGCATCGACGTTCATGCCAAGAGCCTGCAACGCCTTTTGGCACTGCCGGGCAAATTCCAGGTACAGACGCTCTTTAGGGTTTATGCTCTTCCGCTCATTGCCCTCGCGAGATATTTCGATCTCGATTGCATGGTGGTCATCCGACAATATCTCTTCAGCGAGAACTTCGGTCCGAACCATCAGTTGGGCAGTTACCGTTGCCTGCATTGAAAGCTCCTCGGTATATTTCCCCTGCTCGCGCAGCAACTTGATAAGATAAGCCTTCTTGCTTTTCACACGTCGCGCGATATTCGACCGCATTACAGACTCCGATTCTTCGGCCAACAGTAGGGACTCATCATCATCTTTCGGATTATAACGCTCATTATATCCCCTCATGCGCCCTTTCGTTTTGAGGTAGAAGATAATAGCAGTAGTGTCTCCCAGTTTTATCTGCTGGATCAACTTACTCTCCACAAAGTCGATCTGCATCTCCTGCACCTCTTCAGCGCGAGTGCGAAATTCAGGATCTTTCTTCCGCCAAGAATAATATCGAGAGCGAGGTATCCCTGCAGAGTCGCAGGCTGATTGGATTATCCCTCCGGCAGCGATCAGATGTTTTATGAATGTTTCCTTTTGACTATCCATACTACTTCTCAAATGAATTTATCCCATCGAAATACTCCTTATAAAACTCAAAGAGCTTTCGATCTACCGTGATGCAACCTTGCTCAGTCCTGGGATTTTGGTTTATATTCGCGCTTGTCTGAATGCCAAAATAAAAATTGTCCTCCTTGTTGTAGCCCGCATATATCTTGCTATGATTATAGAACACGGCAACCCGTCCGAGTCCCGGCATCTCGCGATACATATCTTTGATCATAGCCCACTCTATTTTATAATTGCTTGGGAATATCTCTCCGATATACATATCAAGTTTTCTGATCCGGTTTTCCTCAACCCATTTTCGCACTTGCAAAATATCCTCCGCGTTCATGCGCCATGTCGACAGAATCAGATAATCGAGAGAATGCTGATTTAACACAACCTTAAGGTAGCTCAAACTATCCACGTCTCCGGCTGTTATGAAATTATAAGACACACCGGCCTGCAATTTCACATATCTCATAGCCTCCAGCATTTTCACTTCCGAGAATGCCCGGCGATATTCGAACGCCGGAGACAATTCAAGGCATAGCGTCTTTCTGCGCTTTGTGTTTTTCCCCTCCTTTTCTTCTTTGTTATCCGCGGCGGTGCCTTCATCAAGGCCAGCGCCAAAACTCAACTCGAAGTCCATCCTTTATTTTTTAAGTGTTGATTTTGTTTTATCCTACACCGGCCAAACCTGTAAACCCCCACGGCGAAAAAAAATGTTCGCGCGTGGAAAAGGTGGGGTGTGAGATACCCCCTGGAGGGGGTGCCATACAAAAAATCCCCCCCCCTGTCTCGCCGAATGCAATAGCCCGTCATTTCAGGAACTTATTTTTGAATCGCTCCATCTGCGTATTAGCTCGCTGCTGTGCGAGCTTTTTGCCCGATCGTCCCATTTCGATATGCGTCTGGACATGGCAGCTATGGCACAGCGCTCTAAGATTATTGAAGTCAAACATCAATACCTCCTTCTCTTCGTAGGTCATGCCAACCTCAACAGGTATCACATGGTGTACTTCAGTAGCAAGCGACAATCTGCCTTCCTCTTCGCAGCGCTCACACGCAGGGTTGCCGTTGATCTTTTTCTTTCTGAGCTTCGCCCACCGAGCGGAGTTTATAAGCTTTACATAATCTTTATCCTTTGCCATTGCATATTGAATTTGAATAACACCATCTCACCATTTTTATTAATGCCATCATTATATTGGAATCACACTCCCTATGGTTCAAGCGTTCATTATGCAGCTTTAGAAAGTCAAACTCCACGATCCATTCATTCAGACTTATGGAAAACGAGATCGACGGACCATATTTTTTAGGCAGCAATGCAATCAGCGCCGACAAGCTCCACGCCGGAAATGACTTCATGTTCGGGTATTCCACGCCTGGCATGCGCGCAGGAATAAGCACAGGATCATGCCACGCTCTTCCTGGCTCTGAAATGTTTCTAATAAACTGCCAGTGCATATCAGCGTTCTCTTTTACTACGCCACACTTTAGCAGATACTTTCCTTGGTCAATTGTAGTTGCAATCTGAGTCATTTGCTATCTTTTGATGTATAATCGGGGCAGGGATGATCGGTTCTATTCGGGCATAGCATGCTCCTGCCAAGTATCATTAGGGTTTTAGGATTATGGCAAAACCCTCTGCCATCACACCATTTGCAATCTTTCGGATTCATTTCTTGCTATCTTCCTTTATTGTCCTCATAATTTATTGGGTTTAGTGACTATCCTTTGCGTTGCCGCCCTGAGGGTGGTGAGACATTCAACACCTCGCCACTCATTTCAGATTTCGGCGAGCCACAGATCTCCAACTCTTTATTGTTGTATTATTTTAGTAGGAAGGATTCGTCGCGCGGAGTAGAACATTGTCGGCAACGGCCAACGAATTTCGTTTATTAGGTAGCAAAAATGGAATGCCCCTGAAACGTCGAGCGCGTCTTTGCATATTACCTCGCCTATCATTCCTGCGATAAGCATATTTAGGGCGCACATTTTTGCGCTAATAGGGTCCAAGTCAACGCATATATAGTATGGCGGCTGCGTTTTGTCGGCATGCGACCAGTGGGCGAGCACGTTGCGACCGGAGCCGCATGAAGGTTCAAATACCTTTTTCGCGCTTCCCTTGGCAAGGTTAGCCATAGTCTGAGAAAGTACTACCGGCGTGAAAAATTGCCCCATGGCTGAGGCCTTAGATTTGCCTAAAAACATACTTTCGTAAAGTTCTCCGAAAAAGTCGTAGATTTCGTTTTCTGCTGTTTTCGATTCCGCCTGCTCAAGCCAATGTATAAGTAGCTTGAGGAGGTATTGATCTTCCTGCTCTCTTTCCTTGAACACTGCGGAAAGATTGCCCTTGTGCTTGATAAAAAGCCTGGGATCAAACGTGTCTAAGAAAAAATCCAGCATATTTTCAAACAATGCCGAAATATTTATGCCCAACTCATGGCTGCGATTGTTGAGCGCTTTTATAGTGTCCTTCATTCCCAGTTCACTGTTTTTGTATAATCATCAAACATCTCTTGTCGGCTTCTCCGCAAATAAATTGCAGTCGTTTCAAGACTTGAATGTCCCAGTAGCCCCTGCAAGCCGATTAAATCGTCAGGACGCTTGGCAAGATACATTTTAGCGAAATAATGCCTGAATGCGTGAGGGTGGAATTTACTTTTGTCTTGATCGGCTTTTTTTGCGTAAGCTTGCATTTGCTGGGCGACTCCTCGTGCAGTCTTGGGGCAGAAGCGATCGGAGCGCAGGATATGGCTATTGTTTTTTAAATATTCTTCGATTTCAGCGATAAAGCGCTTTTGAAAAAATACGCGCCTGATTTTACCGCCTTTACCATTGATAAGCGTATCTCCTGAGAGAATGTCGTCATATGTCAATTTTAACAGTTCATGTATTCGCAAGCCTGTTGTAGAAAGGCATCTAAAGACAAGATACCAGTAAAAATTATAGCTTTTGCAGAATGTCAAAAATTTGGACATTTGGGATTTGTCCGGCACGTTATTACATTCTAATATTCTCGGCACCTTTACGCGTTTTATTTTCAGGTTTATGTTTTTCCATTTCGCATACGCTACAAGCCCGCTTATTCGCAGGTTCAACGTCTTCGGCCGCAGACCGAGCGCGAGCGAATGATTTTTAAAAGCTACGGCGTTTGTTTGGTTAAATTCTTTGAAGATATTAAAAAATTCACGCATGGTTTGCTGATAGCTTCGTGCGGTGTTTGGCGAATATGACTGCTCAACTACCAGATATTCGCCAAACTCAGTTACGTCGGTCTTACCTTTTTCCGAGAGAATCGGCATAATATTGGTTTTAGCATCTTTGGCAGCAGGCTTCACTAATAATTTACATAGTTCCGTCTTTATGTCGCTTTTGGAAATAGCGGAGTTATCTATTGAGGCTAAATACTTCTGGATTCCTTTTTCGCTAACTGTATGGTTCGAGTTTAAGAAATCACGTACGGCGTTGATTTTCCAAAAATCAGCGAAACGGCGATTCTCTGGAGTAATAAAAAGTTCGGTATAATCGGAAAATAGGATTTTGTTTTTTCTGTTCATGTCGCAATATTCTTTAATCGTTCTGAGGCCTTTTTAAGTCTCAATCGGACACCACCAGCTGTAATATTCTGCAATTTGGCAATTTCGCGAACATTATATCCAGCGCTCAGCAGGTATACAGTGTCGTATAATACTTCCGGTAATTTATCCAAAAGGTCGATAACGTTATCATAATCATTTTCGCAGACCCAAAACTTGAAAAAATCGTCGTCAAGTGGTTGCGTCCGATTATCCCTCATGTGGGTAAATAGTCGATCTCTTGAGAGTTTAACCCATAGACTTAAAGCTCGCGTCGGGTCAATCGGAAGACGGCTCTCGCACATGCGTAGAAATGAATCAGAGGCGATATCGTCGGCGAATGGGGTTTTGCTAATCCGATGTATATATAAGGCAATCTCAGCATGGTATTGGTAAATGTCTTTTAACGCCTGCATATTTTGGGTTATATCCACATCGGCCCCAACAAATAAATTTTCAGCACTGCAATTGCTGACATCTCCATCACGGTGTCTTATTTTCTGCCGTGGCATACCATCGCGACAAATAAAAGCGCCATAAACCGCCGCCGGTATCGTGGAATAGCACTGCTTACCGGTATTGTTTCGGCGCTTAAATGAGGCAGAGGAATTTGCAGAGCGATACTTGGGCGGATAAATTTTTACCTCTTTGCATTGTGTATAGCCGCAGAATGTCACACCGACATAGACGTGTCTCCCATCGCGCGAAATCCAGTAGGAGGTCTGTCCTCGACAATCATCAAATGGTATCAGGCGGAACTCAACGCCATGCCTATTTTCAAGCTCTAACTTTACCGTATCTTCGGAAAAAATGTCAGAAAAAAGCATTGTTTAAATCTCTTATTTCATCCTTGATATTGTCGCCCTGAGAGTGGCGAGGCATTCAACACCTCACCACTCATTTCAGATTTCGGCGAGCCACAGTCATGATTTGTCAGTTATTTTACGTTTGCTGAATACCGAACACTGGTCATAGGGGTCGAGAAGCAACACGCAAGGCTGACCGATTCTCTGGCATCTCTTATTGAGATAGTATCGGCATTGGTGACGGTTCTGTCGTTTTTGATCGCTCATTGGTTGCTTCTCCTTTCACATATTTCGTAAGCCGCTAATTTACCCATGCAATCGAATATACATTCTTCTAAACGTTCAGATGCCAACGCGGTATTTCTGAAAGGGTCGTAGGCGTATTCTTTTGCAAGGCTGTTAAGCATCTCCGTTATATCTTCTACTTGCCGGTAGATGTCGTATAATTCGTCTGCTGTCATTGTTTCTTCGGTTTGATTATTATTTCAACTGGTATTGGTTCACTTTCCGGGGTGAGATTAGAAAAGAAGTCTTTATCTATCAAATAACACTCTTTACCGTTTGGATATTTTGATTCGCACATCCAATAGGTAACATAGTCTCCCGTGTCACAAAACTCTTTGCACCTTTGAGTCGGCTTTGAGTGATAGATATAGGCATTGTCAAAATCGTCCACTGCCACCCACCCGCTGATTGTCGCTTCGGGGTACGGAGAGCCATCCTTTACCAACACGCAGTTGACGTTACAGCACAAGTTCCGAGAATACTCACCTGTATCTCCGATAAAGGTCTTGCGGATGGTGCAATCTTGCTTGTTGCAATATACTTTCGACTTCATCATCATTCTCCTTTAAGTTCTACTGGTTCATCTTCCCATGTCAGCTCTCTGCCGATTAGTTTGCGGATTGAGCCTTTTGGGAGTTCTATGCCATAGAAATACTTGTCTTCTCTATGTATACCTGCGGAAAAGTCAGCATAATCATTATAAACAAGGTCCTCACCGTCAGACTGCCTCCAACAATCATCTATGCGGTCATATTCGGGTTCCTCATTAAATATGAGCTCACGATTATCTCTGCTTATTGCTAAAAATGCCATACCATTATCCTTTTTGATTAGTGAAAAATTCTGAGCCGAAGAGTTTAATCATAGCAGCCATAGCTCCTTCATTCATACCACAAGCAAAGGTTGACCGGAATGCCACCACTTTGTTTTTGTTGAGATTGGATTTCTCATGTTCTCTTATAAGAGCATTGCTATTAATGCAATTTTCATAAATTTTTCTGATTGCGTCTCTCTGCTCCTCGCTCAGGGTCGCGGGGTCTATGATCGGTTCATTCATTGTCAAAACATTTAGTTATACGCTGCATGAAGCAGAAGAAGTTAAGAATCCCTGCTGTACACCGATTGAGTCCAGCGTTTAGCAAGAGTAAAGGTGTGTACATTACCGCCACTGGAATGACAACTGAGTAGTACATGACCATTCTATAGTTTGTTTTCATCGCTCTAACTTTTTGATTGTTCGTGGATGTTGCCTACTACTTCATTTCGCAAACAATGTTCTTTTGATAATTGCCAATTACCAACACTATCAGGCCAATCGTATGCGGCTATCCAACAAGCATGCGCGGTATCATATTCAACACAATATGTATTATTCCCGTTTCGCACGATATCTCCCTCATAGATTTCCTTGCCATTGCGGTCGTGAAGTCCGGTGAACTGGCCGACGGTATCATCAAGAACATCATGATAGAGATAATCAGCACGCTTCATTGAGCCGTTATCCACCTCTCTGTAACTTACAATTCGGCATCCTGTGATCGGTGAAAGGAGGTCTCCGTAGACCCATTTGCCTGTATTGCGGTCTTTGCCGCGAAATTTAATCCGTCGCGTCATAACTTTTTGATTTTGTTTGGGTGATTTTTGAGAAGCCATACAAGCAACTTATATAGCGCATCGATGAGTTCGGTGGCCGATTCATAGGCCATCGTGCCTTCCTCATTGGGCATAATGAATTTCACTGCGTTGAAATAAGACGCCGCCCAATTGTCATCCCACTCAATGTTAAGTCCATAAGGATCGCCCTTATACTTCATCATTTTCGGCAGGAGCGAGAGAATGTCAGCCAGCTCGCTTGCCTTGCTCGGGTCAACGCCAAGCTCTATCAGACATTGTGATTGGGAGGGGGTAAGTCTTGTTTTCATATAGTTAAATCAATATTGAAATAATCTTCTAAAAATGCTTTTGGATCTATTGCCAGTTCGGGAAACATGCCACCACTTACTTTGTCACGATATTCCTCATAAGAGTCACAAAAAAGATTGGCGAACATCCTATGAATGGCATTTTTATATCTCGCAGCAACCTTCCCATTCCAATGCGTATCAATAAACTCCTGCTCACACTCGATTGTGCGTTTGAGAATCTTTGGATAACGCACATACTCCTCGGTACGCTTTTTCTTGGATGACAACGGGCAACCTATGCAACCCAATCTACGCTCAACGTGGAAATTGCCTTGCTCATCGTAATATAGGGGCGCACACTTGATGTTTCGCTCTTTGATAAACTCGGCAACATCCGCATTAGTCCATTCAAGTATCGGCAGATAAACCCTTGATTTCTGACCCTTCGTATAAGTTCGACATATTTCAGGTTCCTTGTAACGTTTGGCTCGCTTTACGCTCTCTGCCCTACGCACACCTTGAATAGCCCTGTCGCATAACTTATACTCTTTCAGAACCTCACAACAGAAACGGCTATATCTACTCGGACACCCTTTCTTTTTCACCAAGTCGAAGAAATTGATTGTCGGCGGCATTATCTCGACACCCTTTGACTTGCAGTGCGCGATAGTTCCCGGAGGGTCAATTGTGGTATTCTTGTAGATGGCTCGATAATTGATACCAGCCATCTTCGCAAGTTCAAGTATCACATCGGAGTCTTTGCCACCAGAATATGACACTTCAATCGGCCCACTATCAGTCGGGATGGACTGGAGCAGCTTGATTGCAAAATCCACCTTATGTTGTAGCTCTGGAGTCATTTCGTGATATTAAGTCTCTGCTTTATAAAGCTCATGATTTTCTTATGGACCGCTTCTACGAGGTGGTCATCGACTTCGAGCAGGTCGGGCAGCCCGGTATCAGCCACAGCCAAGGTGTCAACCATCCGCATGGCATCGCGGCGGATATTGCGGGCGAGATCGCCGAACACCGTTTCAGACAGTTTGTTTTGTCTCAGCATGCCCTCCACGTCGGCTATCACGGCATTGAGCACGTCGGCCATCAACGGTATAGCCACAATATTGAGCGTCTCATCGAGGGATATCCTGGCCATTTTAGCCCGCACTATCGCCTCATGCTCATCACGGTCAAGCTGAGTCTGCAACTCGTTGATCTTACGCTGGATCTTAGCTGCGGCAGGCGTGGCCACAACCTTACTTCGCATTTCGGCCACGTGTAGCCGCTTCAAGTCCTCTATCTGCGCGACAGTCCGCGCTCTATCTCTTGTTGTCAGCATATCACTCAGCTTCTACAAATTCACCATTAACGAGCTTGTACCAAGTGTCAGCCTTGACATGCTTGCCGTCGACAATTGTGGCCTTCCAGTCTTTGATGTTGTAATCATATTGATTTTCTTCTGCTATGACGAGCACTGCGCCAATACCGCCTTTGACTTTAACATCGTTGCCACGGGCTACGGATAGACCATTATTTCCAGTTTCCGCACTTCCTCTCGCCGTAGCCGCTCCACGATAGCCTGCTGTGGCCGCACCGTGATTGCCTGCCGTGGCCGCTCCGTATTCGCCTGCCGTAGCCGCACCGTGATTGCCTGCCGTGGCCGCTCCGTGATCGCCTGCTGTGGCTGCTCCGTATTCGCCTGCCGTAGCCGCTCCGTATTCGCCTGCCGTAGCTGCTCCACAATTGCCTGCTGTGGCTGCACCGTGATTGCCTGCCGTGGCTGCACCGTGATTGCCTGCCGTGGCTGCACCGTGATTGCCTGCCGTGGCTGCTCCACAATTGCCTGCCGTGGCTGTTCCACAATTGCCTGCCGTGGCCGCACCGTGATTGCCTGCCGTGGCTGCTCCACGATAGCCTGCTGTGGCGTTACCGTGATCGCCTGCTGTGGCTGCTCCACGATAGCCTGCTGTGGCTGCTCCACGATAGCCTGCTGTGGCCGCACCGTGATTGCCTGCTGTGGCGGCTTTGCCCGGTTCGGCGTTATTTTCATTGGTGCATTTTGATCGCACGTAGTCAAACGTAGCTTTGCAAATTCCAGCTATATCGAGCCGCGCACCTATTTTGATATGCGATGCGGCTACCTTACTTCCGTTAGAATCACGGCTCGTCTCGCCTGAAAGTTCCACGAAGTGGAAAACCGACTGCCCCGGCCTATAGTATTCCAGGCAATCAATCGGGTTCTCGCAGGCATGGAAGCCGCTCGCGCATGCTTCCACGGGCCCACTGTGCTCGTACTCCTTGCCCTCCTCATACTGGAAGCCACGGCACGTCATATCTTGGTTAAAGCCCTTATAGGCTTTGATCGGTTTGTTATCGTTGGTTGTCATGGTCTGCTTGTAAATAGATAGTTACGCCGATATCCTCCGGCTTTTTCGATCTTCACATTGGTTATACGCGTAGCGATTTGCTTGCCGCCCTTAGTTGCCACTATGACCGTTCGGCCTATCAGCGTCTGTTTTTCGTAGCGGTTAAACCACTTTTTCACCAAGCGCCATTTGGCGCGTC
Organism: uncultured Porphyromonadaceae bacterium; assembly: GCA_947643165.1. Taxonomy (GTDB): domain Bacteria; phylum Bacteroidota; class Bacteroidia; order Bacteroidales; family Muribaculaceae; genus Paramuribaculum. The sequence goes on along the minus strand of CANRVB010000003.1, from coordinate 139,184 downwards.
GTGTTGCCGGTATGCGTGCAGGCCTGATAAGCGGACTAAATATCCGGTTTAGCTCACGCCGTTCTTTCTTGCTCATAGTCATGCCGCCTTTATACGCCAGCCTTGTTGGCGCAGGCGATTCTGCAATATTGGGTAGAGCCATATCTTGATTATGTTTTGTCTGCGCTTCTGTCATTTCTGTTCCAGTTTTGACTTGATCAAGTCTTTGATCAAGTCGAGGATATCGTTGATCTTTGCGTTGATCTTTGCGTCAAGATCAGCCTCTTCAGCCTCTTCAAAATAACACGGAATTAATGTCAGTCTATCGAGTCCGAATAAATCTCTCAGTGCGTCTTGATATCCGAGATACCAAGAATCCTCGGTTGCGACGGGGTCAGATCCGGACTTGACTATTATATAAATCTCACCCCTACGTGCCCTGGAAAAGGCTGTGGCCATTACATATTTTTCGCTGTTAGAGAGCGCTCTCCACAGCCTTTCTCTTGTGTTGTCAGAAATATCAATACTTATTTCTGATTTTTTATATTTTCTCGGCCGCATTTCGTTTTTAAGAATGGGAATTTTTCGGGTTCGGCGGCAGCGGCCACGTCGGCGAGACTGGCGTTTTCGTCGAGCCCTTTTGATTTCAAATACTCTTGCAGTGCGGCCTTTGAGTCCACGGCGTGGATATCATCAAGCTCGCGACGTTCGCGCTGGTGCCTCTTGTCGCGCCCCGACTCTACCGCCTCCGCTGCTCTTGCTATCCGCTTCGATGCTTTGGCCGCCTCCGCTTTCCTTCCTATGGTGTTGATCATGTGCGTCAATGGACGTTCCCGGTCATACTCGCCGGTCAGCCGCCACTTCTCCGCCACCTGCCTTGCCATCTCCACTACCTCGGCGGGGCTTGCGCCCACGCTCTCGGCTATCGCCTGGGCGCGGTCCTCCACCTGTCGCAGAGTTTCGCCTATATCGGCCTCAACAGAAGAAAAATCATCACTACAACTCGTCTCCGACGTCGACTTTTTTGTATCTACGTCAGTAGATATTTTTTTATTTATTTTCTTTTCTTTTTCTTTACTTTTATTGCATTGCTTTTGTTGTTCACTTGCTTTGCAACTGTTCTGCATTTGCATTGCATTTGCATTGCTTTTGTTGTTCCCGTCCGTGCCCCAGCGTTTCGATGCCGCGGCCCGGCGCTTCTCGCTCACCTCATCTTTCATCTCCATTCTTCGAGTGAAGCTCTCGGAGTAGATGTACTCACCCTCATCAGTATGGGCGAAGACAAATAACCCGAAGTCTTCAACGACCGATTTTATCAGAGCCGCATCTACGCGAAGATCAAAGGCTATTATGTTATAATCTTTGATACTCATGTAGTCCGTAGCGTCTCTCAGTCTCTCAAGGATCATGAAATACACGCCATACCCGGCAGCGCCGTGTTTCATTCTCAGGCGTATGATCTTCTCATCGTTCCTGGCGTTGGCGTCATGAGGAAAGTAGCTTTTCAAATCTTTCTTGGCCATAGTCGCGGGCTTCCGAAGATGATTTAAATCTCTTTGATGCGTATACCGCGCATATAGAGCATCAGCTTGCGTTTTATTATATACTCTGCCGTTCTCATGCCTTTTGTGTCCTCAACCACGGTCGTGCCGTTTCCATCTCGATAGACAAAATCAGCGATATACTTGCACGCTTTTTCCAACAGTTCGCCGTCCTTGTCGCGCTGCGTCGGCAGCAGTGTGAATGCCACCTGCTCCTGCAAGTCGCTTATCAGACCTGCGCTTTCCATCTGCTTCAGCTCGTTGGCTCGTCGGTATTCCTTTTTCGAGGCATAGCCGCCTGTTTTCCTTGCGCTATACTTGTTGGCCCTCTGGCCGGAGCCGTCGAGAGCCGACGCGAAGCTGCCATGTATTCCCTCATCTGTCATTCCGGACTCTCCAGATAAGCCTTTGAGAAATCCTCGGGCACGATCATGTCATACCTTACTATCTTCGACTCCTCCACCAGCACCGTGAATTCAGCCTCATGGAAGTCCTCGCCGTCGCTGGCTGCTCTCTCCCGTCGCTCATCCTGCCTGTCATACAGATAAGCCTCGGCCTTTTTCACAGCCTCGACCATGAATAGAGCTTCGGGGTACAAGTCTTGCTCTTGCCCGTCTACATAGTGCCATCTCACCGTGGTAGCGAGCTGATATATCTTGCGCTTTTTGCTCTTGTTGCTATCATCAAGCTCTGCCTCATCCTCGGCTATCACTATGGCGTCGGCGAGCGGAGCGATCGAGTCGATACGGAAAACACCCTCCGAGTTAAGCTCTACAAAGTCCGTCAGCACCTTCACGGCTTGCTCCACCGATTGGGCTGCCAGCATGGCGCTTTTCTTTTTGCCCTGAAGCATCACCGCGGCCTTATACAGCCCTGCCGCCGACGGACGTTCCACAGCGGCGCGCCTGCACTGGTCAGTCACCTCAACGCTCTTTATGCTGCCCTCGGTCATCCAGAAGCTTATTGTCTGCGCCAAAGCCGGGGTTATCAGTTCGCCGCGATCCAGCAATAGGTCGGTACGCTTCACAGTCTCGCTCTGCCCCGTGGCGTGATTGATATATTCCTCGGTCCACGTCTTTATGACTCTTGAAGCGGTGTATTTGCCTATCATCTCGGCGGTGTCAGCCGTCACCCACCTCTTTTCATTCTTCTTTGTCTGGATCATGGCCGTCAGTATTATCCTTGTTTATATCTTCCTGGCTCTTGGCCTCTTCTTCGTAACGCTTGCCGAGCATCCCGATACCCATTTTTATAGCTTTTGTCACCAGATAGCGGAAAGCGTTGTTGCTCATCATCGCGACCAGCACCATGCCTACAAGATTGGCGCGGCTGCCGGCATACGCCACCCTCGCTTCGCCACTCTCGCCCAATGTTATCACCAGCATGGCGCGGTTGTTCTGATCCTCGGCCGCCCACCTCGCCAAAGCTTCCTCATAGTCGGCTGTCTTGCAGTTTTTGTTGTCACTCATTGTCTTAAGGTTTTTGGGGTTAAACATATCTTTGTTTTGTGGGAGGGAGGGGAGTCGGACCCCTCATAGCGACCTTGTCATCATAATCCATCTATATATAGCCAAACAACTTGTTGCAATCTTTATTGCCGGGGCTACCGCTATCCCGACCTTGCCTCCCGTGGTTGCTGCGGATGTCTCACGACAGCCACAGCTCGATTGCTGTATGAATTTAATTACATAATCACCTGCTATGGGTACGCCTCGCGGCGTTCCTTGTTGATAGCTTTTACCTTTAATTTTGCGTCATTATTAACAGTCTTACTACACTGGCTGTCTTCTGCGTCTTTCTCAGGCGCGTAGGTCAGAAACCAAACAATAGCTATGCAGATTATACATACACACAGAACCGCCGTCACTATCGGTCTGCTGAGTGCCTGTGCTATCCATACCATGTAAGCGAGTATGGCTATGGCCGACAGTACTGTATTATTGATCATCTTTTGCGTCTTCATTGCGTCTTTTGTTTCGTTATTGCGTCTTTATTGCTTCTTTGGTCGGTGTCTTTTGATCAGGCACGTGTTTCTATGTATTTCTTCAGCGACTTTTCCGAGAATGTCAGCCGTTTGCCGTTTTTCACATGAGGCATCTCCCTTATCCTGTTGTAGAGCGTCTGTGCCGACCATCCGAGCATGGCGGCAGCTTCGGCCGCGCCCATATACCTGTCAGGGCTTGCGACCTCATCGCGCTTCATCAGGGCGTAGAGCTCTTCGGCTATCATTCGTGCCTCGCGTCTGGTCATGGCCATGGCTGTTCAATGCACTCTTGTTATCGCTATGGTTTTCGACGTGAAGTCTGCCCGCGTGGCATACTTGCGGCCGTCGAGCGCGGCCACCTGAGCTGCCGCCGTGCGTGCGCTGTATATCTCCCTGGCACCACCACGGTTGAAAATGCGCGTCTCGCCCGGCTTCATCGCACGCAGCTCATCTCTGAATGTCTGAGTCTGTTCCTTTGCCATTTTTTCTTTGTCCTTACTTACTTGCTTACTTGCTTACTTGCTTTATTATTTGGGTAAAAGAAAAAACCGCCGTATATTTGCAGTGGAAAAATATGTTGGTTAGGCAAATTGCCCGACGGCCTTTTCTTTGTCTTGCTTGCTTACTTGCTTGCTTTGACAATGCAAAAGTAAACCAATAATCCAAATAATCCAAGTTCTCTTTAGAGAATTAACATGTTTTAGCAAAATGAGCAATCTGCAATCACGCTTGCAAAAATTCATCGCATGTATGGATAGATCTGTCCTGTCGTTTGAAAACGAGTGCGGTATCGCTCCTGGGACCGTAAGCAAAATGACGGATAAATCTCGATTAAGAACGCTTGAGAAAATATCAAGGGCATTCCCGCAGCTCAATATGGATTGGCTAAAGACCGGCGAAGGTGAAATGATCCGTCAGCCAGGCGCCGGAGCTATCACACAGAGCGCCGGGCATGATGCCATTTTGGCAACAGGTCGATCTAAGATCAACATGAAAATCAGCGAGACCGATTGCGATGAGTCCCGGTCTGTTGCCGAGATTGCATCGCTTCGCGCCGAAAATGCCGATCTCAGCCGTCAGAACGCAGAGCTTCGCGAACGCCTCGCCGACAAAGAATCAACTATCGCCGCCCTGCGCGACCACATATCGACCCTCAACGATCACATCAACCTCCTCAAGAAATGAAACAGGCTCTTTGGGTATTATGTATCTTCAACATAGTTTTTTCTGCCGGGCTGTATATCAGTCGCGGTAGAAATGCTGTTGAAAGCGATAACATCGGGATCATGCTCGCAGCGCTTGCGGTCATGATCACCCTCTTTATTGGTTGGCAGATTTACAATGCGATAGAAATCTATAAAGCTATTGAGCGGTCAGAGCGGAAGCAAAGGATAATCAAGGCAGAGATAATGCGCGAGATGTCGGCTAAAGAAGCAGAAATAAAGACCTCCATCTCAGATTTGAAGGAAGAGTTTAGCGTCACATTAAACAGAATGATGGAATCTGTCTTTTTGAGATACCAAGATTGCGAAGTGCAGATGGTTGTTAACGCTATTTTTAATATCCATACATATCCGAAGTATGAAGATCTGCGCGACAACTCGATCTCGCTCTTGGATGGTTTATTGCCAGATATGATTATTGTCAGCGATAACGACAATAAAGAAAAGCGGGAGCATAAGGTGAAATTAAAAACGCGAATATGCAACGCTATCGAATTAGAACACCTCGACTCGGTATTGCGCGCTCTTAATAGTCCTTCGATAAATATAGACATCGATCGAGGTAGGTTGATGGTCGCTATACGTATATTGTACGGCCACAAAAAGCCTTAATGACTGCTTTTCCCCAAATAGAGAATAAAATATATAAAAAGGTAACAATCAGTATAATAGCCCCTTATGCCATTCCCCCACGGGGATACTTGAAAATGCGGCATAAGTGGCTGATTCTCGGCTCCTTGTGCCGCTTATTCTGTTTTGTAATGGATAGTAAGGATTCGCTCATTGTTTTGTCAGGAGGAATGGATTCGGTCACATTGCTCCACGACTGCAAGGATAAGATAGCTCTCGCCGTCACTTTCGACTACGGAAGCAACCATGCCGCACGCGAGATCGCCATGGCACGTCTCAATTGCTCGATGCTCGGCATTGAGCATATCGTAATCCCCCTCGGCTTCTTCTCTACTTATTTCGAGTCATCGTTGCTCGCCGGGGCCGACGCCATTCCCGAAGGACACTACTCCGCCGACAACATGAAGTCGACCGTCGTCCCGTTCCGTAATGGCATAATGCTCTCCATCGCGGCCGGTATCGCCGAGTCCCGTGGCCTCTCACGCCTCCTCATCGCCAACCATTCTGGTGATCATGCCATTTATCCCGACTGCCGCCCGGAGTTTGTCGACGCTATGGCCCGCGCCGTTTCGGCCGGAACCGGAGGAAAGGTTACCCTCTCCGCTCCTTATACCGGACTTTCCAAGACCGGTATAGCCCTCATCGGACGCCGGCTCTCCATCGACTACTCCCTCACTTATTCTTGCTACAAGGGTGGTGAAATACATTGTGGCCGCTGTGCCACGTGCATTGAGCGCCGCGAGGCTATGCGCGATGCTGGCATCGCCGACCCCACCCGCTATGAATCCTGATTCACACTGCGTATTCCCATGTACTACGTTTCCAAGCGAATGGAGATTGCCGGAAGCCACAGGCTTCAACTCTCCTACCCGAGCAAGTGTACTCATCTCCACGGTCACAACTGGATCATAACGGTATTCTGCAAAGCTGCCGAGCTCAATGACGATGGCATGGTGTGCGATTTCAAGCACATCAAGGACCGCATTCACGGATATCTTGACCACGGCAATTTCAACGAATTGCTCCCCTTCAACCCAACAGCCGAGAATATTGCACGCTGGGTCTGCGATCAGATTGAATCCTGCTACAAGGTTACCGTGCAGGAATCCGAAGGAAACACAGCAACCTACGTTAAAGACAACGAGCTATGACCGTCAACGAGATTTTCTATTCACTCCAGGGTGAAGGACGTTGGACAGGAACCCCCGCCATATTCGTCAGGTTCTCGGGATGCAACCTTCGCTGCCCGTTCTGCGACACCGACCACTCCGTCGGCTTCTCAATCACCGAAGACGAGCTTGTGCGCAGGATTGAAGATCTCTCTCCCGCTCGGTTTGTGGTCATCACCGGCGGCGAGCCTTCCCTCCAGCTCACATCCTCTCTTGTCTCGCTCCTTCACGACCGCGGATACTTTGTTGCCGTCGAGACCAACGGAACACACCCGCTTCCCGACTCCGTCGACTGGATCACATGCTCTCCCAAGTTCGATTTTTGCGACGGCGCCACTCTCTCTTTGCCGCGTATCGACGAACTTAAGGTCGTTTACCGTGGAGCAGGACAGAATATGTCGGTCTACGACTCCATTGACGCCCGCTTTCGATATCTCCAGCCATGCGACGTCGGTAACCTCATCGACAACCGCCGTATTATTTCTGAAACAATAACTTTTATCAAGGATAATCCAACATGGAAACTTTCACTCCAGACTCAAAAGATACTCGACATCCGGTAACACGCCGCCAGGCCGAGGACGCCATCCGGTGTCTGATTCAGTATGTCGGCGAGGATCCCGATCGGGAAGGACTGGCCGGAACACCGGCACGTATCCTCGAAATGTGGAAAGAAATATTCCGTGGCTACAAGGAAGAGTGCCGCCCCAAGATCACTACATTCTCCAATTCCGAGCATACTTCGGGTATGATCTTCGATACCGGAAGCTACTACTCCATGTGCGAGCACCATATCCTGCCGTTTTTCGGCCGCTACTACTTCGCTTACATTCCCAAAGCCGACGGCCGCATACTCGGCATCTCGAAGGTGGCGCGCGTGGTGGGTTACTGTGCCGCGCGTATGCAGCTCCAGGAGCGTCTTGCCAAGGATATTGTCGATATGCTCACCGAAGCTCTCGGTGGCTACGTCGAAGGCATGGCGATCGTGATGCGCGGAACCCACCTCTGCAAATCGATGCGCGGTGTCCGTAATCAGGGACAGATGAGCGTCGCCTACTTCACCGGAGCCTTCAACGGTAACTCCGTCAAGCACGAGTTCTACGAGCTTGTACGCCTTCAGCAGGAATAACCCCTCTTCGCCTTCAGAGCTTCCAGACGTTCTGTCGCGATGTCGCGCGAGGCATTGATAAGCTCCGTGTAGTGGGCATCGCTGTTTATCACGATGGGTATGTTATGATCGAGCAGCTGGCCCCACAGATGTTCATCAGGAAAGAAGCGCCCGTACTTCTCGAAATGCTTGGTGTTGATCTCTACGGTCACACCCGCCGCGGCTATGTGCTCTATCAGCTCGGACACCAGCTCCTCATACCAGTCCTCTCGGTCCACACCTGGTTTCACGAATGAAGCGTTCAGGCCTATCTTGTCAAAATGGCCTACTATGTCAAATCCGCCCTTGTCGACCATCGCTGTCGTCTGCTCGTAGAATTTATCGATCACATAACGCAGGTCACCGTCGAAACAATCCTCCAGCCGTTGCGCGAATCTCTCGGGGCTGCCGTCCACATCGACCGGCGTTCCGTCCTGCGTCGGGACAAAGTGTACCGACCCGATCCGGTAGTCGAGAGGCAACCCCGCGAAGTACGGATGACTCGGCCCCCACTCGTCGCCGAGATAGTCTATTTCCATCGACGCATACAGCTTCAGTTTCGCCCCGTAACCTTCACGCAACCTTTTGAACTCGTTTAAATACTCTACTACTCTGTCTTTCAGTATGTTACAGCTCGATTCTATGGGTATGGGCGAGTGAGGGCTGAAACCATAGTGGGTGAACCCGAGCGTAATTGCCTCATTCACAAATTCTTCCATCGTGTTTCGACCGTCACAGTACTGTGTGTGGCCGTGAAGATTGTATGGTTTGGTAGTGGTTAGCTCGTCGGAAAATTGCAACATATCTCCAAGTTTATGCCTTGACTGTCAGTTCTTTATCGCTTCTTATTTTGCGTGCGTACACCGAAAACACTCCCGCCAGCGCTATGGCCGTGGCGCATCCCGTCCCCACAGCAACCGTGTGATCTACCCCAAGTCCCTCAGGCTGAGGCGCATACAGTATGTAGCTGATGCACACCACCGTCATGAACATTGCCGGCAGCAATGTGATCCAATACACCTTCCCATGCCTCGTAAGATACACTGTCACAGCCCATAACGTGAATACCGACAGCATCTGGTTCGACCATGCGAAGTATCTCCACAAAATATTAAAATCTATCATCATTATCACACCCACCACCGCGAAAAGTGGCAAAGTGATTGTCAATCTGCGGGTTATGCTCTTCTGATCGAAGTTCATGAAATCCGCTATAATCATTCTCGCGCTCCTCAGAGCCGTGTCGCCGGTCGTTATCGGGGCTGCCACGACCCCAAGCACAGCAAGTATACCTCCGAATGTGCCTAACCAGCTGATACTGATATCTTTAACTATCACTGCTGTGCCACCCGGGTGAGTTGTGAAATATTCCGCAAGTTCCTGATAACCACCGGTAAACGCAATTGCTGCCGCAGCCCATATCAAGGCCACTATACCCTCCGCTACCATCGCTCCGTAAAAAATTGGCCGCGCCAATTTTTCATTTGTCAGACACCTCGCCATCATTGGACTCTGTGTAGCGTGAAACCCGGAAATAGCACCACATGCTATACTTACAAACATCATCGGGAATATGGGGTGGGTTTCGGGCTCTGACATCCTGTTACCCAGACCGTTATCCAATCCGACCGGTATGCTTATCTCCGGATTGAACAGCAGCACGCACAGTATTCCAACGGCCATAAACAGCAGCGCGAAGCCGAAAACGGGATAGAATCGGCCTATAAGTTTATCGATAGGTAACAACGTGGCCAACAGGTAGTAAACGAATATCAGGGCTATCCAGAAACCTGTGGACATCCATTCCGGCGTCATATTGCCTATTATCTGGGCCGGTGTGAGTATGAACACGGCGCCTACAAGTATGAGAAGCAGTATTGAGAATCCCCTCATTATCTGTTTGATACCGGATCCAAGTTCGTGACCCACTATTTCAGGTAATGACGAACCTTGTGACCGTAACGACACAAATCCACTAACGAAATCGTGTACTGCTCCGGCGAATATGGTGCCGAAAGTGATCCACAGGAATGCGGCCGGACCGAACATCACACCCATGATCGCTCCGAATATGGGGCCCAGACCTGCTATATTGAGAAACTGTATGAGGAAAACTTTCCATGCCGGCATAGGTATGAAGTCTACGCCGTCGCGCAGTGTCTCGGATGGCACTTTTCTTGATGGATCGATACCTATAATGCGCTCTACAACAGCGCCATAGATCACGTAGCCACCTATCAGTACGGCCAGTGCTATGAGAAATGATGACATGATGGTTCTATTTGATGTTTATGTGTAAGTTTGTTGTCTGTCAGGAGGTTATACGGTCAGTTCATTTCGGCTGATACGACCTCGTTTCGTTTGCGGGCGATTTCTTTGCGCAGTGTCTCGATGCGCTGTTCACCGTTTAATATATTCTGGCTGTTTGTGCGGTCACCTCGGCTATAAGCGGCTCTCATTTCGGCCAGACTATTCTGCAAGCGTGTCAGCTGTGCGTTGAGGTCAAGATAGGTTGATAAGGCGCTCTTGGCCTGGCGGTTCTTGAGTTCGCCGAGTGATGTGATTATGCGTCCGTCGGGCATTGCGAATCTGAATGTCGCCGCTTTGTTTCCCGACTCGGCTTCTTTTGGTGAGGCCAGTAGTTCACTGTAGTCCGCACCATCCTCCCATGTGGCACGGTAATCAGACAGCTTGGCCAGCGATGCGAGATTTGGGGTATCGGCGGGGTAGTTGACACGCAGTTCGGATGGGATAAAACGGTAGACGGTTATGTAATCGCCGAGTTGATTACGGTCGGTAGCCCACCATCCTGTGCCTGTCTCTTCGTCTATAGCCAGGAGATAGTCATCGAAGGGGGAGTTGTAAGGCATACCTAAGTTCTGCGGTTGCAGAAATCCATCACCGTCTCTGCGCGAGATGTAGATGTCATAACCGCCGAGCGATCCTTCGCCGTCGGATGCAAAATACAGTGTCACACCGTCTGACATGAGGAACGGATAGTTGACGTCGCCGCCATCGCTGAGTGCGCCTTTTGCAATTGAAGGTCCTTCCCAAGATCCATCGGCCAGACGTGAGGCCTCGGCCAAAACATAGTTGTCGGTCGAGTCAGGGAGTGCCCAAATCATGGATTCACCATCTTGCGAAGTGTGGACAGTGGTTGGTTCGGCGTATGGGAATCCCTGGGGCAGTATGTCGGGACCCGAGATCTTGCCTGCAGAAGCCGCCAGACGGTATGCCTTGAAGAAATCGTCGCGGTTGACGGCGATACTGTCAATCACCACAATTTTTTCAACGCGTTCCATCATCGAGCGGCCGCGTTCGGCTGCCATCTCGACCTCTTCCATTATTGCCGGATTTTCCACCGGTTGCTTTGTTTTTGATTTGCGTTTTCCTTTGGTCCGGGCGGTTTCAAATTTTTCGACCAGTTCGTCAGCACCGTCAAAGTCATATTCATCTATCGCAATACGGGCTCTGAAGAGCAGTGACTCATCCGTACCTTTGTTGAGATAGTTCTTGGCCCGTTTAATGTCACCGCTGCGCATCAATGCCACTCCAGCCATGTGGTTGAGTGTGGCGTTCTTAGGCTCGGCATCGGCAGCTTTGGCCAGCGTCTCGGCGGCCTGGTCGTAATCACCCTGGTTGAAAGCTGCTTTGGCCTGCTCCAGACTCATTGTCTGCGAGTAGGCTGACAGCGATGATATGCTGAATGCTATTGCGAGATAGGAGAATAATCTTTTCATAGAATGTTATGATTCTTAGCCGCGTGCGGCTTTGCGATAAACAATTACGGCTATTATGCTGTAAACTATATTGGGAATCCACATGGCTACAATCGGCGGCGCTATGCCGGACACTGCAAACGTAGAGGTGACTGTCATGAAGAGAATGTAGCTGAAACTCAACACAAGGCCTATGCCGATATTGAGTCCCATGCCTCCCTTGACCTTGCGCGATGACAGTGACATGCCTATGATGGTGAGGATGAATGCAGCCGCACACATGGCGTAGCGCCGGTGATATTCGATCTCAAAGGATTCGATGTTGGCGACTCCACGTTCTTTCTGCCGGGATATGTATTCTTCCAGGTCGGCTGTGGTCATGGTCTCATGGTCGTTTTTCGATATGAGGAAGTCGCGGGGCTCCATCGGGATAATTGTGTCCAGACGTGTGCCGCGTTTGATCTGCTCGCGTGTGCCGGTCAGATCTCGGATCATGTAGTCGCGCACTTGCCACTGGTGTAGTGTATCATAGCGAATAGTGTTGGCAGTGAGTCGCGACACAAGCTTTTTGTCCTTGAATTTCTCAAGTGAGAATTTATAACCGGTCTTGGCCTTGCTGTCATAACGGCTCATGTAGGCTATCTCTCCGTCGGCCACCTGCATCTGTATGTTCACGCCATATTCCACTTTTTTGTTTTTGACATAAGTGTTTTCGTAGGCTATGCGCTTTACATTGGCCGGTGGAATGATATATGCGCTCAGAATGTAAGTGGCGACAGCTATCACCGCAGCGGATATGAGGTATGGCCGCATGAGACGCCGGAAGCTCATTCCTGACGACATCATGGCTATGATCTCCGATTTGTCGGCAAGTTTGGATGTGAAGAATATCACAGCTATGAATGTGAACAGGGGGCTGAACTGGTTGGCGAAGTAGGGCAGAAAGTTCAGAAAATAGTCGATGAGCGTGGCTTTGAGCGGAGCCTTGAGGAACGCATCGAGTTTCTCGTTTACATCAAACATCACCGTGATCGCGAGAATAAGGGCGATGGCAAATATGTATGTGCCGAGAAATTTTCCAATGATGTAGCGGTCAAGTCTTTTCAGACCGCTTATGCGTATCTTAGGGAATCTTCTCTTCTTGCCGGACTGAGAAGATTCCGTTACGTTTTGTTCCGCTACGATCGGGCTTGTTATGTCAGTTGAGTCGTTGCTCATCGGGTTACAGTCGTTGTGTGACGCGTTCAACCATTTCTTTTTTCCACGAAGCGAAGTCACCAGCTATTATGTGCCGTCGTGCCTCACCTACCAGCCAGAGGTAGAATGCCAGATTATGGATCGATGCTATCTGCAGTCCAAGCAGCTCCTGACTGATGAAAAGATGACGCAGATAGGCCTTGGAATAGGCGCGATCGACGTAGCTTGGACCATCTTCCTGGATGGGGCTGAAGTCATCCGCCCATTTTTTGTTGCGCATATTCATCACTCCGTGGGCGGTGAACAGCATGCCGTTGCGACCGTTGCGTGTCGGCATCACGCAGTCCATCATGTCGACTCCGCGGTCTATAGCCTCAAGGATATTTGCTGGGGTGCCTACACCCATCAGATAGCGCGGTCGGTCGGTGGGGAGAATGTCGTTGACTACTTCGATCATCTCATACATCACTTCGGTAGGCTCGCCTACAGCCAGTCCGCCAATGGCATTGCCTTCAGCTCCAAGCCCGGCTACATGGCGTGCGGCCTCTCGTCGCAGATCAGGGTATTTGCAGCCCTGCACTATGGGGAAAAATGCCTGACTGTGGCCATATTTTGGTTCAGTCCGGTTGAAATGTTTCCATCCGCGCTCAAGCCACCGTTGTGTCAGTCCGAGCGATTTACGTGCGTATTCGTAGGGCGCTTCTCCTGGAGGACATTCGTCAAGAGCCATCATTATGTCAGATCCGATGGCCCGCTGTATGTCGACCACGCTCTCCGGCGTGAAAAGGTGCTTTGAACCGTCTATATGCGACCGGAAGTGAGCGCCCTCTTCCGTCAGTTTGCGGCGGTCGCTCAACGAGAACACCTGAAAGCCTCCGCTGTCGGTGAGTATGGGGCGTTCCCAACCGTTGAATTTGTGCAGTCCGCCGGCCTTTTCGAGTATCTCCATACCGGGACGCAGATAGAGGTGATATGTGTTGCCCAGTATTATCTGAGCCTTTATGTCATCGCGTAATTCATGCTGGTGTACAGCTTTGACCGATCCCAATGTGCCAACAGGCATGAAGATCGGGGTCTCTATGGTTCCGTGGTCTGTAGTGATGAGGCCTGCGCGGGCGTTTGTCCCGGGGGCTGTAGATTGCAGTTGAAAGTCCATGGGTACAAAGTTACTACTTTTGGCACATACCTTCGGTCGTCATGAGATTATTTTTGGTTAAAAGAGACCTAAGTATAAAATTAATCACTAAATTTGCGGAAGAAAGGGACATAAATCCCGTATATGTTGAATCATCATATTCAAAACTCAAAAAGTATATGTCAAAAGTAACAGTTGTAGGCGCCGGCAATGTAGGCGCAACATGCGCAAATGTCCTCGTAACCCAGGGCATCGCTGATGAAGTTGTACTGATTGATATCAAGCAGGGTCTGTCAGAGGGCAAGGCTATGGATATCATGCAGACTGCCAATATCCTTCATCTCAACACACGTCTCACCGGCGTGACCAATGATTACGCCATGACTGCCGGCAGCGACATGGTTGTCATCACTTCAGGTATTCCCCGCAAGCCCGGTATGACCCGTGAAGAGCTCATCGGAGTGAACGCAGGGATCGTAAAGAGCGTTACAGAGAGCGTACTCAAGCACTCGCCCAACGCAATCATCCTGTGTGTAGCAAACCCCATGGATACCATGACATATCTCATCCATAAGATCTCGGGTCTTCCCAAGAACCGTATCATCGGTATGGGCGGTGCTCTTGACAGCGCACGTTTCAAATATTTCCTGACACTTGCTCTCAATGCAAATGCCAACGAGGTGGAGGGCATCGTGATCGGTGGTCATGGTGACACAACAATGATACCTCTGAAGCGTTTCGCCGCTTACCGTGGCATCCCCGCTTCTACAATTCTTCCTGCTGATCAGCTCGATAAGGTCGCTGCTGACACAATGGTAGGTGGCGCAACTCTTACAGGTCTTCTCGGCACATCCGCATGGATAGCTCCCGGTGCAGCTGCAGCACAGTGTGTCGCTGCTGTTCTCGGTGATCAGAAGAAGCTTATCAGCTGCTCGGCTCTCCTTGACGGCGAATATGGCGAAAAGGATCTCTGCATAGGTGTTCCCTGTATCCTTGGCCGTAACGGTATCGAAAAGATCGTTGAATTCGATCTCAACGAAGAGGAGCGTGCTCTCTTCCACAAGAGCGCTGAGGCTGTACACAAAACCAACGCAGCTCTTCCCTGCTAATGAAAGCTCTATTCATGGGGGTTGCCGTAATGGCAACCCTCTCCATAGCTTCGTGCGGAGGCAACAAGTCGGAATCGGCTGCTGTTGCCGAAGAAGCTCAGGATACTGTTGTAGCTGAGCAGACTGTTGAGGGCGGTGTGGTTGAACTGACCAACGATGCTCTCGATGTAACTCCCGGTACAGTCGCTTTCATTGACTTCAACGCTACGTGGTGCGGTCCTTGCCGTATGTATGGTCCTACATTCCACGAAGTTGCTGAGGCGTATGCTGACAAGGCTACTTTCTATTCTGTGGATACAGACAAAAATCCAAATGTAGCCCAGAAGTATGTAGGCCAGTATATTCCCCAGACTACAGCGATCGCAGCCGACGGTCAGGTGTTCTCAAAGACCGGACAGCTCAGCAAGGAGGAACTTACCGCATTTGTTGACAGTGTGCTTGCTATTCCTGCAAAGTAATCTGAACAACAATAGTATAGGAAACAATAATGCCCATCCGATGAGGATGGGCATTATTGTTTCCTATATATTTTCGTAAGAGATGTTCAGATACCAGGTGTCACAATGTCAGTAGTGTCTGGCCGTTCCGAGAAGTGACGCTTTGGAAGCACGCAGAATGGACGCAACGCAAGTACTTTGCCCGGATAATCGATGAGGATATCCTGCTGGAACATATTGAGAGGATTGAATGAATATTGCTCCTCGCGGCTGTCGTAGTAGTAGGCGGACACACCTCCGGCGCGGTTGCCGACTTCCATCCAGGCATCGTTGTCCACGATTGCCTCATAGGTGTGGAGCGTTGTCCGGGCTATGGCTTTCGATATGTGACGTTTAGATCTGCGGCGTTGGTTCTCAGGCAGTTTGATCTGCTGATACTGAAGGTCTGTGTCGAGGAAATAGCTGTCGGTCTGGCGGTCGATCTTTATGTCCATGTAGTATCGGTTGCCTATCCAAATCGATTTCGACGGAGAACTGTCGGCTTTAAGAGTCGCAAGATCCTGATAGCCGTCGGGACGTGTGAAGTAGAGCGCTATAACACCGTTTTCATACTGGAACTCGACCCTGAAATTTTCGAGTAAGTCGATGCCGAGTGTGCTGAATCCGGACTCGGAGGGTACGAAGTCTACGTTATGAAGTACGTTGTGTGTACTTTTCACCAGCTGCTCATGCTTGAATCCGAGCGTATCGGTCGTAAAGGTGTATATATGGAGAGGCAGCGACACGGTGTAGCGTTTGATGTTGGCGCGGTATACGCCTTGACCATCGCGTCCTAATGCCGGATATATCGAGGTCTTTACCTGACATCCCATTTTGCGGAGTTTGTCGAGATCCTCCTCGGTAATAGTACTCAGGTCGCTTCCTGAATCCAAGCGGAACTGCACTCCGGGAACTACTTCTACAAAGATCGGGTTGACGCGTCTTACGGGAAGCATACCTATACATCCTTCCGATCTGTCCGAATATATGTCACGTTGCGAGCCGAGGCTGAGCAGAATTGCATAGAGCAGTCCCACGCATCCGACAATAACGAGCAATATGACAGCAATTCGCCTTTTCATCGCACTAAATTTATCCGGTTTTCTAAATTAACCTTTCATCCACAAAGATAATCATTGAAATTGCATTATGAAATTTTTTCACTTGTTTGTAATAACATTGACACCGAAAATCAAAACTATTTGCTATTTAGAGGGGTTTTCTGTTTATGGATTGGATTCATTACATAATGGGACCTCTTGTGGGGGCATTCATAGGCTGGCTGACTAATGGCATTGCTATAAAAATGCTGTTCAGACCGTTGACGCCAAAATATATCGGAAAATGGAGAATACCGTTTACGCCCGGCATTATTCCTAAGGAGCGCGACCGTATAGCCCGTTCGGTTGGTACTGTCGCCGAGTCGCTTGTCGATGAGCCGGCACTCCGGCGGACGTTGCTATCCGAAGAGATGCTCGACAAGATCAGGGCAGGTGTGCGGTCGTTTGTCAATGCACAGACGTGTAACACAGCCACAATCAGAGAGGTGATATCAGGATATGTGTCAGCAGACAGTCTTTCACGATTGGTTGAGCATACAAGATCGACTCTTGCCGATATGGTATATCAGCGAGTGAGCGACACGGCATTCTGCCGCGGGGTGACAATGGAGATTATCGACCATATCAATGAACGCCTACGCAGCGTAGCCGGCATAGGCAAAGTGCTTGCGGCATTTGGCAATGCCACACGTGGTGCAGTGGCTACAGCTGTAACAAAGAGCGTCACTCCTATTCTGAAATCGTCATCACGCGATATTGTCTACCGAGTGTCGGGTTCGGAGATCGACTCGCTGCTCGATATGTCTGTCAACACCATGATAGAGCGCTTTGGGGGTTCGCCCGACCGTATCGCCGACAAGGTTACCGAAATATATGTCAGTACGGTTTCATCAAAGTTGCCTGCCGTTCTGGCCGAAATAAACATTGCCGGTATAGTGGAGCGGAGTCTCAGCGAGATGGATATAGCCGACGTGGAGAAGATGCTTCTTCAAGTGATGCATAAGGAACTCAGGGCAATAGTGATGCTTGGAGCGCTGCTCGGTTTCTTAATGGGCATAATAAATTCATTTTTTTAGAACCAAAACTCAATCACCGGTGTTGGTATAGGTGATCGTCCTCTCTTCTAATTCACTTCGGGTTTATCCCATACCATTTCAACTATTCAAATAGATTAACTATGAAAAAGATCTTGATCGCTGTCGCAGCAGCGCTTGGTATCGGTGCCGGTGCTGCCAATGCCCAGGCTCCCGCTCAATTGTTCGTTAGTTATGGCGGCTACACACAAATGGATGCTTCCGATTGTCATGACGGTTGGCATGGTGTCAACAATGCTTGGGGTGCACTCAATGCCGGCGTCAATTTCAAGGTGGCTCCCGGATTCTGGCTTGGTCCGAGCTATACTTTCAGTAGTACTGACACCAAGGGTGAGCATTCCAGCAAGATAGCCTATCATGCAATTATGCTCAACGGTCGTTACGATTACTGGCGCAACAGTATAGTCAAGCTCTATGCTCATGCCGGTATAGGCGTGCTGGTAAGCCATATGCAGCCTCGTGGCGGTGATTCCTACAATAAGACTTATTGTGCTTTCCAGCTTGTTCCGCTGGGTGCCGAGGTTGGCCTGTCGAGAAGTGTGGCCATGTTTGGCGAGGTAGGCTACGGTGCGCAGGGTCTCCTGCAGGTTGGTCTGCGTTTTAATCTTTGATAATTTATTTAGCCTCAGTCATGTCTGATCGCCTTTCCTACGAAGAAAAGAAGGAACTTCCTGATTCGGTGTTCGGTTTACCCGAACGCAGGGAGTATCCTATGCCAGACGCGGCCCACGTGAGGGCAGCCGAGGCTTATTTCCGATACTGTCCGGAAGACCTCAAGCCTAAGCTTGCGCGAGCCATTGTAGCGCGAGCCAAGGAATTTGGTGTCGATGTCGAGAGCCCGACCGTGCTCGGTTACGCCGGACAATAAACTTATAGTCTGATCCGAAAGAAAACAGTCGTTCCGCAGCCAAGTTACGTACTCTGTCGCGGAGCGGCTGCTTTTTATCAGTTCCAATGCCAATGCTTATGAACAGAATGCTTCTGATTGTGGATCCACAGATCGATTTTATCAGCGGAGCTATGCCTGTGGCTGAAGCTTCCGCATCCATGCAGCGTCTTGCCGGGTATATCACTGCGCACGATGGTGACTATATTGTCAAGGTTGTTACTGCAGATTGCCATCCCTACGACCATTGTTCGTTCGTGGAGTGCGGCGGACCCTGGCCGCGTCATTGTGTGCACGATACTGTCGGGGCGGCTGTGTTTCAGCCTGTTTTCGATGCTGTCTATTCTACCGACGGGCGTACGGTGTTGCTACACAAAGGTATGGATGTCGATACCGAGGAGTATTCATTGTTTGCGAACAGGAGGGCAAGCCTGGAGTTTGAAGAGCTGTTGGAGGCTTATGCAATCGACAGTATCGATGTGTGTGGCATAGCGGGCGATATATGTGTGCTCTCTACTCTCCGCGATGCCATGTCACGTCATCCGTTTATTACCTATAGGGTTCTCATGCAGTTCTGCCCATCGATCGACGGTGGCGAAGCTCTCCGGGCATTCATTAACGAGAATAATCTGACATGCGACAAATAATCACACATTTTACCGACGACGATCTCTATAAATTCACGATGTGTTGTGCCGTGATCGACAATTTTCCGCGGGCACAGGTCAGGTATGCGTTCACCGACCGTAACAATACGGTCTATCCGGATGGCTTTGCCGATGAGTTGCGCCGCCAGATAGCGCTGCTTGCCGATGTTGTCATTACCGACGATGAGATTGATTTCATGAAGAGGCGGTGTCCATACATTCCGTTCTGGTTCTATAATTTTTTGCGCGGTTTCCGGTATGACAGCCGCTGGGCTACAGTCAGCCAGGATTCCGACGGCCATCTCACTGTGGAGTTTGAAGGTTGCTGGAGTGATACGATTCTGCTTGAAGTCAAGGTCCTGGCGATTATATCCGAACTTTATTACGAGATGACGGGACTTTCCAGTCAGATCGATCTTGGCTTGTGTTCTGTCAAAGCCGGTGAGAAAGCCCGTCGGCTCATAGAGGCAGGCTGTGTTTTCAGCGATATGGGCACGCGCCGCCGCGCCTCGTTTGCAGTGCAGGATGCAGTGGTTGGCAGCATGGCCCGGAGCAGGCAGTCGGTGACTGTGGGGCATGGAGCTTTTGTCGGGACCAGCAATGTCTATATGGCCATGAAATACGACCTGACGCCTACCGGCACTATGGCTCATGAACTGATATGCGCCATAGCGGCGATGTATGGGCCGCAGATGGCCAATCATCTGGCTATGAAGGTATGGTCGGCGACATTTCGCGGAGCTCTCGGCACATTTCTATACGATACCTATGGATGGCATATTTTCAGCCTTAACTTTTCGGAAGACTATGCGAATATGTTCAAGGGGCTGCGTGTGGACAGCGGAGACAACTATCATGAGCTTGACCGGATAGTGGGCAAATACAGATCGCTCGGCATTGATCCTGCCACAAAGCAGGTGGTGTTCAGCAACGCGCTCGATACCGACCGTGCCATTCAGATAAACAGGTATGCGCAAGGCAAATGCATTCCGTCGTTCGGCATAGGCACGCATTTCACCAACGATATTCCGGGCCTTAAGCCGCTGAATATAGTGATAAAGCTTGTGGCGGCCAAGATCACGGAGTCGTGGGATTTCTACAACGATACCTGCAAACTGAGCGAGGATGCCGGAAAGTATACCGGTAAGCCCGAAGTTGTTAGCCGCTTCATGCAGGCGCTCCACATTTTGCCGGAATAATCCATCAGGCAAAGCGATGCCGCCGGATCCTCACGGACCCGACGGCATATCTGTCTGTAAAAATAAAGGTTAGTATATCTTTCTCAATATTCGTCCCACGAGCGGATCTCGATGTCATCGAGGCTCAGCGTGGTGAAGGCTTCGATGAAAGCGGCCGCCAGACGGGCGTTGGTGAGGAGTGGTATATTGAGGTCGATCGCGGCACGACGTATCTTGTGTCCGTTGCCGAGTTCGGTAGGTGTCAGGTTTTTGGGCACATTTACAACCAGATCTATCTCCTTGTCGTGGAGCAGTTGCAGTGCCTGGGGCTGCATGTCTGCCTGGCTTGGCCAGTAAACGTGTATTGCAGGAATGCCGTTGTCATTGAGGAAGCGGTGTGTGCCGCCTGTGGCATATATGCGGTATCCCTTGTTGTGGAGCTTGTGGGCAGATTCAAGCATGTCGGCTTTCTGCTTGGGTGTACCAGTAGAGAGCAGCACGCCTTTCTTGGGTATACGCATGCCCACCGACAGCATTGCTTTCAGTATGGCCTCGGATGTATCCATGCCGATGCATCCTACCTCGCCGGTCGATGACATGTCTACACCGAGTACCGGATCGGCACCTTGCAGGCGTGAGAAGCTGAATTGCGATGCCTTTATGCCTACATAGTCAAGGTCGAAAGCATTCTTCTTCGGCTTTTCCACATCCATTCCAAGCATCACGCGTGTAGCCAGATCGATGAAGTTGATCTTCAGGACCTTTGAAACAAACGGGAAACTGCGCGATGCACGCAGGTTGCACTCGATCACCTTGATATCGTTGTTCTTGGCCAGGAACTGGATGTTGAACGGACCGGATATGTTGAGTGCCTTAGCTATCTGCGATGATACCTTTTTGATGCGGCGCATGGTCTCGACATACAGCTTCTGTGGAGGGAACTGTATGGTGGCGTCGCCCGAGTGTACGCCAGCAAATTCTATGTGTTCGCTTATGGCATATACTTTGATTTCACCGTTCTGGGCTACAGCATCCATCTCAATCTCCTTGGCGTTCTGGATGAATTCGGTCACAACCACCGGATGCTGTTTCGACACGTTTGCCGCAAGGCGCAGGAAGCGTTCAAGCTCTTCAGGATTGGAGCAAACGTTCATGGCTGCACCCGAAAGCACGTAGCTGGGTCTTACCAATACAGGGAAGCCAACCTCGTCTATGAATTTGTTGATGTCGGCAAGGCTGGTCAGCTCACGCCATCTGGGCTGGTCTATCTTCAGGCGGTCGAGCATCTCCGAGAATTTGTTGCGGTCCTCGGCATTGTCGATCGACTTGGCGGTTGTACCAAGTATGTTGATATGCTCGGCGTCAAGACGCATAGCCAGGTTGTTGGGTATCTGGCCACCTACCGACAGGATAGTGCCATGAGGCTGCTCCAGATCGAGAATATCCATCACGCGTTCAAATGTGAGCTCGTCGAAGTAAAGACGGTCGCACATATCGTAGTCGGTCGATACTGTCTCAGGGTTGTAGTTGATCATTACCGAACGCCATCCCTGCTGCTTGACGGTAAGCAGGGCGTTAACCGAACACCAGTCAAACTCTACCGAGCTGCCTATGCGGTAGGCTCCGGAGCCGAGCACGACTATCGACTTGTTGTCGTTTTCGTAGTCTATGTCGTTTTTCGATCCGTTGTAGGTCAGATAGAGATAGTTGGTCTGGGCCGGATATTCGGCGGCCAGTGTATCTATCTGCTTCACTACAGGCACGATACCGTTGGCCTTGCGCAACTTTCTAACCTCAGAACTTGCTTCTTCGGCATTGGTCATGTTGTCCTTAAGGACGGCACGGGCTACCTGGAAGTCGCTGAAACCTTGTTCTTTGGCCTGTCGCAGAAGAGCTGGAGCTACCTCATCGAGGCTATTTGCAAGGGCAAGCTCATCGGCTGTGGTCATTATGTTTTGCAGACGGTACAGAAACCATTTGTCGATCTTTGTCAGATCGTGGATGCGGTCAACACTGTAGCCCTCTTTCATAGCCTGCGCTATGACGAATATGCGCTTGTCGGTCGGTTCCGACAATGCCTTGTCTATGTCGGGTGTGTTTATGGGCTTGTTGCCTACAAATCCGTGCATACCCTGGCCTATCATGCGCAGGCCTTTCTGTATCACCTCTTCAAATGTACGGCCTATAGCCATAACCTCGCCTACCGACTTCATCGATGAGCCGATCTCGCGTCTCACACCGTGGAACTTGCCGAGGTCCCAGCGCGGGATCTTGCAGACTATGTAGTCGAGTGCTGGTTCAAAAAATGCCGAAGTCTCTTTGGTCACTGAGTTCTTCAGGTCGAACAGACCGTATCCCAGTCCGAGTTTGGCAGCCACAAAGGCCAGGGGGTATCCGGTGGCTTTGGATGCAAGTGCCGACGAACGGCTCAGGCGGGCATTCACTTCGATCACGCGGTAGTCCATGGACTCCGGGTCAAATGCATACTGAACGTTACATTCGCCTACTATGCCGATATGACGTATGATCTTTATGGCCAGTTTGCGCAGATAGTGGTAGTCTTCGTTGCTGAGTGTCTGCGATGGAGCTACGACTATACTCTCACCGGTGTGTATGCCCAGTGGATCGAAGTTCTCCATGTTGCAGACCGTTATGCAGTTGTCAAAACGGTCGCGAACTACCTCATATTCTACCTCTTTCCAGCCTTTCAGCGATTTCTCTACCAGCACCTGCGGTGAGAATGAGAGCGCCTTTTCTGTCAGAGCCACCAGCTCCTCCTCGTTGTCGCAGAATCCGCTGCCGAGTCCTCCGAGTGCGTATGCCGCACGTACGATCACCGGATAGCCAAGTTCGGCCGCCGCACGCTTTGCATCGGCAATGCTCTCCACAGCCTCGCTCTTGATGGTCTTAACATCGATCTCGTCGAGTTTCTTCACGAAGAGCTCGCGGTCCTCGGTATCCATGATGGCCTGGACAGGAGTGCCGAGCACCTTCACGTTGTATTTCTCGAGTATTCCTTTACGGTAGAGCTCTACTCCGCAGTTGAGCGCGGTCTGTCCGCCGAATGCCAGCAGGATACCGTCGGGGCGTTCCTTTTTGATAACCTTTTCTACGAAGTCGGCTGTGACGGGTAGAAAGTATATCTTGTCTGCAAAACCGTCGCTGGTCTGCACTGTGGCTATGTTGGGATTGATGAGCACCGTCGAGATGCCCTCCTCCTTCATTGCTTTAAGGGCCTGCGAACCGCTGTAGTCAAACTCGCCGGCTTCGCCTATTTTGAGGGCGCCGCTGCCCAGCAGCAACACCTTTTTTATTGTCGGGTCGATATTCATATCTGTTGGTGGGGCTTAAAGGAGTTTGATAAAATCGTCAAACAGGAACTCCGTGTCTTTCGGGCCGCTGCTTGCTTCAGGGTGGAACTGTGCCGAGAAAAACGGCTTTGTCTTATGGCGTATTCCTTCGTTGGTACCGTCGTTCATGTTGACGAACAGCGGTTCCCAGTCACTCGGAAGTGTAGTCTGGTCTACTGCAAATCCGTGGTTCTGCGATGTCACGAAGCACCGGGTGGTGCCAACCTGCATTACCGGCTGATTGTGGCTGCGGTGTCCATATTTCAGCTTGTAGGTCTTTGCTCCGGCAGCCTTGCTCAAAAGCTGGTTGCCCATGCATATTCCGCATATTGGTTTGCCCTTCTCTATGGCCTTGCGGATGTTGTCGACTGTAGCCTGTGCGAAGTCAGGATCACCGGGGCCGTTGCTTATGAAGAGGCCGTCGTAGTTGATTGTGTTGAAATCATAATCCCAGGGTACACGGATCACCTTTACTCCGCGGCGGGTCAGACAACGTATTATGTTGTGCTTCACTCCGCAGTCAACAAGCACTACGGTTTTGTCACCGTGTCCGTGTTCCTCCACTTCCTTGCAGCTTACTTTGGCTACCAGATTCTCTTTGTTCGGATCGTAAGTCTCCGGTTCCTCACAGCCTTCAACTATGATCTTACCGAGCATCGAGCCCTTCTCACGCAGATGTTTGGTCAGTGCGCGGGTGTCTATTCCGTAAATGCCAGGAATCTTCTCATCCTTGAGCCAGTCGGCAAGTGAGCGTTCGGCCTGCCAGTGTGAGTGGTGGAAACTGTAGTCCTGGGCTACTATTGCCTTGCAGTGGATGCGGTCGCCCTCCATGTACTCGCTGACCTGATCTTTGGTCCGGCGGGGAGGCACGCCATAGTTGCCGAGGATCGGATAGGTCGTTACAAGGATCTGACCCTCATACGATGGGTCGGTGAGGCTTTCAGGATATCCGGTCATCGCAGTGTTAAACACTACTTCTCCGGCTGTCGATGCCTCGTAGCCAAACGATCGGCCTTCAAATGTGGTGCCGTCTTCAAGCACCAATACAGCGCGCTTTGTCTCTCGCATACGATTGATAGTGTGATAGATGGGAAGTTATATGGCCTTCCGGACTTCAATCCTCGCCGAAAAACCTTACAAAGATAAGCAAAATATTTCACTCATGACCTATATCGGGTCATTTTGGTCCTGTAAATCTGAAACAATCCTTTTTTATACCATAAAACTATCACCACCGGTCAGCGTCGTATTGGACTGTCCGACCGGTGGTGATGATAGTGTGAGGTGTGTTATATTCTATCGGGTTATGTCGAAGCCCTGACGGCGCAATGCTTCCAGTATTCTGTACGACATCGCCTCTTTATAGTAGCTTATGATATGGGCGCCCCAGTCGTTTGTAGTGGTGCTTCCCGAACGTGTCATGTTATACTCTGATATAACATCATCATATGCAGCCAACTGCGGCTCCAGAGCCTGATCTGACGGATACTTGTTGGAGAATATTGTCAGACCTTTCTGCTGCTTGGGTTTTAGATCCGGCAGTTCGCGTGGTATGCCGAGGGCAAGACCGCACACGGCAAATGTCCCCTTAGGCAATCCGAGAACCTCGGCCACAGCCTCAGGATTGGCTGTACGGGCATATCCTATGCAACATGTTCCGAGACCTTCCGATTCGGCTGCTACGACTGCGCTCATCATTGCCAACGCCGCGTCGACAACTCCAACTATCACTCCATCGGCGGTCGAAGTGAACGGAGGCATTTCTATACCTTTCATATGGGCTATAAGGCCTATCTTGTGAAAGTCGGCGAGAAACACAAGAAAATGACTGCACGTCTTTATCTGTTTTTGGCCTATTATGTCGTAGAGTTTTAGCTTTACTTCCTGGTCGCTTACATCTATCACCGAATACTGCTGGCCGTTGTAGCTTGTAGGGGTGTTGCGTATGGCATCATATATCAGATCCATCGTTTTCGATGGGATCTCTTCGCGCTCATACCGTCGTATGCTGCGACGGTCGAGCAGTGTCTGTTTTACGGTTTTCTGCCTCATGGTGTAAAATTATATTTCAATGTTTGTCAGATACACATAGTTCCGTTGCCAACGCCATCGGCGGAGTCGGCAACGGAGATGCGTGAAGTAACAAAACAAATACTAACAATAACAAAAATCAATGGCAATCTATATCTTTCGAAATCCGTTGGCCTGTCAAACAGTCAAGGATCGCGTTTGTTTTATCAATCAAGGGCGAGACCCTCGTTTGCTATCTCAGCCTCCTCTGCTTCTGCGGAGTCGCGTTGAGGATCAGGCTGCTGGTGGTCGGTGCCGACAGTCGAGAAGTTGTCGCGGCCTTCAAGGAGTCCCGATATTATAGCGAGTCCGTCGGCCATCTGCGGGTCGAGTTCCGCATATATTTTCTCAGCTTCCTGAGGGTTGGTGTTCAACGAAGCCTTGTAGCACTGCTGGAAGCGGTCAGCCATCTGTTGGTCACCTGTGTTTAGCGTGATCACGGCATAACTTGCTGCAAGCCTGCATAATGCGTCCGTGTTGAGTCGATCGAAATCCTTGTATGCCTTGTCGGCATATTCAATTGCGTGTGCTACATCCCCTTTTTCAGCGGCCTTGCATGCCTCGCGGGCGTTGTCGGCGCCTCCGCTGCATGATACAAGAAGTATGGAAAGGGCAGCTGTAAGGCTGACTAATAACTTTTTCATTTTAATAGTGAATTAAAGATGAACTTGATGCTGGAATTACCGGGATAGTTGATAACTGTCAATCGGTGTTTCTGATTGTTAAACGCTTCTCCTATATATTTTGTTTGCCGATTATAGCAGAAAAGCGCCATTGAGTTTCCTCAATAACGCTTTTCCGGTATATTGATTTCGTGGTTTGGTGTTCGGGTTCGACCGATATTACATCATGCCGCCCATGCCACCCATTCCACCCATGCCTGCTGCGGGCATGGCAGGGGCGTTCTCTTCCTTCTTGTCAGCGATCACACATTCGGTTGTCAGGAGCATACCGGCTATCGAGGCTGCGTTTTCCAGTGCTACTCGTGTCACCTTGGCGGGATCGATCACGCCTGCTGCAAGCAGATTCTCATACTTGTCAGTGCGGGCGTTATAACCGTAGTCACCTGTGCCTTCCTTAACCTTCTGTACGACAACTGCACCTTCTACGCCGGCGTTTGCTACTATCTGACGCAGAGGCTCCTCGATAGCGCGCTTAACTATCATGATACCGGTGGTTTCGTCATCGTTATCACCCTTGAGGCCTTCAAGACGCTCTACGCAACGGATATATGCTACACCGCCGCCGGGAACGATACCTTCAGCTATGGCTGCGCGGGTTGCGCTGAGAGCATCATCCACACGGTCCTTCTTCTCCTTCATCTCCACCTCGCTCGGAGCTCCGATATGAAGTACGGCTACACCGCCTGCCAGCTTTGCAAGACGCTCCTGCAGCTTCTCGCGGTCGTAATCGCTCTTGGTCTGCTCGATCTGGGTTTTGATCTGGGCTACGCGTGCGGCGATCTGGTCCTTGTTGCCGGCTCCGTTGACAATGGTGGTGTTCTCCTTGTTGACGGTCACCTTTTCAGCACGGCCGAGATAGTCAATTGTAGCGCTTTCGAGCTTCATGCCCTTCTCCTCGCTTATGACTACACCTCCGGTCAGTATGGCGATATCCTCAAGCATCTCCTTGCGGCGGTCACCGAATCCGGGAGCCTTCACTGCGCATACCTTCAGAGATCCGCGCAGACGGTTTACAACCAGGGTTGCAAGTGCTTCCTGATCAACATCTTCTGCTATTATCAGAAGAGGACGGCCACTTTGTGCTGTAGCTTCGAGAATAGGAAGCATGTCCTTCAGGTTGCTGATCTTCTTGTCGTATATCAGAATGTAGGGATTCTCAAATACACCCTCCATCTTTTCGGCATTGGTTACGAAATAGGGAGATATGTAGCCACGGTCAAACTGCATGCCCTCGACAATGTCGACGGTAGTTTCAGTACCCTTGGCCTCGTCTACGGTGATCACACCCTCTTTCTTGACTTTCTTCATGGCTTCGGCTATCAGACGGCCTATGGCTTCGTCATTGTTGGCCGATACACGGGCTACGGATTCGATCTTGTCGAAGTCATCGCCTACAGGTTCCGACATACCCTTGATGCCTTCTACAACTACGCTTACAGCCTTGTCTATACCACGCTTCAGATCCATGGGGTTAGCACCGGCAGCTACGTTCTTCAAGCCTACGTTGATGATCGACTGAGCCAGAACGGTAGCGGTGGTTGTGCCGTCACCGGCATCATCGCCTGTCTTCGATGCAACTTCTTTCACGAGCTGGGCACCCATGTTCTGGAACGGATCCTCAAGCTCAACCTCGCGGGCTACGCTTACGCCGTCCTTGGTGATGTGAGGTGCGCCGAACTTCTTGTCAATGATTACATTGCGGCCTTTTGGACCGAGGGTTACCTTCACTGCGTCTGCCAGAGCGTCAACGCCTTTCTTGAGCTCCTCACGAGCCTTTATCTCAAATTTTATTTCTTTTGCCATGATTGTGTTTGTTTAGATGTTCTTTATCAGATTGATTTGTAAGGGTCGCGGTTTGTCAGTCGATTATGGCGAGAATGTCACTTTGACGCATGATCAGCAGCTTTTCGCCGTCGATCTCGACTTCAGTTCCGGCATATTTGCCGTAAAGAACAGTGTCACCGGCCTTTACAACCATCTCCTCGTCCTTGGTGCCGTTGCCGGCAGAAAGAACTTCGCCTTTCAGAGGTTTTTCCTTGGCTGAATCAGGAATGATGATGCCTGCCATAGTTACTTCTTCTGCTGGTGTGGGCTTGATGAGCACACGGTCGGCTAATGGTCTGATATTCATATCTGTTTCGTTTTATTATTGGTTATGTTTGTTTCTTGTCTGTATTGTGGGAGCTGTGGGCTTCCTGTTATTGAATAGCATTTTTTGTGCCAAACGCCCGAACTGCCATTTTGGCAGTTGTCCTGGCGCTTTTTATGTCACTTAAGTTATAACACACTGCATCATGTCAGGTTCATGAAAATCGGCGGAAATGCTCACTTGCCGTGAACATTTCCGCCGGGATGCATTGTGTATTTATGCTGGGTTAGTTCATTGGTTCTCAATGCGCTCAGCGATCCAGGCGCCTACCTCGCGGGTTCCATAAGCCTGACGGCCGGCTTCCTGAATGTCGGGTGTGCGGACATATTCGTCAAGTGAGGCCTGTACGGCGCGGCGTATGTCGTCGGCGGCATCGTTCAGGTCGAAATGTTCAAGCAACATGGCTGCTGACAGTATCTGTGCCAGCGGGTTAGCTATATTTTTTCCGGCTGCCTGCGGCCATGATCCGTGTATAGGTTCGAATACCGGTGTGCTCTCGCCGATCGAAGCAGATGGCAGCAGTCCCATGGAGCCGCTTATCACGCTTGCTTCATCTGTAAGTATGTCACCGAAAGTGTTTTCGGTGACGATCACATCAAAATATGTCGGTTCGATCACCATGCGCATCGCGGCATTGTCTACAAACATGTATTCTGTGTTGACTTCGGGATGCGACGGCGCCATTTCCTTGCCTATACGGCGCCATAGTCTTGATGTGGCTAACACATTGGCTTTGTCGACAATAGTGAGTCTGCGGTTACGGCGCTCCGCATATCTGAAAGCTACATCGAGTATGCGTTCTATTTCGCCGCGGGTGTAGCTGCAGGTATCGAAGGCATGGTCTTCGCCTTCAAATTTGTCGCCAAAGTACATTCCGCCAGTAAGTTCGCGTATGCATACGAAATCGGCGCCCTCGACCAGTGCGCGTTTCAAAGGAGACTTGTCGAGAAGGCAGCTGAATGTGCTTACCGGTCGTATATTTGCGTATAAACCAAGCTTTTTGCGCATTGCAAGCAGTCCTTGTTCGGGGCGAACTTTTGCCGAGGGGTCGTTGTCATAGCGGGGATGTCCGACGCAACTGAAGAGTACGGCATCGCTGTCGAGACACAGTGTAAGTGTCTGATCAGGAAATGGTTGGCCGGTGGCGTCGATTGCCGCCGCTCCGACGAGTCCTTCGTTCAGCTCACAAGTTATTCCGTGCTTGCGGCAAGCGGCCTTAAGTACTTGTATACCAGCGGCCGAGATCTCCGGACCTATGCCGTCGCCGGGGAGTACCGCTATCTTGAGATTTGTTTTCATAGGGTCGAAAATTACTTGTTATGAAGACGTTCAAACTCCTCAATATCAGCGGAATGGTCGAGCAGATAGTCGATGTCGTCGAGACCACGGGTCAGACATTCCTTTTTGTAGGGGTTTATGTCGAAATGTTCGGAAGATCCGGTCGTGAGGTTGGTTACTGTCTGATTCTCAAGGTCAATGGTGACTTTTGCGGCGGGATCGCGGTCGATGGTCCCGAGGAGCTCGTTCAGGAAAAAATCGGTAACTGTGACGGGTAAAACGAAGTTATTCAGCTCGTTATTTCGATGTATGTCCGCGAAGAAACTTGAAATAACGGCCCGAAACCCGTAATCGGCTATGGCCCAGGCTGCATGCTCACGCGAAGATCCGCAACCGAAATTTTTGCCCGCGACAAGTATTTTTGCCTCCCGATGCTCGGGCCGATTGAGCGAAAATCCGGCTTTCGGGTTGCCGTTTTCGTCGTAACGCCAGTCATGGAAAAGATGGTCCCCGAAACCTTCGCGGCTTGTCGATTTGAGGAATCTTGCCGGTATGATCTGGTCGGTGTCTACATTTTCCACCGGCAGCGGGGCGCAGGTGGATGTGAGTATGGTGAATTTCTGTTTGCTCATTTTGCTGCGTTATTGGTTGTCGACGCGAGGATCTGTTATAACTCCATGTATAGCTGCCGCGGCTGCAACGAGGGGTCCGGCGAGTACGGTGCGGGCGCCGGGACCCTGTCGGCCCTCGAAGTTTCGGTTGCTTGTGCTGACAGCGAGCTTTCCGGCGGGAACTTTGTCGGGGTTCATGGCAAGGCATGCGGAGCAACCGGGTTGGCGGAGCTGGAAGCCGGCATCGGCAAGAATGGTGTCGATGCCTTCATCCTCGATCTGTTTCTTCACGCTCCAGGATCCGGGGACGAGCCATGCGGTCACGTCGGGGTGTTTCTTCTTGCCGCGCACGTAAGCCGCGAAGGTCCGGAAGTCCTCTATGCGGCCGTTGGTGCAGCTTCCAAGAAATACGTAGTCGACTTTTTCTCCCGTGAGCCGTTGTCCGGGTTTGAATTTCATGTACTCAAGGGCTTTCATATAGCTTTCGCGACCTGCCTGATCGGTCGGTGGCTCCGGAATTGTCTCGGATATGCCTATGCCCATGCCGGGGTTTGTGCCGAAAGTAACTCTCGGCTCGATATCGGAAGCATCGAAGCGTACCTCTTTGTCGAAAACAGCGTCTGGTCCGCTCGGTAGGGTGCGCCAGTATTCGATCAGTTTGTCGAGTTCCTCACCCTGTGGGGCGAATCTGCGACCTCTGATGTAATTGAAAGTGGTTTCGTCGGGAGCGATCAGACCCCCGCGTGCCCCCATCTCAATGGAGAGGTTGCAGACGGTCATGCGTTCTTCCATGTTGAGCGAGCGTATGGCTTCGCCGGCATATTCCACGAAGTAGCCGGTCGCGCCGCCGGTGGTCATCTGTGCTATGATATAGAGGGCTATATCTTTAGCTGTGACACCCGGTTTGAGCTGACCGTCAATGGTTATGCGCATAGCTTTTGGCTTTGGCTGAAGTATGCATTGAGTTGCGAGCACCATCTCGACCTCGCTTGTGCCGATACCGAAGGCTACGGCTCCGAATGCGCCATGGGTGGAAGTGTGGCTGTCGCCGCATACGATTGTCGATCCGGGCAGGGTCAATCCGTTTTCCGGACCCATGACATGGATTATGCCGTTGAGCGGATGCATGAGGCCATAGAGAGTCAGTCCGAATACCCTGGCGTTGGCAAGGAGGGTGTCGATTTGCTTGCGCGATACGGGGTCAGTGATTTCCTTGTCCTGTCCTTCAGTGGGGATATTGTGGTCGGGGGAGCAGACCGTGCGGTCGGGTCTTCTGACTTTGAGCCCGCGGCGGCGCAGTCCGTCGAAAGCCTGGGGAGTGGTGACCTCATGGCAGTAGTGCCGGTCGATATATAATTGCATGGGACCTCCGTCGATAGAATTGACCACGTGGGCATCCCATATTTTTTCGAAAAGAGTGTTTGCCATTTGCCTTATCTTACAAATTTGTTGATAGCATCGATGAACGCCTCGGCGGAGGCGGCTATAATGTCGGTATTGGCCGAGAATCCATAGTAGCACTGTCCGTCATGTTCTACGGTCATGTGTACCTTGCCTACGTCGTTGCTGCCCTTGTTGATTGCCTGGATGAGGAATTCCTTGACAAGCATTGTGCGCCGTATGATGATCTTTATGGCGGAGATAGCGGCATCGACAGGGCCGTTGCCCGAAGCGCATGCCTCAAACTTCTCTCCGGCGATATCGAGGCCGACTGAGGCGACAGAGTGTATGCCGACGCCCGATGTGACCTGCAGGAAGTCGAGCTTGATGCGGTGGTTGGCGCGGTGCTGTCCGGCTATCATGAGAACGTCGTCGTCGTTGATCTCTTTCTTTTTGTCGGCCAGACGGAGGAATGACTCATATGCTTTGTCGAGCGCCTCTTTGTCGAGATCGACACCAAGCACATGCAGACGGTGCTTGAGCGCCGCGCGTCCGGATCGAGCGGTCAGCACGATCGAGTTCTCGTCGATGCCTACATCCTTGGGGTCGATGATCTCGTAGCTCTCGCGGTTTTTGAGCACACCGTCCTGGTGTATACCGCTGGAGTGGGCGAAGGCGTTGCGTCCGACAATGGCTTTGTTGGGCTGCACGGGCATATTCATGAGCGATGAGACCATGCGGCTCACCGATGTGATGCGGGTGGCGTTGATATTGGTCTCGATTCCAAGCTCCTTGTGCGAGCGGAATGTCATGACCACCTCCTCGAGTGAGGTGTTTCCGGCGCGTTCGCCAATTCCGTTGATGGTCACTTCGGCCTGACGTGCGCCACCGAGAATGCCGCTGACGGTGTTGGCGGTGGCCATGCCCAGATCGTTGTGGCAGTGTGTGGCTATTGTGGCCTTATGGATACCGTCGACGTGTTCGACCAAATATTCTATCTTGGCCTTGAACTCTTCGGGGAGGCAATAACCGGTGGTGTCGGGGATATTGACGACAGTTGCGCCGGCCTTTATGACGGCTTCGATGACGCGGGCGAGGTATTCGTTGTCGGTACGGCCTGCGTCTTCGGCATAAAACTGGACGTCTTCCACAAACTTCTTGGCGTAGCTTACGGCGGCCACAGCGCGTTCGAGTATCTCCTCGCGGTTGCTGTTGAACTTATATCTGATATGAGGATCGCTTGTGCCGATACCGGTGTGGATGCGTTTGCGCTTGGCATATTTGAGCGCATCGGCCGCTACGCGGATATCACCTTCGACAGCGCGTGTGAGCGCACAAATTGTAGGCCACGTGACGGCCTTGGAGATTTCGACCACAGAGTTGAAATCGCCCGGGCTTGATACGGGAAAACCTGCCTCGATCACGTCCACGCCAAGATCTTCGAGGCTTTTTGCAACCTCGATTTTCTCAACGGTGTTGAGCTGGCATCCCGGCACCTGTTCGCCGTCTCTCAAGGTTGTGTCGAATATATATAGTCTGTCACTCATACTATCGTGCTGTAATAAATTGGTGAATTTTTAAAATTAGCTGCGAAATTACAATAAAATTTTCGTAAAACGAAATAAATACTTATAAACCGATACTATTTTCTTGTGTTTTTTTAATAATCCGGGTTCTGCGGTATGCGGGATGCCGGTCTGTGAGTCAACAGGCGGTTGCCGATGTGGCAGTGCTGCGGTCGGACGTAAGCGTTGGTAAGAGTTGGCATGAGTCGTAGTAGTGAGGGTGGTGTGAGAAATGATATTAATTTAGCTCTTTTAGGTAAAAAATGACTTGTACGGTAGAAATTTGCTTGCATTTTGTCGGTTTTACCCCCCCCCATGAATTATCTACCGAATTTCAAAGTTAAATAAATTTAAAAAAAACAATAAATGCTTGGGAAACGCTGCTTCGGATAGTATATTTGCAAAGTCACATAAAACCATTAATTATGAGAGTAGCAACGGACAAAATAAAAATGGCGGTAGTGCCGGCCAATCACAATCTGTGTTCCATCTACAAGGGGGAATCGGAAGATGTGCTTAATGAGGTGCTGTATTTGTATTATCTAAAAACACAAGGAGTATGAAAAGACTCGGGTTGATAATAATGGGTGCACTGGCCGGTATTTTAGCCGATGCTCAGGAGGTGGCCGACAGCGCGGCCATCAAGTTTAAGGAATTGGCGGAGGTTGCGGTGACGGCCAAGAGGATGAATTTCATAAAGGACGGGGTAGCGGCGATACCTGAGGCGCAGGAAAAGTCGGTGGCAACATCGGGATATTCGCTGCTGGAGATAATGAAACTGCCGATGCTTAATTATAATCCTCAAACCAACACGGTGAGTCTGCAAACAGGTGAGGATGTGAAATATTATATAAACGGAGTGAGCGCCACGAGCGAGGAGGTAGACAAGATATTGCCAAAGGAGGTGAAGCGAGTGGAGGTGATGAGGCGGCCAATGGATCCACGCTACGAGGGGTCGACGGGAGTGGTGAACTTTGTGGTCCGTCAACGGGATTCGGGCGGATATGTGTCGGCATCGTTCTCACCATCGATAATATATAACAAGGGTGACGGATCGGTCTTTGCCAAATACAGCAAGGGGAAGTGGAGCTATCTGGCTATGGCAGGAGCGTATTATGAAAACTCGGACGGCGACTCGACATTGAGGCGGCTGCGGGTGACAACGACTGACGGGCGTGATGTGACCAACAACAGCCGATGGCACGAGACGAGCAGGAAGCAGCGGCAGTATTATGCAGGCATACAGGCTGTGAGGACCGCAAAAAACGGCAATCAGATAGTGCTGAGGGCCGGGAACCGCTCATTTGACGACCCGCACATGGATTCGGAGGGATCGACGGATTACGACGGGCGAAAGTGGGGGTATGAGAGCCGGCAATCGGACAGCCATCACTCGCCATACGTGGGATCGAGGGTGCTGGTGAACTTTGCGAACAAGTCGACGCTGAGTGTGTCCGCAACCGTAGGCATGACTTTTGCGAAGACATGGAGCGACTATGAGTCGGAGGCCGGAAGGATAGAAAACCGGACGGACGAGAAGGCGGTGTCGCCAAGGGTGAGCGCGAGCTACATGCTGCCGATAGGGAGCAGGAGCGAGCTGTCGGCAAGCCTGAGCGGGTCGGCCAACTTCGTGAGGGCGGATTACAGAGGCAGCGTGAACTCGGACGAGCGTCTGACAAGCGAAGACTACAGCGCCGGAGTGAGGTGGAACTACACGCTGTCGGACACGTGGTCGGCAAGGGTAGACGTGAGTGTGCCGGTATCGGCAATAACTGTGAACGGCGGCAAGCGGACGACCGACGTGAATGCCGATTACTCGATATCGGTGGACGGCAGGGTAGGCAACTCGCACAGCCTGTCGATAATGTCGCGGGCATGGGTGCAGGGGCGGTTTCTGTCATCGTATAACACGCTCGACCGAGTGGATAGGCCGGGGGAGGGTACGGCAGGAAATATGGACCTGAAGCCAGGGACGATAATAACAGCTCGGTATGGTATATGTGGCTTCCAAGCAACAATGTGCAGCTGAGTTTTTCGGGAAACTGGGAATACAGGCACAACGCTATAGTGATAGGTTATGAGTATAGGGACGGGGTGATATACAACCAGTATGTGAACAGCGGCAATCTGAACCAAGTAGAGGGTGGGGTGAACCTTACGCTCAAGATGCTGTCGGGTAAACTTGGCCTGATGCCGGGGGTGAGCCTGCTGCATATGCATCATACGGGAATGTATCCATTTAATATAAACAATATATATGGATCGCTGATGGGAGGGTATATACTGAACAGCAAATGGTCGCTGAATATGTATATAATGTCGCCACCCGGCAAGACCTATAGGAAATCGCAGGGCGGATATGCGAAGTTTCACAGTGCGTTCGTGAAGGTCGGGGCATCATATTCGTCGGGAGACTTCTCGGCATCGGTCGCTGTGATGCCGCTATACAAGCGGGATCATCAAAGCGGCTATATGGATGGACGCCACGTGAACATGACTGAAGACAGATGGAGCGCTACGGGTGGCCGGAGGATAGACCTGTCGCTGAAGTATACATTTAACTTCGGCAAGAAGGTAGGGCGGAGCTTCATGTATGTAGATGATGTGACAGTAACGACTGTGAGATGAAAAGATGTCTGAAAGTGGTTCGTCAACATGACTCGATGCAATGCGGGGCTGCGTGTCTTGCCACCATAATGAAATGGTATGGCAAGGATGTGCGCCTGACGCACTGGCTGAGATGCCGATGATGCGGTGTGTGTCCTGGCGCTGTTTCTCCGGATCAGTCCTATTCGGTTATGCCACGCAGGGTGCCCCGGCGGAATTCTTCGGTCAGCACTTCGTAGATGTATGCCGGGCTCTCGATATAGAGGCCGGTGTGCTTTTGGCAGAGTTTGTCGAAGGTCTCGGAATTGTGAAACAAAAGCAAGGCTTCTTCAAGGCCAAGGTGGTGGTCGCGCATAATCCATTCGACCACCCGGGCGGTGATGTATTCAACGAGGAAGTCAAAGTTGTTGTCGGCAGGTTGGGTCATATCCGTCTGATGAATTTGAGGGATTCTTCGGTGGCGAAGAAATACTGTGAATTGAGGTCTTTGTAGATCAGTCCGGCGACGACGGCATCAAGGTCGATGATTTTCATATCGTAGAGTCCGAAAAGACGTGCCATATTGTCATCGGCTACCGGGCCTATGACGATGTCGTAGTCGTGGTGGAATATGTCGGCGTCCTGCTTGCGGTTTGCCATGACAAACAAGGCCCACTCTTTGTCGGGATTCTCAAATATCCTGACGTTTAATCCGGCGGCAATGGCTGCATCGAGATCAAACTCAAAATCTGTAACTGTAGGAGTGCCTCCGAAACGGTCGGCAATCCTACGGGACCAAAATACGGCCTGCTCCCTGATATGGGTGGTGTAGAAGCCTCGGCCGAAATCCTTGAATTTCTTGCCTTGCGAGAGGTCGATGTCGAGTATGGGCTGATTTGAGCCGTGGTAGAGAATCATGACACCGCACCTCCATTTCTCCGGCAGACCGCGGCCATATCGTCGACGCATTCATGAAGCGAGAGCTGATGTTCGGCTTCATAGTTGCGAATTGAAAAATCAAGACCTTTGAACCGTGCCAGATAATTGCAAGCCTCTTTTTTAGTCAGGTTGTATCTGCGGGCGAACATGCCAAGGCTCATCACTATATAATGAATCATATCGGGAGAAACAGTACCGGCAGGTTTCAACACTACTTGTGCAGATACGCCTAATGCTTCGGACAATCTGTTGATGGTAGAGAATGTGATGCCTCTGCCGTTCTCGATCTTTGAAATCTCCGATTTGGTCACACCGACTTTCTCGCCCAACTGTTGCTGGGTGAGACCAAGTTCTTTCCGACGTCGGAGGAAAAGAGTGCCTATTTCATCAAATCTGTCAGTCATGGCTATATTCTTACAGTAGGAGGCAAAGTTAATGAAAGTTTCCTATATTGGCAACATGTTGGGCTGGATATTTGTTGGGGAGATCTGCTGTTACAGCGGCCCGGTAATCAATGGGGCGCCCCGGAAATGGAAAATAGGTGGTAGCGGCCGGGCGTCAGGAGGGCGGATATGCCGGCAGTGGCAATAATGCCGGTGTTTTTATGAAACCGGAGTGTCAGGGGTGTGCCGATGGAGATCGAGGAGCGCCGGGGAGGGGCTTACGGAGGGTGTTAATGCCTGAATTTTGCGATTTTAGGGGCTTCGGAGCGTGGATATACGGGATTTTTTTAGTAACTTTGCAGCCGAATTACAGTATAAGGGTGATCTCACCCGCTATCGTATTGACATTCTTATAATTATGGACCATAAAACGGTAAAAGTCGGCATGCTTATAGAAACGAGCTGGGAGGTGTGCAACAAGGTAGGGGGTATCTATACGGTGCTTTCGACAAAAGCGAAGACTCTCCACGATATGTATGGCGACAAGCTGATCTTTATCGGACCCGATGTGTGGACAGAGGAGACTCCTTCGCCATACTTCACTCCAGTAGCATCGCTTCTGAAGCCGTGGCTCAAGCAGCTCTCTCTCCCCGAGGGCGTTTCGGTCCGTGTAGGCCGCTGGAATGTGCCAGGGAAGCCCATCGCCATACTGGTGAAATTTGAGGGTATGTATGCCGTCAAAGATCAGTTTTACGGGCGTATGTGGGATCTCTATGGGGTTGACTCGCTGCATGCGTATGGCGATTATGACGAGGCGTGCGCCTTCAGCCATGCCGCCGGCATGGTAGTGGAAAGCCTCGTGAATTTCTATGGAAAGAAGGGTGGCGATATCATAGCTCACTTCGATGAATGGACTACTGGAATGGGGCTGCTCTATACTAAGGCTGCATGTCCGGAAGTAGCTACCATATTCACTACCCATGCCACGTGTATAGGCAGAAGCATCTGCGGAAACGGCAAGCCTCTCTACGACCAGCTTAAGAATTATAACGGTGACCAGATGGCCCGCGAGCTCAACATGGAGTCGAAGCACTCGCTTGAGAAAACGGCGGCGCATCAGGCCGATTGCTTCACTACGGTGAGCGATATCACGGCTGTAGAGTGCGAGCAGCTGCTCGAGCGCAAGCCGGATGTGGTCACGCCCAATGGCTTTGAGGCAGGTTTTGTGCCGGTGAAGAGCAAGTTTGGCGCAGCGCGGGAGAAAGCCCGCCGCCAGTTGCTCGAAGTGGCATCCGCTCTGTGCGGCGCACCGGCGAAGGAGGATGATCCATTCCTGCTTGCGACAGCCGGACGCTGCGAATATCGCAACAAGGGCCTTGATATATTTCTTGATGTGGCAGATAAGCTGCGCTCGCTACCGCTTGAACGTAGAGTGATAGCGTTTGTGCTTGTCCCGGCGTGGGTGAAGGAGCCGAGAGCCGATCTGAGGGAGGCGCTTGACGAAGGAAAGCAGCATGGACTGCCTGATCCGGTATTGAGCCATTGGATAAACAATCCCTATGAGGATGCTATAAACTGCCGCATACACGCACTTGGATTTGAGAACAGACCATCGGACAAGGTGTCGGTGATCTATGTTCCTTGCTATCTTGACGGTAATGACGGAATATTCGGCAAGTCGTACTATGATTTGCTGATAGGATTTGATGCGACAATGTTTCCGTCGTACTATGAACCCTGGGGATATACCCCACTTGAAAGTGTGGCATTCGGAGTGCCCACAGTGACAACCTCTCTGTCGGGATTCGGACAGTGGGTGATACGCACCGCCAACGATTCGTTTGAGGACAGCGGTGTGAACGTGATCGGTCGAAATGATTCAAATTATTCGGCAGTAGTTGACAATATAGCCCGTTCGCTCCGTTTTCTAAACGAGGCCGACAGCGAGCAGCGTGCATTGATATCGCGTGCAGCGATGGATACGGCAGCGCGAGCCGCATGGCAATATTTCGTCACATATTATGTAGACGCCTTCGCGATTGCTCTTGAAAGCAGAGACAACCGCATGGCATGATAAAGATTGTATCTAAAAAGTTAATATATACAACAAAAAACGCTTATGAAAATACAGGTAAGCAACACTAATCAGCCGGTGTGGCGCGACGCTACAGTCACTGCCGAGCTGCCGCTGAAACTCGCTCCTCTTGCAACACTTGCCAAGAATCTCTGGTGGGTATGGAACAGCGAAGCAAAAAATCTTTTCCGCGACCTTAATCCCGACCTCTGGCGCTCGACAGGTGAGAATCCTGTTATGCTGCTCCAGCGTCTCAGTGCAGAGCGTCTTCAGGAAATCGGCAACGACGCCGATCTGATGAAGCGTCTTGAACGCACGTATGCCGACTTCCAGGAGTACATGGCCAAGCCCATGCGCAAGGATGTTCCTTCTGTTGCCTACTTCTCGATGGAGTATGGACTGTGCAACTGTCTCAAGATATATTCCGGCGGCCTCGGTGTGCTTGCCGGCGACTATATCAAGGAGGCTTCGGACAGCTGTGTAGACATGACAGCTGTAGGTTTCCTCTACAGATATGGTTATTTCACCCAGACCCTCTCGGTAGATGGTCAGCAGATGGCCAACTATGAGAGCCAGAATTTCAACCAGCTCCCCATAGAGCAGGTATGTGATGCCGACGGCTCACCGATGATCCTGGAGGTTCCGTTCCCCGACCGTATAGTCTACAGCCATGTATGGCGCGTAAACGTGGGCCGTATGTGTCTGTATCTCATGGATACCGACTTCGACATGAACAGCGAGTTTGACCGTTGGATCACCCAGCGTCTTTATGGCGGCGACTGGGAAAACCGTCTGAAGCAGGAGTATCTGCTCGGTATCGGTGGCGTGATAATGCTCCGCAAACTTGGTGTGAAGGCCGAACTGTATCACTGTAACGAGGGTCATGCCGCTCTTCTCAATCTTCAGCGTCTGGTAGAATACGTTCAGGAGAAGCATCTTGACTTCAATACAGCTCTCGAGCTGGTACGCGCATCGGGTCTGTATACCGTACACACTCCCGTACCCGCCGGTCACGACTACTTTGACGAAGGCCTTTTCGGAAAGTATATGGGCGAATTCCCCGCCAAGCTCGGTATAAGCTGGCAGGATCTCATGAACATGGGCCGCGAGAATCCCGACACAGGCGAGCGTTTCTCGATGAGCGTGTTTGCACTCAATACGTGTCAGGAAGCCAACGGCGTAAGCTGGCTCCACGGTGAGGTGTCGAAGAAGATGTTTGCCGGAATATGGAAGGGCTACAGCTGGGAGGAAAGCCATGTCGGATATGTGACCAACGGTGTCCACATGCCTACCTGGGCCGCCAGCGAGTGGAAGGAATTCTATATGAAGAATCTCGGCGAGAATGTCTTCACCCATCAGGACGACCCCAAGGCATGGGAAGGCATCTTCAATGTGAGCGATGACGCTATCTGGGATCTCCGCACACGTCTGAAGAACAAGTTTATCAACTTTGTGAAGCGTGACTTCAAGGCCAAGTGGCTCGCCAACCAGGGTGATCCGTCGGCAGTGATGAAGATTGTGGACAAGATCAATCCCAATGCCCTCATCATAGGTTTTGCCCGCCGTTTTGCGACATACAAGCGCGCACACCTGCTCTTTACCGACCTTGACCGTCTGGCCAAGATCGTAAACAACGAGCAGTTCCCTGTTCAGTTTGTATTCTCGGGCAAGGCTCATCCGGCCGATGGCGCAGGTCAGGGTCTGATAAAGCGCATCATCGAGATTTCGCGCATGCCGCAGTTCCTGGGCAAGATTATCTTCCTTGAGGACTACAATATGGTAGTTGCGAAGCGTCTCGTTACCGGTGTCGACATCTGGCTGAACACACCTACCCGTCCTCTCGAGGCTTCGGGTACATCGG
The DNA here is from genome assembly GCA_947643165.1 of uncultured Porphyromonadaceae bacterium. GTDB lineage: Bacteria > Bacteroidota > Bacteroidia > Bacteroidales > Muribaculaceae > Paramuribaculum. The sequence goes on along the minus strand of CANRVB010000003.1, from coordinate 98,080 downwards.
GCGAGAAGGCCGAGATGAACGGCGTGCTCAATTTCAGCGTGCTCGACGGCTGGTGGTATGAAGGCTACAAGTTTGACGAGAAGGCCGGCTGGGCTCTTACCGACAAGCGTACATTCACCGACCAGAGCCAGCAGGACAAGCTTGACGCCGCCACAATATACTCGATGCTCGAGAACGAGATTATCCCTCTCTACTTCGCAAAGAACTCGAAGGGTTATTCTCCCGAGTGGATTCAGTATATCAAGCGCTCTATCGGCCATATCGCTCCTCACTTCACCATGAAGCGCATGATCGATGACTACATAGCCCGTTTCTATGATCCGGAAGACAAGCGTTTCCGCGCTCTTGCCGCCGACAATTATGCCCTCGCCCGCGAAATCGTGGCCTGGAAGGAGAAAGTTGCCGCAGCATGGGATGGCATCAAGGTTATCTCGGTAACTGAGGATTCGATAGCCGCCAACGGCAGCACCGGCGACAAGTATGATGTGACTATCACTCTCGATACCAATGGACTGGCGCACGATCTTGGAGTAGAGCTCGTATGCTACCGTGTAGAGGACGGCGTAGAGCATCTCTATGGCAAGTTCCCCTTCTCTGTCGAGAAGGAAGAGGGTAATATCGTGACCTATCATATCCACGACAAGCTTGTGGATGCCGGAGTGTTCCGTTATGGTTACCGCGTATACCCGATCAACCCGAATCTGCCCCACCGTCAGGACTTCGCTTATACGCGTTGGATCTGATAGCCGGGTAAATATAAGACTGCAAAAGCAGGAAGGAAGCCATTTGCTGGCGACTTTCCTGCTTTTTTTATTTTGTTTAAGCGGCAATGTAGAGCCATGAAGGGCGGTCGTATGACAGGTCGGTTGCAAGGTTCATGAAAATTCACTAAATTTGTTAGCAAAAACACATTTTCTGCAATGAATAAGAAAAAATTATCGGCAATGGCTGCAATGGCAGCTATATCGCTGGGTGCATCGGCAGTAACGCCCTTATGGCTTCGCGATGTCAAGATGTCGCCCGACGGCAAAGAGATAGCGTTCACCTACAAGGGTGATATATACAAGGTTGGAGTGAACGGAGGCAAGGCACAGCGTCTCACCTCCATGTCGTCGTATGAGAGCCGTCCAATATGGTCGCCCGATGGTAAGAAGATAGCTTTTGCGAGCGACCGCGAGGGTGGGCAGGATATTTATATCATGTCATCGGATGGCGGCCAGGCAACACGCCTCACAACCAACTCGGCCGCGGAGACACCCCAGTCGTTCAGCCCGGATGGAAAATATGTCATCTACAGCGCATCTATCCAGGATCCAAGCAAGAGTGTTGCGTTTCCGTCGGCACGTCAGCCGGAATTATACCGCGTGCCGGTGGCCGGTGGTCGTCCGGAGCAGATATCGGCAGTAGCCGCCGACTATGTATCGTTTGTTGGCGATGATGGCTCGTTCCTGTATGAGGATATAAAGGGCTCGGAGGACAGATGGCGCAAGCATCACACATCATCGGTGACAAGCGACATCTGGCTGTATAATCCGAAAGGCAATAAGTTCACTAATCTCACAAACCGTGCCGGTCAGGACCGCAACGCCGTGATCGGATCGGACGGAAAAACGGTATATATGCTCAGCGAGCGCGATGGCGGCTCGATGAATGTTTACTCATTCCCGATAGATAATCCGTCGGCTGTAAAGCAGGAAACAGCGTTCAAGCGTCATCCGGTACGCTTCCTTTCGGCCGGCTCCGATGGTTCGCTCGCATTCGCCTATGATGGTGAGATCTATACCATGAAACCTGGATCGAAGACTCCGCAGAAGGTTGCCATAGATCTTGTGACTGATGATGAGGAAGGCACAGTGATCACTTCGGTAAATTCGCCGAGCGATGCCGTGGCGTCGCCCGATGGCAAGATGCTGGCGTTTATTTCGCGAGGCGAAGTGTTTGTAACCTCTGTTGCTCACGGCACTACAAAGCAGATCACACATACTCCGGAGGGCGAGTGCGACCTGATATGGGGTAAGGATGGCCGGGAGCTGTATTACGTGTCGGAGCGGGATGGCAAATTCAATATATTCCGAGCCCGTATAGCGCGTGATGAGGATCCCAATTTTGCGAATGCTACGGTAGTGGATGAAGTGGCCGTGTTTGGCGATAACAAGCATGAGCGTACAAATCCGTCGCTGTCGCCCGATGGCAAGAAACTCGCGTTTGTCGAGGACCGCAACAATCTGATGGTGATGGATCTTGACTCCAAGAAGGTGAAGCAGCTGACAAACGGAAATACTCAGACCTATCGTACACATGGATTCAACTCGCAGTGGTCGCCCGACAGCAAGTGGCTGCTCATAGAGTATCAGGACTATCGCCATGAGCCGTACTCTGACATAGCTATAATCAATGCCTCTACAGGCGAGCTGATCAAGCTTACGGCTTCGGGCTATTTTGATCAGGAACCACACTGGGCACTCGATGGCAATGCGGTGATATTCCTGTCGGAAAGATACGGCATGCGCAATCATGCATCGTGGGGATCGCAGTATGATGTGATGATCAGTTTCCTGAACCGCGATGCCTACGACAGGTTCCGTCTGAGCGAAGAGGACTATGAGCTTCTCAAGGATCTTGAAAAGACACAGAAGGCACAGAAGGCTAAGGCTGACGCCGAGAAGAACAAGGACTCCAAGGCTAAGGACAAGAAGGAAGATAAGAAAGAAGCCGACAAGGAGAGCAAGGATATAGTAGTGGAGGCCGATGGCATACGTGACCGTGTGATGCGTCTCACACCTGCATCTGGCGACATAGCTGATGCCGCTATAACCCGCGACGGCAAGACCCTGTATTTCCTGCTTGCCACAGAGGGCAGTTACGATCTTTGGAAGAAGGATCTGCGCAAGGGCGACGTATCGATGTCGAAGAAGCTGTCGGGAGGCGGATATTCGCTCCAGACTCTGCCCGATGCCGATCCGATATTCATGCTTGGCAGAAGTGTGCGCAAACTCGAACCGGGATCTGACAAGATAACAAATGTAAGCACTTCCGCACGGCTTGAGATTGATCCCGCAAAGGAACGCCGCTATATGTATGACTACATGAAGCGTGAGGCTCGAGAGCGTTTCTATGTGGCCGATATGAATGGTGTTGATTGGGACGGATATACTAAGGATTATGCTAAGTTCCTGCCCCATATCAACAACAACTATGACTTCGCGCAGCTTATGTCGGAGGTGCTCGGCGAACTCAATGTGTCGCACTCCGGAGGCCGCTATGGCGGACGCCGTGCCAAGGAAAGCACAGCTTCGCTCGGTCTGCTCTATGATATGGCTTATACAGGCAATGGCCTGAAGGTAGATGAGATAGTGAAGGGTGGTCCGTTTGACCGTGCCACTACATCTATAGAGCCTGGATCGGTTATCACTTCGATCAATGGCAAAGCTATAGATGCGTCATCCGATCCTATGGAGCTGCTCAACAACGTTGACGGCAACAAGACGCTTGTGTCGTTTACGACTCCCGATGGCCGCAAGCTTGAGGAGGTGGTTGAGCCTATCAGCCAGGGACGTATGAACAGCCTGATGTATGACCGTTGGGTCAAGGCCCGCGAAGCCGACGTGGAGCGCATGTCGGGTGGACGCCTGGGTTATGTGCATCTGCAGTCGATGAGCGATGATTCCTTCCGCAATATCTATTCAAAACTTCTTGGCGAGTATGTCGGCAAGGAGGGTATAGTGATCGACACACGATGGAATGGCGGCGGTCGTCTGCATGAGGATATCGAGGTGCTGTTCAGCGGTGACAAGTATCTGACACAGGAGGTTCACGGACGCACAAGCTCAGAGATGCCTTCACGTCGTTGGAACCGTCCGAGCATCATGATAATCGGCGAAGCAAACTATTCGAATGCTCACGGTACGCCATGGGTGTACAAGCATAAGAAACTCGGTAAGCTTGTCGGTATGCCTGTCCCCGGAACAATGTCGAGTGTTAACTGGATCACACTTCAGGATCCTACCCTGATATTCGGAGTGCCTGTGATCGGTTTCAAGACGGCAGAAGGCAATTATCTTGAGAATACTCAGCTTGAGCCTGATATCAAGGTAGCTCTCGATCCGGTCAAATCGGTTGAGGGAGAAGACGCGCAGCTGCGTGTTGCAGTCGAGACTCTGCTCAAGGATATTGATGCCCAGAAGAAGTAATATTTCTATATATTTCTGTCAATCAAATGAATATAGGAGATATTGTTCGCTTTCTAAACACCACTGGCGGCGGCCGGGTAGTCAGACTATCCGGCCAGCTGGCCTATGTGGAAGATGAGGACGGTTTTGAAGTGCCTGTCCTACAGCGCGAATGTGTGATAGTTCAGGATGCGGCCTCTGCAGCTTCGGCAGCAAAGGCAAAGTCGCCCGACCGTCCGGCTGTAGGTGGCCGTCCCAAACAGTCTGAGCCACAGCCAGATCAGTCGGCTACCGCCCGTCACGTATCGGTCATTGTAGAGCCTGAACCTGATGAGCCGGTAGAAGAAACGCCTACCGGCGACCGGCTCAATATAGTTCTTGCTTACGAGCCGCTTAACCGTCAGAATATCAGCACAACATCGTTTGATGCATATCTTGTCAATGATTCCAACTATTTCCTGTATCTGACATACCTGACACGCAGCGATCTTGAGACAGAATGGACGTCGCGCTATGCCGGATTGATCGAGCCAAACATGCAGGTTCTGTTGTGTGAAGTGAAGCGTGAGGATCTGGCCGATATGGACAGGGTGTGCGTGCAATTCATTGCCTTCAAGCGCGATAAGTCATTCACTATCAAGCCCCCGGTATCGCTCGAAACACCTCTCGACACCACCAAGTTCTGCAAGCTGCATTGCTTCCGGGCCAATACATATTTCGATCAGGATGTGCTTGCATTGCCGTTGGTTACAGATGACAAAATCATGGCCAGGAATCCGCTTGAGGTGTACTCGCAGAGCATAGATGCCTCATTACGAGCCAAAAAGCGCGAGGATCAGCGCAAGGGCGTTCCGGTGAGAAAGCGCAAAATAAGCGATGACGGCAAATCGGACCTTGTAATTGATCTGCATATTACTGAGCTACTGGATAATACGGGAGGATTAACACCGGCCGACATGCTCAATTATCAGATCGACAAGTTCCGTGAGGTTATGGACTCCAATCTGCGCAATCATGGGAGGAAAATAATATTCATACATGGCAAAGGTGACGGCGTGTTGCGTCAGGCTATTCTCAAGGAGATGCGCCACCGCTACAAGGCCCACTCAGCCCAGGACGCATCGTTCCGCGAATATGGATATGGTGCGACTCAGATAACAATAAGATGATACTCTGGTTTTCGGGCAATGGTAATTCAAGACTTGCAGCCGAGAGGCTCGGCAAGTTGACAGGTGACAGTATCGTAGAGCTGACTGTTGCCCGATCAGATATGTTTACAGCCGAATGCAAGCGGATCGTGTGGGTATTCCCGATATACAGTTGGGGAGTCCCGCCGATCGTGCTGGCGTTCATGCGCCATCTTGATTTTCCTGCGGGCGTATGTCATCACATGGTATGCACATGTGGCGATGACATAGGTTATGCCGACCGTCAGTGGCGGGCGGAACTCGGGAAGCGTGGTGCCAAGTGTATATCGGCTTTCTCGGTGACCATGCCAAATACATACGTGCTGCTGCCCGGCATGGATACTGACAGCCGGGATGTAGCGGGAGGCAAGCTTGCAGCTGCGGCCGACAGGCTGAAGGATATAGCGGCATATATAGCAGGAGGTACAGAAGAGCCGGTGACGGATGTAGTGAGGGGTGTGTGTCCGTGGATCAAGAGCCGGGTCATCTATCCGTTTTTTGTCAAGCACATGATGTCGCCAAAACCATTTCATCCGGAGGATAGCTGTATATCATGCGGGAGATGTGTGAGCGTATGTCCGATGAACAACATAAGGCTTGACGACCGCGGACGTCCGGTGTGGGGCGACCGTTGCGCCTTGTGTCTCGGATGCTACAATGTGTGTCCAACACATGCCGTGGCATACGGACGCCGAACTGTCGGTAAACACCAGTATCATGCGCCGGAATCGTTTGGCGCGGATGACTGACCAGCGTACAGTCAGTCGGGGTAGATCATCTTGCGGGTGACACCTCCATCTATGATAAGATTTGACCCATTTATGAAATCGGCATCGTCCATTGCCAGGAACACACATGCGCGTGCTATGTCGGCCGGCCGTCCTACCCGTCCCGACTGATGGAACTGATTGTCGCATTCGCGCAGAGACGCAGGATCGCCTGTTTCAATCCATCCGGGGCTTATGGCGTTGACTGTTATGCCAAGTGGGGCGAGAGAAGCTGTAAGCGCGTGAGTGAGCGCAAGAATCCCACCTTTTGATGCTGAATAGGCTTCAGTCGAGGGTTCGCTCTGCAGTGCACGTGTCGAAGCTATGTTGATGATCCGTCCTCCACGTCTGTTATCTTCCGGGAGTGAGAGGCGGTGTACAGCCAGCCGCCGTGCTATCTCGAACGGAGCGGTGAGATTCACAGCCAGAGTATGTGAGAATTCCGATGCGTCGGTCTCCGCGAGGGGCTTGAATAAGCATTCCGCGGCATTGTTGATCACAATGTCGATATCACCCCAGTCCTCGAGCAGCGAGCCGATCATTTTTCCAAGTGCGCCAATATCTGCGAGATCGCATGGATAGAACCGTGCGCCTGTCTGTTGCGCAGTTTTGCTTCCGGCGGCATTATTATTGTCGAATATGGCCACACGGCACTGTTGGTCGCGGAAAGCGCGTACTATCTCGCGTCCAATTCCGGAGGCTCCTCCCGTAACGAGAACCCGGCGGTTTTCCAATGGAAAAATACGCCGTGCTGATGTAGCACGGCGCTGAGTATTGTTCTTCGGTGCGAGTTTGCCCGACCTATAGTCGTCCATTCTACGCTCCAGATAGTTGTCTGCCATAATAGTTTGGACTAAGCCTTTATTGATTCGGCTGTGGATTGGTTGATGGCCTGCTCTGTGGCATCGGCAAGTGTCACTTCCTCTATCTCTGGATTGCGCTCGGGCAGGGGAGAGGACGGGTGTTTGCTATGTTCCGACTTTTTGGCTTTAATCTTGATTGTGTCGAAGCCTTTGCCATAGACGCCGTTTACATTGGCCTGAGTGATGAAAGCGCCTTCATCGATGCTCTTGACAATGCGGAATATGGTGACAGACTCTATTTTGCGGCATACTACCAGCAGCATCTTGATGGGATGTTTGGTGTACCAGCCGGTACCGTCAAGTATGGTTACGCCGCGGTGAGCTTCCGTATTGATAGCTTCGGCTATCTCTTTCCATTTGGAGGATATGATGGTGAACTGGACGGCCTGGCGGTTGGTGTTGATCACCATGTCACAGAAATAGGAAGTGAGTACCAGCACCACAAAGCCATATACCACCTTGTCGAGCTGATGGAAAATAAGGAAGCTCGATGTGATGATGCACATATCGCAGTAGAGCATTGTGCGTCCGATGGTTGTATTGCTCTTTTTCGATACCATCGCGGCGACTATATCCGTGCCACCTGTCGATCCATTGTGTATGAAAACCAGGCCTATGCCTATACCGCAGAGTATGCCGCCGATCACAACGTTCATGAACGGTTGCCCCTGGATGATGGGATTATTCTGGAATATGGGTGTGAGCATGCCTATGAACAGCGAGATGACTGTCGCTCCGAAAATCGTGCGCCATACAAACTGTTTGCCTACACTGCGAAATGCGAAGGCCAGCAATGTCAGGTTGGTGATGTATTGTGTTATGGCTACAGGCACACCGTATCCGAACAGGTTCTCGGTGATAAAGTATATCAGGGTGCCAAAGCCGGCTAATCCGCCGATAACTACTTTCTCAGGAAAAATGAAAGCTGAGAAGCCGAAGGCATACAGAAATATGCCAAATATAATCATCACATAGTCGCGTGATGACATCCAGATTTTTTTACGGGATACCATTTGGGTAGGTCTGGGAAAACAGTTTTTTGTTAGAATTTGGTAAACTCGGTATAAGGTATAAGGCGAGGACGAGATATGGCCCTAAATTTTTGACAAAGTTAATCGGCCTTGGTGAGTTTTCAAAATAATTTGTATAATTTTGAATCGTTAATTATCCATTTGTCTCAAAATTTCATTCTTGAACCTATGACACATTTCTGCCGTGTATGGCTTATCATAGCTGCAATGGTGTTCCCTACATTATCAAGTGCCAGAGAATTCATCGATTTCGGGCCTGCACCCGACTTTATCGACGTAGAGGCGCGCGTAATGGGTGGCGGCAGCGTAATCACCGAGAACTATATGGGATGCTTTCCAGAGATCACCGAGATGAACACATCGGCCGGTCTTACAGCAGGCGCAGGTCTGTCAGCAGTATTCGGTATCCGCGACTGGCTCGGTATAGGTACGGAGCTGAACCTGCTGTCGCAGCGCTACCGTGCCGATATGGCGGTAAGCAATGAGGAAGCTACAAGCGTAAGCAATATATTCCTGCGCAACAATACGCTTGTGGCCAATATTCCTGTCTATCTCCAGTTCCGGTTCAATATCGTCGACGGCGTGAGATGGACTGTGGATGCCGGTCTGTTCTACAGCTATGGACTCCATGGCCGTCAGAATCAGTCCATATATTCATCGCAGGTCAACTCGCTCGGACAGCTTGTCAACAACCATATCACAGACAAGGTGCATTACTACAATTCAGTCTCGACATTCATCAACAGCTACCGACGCGCGGACATCGGCATACATCTGGGCACATCTCTCCGTTTCAGCAAGCGTCTGTCGGTTGGTGCCCGTCTCGATTTCGGACTGAAGAACGTAGCTCATATTGTAGGCAATTCCGGAATAATTTGCCCAAATATCCATAATTTCGGCTATTCTTTCTCAATTGGTTATAGATTGTGATAATTTTGTTGCATTATATCCTAATCTGTTGAGATTATTTTTGTAATTTTGCGACCATATTAACGCACCATTCGTTTACCAGTCCAATAGATGAAAGTATTGAAGTTCGGCGGTACCTCAGTGGGAACCGCCAAAAGAATCAGGGACGTCGCCGGGCTCATCACAGAGCGCGGAAAGAACATCATTGTTCTGTCGGCCATGTCAGGCACAACCAACACCCTCGTGGAGATTGCTGATTATCTCTACAAGAAAAACGTGGCTGGTGCCAAGGAAACAGTCAACAAGCTTCAGGCCAAATATGAAGCTGTGATCAACGAGTTGTTTGACAACGAGGCCTTCAAAGCCCGCGCACGCGAGGCGTTGTCGGCCAACTTCGACTTCATACGTTCGCGCGGCAAGGAGATATTCACGCTGTTTGAGGAGCGCGAGATTCTTGCCCAGGGTGAGCTGATGTCGACGGCTCTGATGGCTCTTTATCTTGAAGAGACGGGGGTAAACGTCAAGATGCTTCCAGCTCTCGACTTCATGCGCACTGACAAGAACGCGGAGCCCGATTCAGATTATATCCGGATTAAACTTACGGCCTTGCTTGAAAGCGTAGGCGACGCCGACCTCTATCTCACGCAGGGATATATATGTCGCAACGCCTATGGCGAGATCGACAATCTGCAGCGCGGCGGCAGCGACTATACAGCGTCGTTGATCGGTGCTGCTATCGGAGCCGAAGAGATACAGATCTGGACGGACATCGACGGCATGCACAACAACGACCCGCGTTTTGTAGAGGGTACGAAGCCTGTGCACAGACTTCATTTCGAAGAGGCTGCGGAGCTTGCATACTTCGGAGCCAAGATTCTCCACCCCACATGTGTATTGCCGGCAAAGCTGAACAACATACCGGTGCGTCTGCTCAACACCATGCAGCCTGATGCCGAGGGTACCCTGATCTGCAACACCGTGTCCAAGGGCGGCATAAAGGCTGTGGCTGCCAAAGACAACATCACCGCCATCAAGATAAAAAGCGGACGTATGCTGCTGGCCTACGGATTCCTGCGCAAGGTATTCGAGATATTCGAAAACCACCGCACATCGATCGACATGATCGTGACCAGCGAGGTAGGAGTGTCGGTGACTGTCGACAATGAGCGCAATCTCAATCATATCCTCGATGACCTGCGCAAGTTTGGCACTGTCACTGTCGACCGCGATATGGTCATAATATGTGTGGTAGGCAATCTCGAGTGGCAGAACTGCGGTTTTGAGGCTGCGGTTGTGAATGCTCTCCGCGATGTGCCTGTCCGCATGATAAGCTACGGCGGCAGCAACTACAACATTTCGCTTCTCATAAGAAAAGAGGACAAAGTCCGCGCCCTGCGTTTGCTGAGCGAGAACATATTCAAATGATATTTGCAGCGGCACGACTATTCCGGAGCCACGACGGCCGTCCGGATAGTCGTGTCTGTTTTTTTATTCCGTACTTATATGTTTCCGATAGACAAGTTTATCAATAGACCTACACCTTTCTATTATTACGATCTTGCACTTTTGCGCCGTACACTCGATGTGATCAAGGAGACGGCCGCCGTAAACAGTGCATTTTCCGTTCACTATGCTGTAAAGGCCAATGCCAATCCATTGGTGCTCGACCAGATCTGCCGTGCGGGTCTCGGTATCGATGCAGTGAGCGGCGGTGAGATCGAGCGTGCCATTGAGTGTGGATTCGCACCCGACACGATCGTGTTTGCCGGAGTGGGCAAGAATGACAATGAGATCAACATGGCCCTCAATGCCGGTATCGCCTGCTTCAATGTAGAGAGCCTGCCTGAGCTGGAGGTGATCAGCGATCTCGCCGTCAAAGCCGGAAAGGTTGCCAGAATAGCATTGCGCGTCAACCCAAACATAGACGCACATACCCATCACTATATCACCACCGGTCTCAGCGAGAATAAATTCGGTATATCGCGCGAACTGCTTATGCCCGTGGTGCGCAGGGCTATCGAGTTGCCCGGTGTAGAGTTCATGGGGCTGCATTTCCATATCGGTTCCCAGCTTACCGACATGGAGCCATACCGTATGCTCTGTGACACGATCAACCAGATGCAGGATGAATTTGAGAAAGAGGGTATAGCTATCAAGTCGATCAATGTCGGCGGCGGCCTCGGAATAGACTACGATAATCCGGATAAGAATCCTATTTCCGACTTCAAGGGATATTTCGATACATTCAACAATGGGCTGAAGCTACGCGAAGGCCAGAGCGTTCACTTCGAGCTCGGCCGTAGTGTGGTAGGGCAGTGCGGTTCGCTCATCACACGTGTTCTCTACGTCAAGAAAGGCCTTGCCAAGCAGTTTGCCATCGTTGATGCAGGGTTTACAGAGCTTATCCGTCCCGCTCTCTATCAGGCTCACCACGAAATCGAGAATATAAGCGCGGCTCCGGGATCGCCTATGGAAACCTACGATGTAGTTGGACCGATATGCGAGTCATCCGACACATTCGACAAGGATGTCGAGCTGCCCGTAACGCACCGTGGCGATCTGCTTGCTCTCAGAAGTGCAGGAGCATACGGCGAGATCATGGCCTCCGGCTACAACTGCCGTCGCCTCCCTCAGAGTTACGCCGATTGATACAGTCGGTCAATAAAGACGGACAACAGATCCAGATGATATATGAACCGGGCCTCTTGAATACAGAGGCCCGGTTCTTTATTATGTCGGCGGCAATGTAGCAATATAGTCAAACCCCGGCCTCATGATAGATGAGACCGGGGCTCGACTAATTAGTTATTTATATGATCTTTGAATCTTGGTTATAGCTGTCTGTAGTATTATTCAAACCACTGGCAAGCGAGCATTCCGAGGCGGTCGCAACCCATAGTGCGGAGATCGGTGATCTGGTTGCTGCGGCAGTTGACGTAGGTGAGCTGGCTGTCGAAGCTCAGGTCGAGCATTGTCAGCTGGTTGTTGTTACAGAGCAGACGCTGCAGGAAAGTGAGGTTAGTAAGCGACAGAGTGGTCAGATCGTTATACGAGCAGTCGATGTACTGAACGTTGGGGCAATCGCTGATGTCGAGAGTGGTAAGATCGTTGTAAGAGCAAACCAGGTCGAGAAGGTTCTGACAATCCTTTACGCCGAGCGAAGTCATGTTGTTGTCTGTGCAGAGGAAAGTGCTCAGGCTGGGCAGGCTCTGGATGTAGAGGGTAGTGATGTCGTTAGAGTCGATGTTGAGGTTAACCAGGCCGGTGGTACCGAAGAGGTTAAGTGAGGTCAGCTTATTGTAACCGCAGTAGAGGTTCTTCAAGCTTGTGCAACCGCTTACCATCAGGCTTTCAATGTGGCAACCCTGACAGTTGAGGGTGGTAAGAGTGGGGCTGTTGGCAACATTGAGCTCAACGAAGAGGTTGCCTGATACGTTAAGGTTCTTCAGCGAGGTTGTGCCTTCGACGTTGAGGTCGGTCAAGCGGTTCTTGTAAGCCTTGACAGTCTGAAGAGCTGTACAGCCGGCAATGTTGAGGTCGGAGAGCTTGTTGCGTGAGCAGTTGAGCTCGTAGAGGGCAGCGTCACCTTCAACATTCAAGCCGGTGATATCGTTACGCGATATATCAACTTTCTGAAGAGCGGTGAAGCCTGAGAGATCGAGAGAACCGGCGAGCTTCTTGTCCTTCCATTCGATGGCAGTTACATGACCGCCTTCAACTGTTATGCCGGGGATAGAAGCGATGGCACCGAGATCTGAAACTTGCAGAACCTGAGCGTTTGTATTACCGTTTTCTGCTACCTGAGTCAAGAAAGCCTTGAGTTGTTTGGCTTCATTCTTGTTGATGTTCTGTGCGAAAACCGTCGAGCTTATACCAAGCAGGAGGGCAATCATTAATAATGCTTTTTTCATAACTAAATAGTTGGGTTTGTTTTGTTTCGTTTTTATACTCTTCTAACACGGGTCGTGAGAAAAAAGTTTTATTAAATTTCACATAAACAGCCCAAAAATTTTGTCATGAATTTGCAATTAGTTGTAGGTCAGATGGATACTTGCATCAAAACGGCACGTCGGAAGTCCCTGCCGACATCAAAAAATCTGCGCCGCCGTCCATATTGCCCATAGCCGGGTCGCTGCTGAAGTCGGTTGTGGATATCCTTGAGCTTACCGATCCGATGCCTACAGCGGGTTCTTCATCCCAGTTTTCGAAGCGGGCATACTTGGCGCGGAATCTCATCTTAACGTCATCCACACGTCCGCTACGGTGTTTCGCTACTATGAATTCAGCCAGACCGCGTATGTCGTTGCCCGAGGCGTCGGTGTCCGACCGCAGATAGTACTCCGGACGGTGTATGAAGCAGACAATGTCGGCATCCTGCTCGATAGCACCACTCTCACGCAGGTCGGAGAGTTGCGGACGTTTGCCTTCCTTCGAATCACCACGGTTTTCTACCGATCGGTTTAGCTGCGACAGCGCTATGATAGGTATGTTAAGCTCCTTGGCAAGCTGTTTGAGCGATCGGGAGATCATACTTACTTCCTGCTCACGCGAGCCGAACTTCATGCCTGAGGCATTCATGAGCTGGAGGTAGTCGATTATCATGATCCTCACATTGTGTTCACGCACAAGGCGGCGTGCCTTTGTACGTAGCTCGAAGATCGATAGCGAGGGGGTGTCATCAATAAACAGGTGGGCACCGTAGAGCTCCTTGATGCGAGCCATCAGCTGATCCCACTCTACCGGTTGCAGCTGTCCGCTTTTTATTTTTTCGCTCTCGAGCTCACACACGTTGCTTATAAGACGGTTGACGAGCTGCAGGTTTGACATCTCAAGCGAGAATATAGCAACGGGGGTATTGTAGTTGACAGCCATGTTTTTTGCCATGGAGAGTACAAAGGCGGTCTTACCCATGGCAGGACGGGCGGCTATGATTATAAGATCGGAGTTCTGCCATCCCGAAGTCAGTTTGTCGAGTTCATGGAATCCCGACTCGAGTCCGCTGAGGCCTGTGGCACGGTTTGCCGCCGACTGTATCTGTTCGATAGCCTGTCCGATGACAGGGTCGATCTGGGTCACATCTTTTTTTACGTTGCGCTGCGATATCTCGAACAGTCGACCTTCGGCTTCCTGAAGCAGATCGTCGACGTCGTTGCTCTGGTCGAATGCTTTTTTCTCAATTTCGGCTGCAAACGATATAAGCTCGCGCGCGAGATATTTCTGAGCGACTATGCGTGCGTGATATTCTACGTTGGCACCCGAAGCTATGCGCATAGTCAGAGCCGACACAAAAGCCGGGCCCCCCACATCATCAAGATTTCCATCGGCGCGGAGTTGCTCAGTGACAGTCAGCATGTCGATAGGGCGCTGTGATGCTCCAAGATGCTGGATGGCCTCGTATATCTTGCGGTTGCGCGGCTCGTAGAAGCATTCGGGCTTCAGAATGTCGCACACACCGGTATAGGCATCCTTCTCAAGCATCAATGCACCGAGCACGGCTTCCTCAAGATCGGTATCGCTTGGCTGAGTGCGGCCGCCAAATTCATAAAGGTCGTTTTTGCCCGGCTGGCGTTTACCTGAGCCTGAGTATGAGCGTGGTTGATTGTCTATGGGCATGGTTCTGTCTCTTATATTACGGTAGTGGGGAACAAAATTACAAAAAAACTTCGTACCTTCGTAATCGCTATCATTCAAATTCAAGTATAAACGTAATGCTACTTTTCCCCAACTGCAAGGTGAATCTGGGACTGCGTGTCACGCGCCGGCGTCCGGATGGTTACCATGATATAGAGACAGTGATGATACCGGCCGGATGGTGCGATGTGCTCGAGATTGTGCCGTCGGCATCGGGCACGACAACTTTGACCGTGACGGGCCGGGCAGTGGATTGCCCTCCGGAAAAGAATCTGGTGATGCGGGCCTACCGGGCATTGGCCGACAGGGTACCGTTGCCGCCGGTCGATATATTCCTGCGCAAGGTGATACCCGATGGTGCCGGTCTCGGCGGCGGGTCGGCCGATGCGGCGTTTACGCTGATAGGCCTTAACGCCATGTTCGATCTTGGGTTTGACAAGGCCGGTCTGGCTGAGATCGCTGCCGGTATTGGCTCCGACTGCCCGTTCTTTATATATAATGAGCCGATGCTGTGCGTGGGAACAGGCACCGAAATGAGTCGTGCGGATATCTGTCCCTTGTCGGAAATGACACTGCTCATTGCCAAACCTCAGGTGGCAGTCTCTACCAAGGAGGCTTATGCCGGGGTTAAACCGAAGCCGTCGGATGGCCGGTTGACGGAACTGCTGTCGCATCCTGTCGCAGAATGGGAGAGCCTGGGGGTACACAACGATTTTGAAGATTCAATCTTACCATTGCATGACGCTATAGCCCGGATCAAAGACGCCATGATAGCCGGTGGGGCCGCATATTCTGCCATGACAGGATCGGGAGCGGCGGTCATAGGACTGTTTGCATCTGCCAAAATGGCAGACGCTGTGGCATCATCGCTCGAAGGATGTGACACCTTTGCGGGATGTGCGGCTGTAAACTGAACGCTATGAGACGTTTGGTTGTTATGAGTATGAAACCGCTATGGTTTGGCAATGTTTTTGCAATGTCTATACCAGACGTCTCTCACTATTTATAACATTGAATTAAAAAAAGACACCATATATGGATAAGAATAAGAAAAATGGCGGTCGTCAGGAAGATATCACTCCCGACGAGGTTTTTGATAATGTTCCTGAGGCAGCCGACGAAAATGAAAGCGCTGAAGATATAGAAAATCAGGAAATGGACGAAATCAACAAGCTTGCCGAAGAGCTTGGCAAGACAAAGGCCAGTCTTGAGAAGGAAAAGAAAGAGTATCTGTTCCTTATGGCCGAGTTCGACAATTTCCGCAAACGCACCCTTAAGGAGAAGACCGATATTATAAAGAATGCGGCTGAGTCGGCATTCAAGGGTCTTCTGCCGATAGTCGACGACTTTGAACGCGGTCTGGAAGCAGCACGCTCAACCGACAACTCGCAGGCCATACTCGATGGCATGGAGCTGATATACAATAAATTGATAAAGTATCTTGAGCAGAACGGAGTCAAGGCAATGGAGTCGACCGGTGCGCCGTTCGATCCCGATCAGCACGAGGCCATAGCGATGGTTCCGACCGGCGACGAGGCTCAGAAAGGCAAGGTGATCGATACTCTTGCCAAAGGATATATGATCAACGACAAGGTGCTTCGCCACGCTAAGGTCGCTGTGGGTCAGTAAATTCAGTAGCACGGAAATATGGATAAGAGAGATTACTACGAAGTGCTCGGTGTCGACCGCAGTGCTTCGGAAGATGAGATAAAGAAGGCTTACCGTAAGCTTGCCCTTAAGTATCATCCGGACAGAAATCCGGGTGATAAGGATGCCGAAGATAAGTTTAAGGAGGCGGCTGAGGCTTATGATGTGCTCAGCGATGCCGATAAGCGTGCCAAATATGACCAGTTCGGCCATAACATGGGGCCGCAGGGATTCCCTGGTGGCGGAGGAGCCGGATTCGGTGGATTCGGCGGTGGCCGGGCCTGGACTATGGAAGATATTTTCAGCCAGTTCGGCGATATATTCGGTGGTCACGGCGATATGGGTGGCTTTGGCAGTGCCGGTGCCTATGGTAGCGGACGTCGCGCCCGCAAGCCGCAGCGACGTGGTACGGATCTGCGTATCACCATCAAGATGACTCTTGCAGAGATAGCCACAGGTGTTGAGAAGACACTTAAGATCCCTACCTTCGTGAAGGATCCCACCTGTAACGGTACGGGAGCCAAAGACGGTACGGCGTTCTCTACCTGTCCCACCTGTCATGGAACAGGTTCTGTAATCCGTGAGGTGCAGTCGATATTCGGTCCGGCGCAGAGCCAGACCGTATGTCCCACCTGTCAGGGCGAGGGTAAGATCATCAGCGAGAAGTGTCCTCACTGTCACGGAGAGGGCGTGAGGAAAGAGGATGTCACAGTGTCGTTCAGAATACCTGCCGGAGTTAACGGTGGTGATGTCCTGACACTCCAGGGCCGGGGCAATGCCGCTATCCACGGTGGCGTAAACGGCGATCTGCTTGTAGTGATTGAGGAGGTTAAGCATCCGGAACTCATACGCGACGGTAATGACGTGATCTACAACCTGATGCTCGACATACCTACCGCAGTACTCGGCGGATCGGTTGAGGTGCCGACCCTCACCGGACGTGCACGCCTGAAGATTGCTCCGGGTACGCAGCCCGGCAAGGTGCTCCGTCTCAGAGGCAAAGGCATACCTTCGGGTGACGGTGGCGCTCCCGGCGATGAGCTGGTCAACGTGATGGTCTACATCCCGGAGACTATAAACGAAGCCGAAAAGAAGGCATTTGAGTCGATGCAGGATCAGCCGAACATGAAGCCGAGCGAATCGGTTAAGTCGCGTATATTCTCAAAGTTGCGCCATATATTCGATTGATATTTACTCAGATACATAAAAGGATCCGGGCGGCAGATGATCATCTGCCGCCCGGATCCTTTTATGCTGTGTCTTATCTGGAAAGATCAATAGAACTTGCGGATGCCCATGATCTCACGGGCCTCGCGGAGAGTCTTGGCAGCACGCTCGCGTGCTTTCTCACCGCCTTCGCGGATTACGCGTCCGAGATATGCGTCGTCGTTCTTGATGTCGATGATGCGCTCGCGTATCGGCAGGGTGATCTTGAGTATATCTTCGGCGAGCTGCTTCTTCATATCGCCGTAGCGTATCGAGCAGTCCGCATATGCATCGCGATATTGCTGCACCACTTCGGGAGCGGAAGTCAGTTCCATGAGAGTGAGCAGGTTGGCCACCGGTTGCGAGATGGGCTGATTGGGCTCTTTCGGGCCTTCATCTGTCACAGCTCTCATCACTTTCTTGCGGAGAGTCTTCTCATCGTCAATGAGATAGATGCAATTGCCTTCGCTCTTGCCCATCTTGCCTGAACCATCGAGACCTGGCACCTTGATCGGCGCACCGCCAAAGTCGAAGTTCTGGGGTTCGGGGAACAGATCAACACCATAGAAGCTGTTGAAGCGACGTGCAAACCTGCGGGTCAGTTCAAGATGTTGCTCCTGGTCTTTTCCAACGGGTACTTTGGTCGCTTTCTGTATGAGGATATCGACAGCCATCAGTGTAGGATATGTGAGGAGACCGGCGTTTACGCGCTTGCTGTTGGTCTCGTTACCCACTATCTGACGCTCTATATCGACATCATTATCACTGTCGTCATTGTTGACCTTGATGCCAAGCTGCTTGCGGGCCTTGTCCTTGAATGAGGCAGTGCGCATCAATTCACCTATGCCTACGTGCATGTTCAGAAGCAGATATAGCTCCGAAACTTCGGGGACATCGCTCTGCACAAAAATTGTTGATTTTTCCGGGTCAAGACCTGCTGCAAGATATTCGGCAACGATATTGCGCACGTTGTCGTGGAGCTGGTTGGGATCGGGATTGGTTGTGAGGGCATGTAGATCGGCAATGAAGAAGAGCGGTTCGTATACAGCTTCATTCTGCATGCGTACAAATTTGCTCAATGCGCCGAAATAGTTGCCCAGATGCAGATTGCCGGTGGCACGGATTCCACTGAGCACAATCTCGCGGTCACTATTTGTAGATGAGGTATTCTCTGACATATATGAAATGGGTATAGTTTGCAACTAAATTTGTGCAAATTTAAGAAATTCCGCAGACATACGCCACGGTTTGCCCGAAAGGTGAAAAAAGTTTGAAAATAATTATGAAAAAATTTGCAAAAGGTGCTTTTCAAATATTATATTTGCAAAATCAAAACCTATTAATCTACAACCAATAACAAACAGCACACTACAATGGAAAAAGCAACCAACCTCAAGAAATGGCTTTCGGCTATGCTGGGCGTGATCATATCGCTGCTCGGCTTCTCTTCGTGCGATGAACATGCTGATATGTATGGCAGCCCGTACACTGAGTTTGAACTGAAAGGCAGCGTGACAGATACCGACGGCAACCCGGTGGAGAATGCTTCAATCACGATAAAGCAGAAATATGAGCATGGCGATTTAGCAGGTCAGTATATGCCCGTCTACAGCTGGGATCCTACAAATGGTGACAAGCGTAAGGGTTCATTTACAAATGTCCGGGGTGAATATGTGCTTGCCGCGTCACCGTATTTAGACGAGATCAGGGTGATATGTACCCCCGAAAATACCGATCTCGCCGCCGACTCTACAGACATACAAGTGACCTATACCAAGAAAAAAGGAAAAAAGGATGACTGGTATGAAGGCTCCTATGAAGGGGTAGTCAATTTTGTACTCAAAAAGAAATAAACCTTTTTATAATCAGATAACAACATGCAGACAATGGGAAAAGAAATCAATCTCAAGAAATGGCTTTCGGCTATGCTGGGTGTCATCATATCACTTCTCGGCTTCTCATCGTGCAGTAATGATGATGAGAATGAGATAATTTGTATGTACGGCCAGCCGTATAGCAAGTTCGAACTGAAGGGCAAGGTTGTCGACACCGATGGCAACTCAGTAGTGAATGCCCAAATCACCATCAAGACAATTAGAAAGACAGAAGATGGTGAATATTCCTATGATATGGGTGCCCGTGATCCGGACGATGACGTAAACGATGATGTGTTTACAAAACAGGATGGCACGTATAGGCTCGTTGCCAGTAGTACGACGAACTTTGTGCGCGTGATATGTACACCCGAGAATACTGATCTTGCAGCAGACTCGACAGAGTTGGTGGTAGAATATAAAAAAGCCAGCGACCCCAATGACTCCTGGCTCATAGGCTCCTACGAAGGCGTGGTCGACTTCACTCTCAAGAAGAAGCAATGAGCGCCCTGGATTTACGGCGCAGGCTGGCGCTGGAGCTTCACAGAAAGCAGATGAAGCTACGACGGGACGAGCATCCGCTGAGACAGCTGTTCTGGGAGTGTACCCACCGTTGCAATCTCAGCTGCCGTCATTGCGGCAGCGATTGCAAGACCACCGTCGATCATCCCGACATGCCTAAGGAAGATTTCCTCCGGGTGATCGACTCGCTGACTCCGCATGTCGACAACCACCGCCTCAGCATAGTCATAACCGGCGGAGAGCCGCTGATGCGCAAGGACCTTGAAGAGGTGGGGCTCGCCCTTTACAAGCGGGAATACCCCTGGGGCATTGTCACCAACGGACTGGCTCTCACTAAAAGCCGTTTTGACAGCCTCCTCCGTGCCGGCATACATTCCATGACAATTAGTCTCGACGGCCTCGAGGATGACCACAACTGGATGCGCGGAAACAAACTCTCATTCCAGAGGGCATTGGCCGCTATCCGCATGGTTGCGGCAGAGCCATCGGTCAATTTCGACGTAGTGACCTGTGTGAATCCCCGCACTCTCGGCTCGCTCGAACAGATACGCCAGCTCCTCATCGATGCCGGCGTGAAAGCATGGAGACTATTCACCGTCTTTCCCGCCGGCCGCGCCAAAAGCGAGGACTTCGAGCTCACCCAGGACCAGCTGAAGCGCCTGATGTCATTTATCATCGATACCCGCCGTCAGGGCGTCATCAAAGCCTCATATTGCTGCGAAGGATTCATGGGCAACTATGAGGGTGACGTCCGTGATTACTTCTACTCTTGCGAGGCCGGTGTATCGGTTGGCTCCGTGCTGATCGACGGTTCCATAGGCGCGTGTCCGAGCATCCGGGCAAACTACAACCAGGGCAACATCTACAATGATGATTTCTGGGACGTCTGGCAAAACCGTTACCAACCCTTCAGAGACCGGAGCTGGATGAAAACCGGCAAGTGCGCCGATTGCAATATGTGGCGCTACTGCGAGGGCAACGGAATGCATCTCCGCGACAACGACGGCCGCCTGATGCACTGCAATCTTCCCCGCTGATACATCATTTGTCCCTCATACAGCGTGACGGCCTCTATCGGTCGTCACGCTCTTTTTTGCTGAAATATCCTATGCCTGTGACAATCTCGCTAAAAGCTGGCACGGTTTTTGTACCTTTATCCGGTGTAACTTGTTATTCAAGTGTTGACATACGCTATAAACAATAGAACCGTGGATATAAAAGATATACAACAGCGCCTCGACTCGATGGCCAAGTCCGTCCGGCAAGGCCGCCTTGACGATGCCTACGACCGCCTGGATGAAATTGCCGCTCTGGTCAAGGCCCCCTGGCCTGTGCGCGAAAAACTGCGCCGCAGCCGTGAAAACTACAAGCTCATGAGCGACTATGCCATGACCGGCGGACGCGATGACACCCGTGAGCAACGATATGCATCCCTCGGCCGCGAGGCCATTGAGATCGGCGACATTATGTTGCGCGAGGCCAAGGCTGTCGACACGCCCACTCTCTACTACTCAACCCTTCGCTTCGAGCGCACAAGACCCGACGACACTCTGGCAACTCTCCTCTCCCAGTACCGGCAGGCCGTAGACGCCGACACCGATCCCGTCACCCTGGAGAGCCTTGAGTCACGCCTGTTCAACCGGCTTTGGATCACCTATCCCATTACCGACGCCGATGCCGAAGCAATCCGGTCAAACGTCATTCAGTCCCAGTCTCTCCTCCCGCTCCACGCCCGCCGGTTGCTCCTCTCCGCAATCATGCTTGGTGGCATGGACTGGACCGACGATCGCCGCATGGAGATGCTTCTCGAGGCATACATGGCCAACGACAACAGCGAACTTTCCCTCACGGCGCTCTCTGCGGCTGTGCTCCTTGGCCTTGCTGGCGACAAATACCACATCGACTTTGCCGAATGGGCCGGCCACGACGACACCTCCCGCCGCTCCAAAGATCTTAAGCTTGTCATCAGCCAGATTGCAGGTGCGTACGACACCGAGCGCATACGCCGCAAGATGACCGACGAGGTCATCCCCGAGCTCATGAAGCTCAAGCCCGAGATCGACCGCCGCATCAGCGAGCTCACACGCGATGCCGAGGGCGCATACCTCGACCTGGCCTCCATCGAGGAAAATCCCGAATGGGAGAAAATGATGGGCAATTCTGCCCTCGCCGACAAATTGCGCGAGATGAACGATCTCCAGATGGAGGGTGCCGACGTCATGATGTCTACCTTTGCAGCCCTCAAGACTTTCCCCTTTTTCAACGACCCCTCCAACTGGTTCATGCCCTTCCACGCCTCCCACTCCATTGTGCGCAAGGCTGGCGACAAGGCGGTGGAGCGCCTCTCGCGACTTGTGGAGTCCATGCCCATGTTCTGCGACAGCGATAAGTTCTCCCTACTCCTGCTCACGGGCCACATGGGTGGCGTTGGCTTCTCCAATATGCTCAGCGGGCTCGAGGAACAGGCCGAAATGATCAACGAAGAGGCCCGCGCACAGCTCGACGCTGCCTTGAAAGAGCGCGTTGGCATTGTCCGCCGTTATATTCAGGACCTCTACCGCTTCTTCAAGCTCTACCGGCGCAAGGGCGAGTTCAAGGATCCATTTGTCAGGATAGGCATGCCACTCGACAACCCCACCTTGCGCTCCCTTTTCACCGGCGACACCGACTTGGCGCTCATGACCGGCGAATTCTTCTTCAAGCGAGGCCACTACGCCGAAGCCCTGCCCCTGCTCCGCGAAGTTGCCGCCAACGGCTTCCCCACCCCCGAATTGTTCCAGAAGATCGGCTATGCCATGCAGCGCGGCGGCAATCTCGACGGTGCCCTCGAAATGTATCAGAACAGCGACCTCCTGCGTGGCGACAGCCTCTGGACATTGCGCCGCATCGCCTCCCTCCTGCGCGCCTCCGGCCGTAGCGCCGAGGCCGTCGGCTATCTCAAGCGGGCCTACGATATCGACGGCGAGGACATCTCCACCATGCTCGCCCTTGCCGGAGCCTTGCTCGAATCCGGAAGCTACAAGGAAGCCCTGGCTCTCTACTACAAGGCCGACTACCTCCGCCACGGCGAGAAGACCATGAGGCTCATCGCCTGGTGCCTCCTCATGGCCGGTGAGTACGAACGCTGCCGCGAGGCCTACGACAATCTCGGCAAGCTCCCCGGTGGATACACGCCCTCCGACCTCCTCAACCTCGGTCATCTCGACATGATCTTCTGCCGTTACGCCGAGGCCGCACAGCACTATGCATCGGCCATTGCCGACTACAATTACGATATCGACCGGTTCGAGTCCGAGCTGGCCCACGACCGCATTGTGCTCGAGAAAAAAGGTGTCCCCCCTGTGTCGATCGACATTGTGGCCGACCGTGCCCGCCGCATTGCCCGGGGCATAGAAGACTGACCATCAACCTTCCAACGCCTGTATCAGCATTATCATCATCATGACAGAAAACATATTTTTTGAAGACTTCAAAGACACCCCCGACGGCTCCATCCCCTTCAGTCGTATCACTGCCGATATGTACGAGCCGGCCATTGAGCGTGGAATAGAAAAAGCATTGGCCGAGATCGATGCGATCGCCGGCAATCCCGCCGCCCCCGACATGGACAATACCATTCTGGCCCTTGAGAGAGTCGGCGCCGACCTCGACCGTGTCCTCTACGCCTTCGACCCCCTCTCTTCAGCCATGAGCACACCCGCTATGATGGAAATTGAGGAGCGCATAAGCCCCAAGCTCTCCGAGTTTTCTATGGCCATAGCTCTCAACGCTGAATTGTGGGAGCGTGTCCGCACCGTCTACGACAACCGTCATCTCCTTCATCTTGACCGCGAGGACATGATGCTCCTCGAAAATCGCTATTTCTCCTTCGAGCGCAACGGTGCCTTGCTCCAGGGCGACGACCGCCGGCGCATGAAGCAGATCTCGCGCGAACTCTCCGAGCTCACCACAAAGTTTGCCAACAATGTGCTTTCCGAGCTCAACGACCGCAAGGTCGACATCCCCGTCAACCTTGCCGAAGGCATATCCGACGAACTTACCGGGCCTGCGGCCTCCGCTGCTGCCGCCGCCGGGCTCGGCCCCGATACCCTCCGCTTCGGCCTTGATCAGCCTACATATATGGCCGTCATGAAGAGCGCCGTCAACCGTGATGTGCGCCGCAAGTTCTACATGGCCTACTGCAGCCGTAACATAGGCGGACCGCGCGACAACATGAAGATACTCTCCCGTATCGCCGCCCTGCGCCGCGAGCGTGCCGCGCTGCTCGGATTTCCCGACGCCGCCTCCCTCATTGTCGACCGCAACATGGCCCATACCCCACAGGCCGTTATGCGGCTGCTCAATGAGTTGCGCGAAGCCTATCGCAAGCCTCTCGACCGCGAGCTGGCCGAACTTACGGCCATTGCCGGCCATCAGCTTCAGCCGTGGGACTACTCCTACTACGCCGACCGCCTCCGCAAGGAGCGCTACAGCTTCGACGAGGAAGCCCTGCGCCCATATCTCCCGCTCGACCGTGTTGTCAGCTCTATGCTTGGTGTAGCCGGTAAGCTCTATGGTCTCCGGTTCGTGTTGCGCGAGGATATCGACCGCTATCATGATGATGTCCGCGTCTACCAGGTCAACGATGCCGACGGCAGCTATATCGGCCTCCTCTATATGGACTTCTACACCCGCGACACAAAGCGCCCGGGTGCCTGGATGACCGAATTCCGCCCGCAGCACATCGATGCTTCTGCCCGCGACCTGCGCCCCCATATCACCATCGTCACCAATTTCGCTCCCCCTGCCGCAGATCGGCCAGCCCTCTTGCGCCCGCGCGAGGTGGAGACACTTTTCCACGAATTCGGACATGCGCTTCACGGCCTCCTTAGCCGTTGTAAATACTCATCCACCTCCGGCACATCCGTGCGCCGCGACTTCGTTGAGTTGCCCTCACAGATGAACGAAGGCTTTGCCACCCGTCCCGAGTTTCTTGACGAGGCGGCCCGTCATTACGCCACCGGTCAGCCGGTCCCTGCCGACTACGTGGAGGCTTGGCGCCGGTCCCAGACATTCGGAGCCGCCTACCAGTGTATGCGCCAGCTTGGATTCGGTTTCCTCGATATGGCATGGCACACCATCGCCACCGAAGCCGAAGCCGCTCAGGCAGCGGCCGACCCTGTCGCGTTCGAGCGTGCGGCCACCGCTCCCGTAAGAATATTCGACGAACCCGAGGGTACAGCCATATCTCCCCAGTTCAGCCATATATTTGCCGGCGGATATGCCGCGGGCTACTACTCCTACAAGTGGGCCGAAGTGTTGGCCGCCGATGCCTTCGACGCACTTGTCGACCATACCGCCGGCACAATCGATCACGCCGCCGCCTCATCCTTCCGTCACAACATTCTTGAGCGCGGAGGATCCGACGATCCCGCCGTCCTCTACCGCAACTTCCGCGGCCACGACGCCGGCATCGAGGCACTCCTGCGGCGCGACGGCATCATCAGCTGATATCCTGCGACACTACTGAAATACTGATTCCGGCGCATGGAGCGATTCGCTCCATGCGCCGGAATTCCTTTTTTATATCTTGCGGGCACGTTTGGGTGCGCGTCGCTTTGTTTTCTTCTTCGATCCCGTGCTGCGCAGCCCTTTGTAGGCGTTACTGAGCAGCTCATTGTTCAGTTTGAATGTATCATTTATCGACCGTGTCGGATCCTTGAGCGTGTGGCCCATCAGCCATTCGTATGTTTCCGGCAGATAGAACAGACGCGCCGGTGTCCCGTGCGTCCAGCCCTTTACCCGGTCATACACCAGCCTTGGAGCCTCCTCGTCGGCATTCCTTATCTCCTCCACAACCTTGTCGCTCTGTCCCACTCCTACAGCTCTGTCTGCCGTGCCGTGGATTATCCATAGCGGCACTTCGCATAGTCCCGACAGATCGGCCACCGTTCCTCCGCCGCACATGGCTATCGCGGCCGCTATCCGGTCAGGGTAGGTTGCCGCCACATCTATCGTCCCGAATCCGCCAAGGCTCATTCCGGCCACATATACCCGGTCATAGTCTATGTTGTGCTCATCGCTCACATAGTCCAGCACATTCATCACCTTTTCCGGATTCCATGATCCGCCCGGATTCTGAGGCGCTATCACATATGCGTCAAGTTTGCGCCCCTTCTGAATGGCGTCTATGGTGCCGTAGGTTTTTACCTTGTCAAGATTATTTCCGCACAGGCTTGCCCCGTGCAGAAATATTATCACTGGTTTTGGCTCCGTCTCGTTGGCCACTATGCTGTCTGGATTATACAGCCAGAAGTTGTAGCCGTTCTCCACCTCCCCCTTGTGTTGGGTCAGTGCCTGGGCCATGGTGGAGCTTGTTATTGTCAGAATGATGGTAATGATTGTAAGGATCCGTTTCATGTCCGGTCTGAAAAAATCGGCCGCACTCAAGCTTATGCTTCAGGGCGGCCGTATATCAGGTCTGTTTTTTATTTATTGCAGTGTTCCGTTTTCTGCCTTC
Organism: uncultured Porphyromonadaceae bacterium; assembly: GCA_947643165.1. Classification (GTDB taxonomy): domain Bacteria; phylum Bacteroidota; class Bacteroidia; order Bacteroidales; family Muribaculaceae; genus Paramuribaculum. The sequence continues at coordinate 71,775 of CANRVB010000003.1, read as the reverse complement.
TCTATCATAGCTTTGTTGGCCATGATGTATATCTCTACGCGGCGGTTCTGTGCGCGTCCGGCCTCTGTGGCGTTCGATGCTACATAGTCTGTCATCGGGCGGCCCTCCGCATACAGACGCGATGCCGGTATACCGCTGTCAAGCAGATATGTGTACACTGCCTCTGCGCGTCCGTTCGCTACTCGTGTGTTTACTGCCATCGAGCCGGTGTTGTCTGTGAAACCGTATATGCGTACATCCGTGTCAGGGTTGGCCAGCAGCGATGCTGCAAACTTGGTCAGATCCTTGCGGGCGCTCTGGCTCAGGGTTGTGCCGTTGGTGGGGAAGAGGATACCTCCGTCAAATGTCACGCGTATGGCGGTCAGGCCGTTTGTGTCGGTCACAGTGTCTACTGTGGCTGTATTCTGAAGTTGGGCCTCGAGTTCAGCCTTCTGCTTGTCCATCTTCTTGCCGATGAGCATACCTGCGCCGGCTCCTACTGCCGCGCCGATTGCACTGCCTATAGCTGCGCCTTTGCCTCCGTTTATCAGGGCTCCTATGCCGGCACCTGCGGCTGCGCCGCCGCCACCGCCTATTGCTGCGCCTTTACCAAGATTTGTCATACTGCTGCAACTTGTTGCGAGCAACAGGCAAGCTGCCAATGCGGCAGAACAGAGTGTCTTTAAAGCTTTCATAAATTCTGGTTTGAGTCGTGTTGTTTATTCTGTGAGTACTTCCGTTGCCGGAAGCTCTTTTCTATATATATACAATCTACGGAGCTCTTCTGTTTGCTCCCGGTCGTATGTTGATGGTCAATTGAGAGTGCGTTTAATAAGACATTGACAATTGAAATATGTCCGTTGAGTGAAATTGGCAGATGGTTGGCGACAACCACTTTGCTGATTTTGCGGACGATTCATTTTAAGTTTTATTATTAAGCACACTCTGAATAAAAAGCAGCGACAATATCCGGAGATGCTGTAAGCCGGGTTATGTCGTCCCGCCGCTGCCGGCTATGCCGGGCCTGCGGGGTCGTTCCGTCATTTATCTGCGCTGCCTACCCCCCGGCATCGGACGAGCAGTCCTACATACTGCCGGTATACTTGGCATTGCAACCCATAAGTCGTGCGGCACGCTATGTTGCCATAGCGCCCGGTGAGCTCTTACCTCGCCTTTTCACCCTTACCTGTCCCTTGCGGCACAGGCGGTTGTTTTCTGTCACGATACTCTACCGTTACCGATAGCTCCCCGTTAGAGAATATGGCGCTCTGTGTTGCCCGGACTTTCCTCCGTCCGCTCATACGTCAGACGGCGACGGAATGCACTTCCGGATCTTGTCGCTGTGTTTGCAAAGTTACATATTTTTTTCCATCATCGGCGCTTGCCGATGCAAAAATACTATGGCAGCTGATCTTCTGGCCACAATGCGTACGGATACTTCACGTCCGCAAGAAACAGTGCCTGCGGTGGCATCGACGTGCCCGCCGAACACCGGTCCCGGTCATTTATCACCTGCCCGAAACCCTCTATGGTCAGTTTACCACGGCCTACCTCCACAAGCGTCCCCACAACCGCGCGGACCATATTGCGCAGAAAACGGTTGGCTGTGATTACGAATGTCATGCCTCTTCCGCCTGGTGTCGGTATCCATTCCGCTCTGGTCACATTGCACAGATTCGTGCGGGCGTCGCTGTGCAGTTTGGCAAACGATGTGAAGTCTTCTGTTTCGAGCAGCATCGCGGCCGCCTGGTTCATCGCATCATAGTCAAGTGTTGCCGGTGCCCGCCATGTCAGCGGGTACACGAATGGATCTTTCTCGCCTACGGCATAGTAGTGGTACGTTCGGGCTATGGCATCGAAGCGAGCGTGTGCGTCACTGTGTACCGCCACTATGTCGCTCACCGCTATGTCGCGGCCACATAGCGAATTTAGCGCGCGCACAAGCGTCCCTGTATCGGCTATCGCCTGCGGCAGGTCGAAGTGTGCCACCATCATCGAGGCGTTGACGCCCGCATCCGTCCGGCCCGCCCCGGTCACAGCTACCGCGTCCTGACGCGTTATCCGTGCCAGCGACTCCTCTATCACCTGCTGCACGCTTACCGCTCCGGGCTGTCGTTGCCAGCCGTGGAATGGCTCCCCGCGGAAGGCCAGCTTCATGAAATAGCGCTGCGGCATATATCCTTACTCAGTCTCCAGATACGTGTAGCCGTAAAGACCCGAACGGTAGTTCGACAGGAACTCGCGTCCCTCTTCCGGCGATATGCGGCCCGCCTTCATCGACGATGTTACCCATGTCTCGAGGTTGCGCACAAGTCGTTTGGCGTTAAACTGCACGTAGTCCAGTACATCCGCCACTGTCTCGCCATCTATTATGCGGTCTATCTCATAGCGGTCCTTGTATACCGATATGTGTACAGCATTCGTGTCGCCGAACAGATTGTGCATGTCGCCCAGTATCTCCTGGTAAGCGCCTACGAGAAACACTCCCATATAGTAAGGCTCGTTCGCCTTCACCGGATGCACCGGAAGCGACGACGATGTGCCGTGGCCGGTGATGAAGTTGGCTATCTTGCCGTCGCTGTCACAGGTTATGTCCTGTATCGTGCATGTGCGCGACGGACGCTCGTCCAGACGCGAGATCGGCATGATCGGAAATACCTGGTCTATCGCCCATGAGTCCGTGAGCGACTGGAACAGGCTGAAGTTGCAGAAGTATTTGTCTGCGATCATCTTTGATATCTTGCGCAGCTCCTCGGGCGCATGCTTGAGCGACGATGCCATCTCGCCCACCTCGCGGGCTATCGACCAGAACAGCTTCTCTATCGTGGCGCGTGTGCGCAGGTCTATCAGACCGAGGCTGAACAGATCCAGTGTCTCCTCACGTATCTGTAGCGCGTCGTGCCAGCTCTCCAGCAGACGCGGCTGGTTCAGACGGTCCCAGATGTCATACATCTCCCGTGCCAGCTCATGCGCGTTCTCGTCTATCTCCTCGTTGTCTTTCCATATCGGCAGCGAGGTCGTCTCCATCACCTGGAATATCAGCACACTGTGGTGTGCCGTCAGCGAACGGCCGCTCTCGGTTATTATGTTCGGCTGTGATATGTTGTTCTTCACACAGGCGTCCACAAGTGCCGATATGGCATCGTTCGCATACTCCTGTATGCTGTAGTTCATCGAACTCTCCGAAGTGGAGTTGCGGGTGCCGTCATAGTCCACACCCAGACCGCCTCCTATATCTACGAAGTCTATGTTGAAGCCCATCGACGTGAGCTGCACATAGAATTGCGTTGCCTCGCGGAGCGCATTCTTGATGCGGCGTATTTTTGTTACCTGACTTCCTATGTGGAAGTGGATCAGCTTCAGGCATGAGGTCATGTTGTTGCGCTCCAGAAAGTCAAGTGCCTCCAGAAGCTCGCTTGAGTTCAGGCCGAATTTGCTTTGGTCGCCGCCGCTCTCTTCCCACTTGCCCGAGCCGGTCGATGATAGCTTGATGCGGATACCTATGTTCGGTGCTATTCCGATCCGCTGGGCGACCTCCGCCATCAGCTTTAGTTCATGAAGCTTCTCTACTACGAGATATATGCGGCGTCCCATCTTCTGGGCAAGTAGGGCCAGTTCGATGAAGTTCTCATCCTTGTAGCCGTTGCATATTATCAGCGCGTCATCCGCTATGTTTGTCGCGAGTACTGCATGAAGCTCCGGCTTTGAGCCTGCCTCAAGGCCGATGTTGAACTTGCGCCCGTGCGACACTATCTCCTCCACTACGGGGCGCATCTGATTCACCTTGATCGGATATATAATGTAGTTTTGGGCGGTATACCCGTATTCGGTAGCCGCATTTGCAAAACACTTTGATATCTTCTCGATACGGTTGTCAAGAATGTCAGGGAAACGAAGAAGGACCGGTGCGGTCACATCGCGCACCTGAAGTTCATCCATTAGCTCCTTCAGGTCGACAGATGCGTAACCGTCGCGCGGCGTTACGGCCACGTGCCCTTTTTCGTTGATGGAGAAATACTTGAGTCCCCATCCATTGATGTTGTACAGCTCTGAGCTGTCGTCAATGCGCCATTTTCTCATCGGCAATTTTTACTTCTATGATTGTGTTTCAATGTTTTCCGTCCGGAAATATTCAGCGGCAAAATTACATATAATAATCCACAAACACTGTGATTTGCCTTACAAAAACGTTTTTTGTTAAAAAATGCGCTCGGTCCTCAATGAAATGCTGTGAAAAATGACTATATTTGCACCGTTCTTTGCCCTCGGCAGTAGCCGATGGCCGCAAAACTGTAAATTTTATTTAAAATTCATCATATCTCAACGTTTTCAACTATTATGAAGAGAAATCTTAGCTATGCGCTCCTCGTTGCAGGAGGTATGCTTGTGTTGACAGGTTGTAACAAGAAGATGAATCAGTTCCAGGCTGATTACTTCACTACAAACCCCAACCCCCTCGAAGTAGTTGGTACTAACGTACCCGCTACAGTTACGGCAAATGTTCCTGCCAAGTTCTTCAAGAAGAATGCCGAAGTGACCGTGACTCCCGTTCTCGTTTACGGTGGACAGTCTACTTCAAGCGCTGCTTCAAACTTCCAGGGCGAAAAGGTACGTGGCAACGCTCCCGTGGTTAGCTACAGCAACGGCGGTGTGTTCACTATCCCCGTTAACTTCGTTTATCAGCCCGCTATGCAGAAGTCTGAGCTCTACCTCGACTTCAGCGTTAAGCAGGGCAAGAAGCAGTACGTGCTTCCCCGCGTTAAGGTTGCTAACGGTGTTATCGCTACTGCCGCTCTCGCCGATGCAGGTTCTGTTAACCCCGCTATCGCTCCCGACAAGTTCCAGCGCATCATCAATGAGAAGTACACCGCTGATATCCGCTTCCTCATCAATATGGCCAACATCCGTCCGGGCCAGCTCACAACCGACGAGATGAACTCTTTCAACAGCGACCTGCTCGCTGCTAACGCCGATACCGCTCGCGTTATCGAAGGCCTCAACATCTCTTCTTACGCTTCTCCCGACGGCCCGTACGACTTCAACACTCGTCTGGCTGAACACCGCGAGAAGAACACTAAGGCTTATCTCGAGAAGAAACTCCAGAAGGACGAGATCACCGAATTTGGCGAACTCACCGCTCAGTTCACCCCAGAAGACTGGGAAGGCTTCCAGAAGCTCGTTCAGGCAAGCAACATCCAGGACAAGGAACTTATCCTGAGCATCCTCAACATGTACAAGGATCCCGAACAGCGTATGGCCGAAATCCAGAACCTCAGCAACGTATTCGAGACTCTGGCTACAGAAATTCTCCCCGAGCTCCGTTACTCTCGCCTCACCGCTTCTGTCAACGTTATCGGCAAGAGCGATGAGCAGATCAACAGCTTCTTCGACAACGATCCCGCTGCTCTCAGCATCGACGAGATCCTCTACGCTGCTACTCTTACTGACGTTCCCGCTCGCAAGAGCGCTATCTATCAGAAGGCTTCGCAGCTCTATCCCAACGACTACCGCACATTCAACAACCTTGGTATGACCCAGTACGCTGAAGGCAACTATGCTGCTGCTCAGGCTAACTTCGCCAAGGCTGCACAGCTCAACCCCCAGAGCGCTGAAGCTCAGATGAACCTCGGTCTCATCTCTCTGCTCAATGGCGACTACACAGCTGCAAACCGTGCCTTCGGTAGCGCTGCCGGTCTCCCCGAGCTCAACGAGGCTCTTGGTGTTTACTACATGAAGCAAGGCGATGCTGCCGCTGCTGCAAAGGCTTTCGGCAACACAAAGTCTAACAACGCTGCCGTTGCTCAGCTCGTCATCAAGGACTACGCTGCTGCTCGCAACACTCTCGCTTCGATCACAACACCCGACGCTACGACTTACTACCTCACCGCTATCCTCGGTGCTCGTACCAACAACTCGCAGCTCGTGACAAGCAACCTCCGTCAGGCCATCAAGCTCAATCCGGAACTCGTTAAGACAATCGCCAACGATCTCGAGTTCTCGAAGTTCAACCTCGATGGTGTTCTGAACAACTGATCACATCCTCGGCGGACATCCCCTTAGGCTTGTCCGGCCATAGATAATTTTGCGGTCCGGTATGCCGATCTCTTCGGTATTCCGGTCCGCTTCTTTTTAGGCTCTCTGTTGCGTTTAAAATGTGCAGGATGATAAATGTATGTTTTGCTTGTGAAAATGCCGTGGCGAGCCTCTCAGACGGCTTGTGCGCCGTGCTGATGCCTGGTCTGCATCTGTGCCTTTCAGCCACCGGTCCTGTCCTTATATAACATGAACCGCGGTCCCTGATGCAGGAACCGCGGTTCAATATATCTGATATTCAGACGTTTACTTCGACGTTATGGTATATTCGCCGCCTTTCTTGGTCGGGAAGGTGATCGACCCGTTCTTGATCTTGCAGCTAACTTTCTTACCATCAGCGTTTTTCACCACCATTTTTTCTATTCCGGGGTAAAGTACGGTGCAATTTCCGCCCTTTACTTTAGCCTTGATAGTGGCCGATTTGAGCTTTCCATCAGCCCATTCCTGGTCTACTTCATAGCCGCCTATGGCGCGAAGGCCCGTCATACTGCCTGATTTCCAGGCAGATGGAAGTGCCGGAAGCAGAGATATATTTCCATCTGCGCTCTGAAGCAACATCTCGGCTATACCCGCGCATGCCCCGAAATTTCCGTCAATTTGGAACGGCGCATGCGAGTCAAACAGGTTATAATAGATGCCACCGCGCTGTTGGTCAACACCATACGATGTCGAATGCTTCAACGCCATGTTCAGAATCTTGTGGGCACGCTCACCATCGCGCAGACGCGACCAAAGGTTTATCTTCCAGCCCATTGACCATCCTGTGGAGTGGTCACCGCGAAGTTTCATGGAGTTGAGTGCCGGTTCATAGTATTCACTCTCCGGCGTGATCTGTGCAAACGGATACACAGCCATCAGGTGGCTCATGTGGCGGTGTCCGTTCTCACCCTTGTCGTATGTGGAGTATTTCCACTCTCTGAGGAGGGTTTCGCCAGGATTTACACCGTTTTTGGTGCCCCATGCGCCTGTATATTCCTCAGTACCAAGGCCTTTGTCGAGCTTCTTGAACTTGTCGCGGACCTCTGCGAGTTCCTTTTTGTCGACCTTCGCGTTCTTGCCGAGTATGTCTATGGCTTTCAGGGTGTTATCAAAGAGTTCGTAAACGAGTTGCTGGGCATGAGCTGTGCCGTCTTCGCTGGGCACACCATGCTGTTCGGGTGAAAATTCGTCAGGACATACGTAAGTGCCGTCTTTATCGAGCTTCAGGCGCTCGTTCCAGAATTGTGTCGCGGTCCACATTGCAGGGAATGCTCTCTCAAGGAACTCTTTATCAAGGGTATACAGATAGTGTTGCCATAGGTGTGAGCAATACCAGGCGTTGGCTATCACATAGTTATCACCCCATGTGGATCCGGTGCCGAAGATATTGTTCTCGGTGAGCAGGGTCCAGCCTTTGGTCTGTCCGGCATTTTTGGCTCTTTGTTGCCATTGTGGCTGATTTACAGCCATATTGATGATATAGTTGAGGTAGGGGAGATGCAGCTCGCTGAGGTTGGTCGGCTCAGCGGGCCAGTAGTTCATCTGTACATTGATGTTGGAGTGGATGTCGGAGCACCATGGCGGGGTGCACATGTTGTTCCAGATGCCCTGCAGGTTTGAAGGCAGGTCTACGCCGCGGCTGGATGCTATCTCGAGGTAGCGTCCGTAGTTGAAGTATAGTTCTTCGAGGAACAGATTGCCTTGAGGATCAGAAGAATAGGCGTCGACAAGCATATCGGTAGGCATGGTGTTGGCTGTGCCGTCTATGTTGAACGATACCCGGTCGAAATACTGTTTGTAGTCGGCTATATGCTCGGCCAGGAGGTTATCCCAGCCTTTTTCGGCTGCTTTGTCAACGTTGGCGAGGATTTCCGAAGGCAGGGCCGCGGTATTCTTTGTGTAGTCGGGTGCAAGCAGGTCGTAGTCGGTTCCGGCCGACAGGATGACGGTGACAGCGTCAGCTCTTCTTACCTGAATGCCTGCGGCAGAGGTGGTTATGGTTCCTCCTTCAGGAATTACTTTGAAACAGAGATCGTAGCTTACTGTTTCGAGTTTGCCCGACATCTGGCCGCAACCATCTGTATATACAGGCTGGGCTGTTATGACGGGTGTCGCCGGGCGGAAGCTGAATGTCTCGGATATGGCGCCGGGTTTTGATGCGGTGTAGCGTATGGCGATCACATCGGCGGGATATGATGATATGAACTGACGTGTGTAGGTGACACCTGAAGGGGCTGTGAACTTCACTCCGGCTGTGGCTGTGCTCAGGTCAAGCCAGCGTGAGTAGTCGGTGCCGGTGTCGGGGGCTGTGCCGATAGAGCCGTTGCTGTTGTCCATCACCGCGATCAGTGATCCGAACGGCACATAGTTGCCATACTTTTCGGTAAATGCCTTGCTGCCAGTCCACAAGGTCTTTTCGTTGATCACAATATCGTCCTGGGCTATTCCACCCATAAGCGACGCGCCAAGCTGTCCGTTGCCTATCGGGAGCGAGTACTCCATCCATTGGTTTGACGAGTTGGTCTGTGAGGCCGGTTTGTCATACCATAGAGTGAGTTTGTTTTCGGGTTGGAACTGAGTGGCGGTAATAGTCTGGGGGCATGCAGATGCGAGACATATCGCCGCCGTGATGGTAGATAATGATTTTTTCATTTATGGTATAAAGTTGGTAAGATATGCAAATATAGACAATTATAACGGAATAAGATAGGCCGTGGCTGCTTAATGTGCAAAAAAAGCATCAGATCGGTCGCAAGCTGTGCGAGAGATCTGATGCCTGAAGATTCTTGTAACGGTGGATTACTGTCCGAGGTAAGCCTTGAGCTGGCGTGAACGCGGGCCTTTGAGGCGGCGTATTGCCTTTTCCTTGATCTGGCGGACACGTTCGCGTGTGAGTTCGAATTTCGCGCCAATCTCCTCAAGTGTCATTTCCTGATATCCGATGCCGAAAAACATCTTGAGAATCTCGCGGTCGCGCTCCGGCAGCTGATGAAGCGCACGTTCAACCTCACGCGACAGAGACTCCTGGGTAAGGGTTGAGTCGGCGGCGGGGGAGTCGTCGTTTGTCAGCACGTCGAGCAGACTGTTGTCTTCACCCTCGACAAACGGAGCATCGACGCTGATATGACGTCCGCTCACTTTCAGAGTGTCGGCAACTTTCTCTACGGGAACGTCGAGCACGTCGGCGAGTTCTTCTGGCGACGGGCGGCGTTCGTTTTCCTGTTCGAATTTGGAAAGTGCTTTTGTAATCTTGTTGAGCGAGCCTACCTGGTTGAGAGGCAGACGCACTATGCGGCTCTGTTCGGCCAATGCCTGAAGGATGGACTGTCGAATCCACCAGACGGCATAAGAGATGAACTTGAATCCTCGCGTCTCGTCAAATTTCTGCGCTGCTTTTATCAAGCCGAGATTTCCTTCGTTAATAAGGTCGGGCAGGCTGAGGCCTTGATTCTGGTACTGCTTAGCCACCGATACTACGAAGCGTAGGTTTGCGCGTGTCAGCTTGTCGAGTGCTCTTTCATCGCCCTGTCTGATGCGGCGGGCGAGTTCCACCTCGTCGTCAACCGATATAAGTTCCTCACGTCCAATCTCTTGCAGATATTTGTCGAGAGAGGCGCTTTCGCGGTTGGTGATAGATTTTTGGATTTTTAGTTGTCTCATCTTTATTTCTATGACGATATAGCTTACAAAATTACGCATTTTATCAGTAAAAATATGCTGATAGTGCTTGTAATTTAGACTCTTTAACTTTAAGTGAACTAAGAGTAGAACAAAGGTGAGCCGGGAATGTGGCAACCCGACCCACCTTTTAAGGCTTTTTATATCTTTATGAATGCCTGCTTATTTGTAGCGAGTCCACTTGATCAGTTCTTTCCAAGTGGGTTTCTTGCCATACATGAATATGCCCACGCGGTAGATCTTTGCGGCGAGCCATATCATGGCGACTGTGCTGATGAGAAGTATGGCGAGCGATGCGGCTATCTGCCACGGGTCGATGCCGAAGGGTATTCGGGCCATCATGACCATGGGGCTTGTGAAGGGTATCATTGACATCCATACTGACAGCGAAGACGTCGGATCGGCTATGGCCGACATGCTGAACATGATGCCGAGTATGATCGGCATAACGGCGAATGTCTGTAGCTGTGAGGCGTCCTGGATATTGTCGACGGCCGAACCGATCGCTGCGAAGATTGATGAATAGAACAAGAATCCGAGAATCAGGAACGCAAGCAACATCGCGAAGAGGTTGATGAGATATCCTGTATCGCCAAGCATTCCGAGAGCCTGGAGCAGATCGGTGTCGATTGTCGCCTGGGTTGGGTCGAGATTGCCGGAATTGAACATGGATACTTCATTGGCGATCGACTGAGGCAGTATGGCGGGGATGACAAATGCTGAGATAACGGTTATGAGCACTGCCCAGATGGCTATCTGGGTTACTGCCACAAGTCCGATACCGGCTATCTTGCCGAGCATGAGCCGCGAAGGCTTGACGGAGGATACGACAATCTCGAGCACGCGGTTGTTTTTCTCCTCGATTATACCTGTCATGACCATCTGTCCATAGAGAAGCAGACACATGTAAAGCATCATGGTGAGTACCAGTCCGAGTATATAGCTCAGTCCGGAAGATCCTTGCTCATTGTCCTTGTCGGTGCGGAAGGTCTTCATGGATATATCTGCATGTACGGAGCTGATTATCTTTTCGACATCGAGGTCGGGATAGGCTGCCATACGTTCCTGCTCGACTATATCGGCCACCCGTGAGGTGAGAGCGCTCTCAAGGCTGATTGATGTGGCCTCGTCGGTCAGATATTCGACAGGGGCGTCACGTTCTATAATTCCGGCAGGTATTATGAGTACGCCATCGACATTCTCGGTGTTGGAGGCAGAATCGGGTGTGAGCGAGGTGAGAGTGAATGTGTAGTCTTCGTCGCTGACGAGTCTGGACCCGACAACGCCACTATGATCGACCACGTAGATGTTTTTGCCTGTCTGGCTACCCCACAGCGCTATCATGGCCGGGACTGCCATGAGTGCGAGCATGAGGATGGGCATCAGCAGGGTTGTGATGATGAAGCTTTTCTTTTTGACGCGCTCGCCGTATTCGCGTCCTATGATGATTCCGGTAGTTGACATGATATGTTGGTGTTTAGATCATCTGATTGTTTTGAGCCGCGCCAACGGCGTTGATAAATATGTCGTTCATGGATGCCTCGACCTCCTCGAAGCCGCGCAGCGATCCGAGCGAGTTGGCCTTGTCTATGAGATCGTGGAGGGTGGCGCCGTTGGTCAGCTTGAGTGCCAGGACGTTGCGGTCGCGTTTGTCGGTGGATGTGTTGAAACAGTTGGCCATAGGCTGCAGCTGCTCCATGACTGCCCGCAGATCGGTAGACTGATCGAACACGAGCTTGAAGCGTCCGTCGGCATATTCGCGGCGCAGTCGCTGTACATTGCCGGTAAGAATATTACGGCCACCGTTGATCAGGGTGATGTTGTCGCATATTTCCTCAACCGAAGCCATGTTGTGGGTTGAGAAGATGACAGTAGCACCATCGTTTTTCAGTTTGATGATCTCATCGCGCAGCAGGTTTGCGTTGATGGGGTCGAATCCTGAAAACGGCTCATCGAATATGAGCAGGCTCGGTTTGTGGAGTACTGTTACAATGAACTGTACTTTCTGTGCCATACCTTTGGAAAGTTCCTCTACTTTGCGATCCCACCAAGCTGCGATGTCAAACTTGTCGAACCAGTCGTGAAGCTGTCGGGTAGCCTCCTGCTTGCTCAGGCCTTTGAGCCGGGCGAAGAAGACTGCCTGATCGCCTACTTTCATTTTCTTGTAGAGTCCGCGTTCTTCGGGAAGGTAGCCTATGTGAGCCACATCGTCCTGTGTGAGCTGACGGCCGTTGAACAGGACTGTTCCGCTATCGGGGGCGGTGATATGGTTTATTATGCGTATCAGTGTAGTCTTACCAGCCCCGTTTGGTCCGAGCAGACCGTAAACTGTCCCTTCAGGAACAGATACCGAGATATCGTCAAGCACCTTGCGGTCGCCGTAGACCTTGCATACGTCGTGGGTCTCTAAAATATTCATCTCTCAAATGATAATGTTGGTTAAGGCGATGTAGTGTTGTGCGCACATACAACACTGCAAAGGTACATTAAATTTCTTTTCATGCAAAAATTTTAGTATAAAAAAAGTGGCATCCCTATGGGAATGCCACTTTGATGAGAAGTGAAGTATCTGTAGATCAGCGCACAACGATCTTTGTTGTGGTCTTGCCCTGACGACGGATATATACGCCTGCCGGGAGGTTGTCGCCGTTCATGCGCACACCGCGGAGATCGTATATTTCGACAGGAGCGTTGTCATCATTGCCCACGATGCTACCTATGCCAGCGATCTTGTCGCCTGTGAATGTGCAGGTGATGGGTATGTTGTTCCATACAACATTGATGGTCATGTCGGCTTTTCCATCGGTAGTAGTAGAGCCCTGAAGGTCGACATCGGCCACGATTGGTGTGCCGGCCATATCGAGTTTAAGATCCTTTACGGTGCCGGCATAGGTTGTCAGACCGTCGGCTTCGGTCATGGTAACGTCGTTAACCACGATGTCGCCGAGATTGACGGCGCCGCTACCAAGGTCGAGCATAAAGTTGGGGAGAACGAATGTGCAGGTTCCGTTGGCAGTGGGGGTTATGCTGATAGAGGCATCCATGCCGCCTTCGGGTGTGAGTTCTCCACCCATCATGCTGATGACAAGTTTGCCGGTGTAGTTCACAGCATCGCCGGCCGGTGTGTTACTGCCCTCGGCGATAGTATAGGTGTGGGTGGACTGGCCATCGGCATCCTCGCCCTCGGCGTTGGTGACAACGATCAGGATCTTGCCGTCTTCCTCCTTGATCTCGGCAGTCGCTGCCTGACCGAGAACTTCGTATGTGACGTCGCCAAGCGCGGGGAGAGTCTCTACGTAGTAGTCGTATACTCCGCTCTGGAAGTTGTTGACCGACTCGCCGCCGATCGACAGGCTTGCGAGCTGCGAGAAGTAAACCACGCGGGGATTCATAACACAGAGCGAGTTGTTATACTCAATGTTCTCGGAGCTGAAGTAGTCGTTGGCAGCGAAGATGATGTTGAGCTTTTCGGGAGCGGCATCGCTGACATATTCGAACGGAACGACCATTTCTGTCCATGCGTCGGTAACCTGGTCGATAGGGCGGTTGATCTTTGCGATCAGCTCGGCACCTTCGGTCTTTGTAACCTCGCCACCAAGATTGGTTTCGATTCCGAGAATGTTGCGGTCGCGGTCAACCATGTCGGTTTTCACCATGCTCTCTTCGCTAAGATAGATGTTTCCAGGAACATCCTTCTGTGTGAAGGTGCCTGTCCAGGTGTAAGCCACCACAGTAGCCCACTGAGAGTTGGCTGCATCGCCAAGTGCGCGCTGGAACTGGAATGCCAGACCATCGGGACGACCGGTGAATTCGATGCCACCGAATGATCCGCCGTCGTTTGTGCTGGTATCGCCTGTGAGAGCTGACATACCGTTGGATGTAGACCAAGTCGTGCCGAGTGTGAAGTAGCCTGGCACAATCTGAGACTCCATCATAGAGTTTTTGTTGTTGAATACCTTTACCGCGCTAAAACCTTCGGTGTCGGTGGTATATTCTTCGCCAACGGTAGTGGCACCCATGTTGCCAAAAAAGCTGCCCATAGGAATACCGATGACATTGGATATGCACCAGTTTTTAGGAGTAGTGCCTTGAGCAGCTGTATTGTCGGCCGAGGTCCAGGGTATGCAGTCCACCCAATCGGTAAAGGTGGCGTTGGGAAGCTGTGCGAAACAATTGAGAGATGTAGCAGATGCAAGAAGTGTACATCCCAAAGTGAGGTAGATTTTTCTCATAAATAAGTGGTATATGTGAATACTTGTTTTCGGTTTAATATAGCGACTCACAAAGGCCATACATGGCCTTTGTGAGACACATGAGTTCGGTTAAGATCAATGGAGCGCATCGTAAAGCGCGGCATAAGCCTCGCTGATACCATCGGCATTCTTGCCGCCGGCCTGAGCGAATCCAGGCTGGCCTCCGCCGCCGCCTTTTATGGCTTTGGCTGCGTTCCGGGCTATTGCCGAGGCGTTGAGTCCAGTGGCAACCGCATCGTCGGTTATCATTACAGTGAGCAGGGGCTTGCCGCTAAGATCGACGGTAGCGCCTATGAAGGCTGTGTTGGCCGGGCTGAGCTGCCGTACGGCAAATGCCACGCCTTTTGCGAAGTCGGGCATACGTACGCCCTTGAGAGAAACTATCTTGAGTCCGGAGGGGGTTGTCTCGGCCTTGGCGAGCAGCTCCTTAGCGTGGTTCATGACGCGCTCGTTGAAATATTCCTCAACCTGCGTACGTAGGTCGGCGTTTTCGGCAATCGATCGTTTGACGGCGGCAGTGATGTCGGGAGCGTTGTTGAGCAAAGTCCCGATCTCGTGGAGTGAGTCGGTCATCTGGTCGAGGGCATTCTCCACGGCTTCGCCGGTTATGGCCTCGATGCGGCGTATGCCGGCTGCAGTGCTGCTCTCGCTGATTATCTTTATCATGCCGATGTTGCCGGTGTTGGCAACGTGTGTGCCGCCACACAATTCGATTGAGTCGCCATAGCGGATCACGCGTACCTCTTCGCCGTATTTCTCGCCGAAGAGAGCCATAGCGCCCATAGCCTGTGCTTCGGCGATGGGGACATTGCGGTGCTCATCGCGGGCGATGGCTTTGCGTACTTCGGCGTTGGCCAGGTGCTCAACACGGCGCAGCTCTTCGGGTGTCACTTTTTGGAAGTGGCTGAAGTCGAATCGTAGGATTTCGGGCGATACGAAGGAGCCTTTCTGCTCTACGTGGGTTCCGAGTACCTTGCGCAGGGCTGCGTGAAGAAGGTGGGTGGCGGTATGGTTGGCGCTGGTAGCCTGGCGTGCGTTCTCGTCGATGGTGGCGGTGAATGTGGCGCTCACATCTGCGGGGAGCTTCTGAGACAGACATACCGGCAGGCCGTTCTCGCGCTTGGTGTCGAATATCTCGATGGAATCGGTGTCGTTGGTCAGAGTGCCGCGGTCGCCTACCTGTCCGCCCATTTCGGCGTAGAAAGGACTTACGCTGAGTACGATCTGATAGTATTCCTGTTTTTTCTGCTTCACCTTGCGGTAGCGCAGTATATTGGTCGGGGTCTCAGTAGTGTCGTAGCCGACGAACTCAGGTTCGCCTTCGCGCACTACAACCCAGTCGGTAGCCTCGGTAGCGGCGGCATTGCGGGCACGTGCTTTCTGGGCGGCCATCTCGGTGTCGAAGCCGGCATGGTCGAGGGTCATGCCGTTTTCCTTGAGGATGAGCTCGGTGAGATCGAGGGGGAAACCGTAAGTGTCGTAGAGGGTGAATGCTTCCTTACCCGAAATTTCAGTGCGCCCCTGTGCTTTTGCTGTTGCGATGGCGCCATCGAGCAGACGTATGCCGTTTTCAAGAGTGCGGAGGAATGCATCTTCTTCCTCTTTGATCACTTTGATGATGAGTTCGCGCTGGCTTGCTATCTCGGGATAAGCCTCGCCCATCGATTCAATGAGAGTGTCGACAATGCGATACATGAAAGCCTGCTTCTGGTCGAGGAAGGTGTAGGCATAGCGCACGGCGCGACGCAGTATGCGACGGATCACGTAGCCGGCTTTGGCGTTGCCGGGGAGCTGGCTGTCGGCAATCGAGAATGCTATCGTGCGCACATGGTCGGCAATCACACGCATTGCGATGTCGACCTTCGGATCGTCGCCGTATTTCTTGCCGCTGAGCTGTGCGATCTTGCCGATGAGGGGAGTGAACACATCGGTGTCGTAGTTGGACGTTTTACCCTGGAGAGCCATGCACAGACGTTCAAATCCCATGCCGGTGTCGATCACCTTTGCAGGCAGGGGCTCAAGCGAGCTGTCGGCCTTGCGGTTGTACTGCATGAATACGAGGTTCCAGATCTCGATGACCTGCGGATGGTCGTGGTTTACCAGATCGCGTCCGGCCACAGCTGCACGCTCCTCATCGCTGCGGAGGTCAATGTGGATCTCCGAGCAGGGGCCACAGGGACCGGTATCGCCCATTTCCCAGAAGTTGTCGTGCTTGTTGCCGTTGATGATGTGGTCGGCGGGCAGATGAGCCTCCCAATAACCGGAGGCTTCATCATCGCGCGTCAGGCCTTCGTCGGCGGCACCTTCGAATACGGTAGCGTAGAGTCGGTCGGGATCGAGCTTTAGCACGTCGACGAGATATTCCCAGGCCCAGTCGATGGCTTCTTTCTTGAAGTAGTCGCCAAACGACCAGTTGCCAAGCATCTCGAACATCGTGTGATGGTATGTGTCCATACCCACTTCCTCAAGATCGTTGTGTTTGCCGCTGACGCGCAGACACTTCTGGCTGTCGGCTACACGTTTGTACTTTGCTGCCTTGTTGCCCAGGATGATGTCTTTGAACTGGTTCATTCCGGCATTGGTGAACATCAGTGTCGGGTCATCTTTGATGACCATCGGTGCTGACGGAACGATGTGATGACCTTTATTGCTGAAAAAATCCTTGAACGATTCTCTAATCTGCTTGGCTGTGAGCATATTGGTTTGCTGGTTTATTTACAATTCTGCGTTGCCCTCAAAAACGGGCGAATATCAGACCGCAAAATTAATTTAAAATTGCTATTTTTGCAAGCCAAAGTGCTCTTAATGGACAAACTGACCAAGAAATATTACCGTATACGCGAAGTGGCCGAACTGCTGGGGGTGTCGCTGCCGACACTGCGATTCTGGGAGTCGAAATTCACTGTAATCAAGCCAAAACGCAATGAAAAGGGTACGCGTCTGTATACTCCGGCCGATGTAGATGCCATAGCCACGATACACTATCTTGTGAAGGAACGCGGCTTCAAGCTCGATGCCGCGCAGGAGCTGATGCGCACCAATCCCGACGGAATATCGCGCAAGGCGATGGCCGTGAGACGACTCCACGCCATAAGGGAGGAGCTTACGTGTATGATAGAGGCTCTTGACCGACGTGTGCGTCAGCGCTGACGGTATTGAGGTCGAACCGGCGGTCGACGCAGGCGGGCAATTCGTCGGGATTGTGGGTCACGAAAACGAGTGTGGTGTTGTCGCGCCGGCACATTCTGTCGATGACTTTTATCATTTCTCTTTTCCGTGCCATGTCGAGTCCGTGGAGCGGTTCGTCAAGTATCAGCAGCTCGGGATTCTTGACCAGGGTCCGAGCAAGCAATACAAGCCGTTGCTCGCCGCAGGAGAGGGTGGAGAACCGTCGGTCGGCCATACTGTCGAGTCTGAAGAGTCTCAGCCACTCCATTGCTGTGGCTATCTGGGCGGGAGTGAGCTTTCGGAACATGCCAACCGTATCGTTGAGGCCTTGAGCGACAATATTGAGGACGGTGTTGTTGCCACCGTTGAAGTAAAGGTGCATCTCGGGAGATATGTAGCCTATGCGGCGCTTGATGTCCCAGATGGTCTCTCCCGATCCGCGACGTTGTCCGAACAGGCTGACAGGCCGCGCATAGGCCTGGGGATTGTCTGCATGAATAAGACTCAGCAGTGTGGATTTTCCACAGCCGTTCCGGCCCGACAGCGCCCAGCATTCGCCGCGTTTAACCGTCCAGCTGACCGAGGGGATCAGCACGCGGTCGCCGATGCTCACCTGGCAATCGGTCAATGAGAATATCTGAGCGGTATCATTATAGTCATAGCCATTGCCGCGTGCCGGAATATTGCCGGAAGTCGAGTAGCCGAACAGAGTGTCGGGATCGGTGCCTGCGGGGAGTATGGTCAAGTCGGCCATGGCTATTATGTCGGTGGCGTAGTCGGGTATCTCGGAAGTGTCGCAGAGCAGGAGCATTATGCTCACACCTTTTTCGGCTATGGCTTTGAATGCGGCGTTGACACTTGCTCGTCCGTCTGCATCGAGGCCGATGAAAGGGTTGTCGAGGATCAGAAGGTCGGGGAGACCGAACAATGCGTTGATGACAAGCATTTTGCGCAGTTCGCCGGAGGACAGGTAGTTGACTTTTTTCTCCTCGATGCCTTCGAGATTCATCTGACGGGTGAGCCGCTGCCATGTGCCGGTAGCTGTACGTTCTGCAAACAGCTGGCCGACAGTCGGGACCTCATCGTTCATCGTGGCCTCGTAGCGTTGCTGGTAGTATCCGGCTTTGAAACCTGTGAGCGAGTGTATGTCGGCAAACTCGATAGTCCGGATACGTATGTCGGGAATGGATACTTCAATCTTGTTGGTGGCAAAATTGCGTCCACGTTCTATTATCCGCGCGAGTGTGGATTTGCCGGATCCGTTAGGGCCGACAATGGCTGTGACCCCGTGGGCTATGCGGGCACCGTGGGGATTGAGTATCTCTACCCCGGTGTATTTGAGCGTGGGGCTGGACAAAGTGATTATGTAGTCGCTATTGATAGGCATGGAGTGAGGGTAAATAGTTCACACCGTAGTATGTCATGATGACGGTGAGAAATGATATTGCTATATAAATGAAAAATATCCGTCCATAACGGTGGAGTGGACCGGCGCCACGGTGGAGTGGCACGACATAGACCATAAGGGTGATCAGAGCCCATGTCTCTTTCGGATCCCAGGCCCAGTAGCGGCCCCATGACTCGTTTGCCCAGACGGCGCCGCTGAATATACCTGCCGACAGTAGGGCAAGGGCCGGATATAGCACTATTAGTATGAGCGAATGATAGCGCTCGGAGGGACGTAGGAGAGCTATACATGCCGTTAGTGCGGTGAAGGTGAGCATGGCGTATGCTGTCATTACCAGACTTACATGAATGGCAAGCCAAGGCGAGTTGAGCACAGGGAGCAGAGGGGTGATGGCCGGATCGCGCATTGCCAGCCAGCCTACAAGTCCGCAGAAGCCTGACATGAGAAGGGTGATGGACCCTAAAGCGCGTTGTCGCGACAGGCTGCACACGCAACAACCTGCGGCAGCCAGCAATAGGGATAGGAATTGCAGCGTCTCGCCACCATTGCCGAGCGGAATACGTGAAGCTATGATCCACCGCAGAATATAGCCGCATAGCTGCCATGCTAAGGCTGCGATAGCTATGATGGTAAGACTGTTGAAAAGCAATGTAGCCATTCGGCTTCCCCAAGCCGTGAGCATCAGCGAAGCCAGGGCTATGGGGAGCATAACCATGAAAAATATTTTGCTCCAGGCAAAATCGTTGTAGATTATCTCGGCTTGCACGCGCCATTCAGGCAGTCTCCCCATTCCGTCGGGGAGCGGTTGCACCAGTAATCCTGACTGGGCTTGTGCTATCAGTGCGACTGTCGCGTCAAGTTCCAGTATAGCCCGGTCGATGCCGTTGTCGGTGCCACTGTAAAGTATTTCGGGTTTATACCGTCCATCGGCAGTGAACAGTGAGTCGATAGATATGTGAGATCCTTGCATTCCCAACCGTTTTCTCAACTCCTTGTTCTTCACATATATGAGGGGAATATGTTTCCACTTGTCGGGTTGGCTGATGATAGATGCGGCAGTCTGCTCGGCTGGCTGATTGCCAAAACTGGTTGATCCCGTTACTTTTCTTACCAATTCTGAGGCCGGAGTGTGGAATGGAGCGACGCGACCTTGATAGAGTACCTGATCGGATGGAGCGGGTATGGGAATGCTGCTGTTTGCAGCTGAAGTGTGCCATATAGGCGCCATTATCAAGGCTGTTGTGGTGAATCCGCGCAGTAATTTTCTGAACCGGCCACGTCGCCGGCACATGACGGCTATCCATCCCGCTACCATCAGGAGGTAGCCTGCATAGCTTACCGTTGTGCCCCATGGGTCGTGGTTGATGCTGAGTATAGAGTCATTGTTGCCGGTATAAGATGACTGATATATCCTGAACCCTTGAGCGCTGTAAACATTATTGACCGATATGGCGGTCGGTTTTCCATCTATTCTGACGTGGCTGACATAGTCGGCGGGTCGCTCAAGTCCGGGATGTTTCTCTATTGTGAAACTGTCGAGTCTGACGGTAAATGGCAGAGTGCCTATCCGGCCGTTGTCCATAATGAAACGGTCGCTTTCTCTGTCTTGTCCGAGATGCATTGTGCCCTTGTTGCCGGTATATCCTGTTATCGCGCCTCCGGTCAGGATAAGAAGCAGGGCGGAATGGAGCATCATACTGCCGACGTTGTGATGCATTGCCTTGGTCGACAAGGCAATGATCAGGGCAAGCCCGACAACACTCCAAACTGCTGCAAACCACGTGCTGCCATATATGCCGCTGCCGGTGTAAAAAGTACTGACGGCCAATATTGCCGTCAGCGCGTACCATAATATTATAGCTGCCTTTTTTGCCATCTGTTTTATCAGAATGGTCTGAACTGCGGATTGTCGGCCGCAACGGTTGCCATACATTCCATTTCTATCAGCCATCCCGGGCGGCATACAGGGGCAAGAACCATAACCCGTGGTATGTGGTGGAAACGTTCTTCGAATATACGGCTTACACATGTGTAGTCGGCCATGTCGCGCAGATATACTGTCATATGCGATACATCATCGAAGTCCGCACCGGCCTCGGCCAGCAGAGCCCCGACATTTTCTATCATGCGTTCGGTCTGACCCTCTATATTGCCGGGATTCACTATCCTGCCTTTATTGTCTATGCTGGCGGTGCCGGATATCAATATTGTCCGGCGGTCCCCGTAGTCAACCATAGCTCCACGCTCAAAGGCTACACCATATTCAGATGTACTGTTCAGATGGTCGCGGGCATACAGATATCCAAGCTGGCCAGGTTGAAGGCCGCCGATACTGTATGCGTCCATCTGTACTTTTACATCAGGATCACTGCTACGTCCACCTATACCTGTGCTCGCTATGAAGTGGGTGCCGGACGTCAGGCCTATGGAGTCAAACATACGGTTGCGACCTTTCACCACTCCATTGTAGTTGACATCTACGTCATGCACGAAGAACCATGTCCTTGCGCATTCATCTCTGAAGCTTATGCCGATCTCATTCAGCCGGGAGGCATGATTATTGAGTAGCTCGAAAGTGGCTGACTCACTGTCGGCACCGGGCACGCTACCTCCCGTATACCAGACGTGGCGGTATCCGTTGTGCGGATATTCGGTCATGCCATTGACCATCTTTCCGGTCATTCCCGCAACAAGATACATATACACAGCTATTTTTGTGCCGCGCAAAGGTGGTTGTTCAATTATCGATGTGGCTATCGGTTCAGTCTGATGCTCCAATAGGTTGGCCTGATTGGCTGCGTCGCTCAGAAAGTAGCGCATCATCACAGGTTTCAGCCCTTCCTTGCCACACTCTTCAGTAGTCCGGCGTATGGCCGATTCGATCGCCTTAAGCTGACACTCAAACGAGCTTCCTGGCTCTATGATATTCAGCACGACATGACATTCGGCGACACCTGCCGCCGGACGGAAATACGACTTGCGCATAATCACATTCAAGTCGGTAAAGTCTGTAGTCGAATACTTCATTGTTGTCGGTGTCAACGTTCTTCCGATTGCAAAGTTACGATTAAGTGAGCGCAAACGCAAATTCATTTGCATGTTTGCCGAACGGTAGTAAGTTCGGCGTCAGCCAACTTGCCTGCCGAAACCAAGCAACAGCAACGGACGTTATAACCGTAAATATATGTCGGACCGTCCGGCTGCAATACCTATCCTGCTGTTTATGAATACAGATGTCACTTCAACATTAGTTCCAAGCCATAAGCTCGCCACGTGGCTCATGGTCCATATCACCGCCGTACTCGACCGTCTTGGCTTGGCGCATGAAAAAACGATTGAAGAGGTGATCTATGTCATAATAGTCTCGTTGATAGCCATTTTTATTGGCTGGGCTGTGCGGTCGGTCATACTTTGGTGTACGCGTCGTATTGTCGATGCCTATCACACCGAGGTCGGGTCACAGCTCCTGCGTCGCAAGGTACTGTCACGTTGCAGCCATGTCATTCCTCCTGTCGTCATTCTATGCCTTATTCCGTTGGCGTTCGATCGCAACAGTTCACTGCTTCATCTGCTCAAACTGCTTTTGCTGGTCTACTGTATCATCGTTGTTACCAATGCAATATGCGTTGTGCTCACATTTGCGTGGCAGAGGTTCGACAAGCGCAACAATACCCGTAATCTCCCGCTCCAAGGCATCATCAACATTATCTGCGGGATCCTGTGGATCATCGCAGCCATAGTATCCGTATCGGTTCTTGTCGACAAATCGCCCGCAGTGTTGCTCACGGGTCTTGGAGCTTTTGCGGCCGCGTTGATGCTCATTTTCAAGGACAGCATACTGGGATTTGTGGCCGGTATACAGCTGTCACAGAACGACATGCTTCATGTGGGTGACTGGATAGTGGTACCTTCGACCATAGCCGACGGTATTGTCACCGAAGTCACGCTCTCGGCCGTGAAAGTGCGCAATTGGGACAACACCATAGTCACCCTTCCTCCATACACACTTGTAAGCACCTCCTTTCAGAACTGGCGCGGCATGAGCGACAGTGGCTGGCGACTCATATCGCGCAGCTTTTATTTCGACAACGATTCGATCATTGCGGCCACCCCTGATCTAATCGACAGCGTGTCATCGCTCCCTGGCATGAAGCAATTCATCGAGCGTATCCGTAGCCATGGCCCGCTCTACGACCCTGGCGTGGCTGTGGTCAACGGTACGATTGATACCAATCTCGGTCTGTTTCGCGCCTATATGTGCTCCTACCTTCTCGCCCATCCGCTTGTTGCAAAAGATCAGCAGATACTCGTGCGCATCATGAAACCTTCGCCCGAAGGAATGCCTCTGCAGATCTATTGCTATACAACGACCCAATGGACAGCCTACGAAGCCGTGCAGAGCGAGATCTTTGAGCATATCGCACTCATGTGCCCTCTATTTCGCCTCCGCGCAGCCAGTGCCGACTACCGGGAAGTCAATCTTACCTCACCCCGGACCGATAACCATTGATATGAAACAAAACATACCCGCTCGGCTCATCAGCCGGCGGGTATGCTATTTTTGATAAGCTTGCCTTATGCGTTCTTCACCTTCTCCACGATAGCCTTGAAAGCTGCGGGATTGTTGAGAGCCAGGTCGGCGAGAACCTTACGGTTGATCTCGATACCCGACTTGTGGATAAGACCCATCAGCTTGCTGTAAGACAGATCTTCCAGACGGGCGGCAGCGTTGATACGCTGTATCCACAGAGCGCGGAAGTTACCCTTGTTGTCCTTACGGTCGCGGTATGCGTAGGTAAGACCCTTTTCCCAAGTATTCTTGGCTACAGTCCATACGTTACGACGGCATCCGAAGTAACCGCGGGTGAGTTTTAAGATTTTCTTTCGGCGAGCTCTTGAAGCTACATGATTTACTGATCTTGGCATTGTGTTGTTTGGTTGTGAGTGTTAGCGGAAGGCTCCGACGCCTACTCTTGTGGGCTATACACTCGGTTGTTGGATAGGTTGGTGTGGTTGAAAAAATCACGGTAGCCACCGCACATTGCTGAGGCGGCTTGCAGAATGCGGAGACACGCTCCGCCATGCTTTACTTGAGAGCGAGAAGCGACTTAACGCTGTTTACGTCTACCTTGTTTACCAGACCGAAGTGTGTCAGGTTGCGTTTCTGCTTCTTGGTCTTCTTGGTCAAGATGTGGCTCTTGAAAGCATGTTTTCTCTTGATCTTTCCTGATCCGGTAAGGGCGAACCTCTTTTTGGCACCGGAATTAGTCTTAATCTTAGGCATTTTTGTTTTGGTGATTTTTTGTTTATGCTATATATTGGCCGATGATCGGCCGATCAGCTTTCTGTTAATATTGTCGTGCTACTGTTTCTTTTTGGGCGATATCATGATAATCATGCGCTTGCCCTCAAGCACAGGCATTTGTTCTACCTTGCCATACTCCTCCAGATCGTTGGCGAAACGCAGCAGAAGCACCTCACCCTGTTCCTTGAACAGTATCGAGCGGCCCTTGAAGAACACATAGGCTTTCACCTTAGCGCCTTCCTGAAGGAACCCTACGGCATGCTTCAGCTTGAAGTTGTAGTCATGGTCATCGGTCTGAGGCCCGAATCTGATCTCCTTCACCACCACTTTCGTAGCTTTGGCCTTCTGCTCCTTCTGGCGCTTCTTCTGCTGGTACAGATACTTTTGGTAATCAAGTATCTTGCATACCGGCGGCTCTGCGGTGGGCGAGATCTCTATCAGATCAAGTTCCTGCTCATGAGCCATGCGCAGAGCTTCCTGTATGGAATATATGCCCGGCTCTACATTGTCGCCTACCAGGCGCACTTCACGGGCGCGGATACGCTCGTTGGTAATGTAGGGGTCTTTGGCCGCATTGTTGCGGTCGTTAGGGCGGCGCGGTCCATTGTTCGACGGGCGGCGCGGGCCCTGGGGTACGTACGGTTTTTTATCCATTCAGGGTTTATTGGTTGATCATTTCTTCGACCTCTTTGGTCAAATTCGCTGCAAAGGTAGCAATTTTCATCGTACCTTTATCACCTTCGCCCTGTTTTCTTACAGAAACTTCGCCTTCCGAGGCCTCTTTTTCGCCTACAACGAGCAAATATGGTATTCTTTTGAGCTCATTGTCGCGGATTTTCTTGCCGATCTTCTCGTTGCGGTCGTCCACGGTAGCGCGTATGTCCTGCTTGGCAAGCTCGCTTGCCACATGATAGGCATAGTCGTTATACTTCTCCGATATCGGAAGCACAACACACTGCTCCGGAGCCAGCCACAGCGGGAAGCGGCCAGCCGTATGCTCGAGCAGCACGGCTACAAAGCGCTCCAGCGATCCGAACGGCGCACGGTGTATCATCACCGGACGATGCTTCTGGTTGTCTGAACCCGTATATTCCAGCTCAAAGCGCTCAGGAAGATTGTAGTCCACCTGTATTGTGCCAAGCTGCCAGCGACGTCCAAGGGCATCCTTCACCATGAAGTCGAGCTTCGGACCATAGAACGCAGCCTCGCCAAGCTCCTGGCGCGCCTTTATACCCTTGGCCTCGCAAGCCTCGATGATAGCCTGCTCCGCAAGGTGCCAGTTCTCGTCGCTGCCTATATACTTCTGCTTGTTCTTCGGATCGCGCAGCGATATCTGAGCCTCGTAATTGTCAAACTTAAGAGCCTTGAAGATATACAGAATGATATCCATCACCTTCAGGAACTCATCCTTTATCTGGTCAGGTGCACAATATATATGCGCGTCATCCTGCGTGAAACCACGCACTCTCGTCAGTCCGTGCAGCTCACCGCTCTGCTCATAGCGGTACACCGTGCCAAACTCAGCCAGTCGCAGCGGCAGATCACGGTAGCTGCGGGGCAGCGCACGGAATATCTCGCAGTGGTGAGGGCAGTTCATAGGCTTCAGCATATACTCCTCACCCTCCTCGGGCGTATGTATCGGCTGGAACGAATCCTTGCCATACTTAGCATAGTGACCCGAAGTCACATACAGCTGCTTGTTGCCTATATGCGGGGTTATCACCTGCTGATAACCGTATTGCTTCTGTATCTTGCGCAGGAACTGCTCCAGCCTGTCGCGCAGGGCGGCACCCTTCGGCAGCCACAAAGGCAATCCGGCACCCACACGGTTGCTGAAAGCAAACAGCTCCATCTCCTTGCCCAGCTTACGGTGGTCACGCTTCTTGGCCTCCTCTATCATTGCCAGATACTCATCCAGCATCTTCTGCTTCGGGAAAGTTATACCATACACGCGCACAAGCTGACTGCGCTTCTCGTCACCGCGCCAATATGCACCCGCCAGCGACATCACTTTGGCAGCCTTGATAGGTGCCGTAGTCGGAAGATGCGGGCCACGGCACAGATCCGTGAACTCACCCTGGGTATACGTGGTTATGTGGCCATCCTCAAGTTCCGATATAAGCTCACACTTATATTCCTCGCCCCTGTCGCCGAACATTTTCAGCGCGTCAGCCTTCGATATTTCATTTCTCACTATAGGCTGCTTCGTGCGGGCCAGCTCTATCATCTTCTTCTCGATCTTGCCGAAGTCGGCCGATGTCAGCGTGTGCTCACCCGGATCGATGTCATAATAGAAGCCATTCTCTATCGCTGGGCCTATGCCGAACTTCACACCCGGATAGAGTTCCTGCAGAGCCTCGGCAAGCAAGTGCGCCGAGCTGTGCCAGAAAGCATGCTTGCCCTCGGCATCCTCCCATTTGAACAACCGTATCTCGGCATCCTCATTGATTGGGCGGGTCAGGTCCCACTCCTGGCCGTTTACGCTCGACGCCAGAACGTCCTGAGCCAGACGGCTGCTGATACTCTCTGCTATCTGAAGCGGCGTAACGCCGGCCTCAAACTGCTTCACTGAATTATCAGGAAAGGTAATATTGATCATTTCTTAGCAAATTTTGTTCTGAAGCCACGTGCCTACGAGTGCACGCGACAATTGCAACCGCAAATTTACTCATTTTCCACCGAATTACCGCCATCCCCACAAACAATTTTCAGCCCCTCACCATTTTGACTACCTGTTTGATGCCCTTTTGCCTGCATATTGGAGCCCAATCCCGCCTCCCATCCACGCATTCCCATCCGGCATCCCCGCCAACATCTCATCCCGATTGAAGCAATCAGATAGAATAATAATAAACAAGCCTGATTTGACAGATGCTTACATGAAGCGCGTCATACATCAGCACATCAAAGACCATCATAATATTATCGAAATATGGCTTTATTAAGAACTGGAATTAAGACTGCTATATAAAAAGTCAGAGGAATGATCACTCACTCACTCACTCCTCTTTCTGCAACGAATCGGTAGTCATTAGCTACGGAATCGTTAATGCAAATATACCACTAATTAGAAATTTCTGAGGTCTTAAAAAATGCAAAGTATATTGGCATCGCTTCCAACCACAAGGGTATTAAGCGTCTGGTTCAATCCCATATTATTAAACAGATATTCAAGGCGAAGCTGCATACATCATCGTTAGGGAGTATGATGATGGTCTTTTTATTGATGAAGTCTGGGTTAAGGAAAGAAATGGATCGCTAACGCTACTAAATAAAATACGGACGGCCAGTCATAAGACCAGCCCCCGCTTGCAACGAATCGGTAGTCATTAGCTACGGAATCGTTAATGCAAATATACCACTAATTCCCCTATCTACCAAATTTCAGCCCCATAAAACACATCAGGGACCGCCAATGCGAAATTTGGTGGTCTCTGGTGTGATAGTATGTAGTCCTACCTTATCCGACGCGTTACCGTTGTGATTTGCCTACATTTTTCTTACTTTTGCAACGTCTATCACAACGCTTTTGGCGATGTTCAGAACTTGACCCAAGTTGTGATTTGCCTACATTTTTCTTACTTTTGCAACGTCTATCACAACCTCGAGAAGTTCAACCCTGACATCACCACGGTTGTGATTTGCCTACATTTTTCTTACTTTTGCAACGTCTATCACAACGCGACTTGTTAATAATCAGGTTTGAGCAATAGTTGTGATTTGCCTACATTTTTCTTACTTTTGCAACGTCTATCACAACAGATCTAACCGCCTCATAGGGTGCCGTAGGTTGTGATTTGCCTACATTTTTCTTACTTTTGCAACGTCTATCACAACAGCGCGAGCCAAGAGATACAACCGCTATTGTTGTGATTTGCCTACATTTTTCTTACTTTTGCAACGTCTATCACAACTCTCACGATTTATATTGTTAGTCTCAACGGTTGTGATTTGCCTACATTTTTCTTACTTTTGCAACGTCTATCACAACAGGAGAAATATGTACAACCGATGGCGCTTGGTTGTGATTTGCCTACATTTTTCTTACTTTTGCAACGTCTATCACAACTCAGCGTCATATCCCCTTGATTTGAGATCGGTTGTGATTTGCCTACATTTTTCTTACTTTTGCAACGTCTATCACAACATACTATCTATAAGAGATTGATATATAGCTAATTATAGACGTATAGCGTATTAAAAAAACTGATGGAATAAACCTTGATTGGTTCCATCAGTTTTTCGTTTTTTCAAAAAAGTTCAAGTTGTATGGCGGCTTGCTTAGGTGGTTCTTTCTTTACTCCATGATACAATTCCATCATTTTAAACTGACGGTCGGTTATCATAAGAACACCAACATCACCCCATTGCGAAACCATACTCCTCACTCGCTTTTTATGAACCTCGGCATTCTCAACCGTTGGGCAGTGTCTCATGTATATCGAAAACTGAAACATAGTGAACCCATCGTTGAGCAGTTGCTTTCTGAACGTCGTATATGCCTTTCGTTGAGCCTTGGTTTCTGTAGGCATATCAAAAAACACAAGTATCCACATTATCCTGTATTCGCTAAAGCGCTGATCCGTTAGCATGATGCTCCTCCAGTTTATATCCGTTTGCTTACAGTTCCGGATAATGTATCTGCTTTATGCTTCCGCTGAAACACTTGTATAGCGACACTGCGCTTTCGCCAACGGCCAGCATCAGTGGCCTGATGTGTCCGTCTATCTTGACATCACATGTTGTCATTGCCAGCAGGTCGCGCTTCACATCTTTGCATTCAAGCGATGGCTGCTCATACCGCCGGCATATATCCATTACTGTCAGATCAACATACGGCCTGTAAGGCTCCATTAGGTCATCGGCAAGACAATAGGCATTATACTTGTTGCGGTGAAATATTCCCATTGAGGGATGTAGGCCCGCACTCACTACTGCACGCGCTGTTATGCCCCGGAGTATGGCATATCCATAGTTGAACAGTGGATTGGGATCCGCGCCATAGCGGTCGCGGGTCACACCGTCATAATCCGACAGCATGACGCGCCAATAGTAGGCGGCAGCTTTCCCCTCCATATTATCGGGATCGCCGCTACGTACGCTCCTGGCCCACGCCGTCAT
The DNA here is from genome assembly GCA_947643165.1 of uncultured Porphyromonadaceae bacterium. Lineage (GTDB taxonomy): Bacteria > Bacteroidota > Bacteroidia > Bacteroidales > Muribaculaceae > Paramuribaculum. Next base: position 42,791 of record CANRVB010000003.1, on the reverse strand, counting down.
GCAGCCTACTTCCGCGCCATGCACCTTGTGCGCAGCTGATGCCTGATTGAGGATTTTTGCTTTTACAGTCTGCTGCCATAACTGTTTGCGTAGCGGTAGGGGTGCTTCCAGTTGATGTCTCATTCGTTCTGTTTGCTCACAGTGGCCGTCAATATTCAGCATCAGTCCCGTTGGCAAATGGTTTGGTCCGCACACTATCAGTGCCGCTCCGTTCTCGGCGAGGCCTTGCATCACCGATGCTGTCATGGTCACTTCCCGGCTGTCTATCACTACTACTCCTATATCCTCAAGTGGACGTGTCACTATGGGTGGAGGCTTACCATCATTTGCCGGCTGTAGCTCTATGCACAGTTGTCGGTGGGCTGTGCTAAGTCTTGCCCGGTTGCCGAAATACAACACTTGTTTTATCATATCTCCTTATCTCTATTTGTTTATGGCTTCGTCAGCGAGTGTTATACGCCCCAGCCTGTCGACTCTGACCTTGACAATATTACAATCGATCAGTTTCGATATGCTTCTCACACGTATATAATTACCTGTCTCGATATCACGTTTGTCCTTCGTTATTTCGGTTACGGTCGATCTGTAGAAGTGATAATCCACTTGAGCGAAGTTCTGTGCCTGATACAGATTAGGCACGATCTCGTCATATCTCTGTTCATCTATGGCTGTCATTATGTCGGTTGTATCCATACCTATCACATACATACCGTGCACATCAAGACTCATCAGAAATCTGCGGTCGGCCATAGGCAGTTTTGCAAGCACAGCCTCGCTGCAAGGTTTATTGTCATTGTCTACCTGTTTCCATGCCTTGCGTGGATCCTTCACTATCATCGGTAGGCCGGCCAGTTTGCGCTCCACTACGTCCTGCATCGTTACTACATACTCCTCTATTTCCCCTTCGGGTGTCCTGTACAGGGCTATGTGGTGGTTGGAAGCATTTTTTGAGAATCCTATCGGATCCCCCTTGCTGTTGCGTCTCACTGTCACGGCGTTTTTATCGGATATCTGGGTGATCACCATTCTTACCGACCGTATGGGAGTGCCCGACTGTGGATCGGTTATCACACTATCTTTCGACGCACCCTTGTTTCTCAGGTGTTCCTCTACTATGTGTCTCACTCTTTGATCCACTATGTTCTTGCTGTTGGCAAGAGTAACCTTTTCGATAGGCGTTTTCAGCACATACGTTTCTCGCCAGCAGTCGGCTCTATCTATTTTTGCTCCGTTAGCCTTCACTAATGGCTTCTTCTTGAGGCTTTCCTGTGCCTTCTTTGTGTTTCCTTCGTGCTCGGTCAGTCGTTTCTCTACGGCCAGTTTTACTTCTGTATCGCATATATCCGCCACGCGACCAAACAGTTCTTTAGCCGCGAGGTTGCGTTCCGCTACTCTGATCTTTCCATGTACCGACTCATAGGTCATGCTTCCGCGTGGCGTGATTATGCCTTCCTGCGCAAGCTTGCGCCCCCCGTTTCTATACACGTAGCGCTTACCTCGTGTGGCCACTCTCTTGCCGGATCTCATCGACACTGCTGTTCCTTCCGCTTTGAGTTTCACATCTTTATAGCCGAAGTGAGGCAATCCTGATGCCCACTTATCAAGATTCCCCGATCGTGTTGCCTGGGTGTCGTCTACCGGTGCGGCGCTGAGCGTATTGAGCCGCTGTATATATCCTTGCCTGGTCGAGGCTATCACGAGCGCATCTATGGCGTGATGGCGGTGATCCTTGCGTTTGTTCCAGTCCTTTATGCGTATATGGCCTGAGGCATCCTCCGTAGTCATGTCCGTGTCGGTATAATATGCCATGTTTATGTCATGCAGAACATCGTCATATCCCCACGCATGACGGAAAAATCCGGTCACCGCGCCGCTGGTGGCATACACATTTCTGCACACCTCCTTCAATATTTCCATCGATTTGCGGGCAATGTATTGGCTTAGTCTCAGGTCGCGCGACAGGAAGTCCTGCGGTATATCCTCACGTTTTGTCAGCAGACGGTCATGCTTGGTTTTCGATATGCCGTTTAGCCCTTTAGATACCTTATATTCGTTATAGGCTTCTTCCACTCGGTCTATATAGCTGTTGAGCATTGACTCTCCTTTGCTCGCCATATAGTCGTAGCCTGTCTGTTGCCCCTTTTCTGCGTTACACCTGCGGCATGCGCATACCTTGTTGCTGTAACTGTCGTCGAAAAACAGTGATCGTGGTATCACGTGCTCTTTCTCCATACCACCGCCTGACAGCAGTTCCGCTGCGCCTATTTTTGTCCCGCAATACATGCATCTCTCCTTTGCTTCCTGCCATAAACGGTACCTCACTATATTGTTTTTGGTCGGTTTGGCGCCATATTCCGCTATGAGTTCTGCTATATTCTTGTTTAGCTTTTCCTGTCGTGTTATCTGTTTATCAGTTTTGGCTCGTTCATCTTTGCTCTGTTTCAACTCGCGGGCCAGCTCTATTCTTACCTCATCCGGTCGTCCGTAGGCCTCGATTATGTCGTTCACAAGATGGATCATCTGGTTGAGTATCTTTTCCACTACCGGTTGCCTGAGCGATCCTTTCTCCAGCAGATCTATTCTTTCCTTCAGTTCCCGTGCCTTGTTCTGCTCGGTGGTCATGCTGTTGGAGTGGTTGAAGCCAACCATCTCGCATGCCTCGCTATAGTGCAGCCCGTCGATCAGATATGGTATGATCTTGCTCATGAACTTAGCCGACTTCTGAGCGTATCCTGCGCCCCTTAGGTCAAGACTGTACAGTCGGTCCACTGTCTCGCTGTCGGCTATGCCAAACTTGTTCAACAGTGCGTTTGCCAGCTCTTCGCGGTCTGATATTGAGTAGACTGTATGCCACAGTTCATACAATGGTTCTTTTATATATTCTGGGCTGACACGTCTTATCAGTTCGCCTGTTTCAGGGTCGGCCTCATCAGTCTCTACAATATTCAGTTCAAATTTCAGAAGCCGTTTATATTCCGGATTACTGCCAAGAGCCTTCTTTAGTGACATGCGGGTTGAATTACCCTTTATGCCTCTGCGGCCGGCTATGGTAGCGCTGAATCCGTCATCTTTAGTTAGTCCGAGAAGTTCCAGCAGTTTCTTTTCCGTCAGTGTCTCGTTCTCGTTCAGATATTTGAATAGCTTCATACGCTCCATTCTGTCAGGAATGTATTCGGCCATCAGTAGGCGGTCATCAGGTTTTGCTTGGTTGTTGCGGCGGCGGTTGCGTGGATTTTTCAGCACTATGTTGTTTACAGTCTCCCACAGGCGGCATACCTGCGCGATAGGCGAACTGGTGGGAGCCACATGTGGCCCGACTGCAACTTCTTTACCCGAATGCCTGCTTACAAAATGTCGGGTCTCCGCATCGCATATCGACACCAGATGCTTGCAGCTCTTTAGTGGCCGCTGATGGAATACGGCTCTCATTAACTCATCCTTCGCCTTGTCAGTCAGTATCTCAGGATAATACTCGCTCTGCTTGTCGAGTATTTGCTGCAATTCATTCTCATAGTCACAGCGCGGAAATATATTCTCTTTCACTCTGTATGTGCAGATGCTGCTGGTCCCATTATCTATCCGCGAGGTCTCGAGCTTGTTGCGGAAATATTGTCCGGGCGTCATATTCTTTTCTCGCGCCTCTGCCGAGAGTTTGGATATCCCGGTCAGATATTCCGATTTTGTGTTGTCGGTATAGTCGGATTTCGCCGATCTGTAGCCGCGGCGGTGATTCAGGTGGTAGATCACCCGCCCTATTTCTGCCGGTGTTAGTTGGCGTTGGGTAGCCTCGGCTCTGAGGCTCCATAGTTTTATCGGATCAAGCTTGAGTAGGTCCTTCTCAAATGTAAGTCCGTATCTACTGAATAACATCCCCAGTAGTCTGCATCTCTGCTGAAAGCGGTCTATTCTTCGGCGCAATGATCTGGCTGCTGTACGTTCATTGCATACGGTTTCACCATTGCCCTTACCGAATCCTGTACGCTCTGTATCGGCCATCGATACAATGCGGCATCCCATACCCAATATGTTTATTGGATTGTTTTTGTCATCTATTGTTATGAAGGCCCAGCCTATTGATGCGGTGCCAAGATCAAGACCTAATATGCGTTTCATTGCTTATGATCGATTTATTGGTATTCAGTTGACTTTTTAGGAATAATTGCCTATCTTTGCCGTGCAAAAGAAAAAATAGGCAAATCACAATAAGGATTATATCCGTTGTGAAAACATTTGGGAAGGGATCCTGCGGGGTCTCTTCCGTCTTTTATTCCATTTTTGCAAATATACTGTTATTAGTTCATTATACAAAAAATCCTGTCCTGTCTTTTACGTCTCAGGCCGGCTCCTGTCGCTTGTTGCGATTGGGCCGGCCTGAAATGATATGTTTAGTGTTGGTTTCCCTTTAGCGGGCCATTATCAGGGCCGAGCGCGGAGCCACAGTCACCTTGCCACCCTTCGAAGAGCCGAGACCCTCGGCATTGATCTGGCCATCATCGGCAACCACAGTCCAGTTACCCTTCTTCACTTTTATCTCCCGGGGCTCATCGCTGCCGTTAAACACCACCTTGATCTCCTTCCATTCATCACCGTTAGCATTATCCACCAGCGTGTAGCTTATCAGGTTGGGAGTATCTGCCGTGTCATCAAACACAAGGTGGCGGTTGATATCCTCGGTACGCGTCATTCGGAATGCCGGATGGCTCTTGCGCAGTTTTATCAGCTCCTGGTAATACTTGAACTGATCGGCATTCTCAGTCTTCAGAGTCCAGTCTATGGCGTTCACCGAGTCAGGCGAGCAGTAGCTGTTGTGAACACCCTTCTTGTTGCGGAATATCTCCTCTCCACACCACATGAACGGTGTGCCCTGGCTTGTGAATACTATCGTCTGTGCCAGGCGGGCCGCCCTCTGACGCTCAGCCTCCGTCGACCCCTCCATCGAAGCCGCCAGCTTATCGGTCAGCATCAGGTCATCGTGACACGACACGTAGTTTATCACCTGCGTCGGCTCGGCTGCATAAGGCCGTGTGGCGTTCGATCCCTTCGAATAGTCCACCTGCTTGTGGGCCGTCGAGCCAACTATGCCTATCTTCACAGTCTCCTCAAGCCCCGGCTTGCCCGTCGCAAAGCCACGGTCATCAGCCTTGCTGTAGTGGCCCTTCACACCATCGCGGATATCGTCGCTGAACACTGCCACACCGGGCATCTTTGCTACATTCATCTTCATCGCTCTCTCCTCCTCGGGCAGTGGAGAGCCTGAGGCCGTCCAACCCTCGCCATATATGAAGATATCCGGATTTATCTTCTTCAAAGTATCAGCCACCTGGTTCATGGTCTCTATGTCGTGTATTCCCATCAGGTCAAACCTGAACCCGTCTATGTGATACTCCTTAGCCCAGTAGGCCACGCTGTTCTTTATGAAATCGCGCATCATCTCGCGTTCCGATGCCGTCTCGTTGCCGCAGGCCGAAGCGTCACTGTAGCTTCCGTCGGCATTATGACGGTAGAAATATCCGGGTGCGGTCAGCGAGAAGTTCGAGTCATCGTTCAGCGACGTGTGGTTGTACACCACATCCATCACCACGCCTATTCCCGCATCATGAAGAGCCTTCACCATCTCCTTCATCTCCTTGATTCTTGCCTTGGGATTTGCCGGATCCGTAGAGTAGGACCCGTCGGGAGTGTTATAGTTCACCGGGTCATATCCCCAGTTGTAGGTATTGCTTGCAAGCTGCGACTCGTCTACACTGTTGAAGTCGTAGCTCGGCAGTATGTGCACATGGGTTATGCCCAGCTCCTTCAGATGATCTATACCTGTGCTCGCGCCGTCAGGTGTAGTGGTGCCCGGTTCTGTCATGGCCAGAAACTTACCCTTATGCACTATTCCCGACGAGGGATGCATCGAGAAATCCCTGTGGTGCATCTCATATATCACGGCATCTGTGATCGACTTCAGCTCAGGACCCTTGTCGTTTTCCCACCCCTCGGGATCAGTTTGGGTCATATCGATTATCGCCGCACGCTCACCGTTGGTTCCCAGAGCCTTCGCATATATGCCCGGAGTCTCCTTAAGCCACTCGCCCTTATACTTTATTCTGAACGTATAGAACTTGCCATACATCCCACGGGCTATGTTTGCGGTCCACGTACCCTGTTCACCACGGCTCATCGCTATCGTATCGGTGGCTGCGGTATTGCGGTCTGTAGGATATATTATCACCTCGGCAGCCTCAGCCTCAGGTGACCACAGGCGGAAATCGGTTGAATTTTCAGTCGCGCACAGCTCAAGCCCCTCGCCGTTATACGCCGGAAGGGTATTGAGAACAGTGTCTGGCGATGTCGTTACTTTGCCATACATGCTTGGATTGGCCATTAATGCACCCGCTATCAGGGTCATGACGATCTGTTTTTTCATTAAGTTAATGCCTTTGTTTTCCTGGTTATGGAAGTTCGTGTGTAAATATGTAGAGTATGATATGATATATCTGTTTGCCTGTTAGGCTGTTGATTGGCCGTCACGGTCAAGGCTCATTCGCTTATTTCACCAGAACCTTTTTCGACCATTTGTCGCACTTCACCACATAGCAACCGCTTTTCAGCTCCACGCGCGTTGTGCCGGGACCCAGTTCTACTGTCTTTACCAATTGTCCCGTTATCGAAAATATATACAGTCTTACTGTCTCCTCTATCGTCGAGCTTATCTCTATGCTTCCCTGACTCGAGATCATGGTCACGCTCTCCGTCGGCTCATCGGCCACACCCATTGCTGATATGGCTGCGGGCAGCAATGCCGCGGCTGTGGCTATGAAGATCGATAGAAGACTTTTTTTCATTGTTTTTTTTGCTTGGAGCCATTACGCCCCATCTGCAAAGTTAGTGAAAAATTCGCCCGATTCCAAATTTTTTGGCATAAAAATTCGCCCGCATCGCGCTTTTTTTCGGCTCGCGCAGTGCAGGGGAGTGCCGGTAGCTGTAGCTCAGAATCTTATTCCTAATCTCACTACAGCAGCATGAAGCCCCTTTATCTCATGGCTGGTCTCATCAATGTAGCCAGATCCCCGCATGCCGTTATACACATATCCGGCTACTATGTAGCTGCTGTATTTCTTACCGTATGCCAGACGTATGCCAAGTCCCGGCGAGCAATAGAAATCAGCCCTGCCGCCCCCGTCCGGACGCTCGTTGTACACACACCCGACCCTCAGGTCTGCGAACAATCCTCGCGGATGATTGCTCAGCGAACTCTGCACTATTCCGTATATCGGGAATGTCCGGTAGCTGTTATCCACAGGTATATTTATGCCGGCTCCAACACCGATCATCTGGAACGTGCTACACGAATAGCCGAAATACGCATCGATGTTCATCGTCGACATATCGTGGCCGCTCATGTCTACCGCGCCACCTATATCGCCGCCCCATGCAAACCCCTTTCTTACCTCTTCGGGAGCCTTTGCCGCAGACCATGTGAATACGCTTGCCGCAACAAGCATCACAGTTGCCGCTCTCTTCAATGAATGCACTCTCATCGTTCGCATCGGTTAGTTGTGAAGACGCAGGCACGTCCAGTTGTCACGCTCCGTATAGCCCTCCTTATGCAGACCGACAGCCTCGGCAGCTGCCTCCACTACCGGAATATCCTCTACATAAAATCCGCTTAACAGCATCTTGCCACCCTTGCGCAGCGTCTTGGCATAGCGTGCTATGTCGGCCGTGATCACATTCCGGTTTATGTTGGCCAGAAACAGATCCGCCGTATCTTCCATGCCGTCCAGCATCGCCGCATCGCCGCATATCAGCTTTATCTCGCCATGACCGTTCAGCTTCACATTCTCTATAGCGTTCTCATACGCCGGCGGATCGATCTCGATACCCGTCACGGCTTCCGCTCCTCTCATCGCCGACAGGATCGCAAGTATACCGGTGCCGGTACCCATGTCTATTACGCTCTTCCCGTCAAGGTCCATTTCAAGCAGCTGTTCCGTAATCAACGACGTCGTCGCATGATGTCCTGTCCCGAAAGCCATCTTCGGATCTATCACAATGTCATATTTACAGGCCGGAATATCCCTATGAAATGAGCTGTGTATCACGCATTTACCACCTACTACTATAGGCTTGAAATAGTGCTTCTCCCACTCACTGTTCCAATCCTCACCTACTATAACCTCGTGATAAGTGCTTATATTACAGTCACTAAAAGGCATCCAGGTTATACATTCATCCACTTTTCCCTGATCGAAATCCTTTACACGTATATACGCGTTAAGACCCGTTTCATCGGGCTCAAAGCTCTCATAACCAGCGTCTGCCAGCAGTGAGGCCATGACGTCGGTCATATCGGTCGAGCATGGTGCTATGTCGACCCTCAGTCTTATGTAATCGTTCACTATTTTGATTGGTAATCGTTTGGGAATAAAGAAGATATGACGGCATTATGCTCAGCTGCGGGCTTTTTTCAGCAATCCCACAGCCTGCTTCACCATCTTGTATGCCATCAGCCCGTAACCCGCATAATCCATCAAAGTGCCTATGCGGCTCATCAGACCCGCTCCCTGTGGGTGTAATATGTTGCCTTTGAATTGGTTGGATTCCTGCACGAGCTGTTCTTTCTTGATCTGGAGCCGTGCCGCCACGTATGCCTCCTGATATCTGAGCTCATCCAGTGTATATCCGGCCCAGCCGGCTATTTTATGCGGTGGCAATTGTTTATGTGTCATTTTCAGGTAAGTATCAGGCGGGTTAATACTCGTGTTATCGGATTGATGATCAATGGCTTGCGTAAAAGCACTATGATCAACAATATCAGCAGGTTGAAGCCGCACATTATGGCGTAGGCCCATACTATAGGCATTACCAGGGCCAGCAGGTGGGCCACTGCAACTGTGAAAAACAGAAGCGCTATGTTGATCAGCGCGAATGTTATCAGCAGCAATGCTATTGTCGATAGCAATACGCTTAGTTTGTCTGACACTTTCAGTCTGGCATTCTCTACGTTAAGCGTAAGATATTGCTTTAGTAGATCTGCCAGCCGTTGGTATGAGTTGCCGTTCTGCTGTTCGTCGGTCATGATATTTTGGGTTGAAACGTGAAAACCCTTACGCGCCCCGGCATGGCATACAAGCGGTTGATCCATGCCTCGGGCGTATCAGGGAGGAGCGCACTGCGCGGCTTGCATCGCTGTCAGGGCGATACATGATGAGGGAGAGTCCTGATGCCTGCGATCAGTCGTTGATCTCGGTGGTAAGCTGCTCTACGAGGGCATCTATCTCGCTGTCGCTGCAAAGAATTCCTTTTTTACGGAGTATTTCCTTGATCTTTGCGCGGGTGTCTTCTCCCTTTTCGGGTGCGAGAAGCAATGCGGCTGCTGCGCCTACTATGGCTCCGCCAAGAAAGGCTGAAATTGCGGTGAGACTGCTGTTCATGGTGCTGTTGTGCTCTGAGGTTTATACAAAAAATTCCTTCTGCTTCAGGCTAACATCCGGAAGTCCGACAGGACTTCCGGAGTGGCCTTATAGCGGATGGTGGATTCTTACTTCTTGATCGACTGGATCTCGTCGGCGATTTCTTCTGCGATTTCCTCAAGTTTGGTCTTCTTGAGCTGTGCGCTCTTTTCCTTGAGGAACTTCATGATCTCGTCGCGGGTCTTGTCGCCCTTTTCAGGTGCCAGGAGAAGACCGGTAGCCGCGCCTGCAATTGCGCCACCTACTACGGCCAAAACAATGTGAAGTGGTTTCATAACTGATTCTTGTATTTTGGGTTATGGTTAATTTGTTATTCTTCTCTCTTGTGCGTCCGGTATTCTTATACTTCTGCACGTTTGTTCATCACTATAACAATCGGAAGCACTGAAAAGGTTTGGTCGATCGTAAAATTTTAATATGCGAAGATCGGACGTGTCTCCATCATTTCGTTGACACGCTGACGGACGCTTGCTATCACCTTCTCGTCTTCCGGTGACGACAGTACTTCGTCGATCATGTCAACGATGACGGGCATCATGTCCTCTTTTACGCCGCGGGTGGTGATGGCGGCAGTGCCGAAGCGAAGACCTGAGGTCTGGAATGGACTGCGGCTGTCGAAGGGCACCATGTTCTTGTTGGCGGTGATGTCGGCTTCGACAAGTACGCGCTCGGCTACTTTGCCTGTGAGTTCGGGGAACTTGGTGCGCAGGTCTACGAGCATGCAGTGGTTGTCTGTACCGCCCGATATTATCTTGTAGCCCTTTTCTACGAGAGCTTTGGCCATGGCGGCGGCATTGCGCTTCACCTGGGCCTGATATTCGCGGAATTCAGGAGTCAGAGCTTCGCCGAACGCTACTGCTTTGGCAGCTATGACATGTTCCAGTGGGCCACCCTGAGCGCCTGGGAATACGGCTGAATCGATCAATGACGACATCATGCGGGTCACACCCTTTGGTGTAACTTTGCCGAACGGATTCTCAAAGTCTTCGCCCATGAGGATCAGACCGCCACGCGGACCGCGGAGGGTCTTGTGTGTAGTAGATGTTACGATATGGGCATACTTGACGGGATTGTCCAGCAGACCGGCTGCTATGAGTCCTGCAGGATGTGCCATGTCGACCATAAAGATGGCTCCGATTTCATCAGCCAGACGGCGCATGCGGGCATAATCCCATTCACGGCTGTATGCGCTTGCTCCACCGATTATCAGGCGCGGACGTTCGCGACGTGCCACTTCCTCCATCTGGTCGTAATCTATCAAGCCAGTCTCTTCCGACACGTTGTACTCAAGTGCCTGATACATCAGACCGGAAAAATTGACTGGGCTACCATGCGAAAGATGACCGCCGTGTGCCAGATTCAGACCCAGAAATTTGTCGCCCGGCTTCAGTACTGTCATGAAGACAGCCATATTGGCCTGAGCTCCGCTGTGGGGCTGTACATTGGCATATGCGGCACCGAAGAGCTGCTTTACCCTGTCTATAGCCAGCTGCTCAACTTCGTCCACTACCTGACAGCCGCCATAATAGCGGTGGCCGGGATAGCCCTCGGCATACTTGTTGGTCAGGCATGAACCCATAGCTTCCATAACCTGGTCGCTTACGAAGTTCTCAGAGGCGATAAGCTCGATTCCTCGGCTTTGACGCTTGTGCTCTTTGTTGATGAGCTCGAAGATTTTGTTGTCGCGTTCCATCTGTCTGTTGATTGGTTTCTTTGAGTCGGGCTGTGTCGGCCTACTCTTGTTCTATAATTGTTCCTATTGGATAATATTGGTTTATTTCTTTTTATCGGGCTTTTTTACGCTCCACCCGAATTTGCCTATCATTTCGCCAAGACTGAAATAATGACCGTGGCTGTAAGCCAGAAGTCCTGCCTTGTCAAGTCTGAATGCTCCGCTTCCGTTGTCGATGAGCGATTCATCAGCCCGCACATTCAATACTTCCGCAATGAACATGTCGTGGCTTCCGAGCGACATTATGCTCTTGACGCGGCATTCTATGCTCAGTGGAGATTCCTTGACCGAAGGACAGCTTACTTTAACGCCCGGTTCCGGAGTAAGACCGCTTTCTTTCCATTTGTCATGATCTTTGCCTGATCTCACCCCACACCAATCGGTGGCACGTGCCATGCTCTCGGTGGTAAGGTTTATGGTAAATTCCATTTGATCCTTGATCATGGCGTAACTGTGTCGTTCCGGACGTACCGAGATATAACACATGGCCGGGTTGGTGCATATCGTGCCTGTCCACGCCACAGTGATCAGATTGCTCTTCTCTTCTGTGCCGCAGCTTACCAGCACCGCCGGCAGGGGGTATATCATGGTTCCGGGTTTCCAGTCGGTCTTCATGGGCTATAGTCAGTCTATAAGCGCGTCACCACTCTTTACTACCTGTCCGCAGTAATGACATTTTATCGTCACATCATTGCGATCGACAACCTCAAACCGTGTTTTCATAGGTTCGTTGTTTGTGATGCATTTGGGATTGCCGCAGCGCACTATTCCCACGATATTGTCAGGCAGTTCCACCTGATGTTTCTCCGTGACTACGTAATCCTTTATTATATTGATGTTTGCGGATGGGGCTATCAGGGCTATGCGATTGAGCGTTTCTTCGGGGAAAAATACATCGGCTACTTTTATGATGCCTTTCTTGCCAAGTCGGTGCGAGTCAAGATTGTTGCCTATTGTGACATGGGTGTCAAGTGACTCGATTCCCAGAATCTTAGCGCATTTGAATAGCTGAGAACTTGGTATGTGATCTATCACTGTTCCGCTTGCCAGTGCAGCCACTGCAAGCTCTTTTTTCGGTTTGTCAGTCATAGCTTCAGTTGTTTTCCTTGTAAATATCTATTCCGAGAGCCTTGCATATGATGGCCTGGCGGGCAAAAAGGCCGTTGCGTGCCTGATCGAAATAATATGCTTTCGGATTATCGTCGACATCGCGGTCTATCTCGTTCACTCTGGGCAGCGGATGCAGCACGCGCAGGTTCGGCTTGCTGTTGGCCAGCATATCGTTGTGAAGAGTGTAGAGATTTTTCACCTTCTCATATTCCATTATGTCGGTGAAGCGTTCGCGCTGAACGCGGGTCATATACAGGATATCGGTCTGGTTTATCACCTCTTCGCTAAATTCCGTATGCTCCGTATATTTTATTCCGTTTGCATCGCAGAAGTCCTTGTATTCCTTTGGCATACGGAGTTCATCGCAAGCTACGAAGTTGAATGTAGGATTGAAGTAGCGCATCGCCATGAGCAGTGAATGGACGGTGCGTCCGTACTTAAGGTCACCTACCATGGTTATTGTCAGGTCGTTGAGCTTGCCTTGAGTTTTCGATATCGAGTATAGGTCGAGCATTGTCTGCGACGGATGCTGGTTAGCTCCGTCGCCGGCGTTGATTATGGGTGTATCTGTAACCTCGGTAGCATATCTGGCAGCACCCTCAAGATAATGGCGCATTATTATCAGATCCACATAGTTGCTCACCATCTTTATCGTGTCCTTGAGGGTCTCGCCCTTTGATGTCGATGTTGTGCCGGCATCCGAAAAGCCTATCACTCGTCCACCAAGTCTGTTGACTGCTGTCTCGAAACTCAGGCGGGTGCGGGTCGACGGTTCAAAAAACAAAGTGGCCACCACCTTACCGTCGAGCACCTTATGGTTGGGGTGCTCCTCAAAGTAGCGTGCACGCTCGATCAGATCAAGAATCTCTTCACGACTGATGTCGTCGATACTGACAAGGTTGCTCATCTCAGAGTATGTTTAATTGGGTTATTTACTAAAAGAGGTATGCCGCTGTTATGGTCCATACACGGTTCTTGGCTTCGATACGTGTATTTTCAGAAGGCGATTCGGCCAGGCCTACTGCGTTAAGCGCCTTGTTGATGCCGAATCCGTAGTTGGCAGCTATCTGCAGGTGTCCGAGAATCTCAGCTCCGAAGCCTACATTCCACGATGTATCGAACTTGCGGTTGCGGTAGGCTTCGTTAATGGCTCTGCGGGAGGTGAGAAATGCAAAATCCGGGCCTGTTGTTACAAACGGTTTGATGATCGGAAGTTTGAATTTCCACTTCAGATTTATGGGAATGCTGATATAGTCGCGTCCATCTTTAAGGCTTGCTCCTTGCTTTTCAAGCCACTGGGCGTTGCGGCGGCTGTAGAGCAGCGATGCGTCAAAGCCAATCCCGACTACAGGTATTGTGAACTCTGTCATTAGACCCGCAGTGAAACCGGCGCGGTTTGTCTCGTCAAATACATCGCTGTTGAAATGAAGTTCGCTTACCGTCAGGCCAACCTTAGGTCCGATCTTGAATTGTGCCGTTGATACTTGTGCCGACAGCAGCAATGTCAGTGCGACAAGAAGAGTTCTGATTATTTTCATTGTCAATTGTCTTTTTGTTGAAACATCTTTTCGGGATGACAGGTGGACCGGTTTCCCTCATTTCTGCAAATATACTACTTTTTCGGAAAATCTCTCGGTCTGTGTCAAATTATTATTTGTCATCATTTGATATCATGCTCAGAAACGTATCCTCGTCTATCACCGGAATGCCAAGCTTAGTAGCCTTTTCAAGTTTGGCAGGACCCATATTCTCGCCCGCGAGGACATAGTCGGTCTTCTTGCTTATCGATCCTGAGTTCTTGCCTCCGTGGGCCTCGATGATCTCTTTATACCTGTCGCGGGAGTTGTGAGCGAAAGTACCGCTTATCACGATAGTCTTGCCCTTAAGTTTCTCTGAGCCCTCGATGCCTGTGGCCTCAACCTCCATCTGCAGACCGGCCGCGCGCAATCGCTCTATGATGGCTATGTTCTTTTCGTTGGTCATATACTCGCGTATCGCTCCGGCTATTCTGGAGCCGATCTCGTCGATTGCTGTGAGCTGTTCCTCATCGGCGGTCATCAGGGTGTCGATGTCCTTTACTCCACGGGCCAGTTTCTTGGCCACAGTCTCGCCCACGTATGGTATAGAGAGGGCAAACACAACCCGTTCGAATGGTATATGGCGACTTGACTCTATGCCATCCATTATTCTGGCTGTAGTCTTTGGACCGAGTCCGGCCTTATCCATCAGTTTCTCAGCCGTAAGATCATATATATCTGCGATATTCTCTACCAGGCCTGTGTCGTGAAGTGTTTGGGAAATCTCTTCACCTATGCCGTCGATGTTCATCATCCGCCGACCTACGAAATGTTCTATACGTCCGATTATCTGCGGTTGACAGCCATATTTGTTCGGGCATATCCATGAAGCCTCACCCTCCGGGCGTACCAGCTTGGTGCCGCAGGAGGGGCAGTACTTCACAAATTCTACAGGGCAGGCATCCTGTTCGCGCAGGCTGGTATCTACTCCGGTGATTTTAGGAATTATCTCGCCACCTTTTTCGACATAGACCATGTCTGATTCGTGTATGTCGAGGGAGGCTATTATATCGGCATTGTGAAGGGAGGCGCGTTTGACTATCGTTCCTGAGAGCAGAACCGGTTCAAGATTGGCTACGGGAGTCACTACGCCGGTACGTCCAACCTCGAACGATACAAACCGCAGACGGGTCAGTGCTCTTTCGGCCGGAAACTTGTAGGCTATGGCCCATCGAGGTGATTTGGCGGTGAAACCAAGATTGAGCTGTTGTTTCAGATCGTTTACCTTGAACACCAGTCCGTCGGTAGCCACGGGCAGATCCTTACGCTCCCGGTCCCAATGGTTTATGAAGCTGTCGACCGCCTCCATTGAGTCGAGAAGAGCCATGTGTTCCGACACTTTGAAGCCCCAGCGTTTAGCTGCCTGCATATTCTCATAATGGTTGCCGGCGGGAAGATTGTCTCCGATAAGATAGTAGAAAACTGCGTCGAGTTCTCTTCGCGCTACCTCTGCCGGATTCTGCATTTTAAGAGTGCCGGCGGCTGCATTGCGGGGATTGGCAAACAGTGGCTCTTCGTTGTATGCACGTTCTTCATTCAGACGTTCGAAGGCTTTCCACGGAAGAAGTACCTCGCCACGTATTTCGAATGAATCCGGAGCGTCTTCGGCCTGGATTACAGCCGGAATGGAACGGATGGTCAGTATATTGGCTGTCACGATGTCACCCTTTTCTCCATCACCGCGGGTGACAGCTCTGACCAGTCGCCTGTTCTCGTAGATCAACGATATGCTTGTGCCATCGTATTTCAGTTCACCGCATATTCTGAACTTCTCGCCCATTAATCCTTCCCGGCAACGGCTTACGAATTCATCGACTTCCTTCACGCTGTAGGTATTGGCAAGCGAAAGCATCGGATGTATGTGCATGGCCTGCTCGAATCCTTTGTTTATGTCGCTGCCCACCCGGTGTGTGGGCGACAGTGGATCGTCAAATTCAGGATACTCCTTTTCAAGGGCCTCGAGTTCTTTCATCATCATGTCAAACTCGATGTCGCTTATTTCAGGAGCATTGTTCACATAATAATTGTAGTTGTGACGGTTCAGCTCACGTCGGAGGTCGTCTATGCGTTGTCTGGTCATTTGGTGTCGCGTGTTTGGTTATCGGGCGTTCGTACGTCCCTCATAGTAGTTCACAAAGGCTCGGTTCACTTGTCTCACACCGCCTGGCGTGGGATAATTTCCCGAGAAGTACCAGTCGCCAGGATGATTTGGCACAGCCTTATGCAGCCCGTCGATGGTCTGGTAGATTATCTCCACTTCGGCGCGGGTCGATGTCGGGCGAAGCAATTCGGCTATTTTGGCGCTGATCTCCTTGTCGGTGAACGGTGCATATATGTTCTTCACACAATTCACCTGTTCTGAGGCTGGCTTCTCAAGTTCGGCTTTGCATGCCTGGTAGGTTTCTTCAGGTATATTGTCCATGCCTCTGTCTTTCAGGAGAGCCATTGCGGCCTTGAATGCTATGAACTCTCCCATCCGCGACATATCTATGCCGTAGTAGTCGGGATATCTTACTTGCGGAGCCGACGATACGATCACTATCTTGCGGGGATTCAGTCGGTCGAGTATGCGCAATATCGATTGCCTGAGCGTGGTGCCGCGCACTATGCTGTCGTCGATCACGACCAGTGAGTCGATGCCCGGACGTACACACCCGTATGTCACGTCGTAGACATGTGCGGCAAGATCATCGCGGGTCGATCCTTCGGATATGAACGTGCGCAGTTTTATGTCCTTGATCGCCACTTTTTCTATCCGCAGTTTTCTGTCCATCACCTGCTGCAGATTGTCGTCGGTCAGCGCGTTGTCGGCTGCCAGGGCTGCTATCTGCTGCCGTTTTTCCGCGTCAAGATGCTTCTCCAGCCCTTCTACCATGCCGATGAAAGCTACTTCGGCCGTGTTGGGGATAAACGAAAATACTGCATTGTCGATACTCTTGTCGGGCAATGCGCTGATTATGTCATCTGCGAGGATGCGGCCGAGAGCTTTCCGTTCGTTGTATATGTCGGCATCACTGCCACGCGAGAAGTATATGCGTTCGAAGCTGCACCGTTCGTTTTTACCTTCAGGAAGTATCTGCTTCACGTCCATAGTCCCGTCGGGCTGGACTATCACTGCCGCTCCGGGTGTGAGTTCAGTTATTTTGTCCAGTTCTACGTTGAGCACTGTCTGTATGGCCGGACGTTCGGATGCTATGGCTATTATCTCCTCATCTTCGTAGTAGAAAGCCGGACGTATGCCGTGAGGATCTCTTATTGCGAACATATCGCCGCTTCCGGTAGCTCCGCATATCACATATCCGCCGTCCCATCCTGGCGCTTCCGACTCGAGCACCCTCGACATGTCGAGACGTTCCTCAATAGTGTGGGTCAGAGCCGGTTCCGGCAGCGCGAATCTATACTTGCGGTACAGTCGTTGGTTTTCCTTGTCGAGTGCGTAGCCAAGCTGTTCGAGAAGCATCACTGTGTCGGCATATATGCGTGGATGCTGTCCGCGTTCCACTATCCGTTCGAATATCTCCTCGGTGTTGGTCATGTTGAAATTGCCGCACAGCAGCAGGTTGCGCGACGGCCAGTTGTTGCGCCGTAAAAACGGGTGCACGTAGCTCAGGCCGCTCTTGCCGGTGGTCGAATATCTCAGGTGTCCCATGTAGATTTCACCGATGAATGGAGCTTCGGTCTCGGCTTCTTCGGGTGACATGCTTTCGAGCCGGCACGATTCGAGCAATGGCATCACGCCTTCCCCGAATATCTGGGTTATGGCTCCGGTGCCGAGAGCTCGTTCGCGGTACACATATTCGTGCCCGGGCTCACTGTGCAGTTTCACCACGCCTATGCCCGCAGCTTCCTGTCCGCGGTTGTGTTGCTTCTCCATCATCAGATACAGCTTCGATAGCCCGTAGGCATACGAACCATATTTTTCCTTATAGTAGGAGATTGGTTTGCGGAGGCGCAGCATCACTACGCCGCATTCATGTTTTAATACTTCCATGGGGTCTGAAAGATTGTCGTTTGGTTGACAGCCGGTATTACCGGTTGGAGAGTGGAGTCGGATATAAAATGCCGGGCCGATGTGTGCGTTGGTCTTGTTGAGGCTCCCACACACCGGCCCTGCCTTTCGATCATTATCTTATGAAGAGTAGCTCGCGGTATTTTGGCAGTGGCCACATCTCGTTGTCGATCATCAGCTCTAGCTTATCGATGTGATAACGTATGACGTCCATCCGCGGGATCACATTATCGTGATATGCAATTGCCTTGTCTCGTTCGTTCTCTATGCGGTTGGCCTCTTTGCGGGCTTCGATCATAGCGTTCACCTCATCTTTGATTACGCGCATATGATCGGCCATATTCTCTATGGTAGCCATATCCTGCGAGGCTATGGCCTCGCCTTTTCCGTTGGGGAACAGGCTCTTTATCTTGAACACATTGTCAAGCAATATGGATTGATAGCGGGTGGCTACCGGCAGGATATGGTTCACGGCAAGGTCGCCGAGCACGCGGGCCTCTATCTGCACCTTTTTGGTAAACATTTCCCACTTCACCTCGTTGCGTGCTTCAAGCTCTATCTTGGTGAAGACACCTGTGCGCTTGAACATATCTATTGATTCCTCGCGCAGATAGGCGTCAAATATTTTCGGCACGCTTGTCTCGCAGTCAAGACCACGGCGTTCAGCCTCGGCTTTCCATTCATCGCTATATCCGTTGCCATCGAAGTGTATGGCCTTGTTCTCTATGATCATGGCGCGTATCTCCTCAAGCAGGGCATGGCGCAGAGTCTCGCCTTTGGCTATGCGCTCGTCTACCTTGGCGCTGAATTTCATCAGCTGGTCGGCTACGACTGCGTTGAGTGCTATCATGGCCGATGCGCAGTTGGCCGACGAGCCTACCGCACGGAATTCAAATCTGTTGCCGGTGAACGCAAACGGGCTGGTGCGGTTGCGGTCGGTGGCGTCAAGCATTATCTCGGGTATTTGCGACACGCCTACGCTTATGCCCTCCTTGCCACCAAGTGCTATCAGCTCGTCGTTTGTACTCTTCTCTATATAGTCGAGTATATCTGAGAGCTGCTTGCCGGTGAATATGCTTATTATGGCCGGTGGTGCCTCGTTGGCGCCAAGTCGGTGTGCATTGGTTGCCGACGCGATCGAGGCCTTGAGCAGTCCGTTGTGTTTGTGCACTGCGGCCATCACGTTCACCACAAATGTGATGAACTGCAGATTGTCGCGTTGTGTCTTGCCGGGAGCGAACAGCAGTACACCCTTGTCGGTGCCGAGACTCCAGTTGTTGTGCTTGCCCGATCCGTTGATGCCGGCGAATGGCTTTTCATGAAGCAGCACTCTGAAGTGGTGGCGGCGTGCTACTTCCGCTATCAACGACATCAGCAGCAGGTTGTGGTCATTGGCCAGATTGGTCTCTTCGAATATGGGGGCAAGCTCAAACTGGTTGGGCGCGACCTCATTGTGGCGTGTCTTGGCCGGTATGCCCAGCTTGTGGCACTCTATTTCAAGATCGAGCATGAAGGCCTGCACTCGCGATGGTATGGAGCCGAAATAATGGTCTTCGAGCTGCTGGTTCTTGGCGCTCTCATGGCCCATGAGTGTGCGCCCCGTGAGCATCAGGTCGGGACGTGCGCTGTAGAGGGCCTCATCAACCAGAAAATACTCCTGTTCCCAGCCAAGATACGATTTTACGTGTTTCACGCTCGGATCAAAGTACTGGGCTACCTTTGTGGCTGCGCGGTCCACGCTGTTGAGCGCGCGGAGCAGTGGAGTCTTATAGTCGAGGCTCTCGCCTGTATAGCTGATGAAAATGGTCGGGATACAGAGTGTTCCGTCAAGTATGAATGCGGGCGACGATATATCCCACGCCGAATATCCTCTTGCCTCAAACGTGTTGCGGATACCTCCGTTCGGAAAGCTTGAGGCATCTGGTTCCTGCTGTACAAGCAGCTTGCCGTTGAATTTCTCTACCACACCGCCTTTGCCGTCATGCTCTATGAAGGCATCATGTTTCTCGGCTGTTGTCTCTGTTAGTGGCTGAAACCAGTGGGTGTAATGCCGGGCGCCATTGTCTATGGCCCATTTTTTCATCCCTTCTGCTACGGTGTCGGCAACTTCGCGCGGCAGGGGCTCCTTGTTGTCTATCGCACTCACGAGTGCATTATATGTGTCGGCCGGGAGATACTCAAACATCTTCTGGCGGTTGAACACTTGCTTGCCATAATAGCGTTCAGGGCTCTCTGATGGTATTTCTACCGGATCGGCTTTGCGGTTGAACGCTTCGTCAACCACCTTAAATCTTAATTGTGACATGGTTGGAAACTATTTTTTTGGTGTCAGGGCAATTACACTGTCTCGCAGCTGCTGTTTCCCTTGACTGTTTCTTGAAATAAGGGGGCGCGTCATTTCTGACGCACCCCCTTGGCGTTTAGTTAGTTTTCTTAGTGGTGCGGGTGGCCAGCGATTTCAGGCGGCTCACGGCTTCAAGCGTGTCTTCAAATCGCCCGAATGCCGTCAGTCGGAAGTAGCCTTCGCCCGAAGGTCCGAAGCCGACGCCTGGAGTGCCGACTATATTGCATTCGTTGAGCAATTTGTCGAAAAACTCCCACGATGTCACCCCTTCCGGTGTCTTGATCCATATGTACGGAGCGTTTACGCCTCCAAACACCTCGAGTCCTGCCTCCTGCAGTCCCTCGCGCAGAAGAGCTGCGTTGCGCATGTAGTAGGCTACCGTTTTGTCTATCTGGCGGCGTCCCTCGTCTGTATAGAGAGCCTCTGCTCCTCGCTGTACTACGTAGCTGGCGCCATTGAACTTTGTTGTCTGGCGGCGTAGCCACAGTGAGTTCAGGCTTACTTCCTTGCCATTCTCGTCAAATCCTTTCAGTGTTTTGGGAACGACAGTGTAGCCAAGGCGCAGACCCGTGAAGCCTGCTGTCTTGCTGAACGAACGGAACTCGATGGCACATTCCTTGGCGCCCTCTATCTCATAGATGCTGTGGGGCACATCTTCTTCCGATATATATGCCTCGTATGCCGAGTCAAACAGTATCAGGGCGCCATGTTCGCGTGCATATTTCACCCATTCGCCCAGTTGCTGGCGGTTGAGGGTAGTGCCTGTGGGATTATTGGGATAGCACAGATATATCAGGTCTGGGTTGCCCTGGGGCAGCGACGGCACAAACCGGTTCTCTGCCGTGCATGGCAGATACTCTATGTTGCTCCAGCCTCCGCCGGGAAGTGCGTCACCGGCACGGCCGGCCATGACGTTTGTGTCTACATACACAGGATATACCGGATCGGTAACGGCTACCTTGCAGTCGCGTGAGAATATGTCGCCTATGTTGCCGGTATCGCTCTTGGCTCCGTCGCTTATGAATATCTCGTCGATATCCATCTCTATGCCGCGGTTCCGGTAGTCTATCTCGGCTATTTTTTCTCTCAGGAATTGATATCCTTGCTCCGGGCCATATCCGTGAAATGTCTGTTCCTTGGCCTCATCATCCACTCCGCGGCGCAGTCCTGCTATGGCTGCCTGACAGATGGGACGGGTCACATCGCCTATTCCCATTCTGATTACCGGGGCTTCCGGATTTGCCTTCTTGAATTCTTCAACCTTGCGTGCTATCTCGCTGAACAGATAGCTGGCGGGAAGCTTGAGAAAATTATCGTTGACTCTGATCACTGCTCTTATATTGTTAACGTTCGTATATTCCTGTGAAAACTGTTGTGGCCGGGCCGGTCATGTATACGTGGCCGTCCTCTCGCCAGTCTATTGTGAGTACTCCGCCGAGTAGGTGTAGCTTCACCTGACGCTCTGTACGGCCTGTCAGTGCAGCTGCGACACATGTCGCACAGGCACCCGTGCCGCAGGCAAGTGTTTCGCCCGATCCGCGCTCCCATACGCGCATTCTTATGTCGTTCGGACCCATGACCTCCGCAAACTCTATGTTCGCTTTCTCCGGCCATACATCGGCTGTTTCCAGCTCCCGGCCCAATCCGTGCACGTCCACTTTGCTGAGATCCTCTACAAACACCACACCGTGAGGATTGCCCATCGAGACAGCCGTCACGACAGCCTCATGTCCGTTGGCCGTCCTTATAATGGCGTCTTTCATTATATCCCCCTCATGTCTTGCCGGAACAAGCGACGGGTCAAGTATGGGTGCGCCCATGTCAACGGTTACGCTTTCCACTTTGCCGTCAGCTCCCGTATGAAGTTGAAGCACCTTTATGCCGGCAAGTGTCTCGAGTGTGACGGTCTTCTTGTCCGTCAGCCCGTTGTCATAGACATACTTGCCTACGCAGCGGCTGGCATTTCCGCACATCTGTGCTTCCGATCCATCGGCATTGAACATTCTCATTCTGAAATCAGCAATATCCGATGTCATTATCAGTACTATGCCGTCGCCGCCCACTCCGAAGTGACGGTCGCTCATGCGCTGCGCCAGTTCGGCTATGTTGTCGGGAGTCGACTGCAGGCAGTTGATGTAAATATAATCATTGCCTGCACCTTCCATTTTGGTAAATCTTATTTCGTCCACTTTGGAAACTTTCATAATTTGTCGGCTGCAAAGTTAACAAAAATCACACGCATACAGCTTAAATTTTTTCTAAAAAAATCTCCTCATCACTATTGATTTTGTAATTTTGTCACATGATTATCCGGTTCGATGAAAATATATGTGCCGTAGCTCCTTCTTTCAAGGTGATTGTCGTTGAAGCCGACATTGTCAACGGTCCAACATCCGACCTCCTCTGGAAGGAGATTGTCGATGAACAGCAGCATATTGCAGCATCATTTCCAATTGAATCTATACGTATGCGTCCGGCAATTGATGCTACCCGGCGCGTTTACAAAGCTCTTGGCAAGGAGCCCAACCGTTATCGTCCCAGTGCCGAGGCGCTTGCACGTAGATCTGTGAAGGGCTTGCCGCTCTACCGTACCCTTACAGCTATCGATCTCATCAACCTCGTGTCTCTGCGCACAGGCTATTCCATAGGTGGCTTTGATGCCGACAGCATCGACGGAGATACTCTTACCCTCGGTGTCGGGCGCCAGGATGAACCGTATGAGGCGATAGGCCGTGGCATGCTCAACATTGCCGGTCTTCCGGTCTACCGCGATAATATCGGTGGAATCGGTACTCCTACCTCCGACAACGAGCGTACAAAGCTCTCACCATCCACCCGTCGTCTGCTCATGACCGTCAACATATATGGTCTTGGCGAGCAACCATTGTCCGATACTGTCGGATTGATCAGGCGACTCCTCACCACCTATGCCGGTTCTGACGATATCCGCATAGACTGCTTCTCACCCGCTGGCTGATTCCATAAGCCCTTCCCCATCCTGGTCTTCATTCCTCCCTCGCCATTCACTCAGCCGCAATGAAATCCCTACTGGGAAATGTTAAATTGTAAACCGGGATCATAAACATTTGCATACTTATTGTCGTTGATATTGTATTCCCGGTTCATGTGCATGCCGACTGCCGGCTGTAATCTACGCCAACGCGTTATTGGCAAGCGCTCTGTCTGGACTGCAATATGACAAAACATTAACTTATGAATTGCTATTATCATCCTGAATCTCCTGCGGTGGCCTGCTGTTCGGTTTGCGGAAAAGGTCTGTGCGTCTCATGTGCGAGCGAATCGCAGATTTGCCCATCATGTCGTATTGCAAGAATTAAGAAATCGGTGAAGTCTGCCCTTATATATCTTGTCATATTGCTTGTTTTAGGCCTGATAGGCTATAATTGGGATTTTATGGGGCGCGATGGCAATCCGGAATGCTTTTTGAGCGCGTATTGTCTGGTCTCAATTTGCACAGGTGCCTACCTGTTGTTGGGTAAATTCCAACGTCCGGCCGGAACAATATTGGTCTACGATGCTGATACCTATGGATTCATTCAGCTCTTTGGTTTGATTATAAAAGCGGTTCTCGCTTTTGCCGTAGGAATATTGGTTACGCCGATCGTTATTATCTGGCAATTGTTCCGGCTCATAAGCAATGCTCAGAAGTTGCGCGATTACCGTAAATCAGGTCGGATGACCGGTGCGTTCCGTTGAATAAGTACCTGCTGATAATATTAAATTCGGAATCATGCAGCGCTGATTTACGGAAATGCGTAATTTTGCAGTATGATTAATTCCGATAAGATCTATGCAGAGACCCCGCGCCTGATTTTACGCTCTTGGAAACCGGCCGATCTACCCCTGTTTGCTGCCATCAATCAGGACGTGCGCGTTATGAAATATTTTCCGGCACTGCTTACTTGTGATGAGACGGAAGCATTCTTCCACCGTATAAACGACGAGTTTGAGCGTAAAGGATGGGGGCTATACGCTGTCGAGCTTAAGGATACCGGCCGTTTTATCGGATATGTAGGTTTGCATGAAATTGGTTTTGATGCATACTTCACACCCGGCGTAGAGATTGGTTGGCGGTTGGCGGCCGATTTTCATAACTGTGGGTATGCGACCGAAGCAGCGACCGAAGTCTTGAATATGGCACGATCCCATGCTATTTCACGGCTTTATTCATTTACCGCAAAGATCAATCGACCATCCGAACGTGTAATGCAGAAAATCGGAATGACCGGGGTAGGGGAGTTCGATCATCCGATGTTGACTGACGGATCGCCTCTGCGGCGCCATGTGCTGTACTGCATGGATCTTTGATCCCATTCCTCAATATCGACAGGCACTCTGATTGTTGAGGATAGCGCGTAAAACTCCCGCTCCATGACAGGATCTCACTCCGCATCCGTCCCGTCATTATTTGTTTTTCCAAAATTTCAAAGATCTCTTCGGCGAGAAGACAAAGTTACGGATAAGCCGAGAGTAATGTCAAATTCATTTGGACATTACCGAGCGTGAGTAACTTCGGCGTTAGCACAAAGTTACGGATAAGCCGAGAGTAATGTCAAATTCATTTGAACATTACCGAGCGAGAGTAACTTCGGCGTTAAGACAAAGTTACGCCCACCGCGCTCCGTTTTTTTGCGAAATATCCCCTTTGTTCACTCATCGCAATTTCAATCCTCTGCCCGATAGGTAGTTATATGTTCCTGTTTAAAATCCTTTAGCGTTGGCCGGTTCTTTCAACTTGCTCGCCGACCTTTAGCATAACGATGTCTTTTCCATTCCTGCAAAAAGTACTACCTTTGTAGGTGAAAAATTCATCTACATTATCTACCTTTATGCACAATTATTTAAGAAAAATCAAAGTAGCTGTCATGCTGCTTGGCTTGACATTGGGGATGTCAGTCAGCGCTCAGAATAACGGTATGGAGCTCGTGGCCGTAAACGATTGCGGTGTGGCCGACGCACAGCCGTTTCTCATAAAAGGCAATGACTACACCATGCCTCCCGAAGTTAAAGGAAGTGCGGAAGCCCGCACATGCAATTTCGGCGGAAGCGTTATATATGCTTTCGACGGCATGGACATCAATGCTGACTACCGGATGGAAGTGGTATATCTGGCCGATTCGCCCCGCAAACAGCGGATTGTTGCCGATGGCAACGAAGTGCAGCCGCCTGTCAGTCTGGAGGCCGGAAAAGAGCAGCGCTACCTTATTGATCTGCCGAAAAAAGCCTATGCTTACGGGCAGATGGTGCTGGTCTTCGACGTCATCAGCGGCCCTAACGCCATCGTGTCCGAACTTAATATATATTCATCAAACGGCCGCAAGCTGAAGCCCTTTGCCGACGATCGCAAGAGCGAGCTCGCTCAGACAAAGAGTTATACGGTCAACAGAAATGTCGATGTGGAGGCTGTCCTGCCACGCTACATCCCACGGCCCGCGAGTGTCAATGGCGTCTATCGGCCGGTGGAGTCGCTCAACGGTGTGTGGGATTTCAGAACAGATACTGTTGGGGCTCTGTGGCACAAGATCACTGTACCCGGCGAATGGGCCATGCAGGGATTTAGCGTTGATTCTGCCGCCTATGCCACCTACAAGCGCGATTTTGCAATTCCTACCGACTGGAAAGGTAAGGAGATAATCGTACGGTTCGACGGCGTATTCAGTGAGTCCGTCGTGAGCGTGAACGGACATGAGGTTGGCTCACATCTCGGAGGTATGACTCCGTTCGAGGTCAACATAACCCGGTTTGTCACCGGTGGCGACAACACCATGACGTTAAAAGTAAAGAGTGAGTCGCTGGCCGATATGCTTGGCAGTCTCACCCAGTATGCCGCTCACCAGCTTGGTGGAATCACACGGAAAGTGACAATGTTTGCAGTCCCCGCCACATACATCTCCGACCTCAGGGTTCAGACTTCATTCGATCAGGACTATAAGGACGCTGTTCTTAGTGTGCTCACCGCCGTGACCAATAGCTCGGACAAAGCTCAGGAGAATCTGGCGGTGCGGATCACTCTCGATGGATATGCTCAGACATTCACCGCCGTCATCGACCGCATAGAGCCTGGCGATACCTGGAGAGGACTGATTGAGGGCCAGGTGGTTGCACCGCTCAAGTGGGATAATGAGCACCCCAATCTCTACCGTATGCAGGTGGCATTGCAACACAATGGGGTTACACACGAACAGATAGATAAGCGCATAGGATTCAGAGAGATAAAGATCTCTGGAAATGAACTGCTCGTCAATGGCGTCCCTGTGAAATTGCGCGGAGTCTGCCGCCATGAAGCCCACCCGCTTACCGGACGTGTCATCCCGTCCGAGCTTGAGCGTAAGGATGTTGAGCTATACCGCGCCGCCAATTGCAACTTCATCCGCACATCCCATTATCCCCCCGCCGAGGAAATGCTCGACGTGTGCGATGAACTCGGCATGTTTGTCGAGCTGGAGGCTCCGGTATGCTGGGTCGGCCATCATGCCAACGAGAATTGGCAGACTCTCAACTATCAGGATCCGCAGTATTATCCGTATATCCTCCAGGCCAATATGGAAACTATACACTTCTACCGCAATCACCCCTCCATTTTGTTCTGGTCAATGGCCAACGAATCATATTGGAACAAAGAATTTGCACAGGTCGGCGTATACATGGAGATGGCGGATCCTACCCGCCCGTATTCATTCCACGACCAGGCTTACGGAGGATTCAATAATCAGGGTAGCACCGGTCAGATTGCCAATATCCATTATCCCGGACCTGACGGATATAAAGTGGCTGCTAAGAGCGACCGCCCCATGACCTATGGCGAATATTGCCACCTGAATGTGTACAACCGCAGCGAACTTGTGACAGATCCCGGTATACGGAGCGACTGGGCGCTTGCATTGGCTCCCACATGGGACAATATGTACAAGACCAAAGGTGTGCTCGGCGGTTCTATATGGTCCGGAATCGATGATATATTCCAGATGCCCGGTGGCGATGCTGTCGGATATGGCCCTTGGGGCCCCATTGACGGATGGCGCAGGCCTAAGCCCGAATACTGGGACATGAAAAAATCATACAGCCCCGTGAAAGTTCTGACTACAGAGTTGGCTGCCTCAGACAATCTGACTGTTGAGGTCGAGAACAGATATGGCTACACCAATCTTGGCGAGCTTACCGTCAGCTGGCAGTACGGCGATCAGAGCGGTATTGCCCATGCCGACATAGTGCCCGGTCAAACTGGATCCATCAGTATTCCGGTGACCTCACAGGATAAGGCCGACTGCCTGCTGCTCACCTTCACCGACCCGCGTGGATTCACTGCCGATCAATATCAGATCCCTGTTGGCGATCAGAGCCGCAGCGAATTGTCAGTGCCGGCCCACATTGCGACAAAACTGAAAACAAAGGCCGACCGTTATGAGGTGACAGGCAAAAACTTCAGCTGCGCGATAAGCCGTCGCGACGGACACATCATCTCAATCATCAAAGACGGCAAAGTTGTCATGACCGGTGGCCCCTGGCTCATGGCGCTTCCTTTGACCGGTGGTGGTTGTTATCCGAATCACAATGCCAAGACTCCTGTTTTCAACAACGTATGCACGGATTGGACTGCTGAATCAGTGTCGGCACGCAAGGATGGCGACAATGTGGTAGTGAGAGTCAAAGGTAGCTATGCCGAGTTCAGCGGATGGTATGAGCTTTCGATCAATGCTTGTGGCGAATTATCTGCTGAATATGAGTTTGTGGCTCTTGGCGATGTAAACCCGCGTCAGTATGGCCTTGTTTTTGAAGCTCCGCTTACTATGGACCGCACCTTCTGGAAGCGCAACGGAATGTGGAGCGTTTATCCCGACGATCATATCAGCCGCACTCAAGGTGAGGCCGACATGTTCTATGCCGGTGTCCCTGAGGTTATTGACCCGCGTACAGAGCCCTCATGGTCATGGAGCATGGATCATAATGAGCTTGGAAGCAACGACTTCCGATCTACAAGACGCAACATCAGGTATGCCGGCCTGACCGATAGGAACAACGGTGGAAAGATCACGGCCATCTCCGACGGCTCCCAGCATTGGCGCACATGGCGCGAAAATGACAAGGTACGCTTTCTTGTGGCCGATTTTGTGACTGCAGGCGATGAAATGTTCCTTGGTAGTTATTACGCTCCCTACCGTAAACCTGTAGCCAAAGGCGAGGAACTCAGAGGTAAAGCGCTGATTATAATCGAATAATAACCCTTTTTTATGGAAAACCGGTGGCTTTGTCGTCATGATAAAGCCACCGGTTCTCTTCAACGAAAGTCCTGCATGTCAGTCAGTTATATAAAGTTGCTGCATGTCTGAAATCCAACCTTTTATAGTCTCTCTAAGAGACATCGGTTCCAGAACCTCAACCATAGCCCCGGTTTGAAGCAGTTTCATCACAAAGTCGTATGTAGGAGCAAGATACAACTCAAAATCAGCGTATTCCCCATTGTCCTCGACCAACTTCTGACTATGGTGAAGTGGCAAGGATTTGAGATAGGGAGTATGGTCTGAGTTTGAGCGAATTACAATTCGCTCAGGCTTAACTTCATCGTCTGCCACTATGCCGAAGTAGTTGGAGAAATATTCTGAGGCTGAGAAGTTTCTGGGCAATTTATATTCCTGATCAGTAATCTCAATTGACTCGATGCGGTCAAGTCCATACAGACGGATCGTATCTTTGCTCAGATTGTGTCCGAGCATGTACCAGCGGTTCTCATGAAGCTTGACGCAATATGGCTCGACCGGAATTTTGAAAGCCTTGTCATACTTGAAAGCCTTGTACTCCATGTTGATAACCCGATTTTCTTTCATGGCCTCCAGTATGGTGGTGAGATAATCGCGGCCTGACGGAATCTGGTCAACGAGAATCCTGTCTTTGAGTGAAAGATTCTCTCCGATAAGATTACCTACGGAAAATGAGTCGAGCATCCACTTTTTCAGTTCATCCTCATCTATGTCTTCAGGATTTGCGATGAAATAGAGATAGCCACCGACACGCTGGCAGTCGATAATTATTCCGAACTGCGAGAAGATGGCATCGCGCCAGCGGTTGAATGTAGCGCGGTGGAGCGGCTTGCAGTCGCTGAGATCCTTGTAGCGTTCCCATTTGTCGGACAAATCCCTGTGCGAAATTTTTCCGGCACGTCTGATGGTTTCTATCAGCCATGTATATTTCTGTAGTTGAGTCATGTGCTTTTATTTAAGCAGGGTGGTTCTTATGTTGCAAAGTTAATTAAATCATGTCGCATTTAGCGATACAAGTTGGGCTTTTATACATTAAATCCGACACGTTTGTTGGATGATTTCCCAATTTTTTCTTCTGAACAGAGTTTCTCTATCTCGCCGATCGATGGTGCTTTACCTTCAAGTACCTCCGACATTAGGGCTTTTCTGACGATGTTGTCTATCTCTCCGCCGCTGAAATCGTAACGTGAGGCCAATGAACGGGCCTGTCCTTCAGTAAGAGCCGAAAGTTTGTCTCTCCAGATTTTCACTTTGGCTTCGACTGACGGTCGGTCGAAACGGATTTTGAAGAGGAAACGGCGCTCGAAGGCCTTGTCGAGATTGTCGACCAGATTGGTCGTGGCTATCAGAATACCATCCAGTTGCTCCATCTCTTCAAGGATGATATTCTGAATGGCGTTCTCAGTCTGGTCAATACTGCTGTTGTTGCCGGTTTTGCGTGAGGCAAAAATGGCATCAGCTTCGTTGAAAAGCAGAATGGGTCTCAGAGCAGAGCGTTTACACTGCCTACGGTATTTGGTGAAAATCTCTTTTATAATTTTCTCACTTTCACCATACCACATGCTTTTCGATGCGGAAATATCAACGTGGATAATGTCACGACCGGTTGAACGTGCCCACTGCATTACGGATTCGGTTTTACCCGTGCCGGGAGCCCCGTAGAGCAGTATCGCCATTCCTTTGGGCAAGCCTTTCGCTTCAAGTCGGCTTACCATATTGCTGTAGTTGGCTTCCTGAAGTGAGTTTCCTACAAGATTGAGCTGCGACTGCTCTTTTTCAGAGAAGAACAGATGCTTTTCCCTGATGTCGGCAGCACAGATGAGGTCCTTTTTCTCCGGCTTATCAATATAGAGTGAGGCATCTTCGCCGAAGTACAGCTCTTTCCCTTTGTCGGTCAGCTGCAATACTGTATACTCCCCGAAAATGGATGACTGTGTCACCATCTCCATAAGGTCAAGACGTTGCAACTTGTGCGTCTCTTCTTTGAACTCCTTTATGTACTTGTTGCGCTCCTTGACAGGATACATTTCTCCCATCTCATGTGAAACGCTGAGCATGTTTCCGTTGGCGCAGGCATCGCAAGCGATGTAAAACAAGGCGCGGTAATCTTCTTCAGCTATTATTTCCTTTATTTTGGGCAGACATTCCAACGAACGGTTTGACTCCTCTATGATACAGATCTTCTCTGCAAGCTTTTTCATAGCCCCAGGTTTTTCGGCATCGTGGTCTCGACTGTGGACATACTCCTTGACCTGACGTGCGAATGAGTATAGATTCAGGCCGGAATACTGCTGGCCGAATGCGCCGAAATCCTCTGCTAGGAAAAGTCTCTGTCCTTTGGTCGTCAGCGCTAAATCCTCCATGTCGCTTGACAGTTCGATGAGATTGGCTGTCATCAGTGGGTTTGTTCCGTCGATCAGCGACTTGCGCACCTTGAATCTTATCCCGTAGGCTTTATACATATCGCCGAGAGTCCGGGAAATGTCGGAGCGTCCATTACCATCCTGCTCAACAAAATCGGTGCACATAGCATAGAACAATGTCCTGTCGGCCAAAGAAGGCAAAACCTCTTTAAGATCTTTAACGAGTTGCATTGTGGCATAGTCTCGTTCAGCACTTTCGACAAACTGGAATAATGCTTCAGTAGAGACTTCATTGTCGTATATCTGTGAGCTTACCAGTTTGCAAAGATCATACTTGTCAAATTCTTTTTCAAGAATAGTGGCTTTATGGTGGTTTGGCTTCTGATTTTCCAGAATGCAACCAATCACGTAGTTGGTCACCATGAAATTCTGACGTCCTATACGACATTCGCTTCTGTCGATCTGGACAATGAAACCTTTCGTCTCAAGACTTCTGATTGTCGGCACATACTCCATTACATCAAGTTGTGATGCACCGAAATATGACGCTATATCATCGAGATCGGAACAGCGGCCGGCACAGCTTCTGTCGAACAGCGCAGCGAATATGATGGCCTCATCTTTGGAGTCAAGCCCTAAGGACAGTATCATGCCGTTAAGAGCCTCTGATAGCTCTTTTCCACCCAGACGCTTGAGTTTGCCGTCTCTGAGCTTATTTGCTGCCGCTTTAAGAAACTGTATAGATTTCATTTCCATAATTACCGGATTTACGTGGTTATTGAATTACATCGGCAAAATTAATATCAACCTGTATCATTTGCCGATACAAGTAATGGGCGGTTTATATATTTGGTATTGTTTAATAGCATAAGGTCCATATAATCAATATACTTTTATTAAATTTGCATTTAGTGATTGAAGATATAACCATCTAAAAAGTTCGGAGTATGAAATATGAAGAGTATAAAAACTTGCTACGAAATTGTCTCGTGATTGGAGCAAAGAAAACTTGTCGCAAAATATCATACATAAAACATGGCAAGAATTGGTAACTCTATATCCAAACAAGTTAACTTTTTAATTTAATGCATTATGGAATGAAGATACTCCACCTCTCTGATACACATGCTTGCCACAGAAGATTGACGGATTTGCCCGAAGCGGATGTTGTGGTTCATTCCGGCGACTTTACAATGACTGGTTCAGAGCAAGAAGCGATCGACTTTATGAACTGGTTTTGCGACTTGCCGTATGCTCATAAGGTCTTCATCTGCGGAAACCATGACGATTGCCTCTATGGAGCCAACATAGAGGGCCTCGACTCCAATGTTCATTACCTTTGTAACTCTGGCATGGAGATTGACGGAGTGAAGTTTTATGGAGTCCCGATGTTTATGGGTGATTGTGTCACCGATGGTCAATCTAACAACATTGCTAAAATACCGGCAGACACTGATGTGCTGATAACTCATAGCCCAGTTTTCGGGATACTTGATTTCGATGATGGCATAAATTACGGAGACGAGCGACTTCTCCCCAAAGTCCTTGAAATCCATCCCCGGCTGCATCTATTTGGTCACATACACGCACAACACGGCATTCTGACCGAACACGGGGTCACCTTCTCCAACGGAGCTATAATGAATGCTGACTATACAAACCTATTCACTCCAAATGTAATTGAATTATAAACTCTAATAACATGAATAAAATTGACTTTGATAGTAACAACCTTAAGTATGTACTATAATGAATCTGACGGAGCTGCAAATTTGTTTGGATAAACTGAAAGACATCCCTGAGAGGAAGCAGTTTCAAAAATCCTTTCTTTGTATTACTGGTCTCCAGCATTACGAAAATGCGTGGTCGAATATCTATGCTTATTATTGCAATCCACAAGAGAATCACGGATTGGGTGATGTATTTGTTCGAGCATTGGAACAACTTATAGCAAAGCGCACAGGCTGTCAAATTCGGCTCCAGGATTGGTGGATTCAATTGGAACTTGCAACAGATATAAACGAAAAGGATGATAATAAAAAACGAATTGATCTGGTAATTCAAGATTGGAATAATGCCATTATTATTGAAAATAAGGTTTATCATACATTAAATAATGATCTGGATCTCTATTGGGATTCGGTAAAATATTCAAACCATAGAAAAACAGGATTAGTGCTGACTCTTTCACCAATACACATTATCCACCGGAATTGGGTGAATATAACCCATAAAGAATGGATAGATTGTGTTAAGTCTATGATTCGAGAAAGGAAAATACAACTCAACGAACGTAATTTGATATACTTAAATGACTTTATGTCAACAATAGAAACACTATCAGATAATAAAAAAGAAGAATTGGCATTCTATCTTAGGAATCGTGAACTTTTGAATCATCTAAACTCAATAATTAATGATTCAAAGAAAAGCATTCAAGATTTATTCTGCGATCCGAAATTTGCTAAGCGTATTGGGCTCGAATTGATTCATAAAGAACGAACTGGCGCGAAATATCGCTATGTGATGTATAAATTCCCTGGAACGGATAGTTTTGTTGTTACAATTGTATATGAATTTTTATGGAAATCAATTGAAACACCGCCGTTTGTGTTTTTATGCTTAGAGCCATTGGATACTTGGTGGAATTTAATCAAGAACTCTTCTGAATTACGTAAGGATATAAAAGGGATAGCGGATATCCATGGTGTAGGCTGTGATAATAAGCCGTCAAAGTTCTGGCATTGCGCACGCTTAAGAGTTCCACTGAAAAACTCTGAATTATTGGATAAGTGTTGTGTGCAAAATATCATTGCAGAACATCTTCAATGTAATGAGCCATTGATAAAGGCTGCTGAAGAAATAATACAATTAATCCGAAGCAAGTCGTAACCGGCATGAATGTTGCCGATTAAGCCTCTACCTTTGCCACCGAACCAATAAACAATATAATTATGCCATACTCATTTAAAGTAACTGCAAAGCAAAACATCTGCGGTAATAAAGGAATCCCAAAAGGTCTGAGTGTACAATGTGTGGAGACTGGTATCTGTCGCAAGTAAGTAGGGCAGATAAGGTAGTTCAGCCTGACGGTTCATTAGATACGGCTGTCTGTAAACAAATTATGGGTGAGCCATATATGAAATATGCTGATATAGTCGGTATGATACATCGTCCGGAATATTATCAAAGGTCAGAAACACCCTGTCTAAACAAAAATATTGCAGAAATTCATTTCATCAAAAACGAGTATTGCGATAGGAAACTTATAAAATTGACCATCTTGGTAAATATGTCAAATTCTCAAATTTAACAGGAATATATGAATGAAAATAGGCTTACAATAGAAGAAGTCCAATGTCTCGTATGGCATGGATTGACGCCGGCCCAAATCAAGAAAACAGATATAGATGCTTTTGATGCTCTTTATGATGAAAATCAGGAGCTGTTTGACGAGTGGTTGGAGAAAGCGGAAAAGTTGTTTGACAAGGAGTACGCATTAGGAATTAAGATTATCTCTATTCAGGATGACAATTATCCCAAACAGCTTCTGGCCATCGGTAATGACGCTCCTCCACTTATACATCTACAAGGCAATACTAAGTTAATTGAGAGAAATGATTCGGTTGCGATTATCGGCGCACGTGCAGCTGACCGTCAAGGATTGGATGCCTCATTCTCTTTAGGCGTAAGATTTGCAACGGAAGGGAAAGTTATTGTGAGCGGTCTGGCGTTTGGCTGCGACAAAGCGGCACACGAAGGTTGCCTAAGTGTTAGCGGAGAAACTATTGCTATTGTAGCATCAGGATTGGACATCACACACCCAATCGAAAACAAGCCTCTGCAAAACCGAATACTGGAGAATGGTGGATTACTGCTTTCGGAACAGCATATTGGCATAAAAGCAAATCCCTCACGGCTTGTCGCTCGCAACCGACTGCAGGCCGCTCTTTCGGAATCGGTTATACTTGCTCAATGTCCAGAGCGAAGCGGTTCGATGCACACGATGCGTTTTGCACGGAAGTACCATAAGAAAAGCTATGTGGTTGAATTCCCAAAATATACAGAAATCAATGGCGGCAATAGGCTGTTAATCGATTCCAGACGAGCGATTCCTTTGAGGTATGACAATTGATGGGAAACATATATTTGCAGAGTTGACCTACAAGATTGAGGTAAGGCCCGTAAAGCTGGCTTAGATTCTGGAATATTTTTATTGCAATTTCTTCATGCTGTATCGCAAACTGCGACATGGCAGGGATAATTTTGCGGTAAAATAAATGATTATGACATATCAAGAATACTTTCGCAATTCAGATTTTGAGTATATCTGGGCTATCCTCTCAGGATTTTATGGAGAGAACGATGGTCTGAAAGAAGAATACGAGGCATTGGTCAATCAGATCAGATTATTGCCGATGGTGCCCGGACACTCAATCTCTTCAATAAAAATGCAACTTGACCCAAACAACGAAATCATGGTTGTCGGCGCTCCTGATCCTCAGGAATGGTTGTTGGGACGAGAGGTTGAAATTGACTTCGGGCATTGGCGTGATGAGGATGACGCAAAGGACAGTGGAGTACCCAGTATTCCTTTTGATATGCTTACCTCCAAGCAGAAGCGTCAGTCGGCACGTCAGAGCGATACTGCAACTATTGCCGCCCATTTGCTTTACTGGTCGACTCTATACGATATAAAAACCAGCCAACAACACGCAGAAGAATTCGCAAAATGGATTGAAGATAGCTTCAAGGATGTGCCGTACACGCATGAAATAGAACAGGAATATGAAGCGGAGAGCCGTCATAGGAAGCGTCAAAAGTATTGGTGTAAAGCCGTTTCACGCGACTCTGCGATAGATTGGTCTGAGAACCTACGGATATTAAGGCACAAACTTGAATATAATATCGGCTATTGGCGATATGTGCAGCGTCATGTCGGCTGGGAAGAAGATGTAAAGCGGATGCAGCTTGCTTGCAGTCTAATAAATATTGTTATAGATGGCTATAATGACATGAGGAATGTCTATGTGAATATGACAAATGCAAAGCGGTTCTATAAAGACGAGATAGTAATAGATAACGCTGATTCAAGAGAGTTTTATCAGCGCAAAATAAGACAAGCCAAGTCATACGACATCTTGTGGAGATTCCTGAGCAAGAATATGAAAAAATGGTGGGACTAAGTTATTGAAATGCTATGAGTAGGAGGGATAAGGTTTTTGAAGCCATGAAAGAATGTGCTGAAAGAACGAATCAATCATTCCCATATAAAAACTTTGATGAATGGCTTGCCGGTGCACATTTGCGTGATGAGCAAAGAGAACGTGAGGAAAACAGATTACACTATTGGCTTGCGGATTATCCGCCGAGCCCCGATGAGCTGTCTTATAAGTTTCATGACCCTATTACCGATAGGCTATACTGCTTGAACTTGCATCATGGAACTACTGACCAATGTTGGTCGGTTGAATTGTCGTATGACAATGGTGAACCTGACGGATGGCATAGATGGCTGGATCCTGATTTATACGGGTGCTATGCCTATGATGATTTAATTGCGCTTAAAATGGATTTGATTCAAATGATGAAGAGTGCATTTCCTTCTGTCGAAGGTTGGAATGATGACTTTCATGTAATTCCCGGAAAACCAATAGCTCTTCATTATCAGTCGCCCATATATCCGCGTGAGTTCATTAAATATTTTGATTATGATCGGCGTAATGACGATGCTCCTTTCCATCTGTATCTTTTGGGAGATGTGCATTTGATACGTCGGCCTCCATTGTTCAGGCAACGGGTGGCAATTATCGGCAGTCGAAATCCTGACGAAAGGGGGCTGGATGTAGCTTATCGTCTGGGGCAATACCATTCATCAGAAATAGTAGTCAGTGGTCTTGCCAGAGGAGTAGATACCGCAGCTCATAGAGGCTGTCTTGATGCAGGAGGCAGGACTATAGCCGTAGTTGGGGCCGGACTTGACATTGTGCATCCAAAAGAAAACGTTGATCTTCAAAAACGAATCATTGATTCAAATGGTCTTATTTTATCAGAGCAACCTGAAGGAACGAAAGCCAGTCCGAGAACTCTGATTGGAAGAACACGTTTGCAGATGGCTCTCGCTGACAAGGTCGTAGTAGTTGAATGTGAAAAGAAAAGCGGTACAATGCACGCCGTTGAATACGCACAGAAGTTTCGGAAGCCGATCTTTGCACTTGATTGTAATTGGCCGGGAAACCGGTACCTTATTGAGAATGGAATTGCAAAGCCGTTCAAACTATAGTTGTAGAAATGAAAGAGAAAATCAGGACAATACTGTCGGCGATGAAAGTTGGCACATTCGAGAGGGACGAAGTGCTTGCATTAAGTCTGCTCAGTGCATTGGCAGGAGAGAGTATCTTCCTTCTCGGCTTACCCGGTGTAGGTAAGTCGATGGTTGCCCGCAGGCTGAAACTGGCATTTTATGGCGCTACCGTGTTTGAGTACCTTATGTCAAGATTTTCTACTCCGGATGAAATATTCGGCCCGGTCAGTATTTCAAAACTCAAGGATGAGGATTCATACGAGCGTGTTACTGCCGGCTATCTTCCGGAAGCAGAGATAGTGTTTCTTGATGAAATATGGAAGGCTGGTCCGGCAATTCAAAACTCCCTGTTGACTGTACTGAATGAGAAAATCTTTCTAAATGGGAACAAGGAATTGTATCTTCCCATCAAAGGCATAATCTCGGCATCAAACGAGTTGCCAACAGAGGGTGAAGGTCTTGAAGCCCTATGGGATAGATTTTTGTTGCGATATGTTGTGGAACCGCTTAACAGCAGACAATCTTTTGTAAATCTAATAAGCAGCGCTGAGGTTGTCACGCCTACAGTGATAAACCCCATTACAGATGAAGAATATGAATCGATATTGAAAGGAAGCCGAGGAGTATCCCTTTCTGATGACATAATTGACGTTATATGTGCGGTGCGTGAACGTTTAACGAGAAAGGCTTCCGAGTCCAAGGATAAAGAAAAGGATGAAGGAGGTATAGATCCGGCAAAATTCTATATATCAGACCGCCGATGGAAGAAGTCCATTGGTGTGATTCGTGTCTCGGCCTATCTCAATGGTCGAAACACCGTCGATCTGAGCGACCTGCTCCTGCTTCGCCACATGCTTTGGAATGACGAGGATACAATTAAGGTTGTGGAGTATATTCTTGTTGAAGAGATTGTAAAATTACTCTTCAGAGGAACGCTTGAAGAGTTCAAAAGTTATAAGCGTCATGCAACCAAAGAATCCACGGACAAGCGGTTGTTGATTGCCGACAGAGAATATTATGTTGTTCTTTGTGACGAAGGACCTCTTAAACTGAAAATATCCGATTACAAGATGATGCGGCAATCGGCTCAGATTTATTTTGGCGTAGAAAGAACAGACGGCACAATCGCAGTCAGGCAGCGAGGCCAATTCTCCATTCAGGTCGTAAAGGAAGGATTTGTGTGCATTAACAACTACAATTATCCTCTTCGCACAAATGCCGACAGACAGTTGTCAGAGACTTTCCTTATAGAGTTTGGCGAAAAACTTGACGCATTGTCGAATAGTATCCGTAATGATATGAATGACAATTTATTTCTGATGAACTCTTCAATTCACCATATGGTGGCGCAATATATAGGCATTTATCGAAAGCGAATATCTGAATGTTAGATACGGATGAAAAAGACACATCTTCAATATCTTGACCGAGGTGTGGGTGTTGCCATCAACCTGCGTGCATCTGATACGATATTGGATGTAATGGCTCGAATGAAGTCGGCTAATGTTCCGGTCTATGGATTGATTCGGGATATTGTTTCAGATGTCCGCTTTTACAGTGTCACTGAATCTGATTTCTTCTGGCGAAAGTATTCAGTATATAAAATCCGCAAATTTATCGAAGGGCTAAGTTCTGACCAATGGGGTAATATGCATGTCTTAACGGGATTGAAAGAGGATTTCCTAAATGAATGGTTTGCCAGTTACCTTTTCTTTATACCTGAAGAAGAGAAAAAGGAACGCCTCTATAAGATTGAACAAGATGAGAATGATAAAAAAGAAAGTCAAACAGAAGACAGTGATGATGGGGATTGTCAAACGGAGCAAAAGGCTGGTGAATACAGTTCGGATAACTCTGCAATAAGCGATTGCACAGATTTGAACAATGGAATTTCCGACCACCACCTACCTGAAGATTGAAAGGAATATGCTGAAAAGCAGAAACAAAAGCCATATCATGGTTTGGAAAAGGCTCCGGAACATACCTCCGAAGCTACTTTTCTGAAAGACATAGACCCATCAATCGTTCAACTCGCAGAATTGATTGGCCGCTATGGTATTGCAGAGACAGAGGAAATTAAAGGTAAGTTTATTCATAGCAGCAAAAGTGATATAGCCGGTGTAACAGTAGGCAACAATCTTAATTGTGTGATGCCCTCGGAAATGGCACTTCTCGGAGACAGGTCAACGGAAAATATCTTTTATCATCGCTATTCACAAAAGAGATTACAGGTGTTTGCTTCTGCTTCAAGTTCTACGAAGAGACCTATTGAAGACAAAGGCCCGATTTTCATGTGCATTGACACAAGTGGCTCGATGAGTGGAAAACCTGAAATGATGGCCAAGACGTTGGCTCTTGCTGTTGCTATTATAGCCCAGAGGAACAATCGCCCATTGGTATTGGTCAATTATTCACATAGGGTGTCTTTCTTTGTATTGACAAATTTGAAGAAACAGAAAATGAAGCTTTTGTCATTTCTCTCCACATCATACGATGGAGGTAACGATGAAAACTTACTGTTTTCATTTTTGTTTAATGACCTGCCGCAAAAGGAGGAATACGCCCGATTCTCTTACAGATTTGAAGGCGCGGATTTGCTTGTGATTTCTGACTTTTCGTGGTATGGCATTGACAAAAAAGTGAACAAACGCTTGCAGGAAAACCGTGATAAAGGGATGCGTATCTATGGAGTTAGTACGGATGAGTCGGTGTTATACCATGCCCAAAAGGATTACTTCAATGAATATGACTACAATGGCTATGATTTCTTTAACTCATGCGATTTCAGATATTTATATACAAAGCATAAAGAACTGGAAAATATAACAAATTACAAATTCAAAAAGGATACCGATAATGATAATGAAGATGAGGCTTGAAGATGCAATGGTGTATGCTCTTGCAACGGCCGGGCGTGGAATGACAACAGACCAAATTGCGCAGACAATTAATGAAGAACGTCTCCATGTAAGAGTCGATGGTAATCCTGTAACTTCGGCTCAAGTATATGCTGCGGTGTGTCGTAACCGTACAATTTTCATCAAAGGAGGTGGAATAATTCATCTTGCGATGTAAATTTTCAATGTTATATCGCCCATTGAGACCTCACAGCTATAATTTTGCATCAGTAAGAAACAAATAACAGATAATATGAATAGGATTACTAACAACTAATTTCTCCAGAGCGTACTTGAAAGTGCCACTTGGAAGAAAATCTCAGAGGGCGAGACTCTGAGCATGGAGATCCTTGAAAAGTATCAGGACAAACTCTACTGGGATGAAATCAGCGAGAATGGCAACATCAGGTGTACTGTTGATGGCGTAAAGAAGTTCAGCTGTCGCATCGATTGGTCGGAGTTTTCCTACCATTGCCATGACACGTTCATTTGCGAAGCGACACTACGTGAGTTCCGAGACAAGTTCCAAAGCCATATCCCTATGGCCAAGCTTCAGGACTCCCGCCTATGGGAAGCCATTGTCGAGAAACGTGCGAAACAGCTTATGTATGAGGCTCTCGGAGCTAAATAAAGCCTGTGCAACAGATTTTAGTGGATGTTTTTGCTTGGCTACGCAAATAGAATGCGTAGCCAAGTTTTAATTTTGCAGCCGGATTTCGGGACAGAATTTGTCATGTACTGAAATTCAATTAACTTTGTAGCCGAAAACGAACAATACAATGACGATACTTAAAGAAATATCATCAACACTGCGCCATCAGAGCAGCCGATGCACAAGCAGCTTTAGCTATTGGTTTAGCTTTAGCTATCGCAACGTATGCTCACGATGGTCGCGACAATATTCATATTGTTATTGTATGAGTTGACATTCAGACATCTTCATCAATAAGGATATATCGGGAGGCCGTCAAAAAGCTTCCCGATTTTTGTGCCACGTCCGGTATATCCTTGTTGATTCGGCATGGCACGTCTTCAGAATTCATTATGGACAGTATAGATTTTTATCACCGCCATGCCAGACAACCACGCAGTGCTTGCTGGCTCCTAAAATATCAACACTATGCCAGCAAACAAAAATGCACTTATAAGATACAAGACAATAGACAGGTGTCTGAGAAACAGATACCGGAGATGGACTCTGGATGACCTCGTTGAGGCTTGTTCAGATGCTCTGTACGAAATGGAGGGTATTCTCAGAGGGGTCTCTGTCAGAACAGTTCAAGCCGACATCCAGATTATGAGGTCTGACAAACTCGGCTACAACGCGCCCATTGAGGTTTACGATGGAAAGTTCTACAGGTACGGAGTGGATGATTACTCAATATCCGAATCCCCGTTGCCTACTGATATGTGTGAGCTGTTGACACTTGCCGTGGAACGACTTGACAAATGCAATCTCGATGAAAAGCATGAGATTGGCTCACTTCTCATCGAGGTCAAGGAAAAGCTCCAGCATATGCTCGCCTTGGGATAAAACAAATGCTCCGGTTAGTCGCAGCAAACGATTAACTGGAGCATTATTTGATATTCAGGAGAATTATTCCTTATTACCAAAGGTAAGTACGGTGAGAACAACTTCTTTAACCTCGGACGATTGTGATAGTATGTATTTCGGTTTGGGAAGTTTGCGGAAAGAGCCGAATGCTCCCCGTGCCGTCTCAGCAATATCTCTGGCATCAATACATTCAGGGCAGTTTATAAGGACTAACGAAGATTCTCCTTCCATTGCTGGACACCATTTGTGGATAAGGTCTGATAGATAATCACTCGTTTCTTCCAATGGGCAGACTGCCTTTATGGTGTCCACATCAAAAGGCGGAGCATCCATAATGAATTGACGGAACTTTTCCGGATTCTCGATTCCCGATTTGTGTTGCCGGATAAGTTCGGTCGCCAAGTCATACCGACGCATCTTCTTCTCGACAGCCTCTTTCTTCTCTGAAATAGGCTTCAACATGGCTTCCGTTTCGGGTGGGAGCGGAGCGAACATCTCTTCCACGTCGTCACAAGAAAAGAACTTGGTGCCAATGTCCTTGGAATTTCGGCATTCGAGATCGTGTTCCTGTTGCCACAGTTCAGTCCATTCTCTGCGATACGGATTTTCATCAACTTCTGACTCATCATATTCACGACCACGCTCAAACCGAGATTGGAAATCATCAGCAAATCTTGGTTTGTCGCCAATATCAAATCCCCAGTAGGTCAATTCCCATAGAATTGCGGCAGCCACTTTATTTCTTGGAGCAGACTTTGCAGCCTTAATCTCGCGGGCAAGTTCTACATCCCAGCTTTCCCGAGTCGGAGACCAGACATGCCACCCCTTGACATCGATGGTAATGCCATCATCTTTTCCAACCGGAAGCTGACGCATCCTGTCGAATGCCTGCTTGAATAGCCAAAGGCAAGTTTCACTTTGAGGGTCAAACTTTATGAGCCAGGGAGCGATATTCTCAAACTTTACCTTGCTGAATAATTCTTTTAGAGTCATACAGTTCGCATTTTCTTTCAGTGCAAATTTATAACTCACTTGTATCAAGTATAGATACAACTTAGAAAATGTTTGACAAAAATGTCTTTATGGTACTTCCGGCAGGAGTCGAACCTGCGACCCTCACGTTCGTAGCGTGACGCTCTAATCCACTGAGCTACGGAAGCATA
>CANRVB010000002.1 GCA_947643165.1 uncultured Porphyromonadaceae bacterium | reverse complement strand
CTCTCCACTCTCCACTCTCCACTAATAAACCAAACCCAATATGAGACGCCCCGCATCCTTTCGGTTGCGGGGCGTCTCATATTGGTTGTTTCCGCTCTTTTTACTTGCGGATACGCTCCTTGATGCGGGCCTTCTTGCCGGTCAGACCGCGGAGATAGTAAAGTTTTGCACGACGAACCTTACCGTACTTGTTGACTACGATTGAGTCGATAAACGGCGATTCGATCGGGAAGATACGCTCTACGCCTATGCCGTCGCTTATCTTGCGTACGGTGAAACGCTTCTTGTCGCCCTCGCCGCTGATGCGGATCACAACGCCACGATACTGCTGGATACGCTCCTTGTTGCCTTCCTTGATGCGGTAAGCTACGGTGATTGTATCGCCGGGGTTGAACTCAGGGTGCTTTTTGCCGGTTGCGTAAGCCTCTTCGACAACTTTAATCAGATCCATTTTATCTTTGTAAATTAGATAGTTAACATTTGCGCAACATTCGCAGGCGCCTCTTGTCCTACCAGCGGTTACGCTTTTCGCCTGCAAAATTACTCATTTTTGCCGACTTTTCAAAGTCCTCACTTCAGAAGTTCATCAAAAATATCGTAGAACGTAGGATCCTCGCCTGCTACCTTCGTCACTATCTTGCCCTCCGGATCTATCACAAGCTTCGTCGGATAGCCCTCTACGGCATAAATCGTCGATACCTGCTCGGCCTTCGGAGTCTCCGGATTTGCCCATACCTGAACCCACGGCATCTCATACTTGGCCAGGGCGCCGGTCCACGCATCCTTCGAGTCGCCGCATGCCACGCTGATAAACTCCACCTTGTCCTTCAGCTTCTCATACTGCTCCTTCATCTGAGGTATACCCTTGATGCACCAGCCGCACCACGAACCCCAGAAATCCAGCATCACATACTTGCCCTTGAATTGCGATAGACTCACCATCTGGCCCTCCGCATTCGGCAGACTGAAGTCAGGAGCCTCCTTGCCCGGAGCAACCTTCAGTGCCTGCTCCGCTCTCGCCTTCTGAGCCTTCATCGAGTCATAGTACACACCATACATCTCTCCGTTCAGCTGGCTCTTCGCCGCATCCGTTATCAGATCGAACACCTCGAGCTGCATCGGGTCAGCCATCGTCATCATCTCTATCGACGCCGGATTGTTCGGATGATTGCGTATATACTCCGTGGCCGCGCTGCTGTAGGCACTCTTCGCAGCCTCATAAGCCTCACGCGTCTCCGCGCTCCGCAGCGGAGCCACATACGGCTCCATGCTTGCCTGAGCCGCAGTGATACTGTCCATCAGCGCCGACCCGGTGGCCGTCGCCCCGTTCTCACCTACAGTTATGGTTATAGTCTCGCCCGGCTTACGGTATACATTGCTCACATAGCTCATACGGCCACCCTTCTGCGATGCATACACAAAATACTGCGCCGGAACACCGTCATATTCACCCTCTTTCACAACCAGCTCCGTCTGACCCGGAAGCAGCTCCACGTCACGGCGCGACTCCTTGTTCAGCTTACGCTCGTTCACACCCGACATCATTATGCTGTATGTCACCGTATCCGTCGGAGCGGCAGTCTTGATCACAAGCACCTGCTCCTCGGCCGATGCCCCTATCATTGTTCCTGCGGCCATCAGAGCCGCAATCATAACATTTTTCATACGTTTCCGTTTTAAATTATTTCTTCGTGGCCGCAAATATAATCAATATTTTCGACTTCACTCCGCAAAGTTACAACCTTGCCCTCCCCTTTTTATGCGAAATATCCCTTTTGCTCCGATTTTTCCGGAAATGTCACTCCCGGTCACACCCTCATTCCGCAAACTCACGCAGC
Source organism: uncultured Porphyromonadaceae bacterium (assembly GCA_947643165.1). Lineage (GTDB taxonomy): Bacteria > Bacteroidota > Bacteroidia > Bacteroidales > Muribaculaceae > Paramuribaculum. Next base: position 219,924 of record CANRVB010000002.1, on the reverse strand, counting down.
AACTTCTTCATATCCACCTTTCCGCTCACATACACAAGTTGATACGATCCGCCGCCATCCTCCGTCAGGATTATACCGTCCGACTCCTCATTCTCCGCCGGACCCGTATATATCCTCACCTTTACATCACCCTCCGTACGGCTCCTCACAGGCAGATAATCCATCACCGCTATGATCGAGTCACACTTTCTCCTCACCTCATCCACACTCACCTCATTCTCGCAGTTCACTATCTCTATATTGTCTATCGACTTCATATACCGCGACATATCGCCCGCTTCCTTATCATCCTTCCCGCTCCTGTCACTCTTCAGAGCCACATTCGCGAGACCCGTCACAGCCGACCCCACGCTCAGAGCCTGCACACCCTCTATATCCGCTACCGCTTCAAATCGCTCGCTCTTCGACACACACGACGACGCCATCATAAGCAGCACACCGGCGGCCACACCGGCAGCCATCATCTTCTTACACATCTTTTTCATTCCATTGATCAATTATTGGTTTCTCAAAAGGGCACTCTGTTCCCGCCCCCTCTTGTTATTTAGACGTACGCATCGGCGGATTGTTACAGCATCCACCCCGTTTTTTCTCAAAAAAACTCGCACACCCCGCCCTCACCGGCGCCAGAACCCGCGCGTGAACAGCACCAGCACAGTGAACAGCTCAAGCCTACCTACAAGCATCAGAAACGACAGCACCCACAGTCCCGGAACAGGTATCACCTCATAGCTCGACCCATAACCCGTCACGCCCGCGCCCAGACCCGTATTGCTCAGACAGCTGAAACTGCTGAAAAACGCATCCACAAGCGGAATCCCCAGAGCCGTCAGAACTATACCGCCTACCATTATTATCAGCACATATATACACAGAAACGCTATCACCTTGTTCACTATATACGGCGGAACCACCCTGTCGTTTATCCTCACACTCTGCACCTCGTTCGGATGCAGCACACGCTGAAGCTCGTTCCCGCAATTCTTCAGCAGATACAGCAATCGGTCTATCTTAGCGCCTCCGCTCGTCGAACCCGCGCACGACCCGAAAAACATCAGCATGAACGTCAACGCCATCACAAACGGGCCCCACAGCTCAAACCGGTCGGCCGTATAGCCCGTCGACGTTATCGTCGATACTATCTGAAACAGCGGATCTATCGTCATCGACGAAATCCCGTCATAGCACCCGTTTATCAATATCGCCACATCAAACAGCACCAGCGCCCCACCTATTATCATCAGATATGTCTTGAACACATCATTGCTCCACAGAGGCGAAAGCCTGCGCTGCGACGCCACCTTGAACATCAGCACAAAGTTCACACCACCTAAAAACATGAATATCGTCAGGACTATCATCACATACGGCGAGTTCCATCCCCCTATCGAATTGTCATTCGTCGAAAATCCACCCGTCGATATCGACGACATCGCGTGGCACAGACTCTCGAACATATCCATCGGACCTATCCACAGCAAAAAAAACAGCAATACCGTCAGCAGGAAATATATCCCCCACAGCCCCTTTGCCGTCTGCGATATCCTCGGACGTATCTTGTCATGCGTTATGCCCGTCACCTCCGCGTTAAACATCTGCATGCCCCCCGCATGATTCAGCGACGGCAGCACGGCCAGTGTGAACAGTATTATACCCATGCCCCCCAGCCATTGCATCAGACATCGCCACAGCAGTATCGAATGGCTCAGATGGCTCACCGACGGCAGCACTGTCGCTCCCGTCGTCGTGAAACCCGACATAGCCTCGAAAAACGCCTCGCTTATCGTCAGAGGCGTCGAGCACAGCACGAACGGCAGCATCCCGAAAGCCGAGAACACCACCCACACAAGCGCCGTCAGCAGAAAACCCTCGCGCCTGTACATATCAGTCGTCGTCGGCCTCACAAACACCTCCACAGGAATCCCTACCGACAGAGCCGCGCATATCGATATCACGAACGGAAGTGAATCCTTGCCTCCGCCCCACACAAACGACGCCAGCAACGGCGCAAGCATGAACATCGCCTCTATCAGAAGCAACCGCCCCATCACCCTCACGAGCATCTGCGTATTGATGTTTCTCGCCATTCTGTGTGCGTGCACCATCATCCTTTTCTCTATTGACTTCTATTATCGTTCTACAAACAGGCGCTCCACCTTGTGTATGGCTCCCGACAGACAGAACACCACCACATGGTCTCCCGCCTCTATTATCGTATTACCGTCAACAAGCATTCCGCGCTCATTCCTTATCAGACCCGCTATGGTCATGTCGTGGCTCAGCTTCAGATCCCTCACACGCGCACGCGTGATCTTCGACCCCGGCTTCGCCTCTATCTCGGCAACATCAGCGTCCGCGAGCGCCATAAACTTGGTCGACTCCGCGTCCGCCTCAAGCAGTATCTGGAATATTTTGCCCGATGCCAGCAGCTTCTTGTTTATTATCGTTCCGATATTCAGATTCTCGGCCGCCGATATGAACTGCAGGTTCTCCACCTCGGCTATCGTCTTTCGGGCACCCATTTCCTTACCCGTCAGCGACGACAGTATGTTCGCCTCGCTGCTGCCCGTCAGAGCCACAAACGCCTCGAACTGCGGACCGCCCTCTTCCAGCAGCAGCTCCGTGTCACGGCCGTCGCCATGCACTATCTTCGCATCCGGACAGCGCTCCGCAAGCCACTCGCACCGCTTCCTGTCAGCCTCGATGATCTTGAACCTGTAGTCATCCTTCCCCGCCAGATGCACAAGCCTGACAGCTATACGGCTTCCGCCTACCACCAGCACTCGCTTCACCTCGCCCGAACGCTTGCCGCATATCTCACGAAGCTCATCCACATACTCCGGCCTTGTCGTGAAATACACTATATCACCGTCTATCAGACGGTCATCGCCTCGGGGTATTATGGTCTCATGTCCATGCTTTATCGCCGACACGTGAAAGAATCTGTGCTCCGACGCAAGCTCCTTCAGCTGGCGCCCGCATAGCCTCGAACTCTCGCGTATCTTCACGCCTATCACTATCAGCTGCCCACCGTGTATCTCAAACCACGATCTGGCCCAGCTGTGCTTCAGTCCCGACGCTATCTCGCGTGCCGCCAGATACTCCGGATATATCAGATGGTTCACACCGAGTCGCATGAAATACTCCCGGTGCTCACGCTTCATATACTCGTAATTGTCTATTCGGGCCACCGTCTGCTTCGCTCCGAGACCCTTCGCTATGCTGCACGCCACCAGATTGGCTGTCTCCGAGGTCGTTACGGCTATAAACAGGTCGCATTCCGCGGCCCCTGCGGCCTGCAGATCGCTGAATGCCGTCGGCAGGCCTCTGTATGTCAGAAGATTGTAGTTCGCGTCGAGAGCCGCAAGCTTGTCATTGTCGCTGTCAAGAATAGTCACTTCCTGCTCCTCGCGCGACAACAGTTTGGCAAGATGCGTTCCTACCTCGCCCGCTCCTACTATCAATATCCTCATTCTTGATTTCCTATTTGTTTTCTGTCAGTTCGACCGCTTTGCGGGCTATCGACTCACCGTCCATTCCGCACAGCCTGTACAGCTCCGAAGGACTGCCGTGACCCACGAATTTCACCGGAATTCCTACGCGCGATAGTTTCACGCTGTACCCATGGTCACTCATCCATTCCAGTACAGCCGAACCCATGCCTCCGGCCACCGTGCCATCCTCTACCGTCACTATCGGCTTGCCCTTGCGGCCCACTTCATGCAGGATACTCTCGTCAAGCGGATTCGCGAACACCATGTCATAATGCGCCGCGTCTATCCTTCTCTCCTCAAGTATCTCTATGGCACGGCTCACCTCCGTGGCTATCGGTCCGAGCGACAGTATGCTCATATCCTTGCCATCCTTCAGCTTCTCGCCGCGGCCTATCATCTCGAAGCCCTCTTCAGGCAGCTTCGCCTGGTCATCAGGGCCGATCACCGCACTGCCTCGCGGATATCTTATCGCCATGGCACCCTTGCGCCCTTCCAGCTGCGACACTCTGAGCAATCGTCTCAGCCAGCGTGCATCACGCGGAGCCGCCACTGTCATTCCCGGTATATTTCGCAGGAATGCCACATCATACACACCATGATGCGTCACTCCGTCCTCTCCTACCAGACCAGCACGGTCTATGCACAGCGTCACAGGCAGACCCTGTATCGCCACATCATGTATTATATGGTCATAACTGCGCTGAAGAAACGACGAATATATCGCCACATACGGAAGCATACCCTCCTTGGCCATACCTCCCGCAAAAGTCACCGCATGTCCCTCCGATATACCCACATCAAAGCTCCTCTCAGGATAGGCCGCCTGCATCATCGACACCGACGTGCCCGACGGCATCGCCGCCGTTATAGCGGCTATGCGGCCGTTGGTCCCCGCAAGCTCCGTCAAGGTCTTGCCGAACACATCCTGCCACTTGGGCTTATGATTGCCGGTCTCTACCGTTGCCTCGCGCACACCCCTGGCCGCGTCAAACTTGCCCGGTGCATGCCAGTTGGCCGGATCCTTCTCCGCAGGCTCGTAACCGCGCCCCTTCACCGTACGCAGATGCAGCATCCTCGGACCCTTCATGTCCCTGATGTCAGTCATCACACGTATTATCCTGGCCAGATCATGACCGTCGAAAGGCCCGAAATACCTTATGTTGAGTCCCTCGAATATATTCTGCTCCTTGCTCAGAAGCGATTTGAGCGAATTGTTGAACCGCAATATGCGCCCGCGCTTGCTCTCATTCACCAGATGCAGCTTGCTCAAGGTCCTGAACGTCCTGTATCTGAACGTATTGTATGCCTTCGAAGTATTTATGTGCACCAGATAGTTGTTCAGCGAGCCTACATTACGGTCTATCGACATATCATTGTCGTTCAGTATTATCAGCAGATTGCTACCCGAATTGGCCGCATTGTTGATACCCTCGAACGCTAGGCCGCCGCTTATCGACGCATCGCCTATCACTGCCACTACATTCCGGTCATTCGCCTCCGACAGCTTCGACGCCGTGGCCATCCCGAGTGCCGCCGATATGGAATTGCTCGCATGACCCGCCGTGAACGTATCATAACGGCTCTCCGCCGGATTCGGGAATCCGCTCAGACCGCCTAACTTCCTGTTCGAGTAGAAATACGGCGCACGGCCTGTCAGCAGCTTGTGGACATACGCCTGATGACCCACATCCCACACTATCCTGTCCTCCGGCGTGTCAAACACATAGTGCAGCGCTACAGTAAGCTCCACAGCTCCCATGCTCGACGCGAAATGTCCCGGATTCACGCTCAGACTCTCTATCAGAAATCTGCGTATCTCCTTGCACAATGACTCAAGCTCCTCTATATTGAGCTTTCTCAGATCAGCCGGCGCCGATATCTTGCTGAGCAACGGATACACCCCGCTGTCCAGCGGATGTGCTGTAATCGATGCCTCGGCTTCCGGGTCTGTCAATATTTCTGTGGGTTCTGTCGTCATCCTTCCTTGAGGTTCATTTCTTGATATACTTCTTCCAGCACGGAACAAACACTACTATGCCCGACGCTACTATCACAAAAGCCACACGGAGTGTGAACGGCTGCGACACTATCAGCAGATAGCACAGCAACAGCCATAGAGTCACAAGGCACACCAGCCGGAATATAGTTGTTCCTTTCATATAGGGTAGATAGCATATAAATGCTCGCAAATTTACAAAAATTTATTGTACTTTCGCATTCATTGTTTCGGTCTCATCAGCCCGTACCAACCTTGCCGAACCTTCATTTTTCGCTATCAACCTATTGTTCAGTACATTACGCCCATTTTTGCCGGTTCTGAAATATTTTTTTCAGAAGCTCATTGTCAATCTCGCGGATATCTGCCTGCGTGTCAGATAATTAGGCACTGCATACTGTATATTGTTCACATCCGTCACCCAATAATATGAGCTCACATTGCTCACGTCAAACAGATTGAAAACATCCACTCCGACCCACATATTTTTCACCGCACGGCGCCTTCCCGACCCGCTCTCATCGATCACTATTCCATACATAAGTCCCACATCCACACGCTTATAGGCCGGTGCCCGGAAGTACCACTCATCGCGGCTCACCCTCGGTGCAGTCATAGGCAGTCCGTCATTCAGCACACCCCTCAGCGAAAACTTCAACCGGGGCAGCTTCGGGAAGTAATCCGTGATATACACCCCAACCCCATACCTACAGTCCACTGCACCAGGCACTTGCACGCCTCTCAGCGCCTCCTCACTTTTCATCAGCGACAGACTCAGCCACGAATCACTGCCAGGCACAAACTGACCGAACAGCCTGATATCCAGGCCAGTGGCATATCCCGAAGCCTCGTTACGTCCTGAATACACAACCTTCAGATTATCAGTCTCATACGGAATTATCCGATCCATTTTTTTATAATAAACCTCCCCCGACAACCTGAACGGACGGTCCAGTGCCCTGAACACATAGTCACCCCCTGCTATGACGTGAATGCTGCGTGGCGACTTTATATCACGGTTAAGTATCACTTGGCTATTACCTTGATTATCAGCCTCTATCATGCGCATTTCCTTGTAGAAAGGCGACTGATAGTAAATGCCTGCCGCCACTCTCAGAGCCAGGTCACGGCAACCGTCGGGTATAAATCCGGCCGACACACGCGGACTCACTATCAGCTCCTTATTAACGCTATGATAACTTGCTCTTACTCCGGCAGTTACATTCCAGAAACCGCCATATCCCTGATGCTTTATCGCGTCTGAAACAAAGGCACTTACGCGATTCGCGGATAGATCATGACGCGAACTCAACGTATATATCATCCTCACAACCTCCTCATTATCAGGAATTGAGTAACCGGCCGAATCTCTCATCTCCCATTCCCTCGCTCTTTCCATCACCCTGTCATGCTCCACGCTGAGTCCGTATAACAGACGGTTGTGCCGCCCAAGTACGGTCTCACCACGCAGTCCAGCCGCCATAACCGATGTCCTCAACCGGTCGCGGGCATGCTCCATATATCTACCTATACCGAGTTCTCCCCCGATCGACCCTCCGTCCTGATCGGCCACGCCAGCCTGATCAAGCCAGTATTCACCTGATATATCGCAACTTACAAGTTCATCACTCAGATATCCTGTGAGCTGCATGCTCAGCAATGTACTGGCAGACGCGGCATAGTCTACCCTCACTCCGCCGAAGTATGTCTCAAACCTGTCTTTCTCGTGTCCGTCAAAATAGACCTTGAACCGTTTGGCATTGTCCTGTGTGCCAAACGAAGTGGTTCTGTCGGATGGAGTGAACCTGTAATGATTGACTGAAATATTGCCAAGTACAGACATTTTCAGCCTACTTGACATTTTCAGCACCATATTGGTTTGATAATCAAAATAATGCGGATCGTACTCACCTTTTGTCTCCATAGAGCTCAACAGTGATGAATTGCGCCTGTATCTCACGCCATGCAGCTGACTGAAAGCACCTGAGCTCTGCCCGAATGCTGCGGATCCACCCATCAGACTTAACGACACGCTCCCTTCCACGCTCTCCGGCTCACGATACACTATATCGAGAGCCGACGACATCTTGTCGGCATATTCCGCGCCAAAGCCACCTGTGGAAAACTCTATGGATGCCACCATATCAGGATTGATCACAGACAGTCCCTCCTGTTGCCCGCTGTTGACCAACTGCGGCCTATATATCTCCATTCCGTTGATATACACGGAGTTTTCATCATACGATCCGCCACGCACATTATAGCGGCTCGTAAGCTCATTATTGCTTACGGCCCCGCCCATGGTAGTGAGCATTGACTCAATGCTACCTCCGGTGGCATCGGCCGCAAGTCTGTAGCTCTCCGCACCTGAGATCCTCGACATCTGACCGGTCTGTTTCCTGATACCCTCGACCTCCACCTCGTCCACAGCTTTCACTTTACGGCGAAGCAGCTGATTGAGTGTGACAGTTCCGTGTGGATCAATAAGTTTGCGACGTACATCCTCATATCCGATACAGCTGAAAACCACCTCAACCGTATCGGCGTCATCACAACTGAAGCTATAGCGACCGTCGCTGCCGGTATAAGTGCCGGTAGCGCTTCCTGCCACCCTCACAGTCACAAACTCTATAGGCTTGCGGTTGACATCGCTCACCATACCTTTAACTACAATCCGACCTCCCTGAGCCACCAATGGCACAAGACAGACTATAAGCGCTATCAAAGTCCGTATGATTCCGATTCCCGACATATAAAATGTAACGTTGCGCGGCCCCGGTTATTGTGTCAGCATCAACGATCCGATCCAATTAGTTTGCGCACGAAAAGTATTGTCATATTAAAATTATTCTATAAATTTGCGAATAGAACCTTAATCATTTACAGTTATGAAATCACACATTATCACATTAGCCGCATTGTTGGCTATTCCTGCCGCATTATCTGCCCAGACTGAATCCGGTCCGGCAGCTATGGAAGACCCTTTCATGATGTCGCTCAATCTTGGCACCAACTTCAATACCGGCGGCAACCGGCATAGGGAGGTTTTCGGTATGCGCCCGGATGTATGCCCACAGTTTGACTTACGCATACATTATCCCGTGAGTCATGGTTGGTCAGTGTTTTTCAACGTTGGACTATCCATCTATCCCATGAAGACCGACAATCTGCTGGAGGGCATATCCACAGCACTTGCAAACGTACTTCTGCCCGGTTTCGGTTCTATCCACACCTCATACACGCTCGGTGGCTCCTACCTGCTGCAACACGGCAGGTGGATAGCGATCCCACGTGCCGGAATAGGATGGTATCACGTAAAGAAAGGCACCGGGAGTCCGTTTACCGCAGATGGCTCATCCATAACAATAGACCGCAATATCACCACTCCTGTCCTCAATCCCGGCATATCCGCAGGCTACCGCACATCCAGCATCTGCAGCCTTATTCTCGACATATCGTACAGATGCCCGCTCAGAGCCTCCACGGCGACAGTCACAACCGTCCGCGACAAGACAACAGATGTCAGCCGGTTCACGTCGCGTTCATGGGGCAATGATCTTACTGTTGCCGCAGGTATACAATTTCAAATGAAACTATGACTCTGCCGATAATCCCGGATTTTTGTTTACTTTTGCATCATAGTTCACACTAACCCTTGGACCCACTATGAAAATTGCCATTGTAGGTACCGGATATGTCGGTCTTGTCTCGGGCGCTTGCTTTGCTGAAGTAGGTGCCGATGTGACCTGTGTCGATATCGATGCAGCAAAAATAGAGCGACTGTCCAAAGGCATCATTCCAATATACGAGCCCGGCCTCGATGATATTGTCGACCGTAATGTAAAAGCCGGACGTCTACATTTCACTACGGATCTCGCCGCATGTATCAATGATGTAGAGCTTGTGTTCTGTGCGGTGGGTACTCCGGCAGGAGAAGACGGAATGGCCGATCTGAGCTATGTGGAAGAAGTTGCCCGCACATTCGGACGTCTCATAAACGATTATTGCATCTTCGTGACCAAGAGCACAGTACCGGTCGGCACATCACATCTTGTCAGTAAAATCATAAGACAGGAACTCGAGAAACGATCGGCCGACAATGTGCATTTTGATGTGGCCAGCAATCCGGAATTTCTAAAAGAGGGCGCTGCAATCAAAGACTTCATGTCGCCCGACCGTGTGGTCATCGGCACTGACAGTTCGCGAGCCCGCAAAGTCATGGAACGGCTTTACCGCCCCTTCCTTCTCAATAATTTCCGTGTGATCTTCATGGACATAGCATCGGCTGAGATGACCAAATATGCCGCTAACTCGATGCTTGCCACCCGCATATCGTTCATGAACGACATAGCCAACCTGTGTGAACTTGTAGGCGCGGATGTCAACATGGTACGCAAAGGTATGGGAGCTGATATCCGCATTGGCAACAAGTTTCTATATCCAGGCTGCGGATACGGCGGATCATGTTTTCCAAAAGATGTACGCGCACTTGCAGCCACCGGCCGTGCCGCCGGATATACGATGGAGATAATCGAGGCCGTTGACCGTGTAAACGAGCGTCAGAAAAGCGTAATTTACACAAAGCTGCGTCAGCAACTCGGCGATCTGCGCGGCAAACGCATAGCTTTATGGGGACTTGCCTTCAAACCCGAGACCGATGATATGCGCTGCGCGCCTGCTCTTGTAGTGATCGACCGTCTGCTTGCTGACGGTGCCACCGTGACTGCTTTCGATCCTGTGGCGATGGATGAGTGCCGACGTCGGCTTGGCGACCGTATCAACTATGCACGCGATATGTATGAGGCCGTTGTAGATGCTGATGCCGTCGCTCTTCTGACCGAATGGAAGCAGTTCCGTATGCCGGCATGGAAAGTGATCAGGCGCACAATGAGAGGGGATCTTGTTGTGGACGGACGCAACATATATGATCCGGCCGAACTTGCCGACGAGGGGCTCCGTTATTGCTGTATAGGCAAATGAAATTATGATTGACACTCTTATAGCTTTCGACCTCGACGATACGCTCTACAAAGAAGCTGACTATGTCCGATCAGCCAGACGCGAGATAGTACGGCAGATATCGTGCAGATTCGGTGATGAATATCCGAAGTTGCGCGACACCACCTCTATGATCGAGGTAATGGAACAGCACCGTCTGCATGGCCCCGGGGCCTTTGATGCACTGGCGGCAACGCTTCCGCCCGAAGTAGAGCAGGCATTCGGGAGTGTATACGGTATGGTGCGTGTATACCGCTCCCACAAGCCAGACATAGCTCTCGATCCTGCCACTCTCGCCACTCTGCACACACTCGTGGACAATGGAGCGACTCTGGCCATTATAACAGACGGACGCATAGAGACACAGTCGATCAAGGTACGAGCTTTGGGATTGTTCTCAATGATTAATCCAGCACTGGTGAGCATATCAGAGGCAGTAGGGTCGGACAAGCATTCACCCCTACCGTTTCTGCGCATGATGGCCATGTCGCCTTCAGCCAGACGCTATATTTATGTAGGTGACAATCTGACAAAAGATTTCATCTGGCCCAATAGACTCGGATGGACATCAGTATGTCTGGCCGATACCAACGGCATCAATCTTATGCCTCAGGTCATCGCACCCAACACTCATATAAGTCCGGCCAACATGCCGGCACGTGTAATACCCGACATAACGGCGCTTCCCGACTTGATCAACAGTCTCTGAGTGATCAAAAATATCAAACCCCTGTGCATCTTACGATACGCAGGGGTTATATCTTGCTTACCCGGAACGAACCGAGCCTTACGATCTTGCGACCTCAGCCGAGATTACTTGCCGCTGATGTTGTCGCTTACAGTGAGGCTGTAACGACCCTTTGCACGACGACGTGCCAAAACCTTGCGGCCTTCGGGGGTTGACATTCTTTCACGGAAACCGTGCTTATTAACTCGCTTTCTGTTAGAGGGTTGGTAAGTTCTTTTCATTGCCGTATATTGTTTTGTTATTATTTACATTAACTATTCGGGGTGCAAATTTACCAAAAAACTTTAATGTGAGCAACTTTAATTCATTTTTTCATGATTTTTTCATCATGCCACCCCATATCCGACAGGCAAGCTAAACCGAACCGGCAATCTACATACCACGGTTACAGAACCCGAATCACACCCGAGAGACTGACGGCTAACAATAGATTTCACAACTCATTACAAAAATATTTTGTCACCTGAGAAAAAATCATTAACTTTGCAGCGGTTTTTGGGGCACATCCTTTAAAGCCGTATTGAATGATGCACTTTACGGCGATATGAGAACTGAGATGGCGGCCTCATCCACCTCTAATTACGTAACTAAGATAACTGACTCAAAACAGCCATGTCAAAGATTTGTCAAATCACAGGCAAAAAGGCGATGGTAGGCAACAACGTTTCGCACTCGAAGCGTCGCACCAAGCGCAAATTCAATGTCAACCTCTTCAACAAGAAATTCTACTGGGTTGAGGAGCAGGCTTGGATCACACTGACCATCTCTGCCGCCGGTCTTCGCACCATCAACAAAAAAGGCCTCAACGCTGCTATTCAGGACGCAGCTCAGAAGGGTTATCTCACCGAGATCAAATACATCGACTTTTAATCCATCCCTCTCCTACATATAGATATCTACCATGGCAAAGAAAGCTAAAGGTAATCGCGTGCAGGTTATCCTCGAATGCACCGAGCACAAGGCCAGCGGCATGCCCGGCACTTCAAGATACATTACCACCAAAAACCGTAAGAACACCACAGAGCGTCTTGAGCTGAAGAAATACAATCCTATCCTCAAGAAAGTGACTGTTCACAAAGAGATTAAATAAGCATCCTTCACTAATTTTTCTAATCACTACCAGATATGGCAAAGAAAACCGTAGCATCGCTTCAGAAAGGTGAAGGCCGCACCTATAGCAAGGTCATCAAGGTCGTTAAGTCGCCTAAGACCGGTGCTTATACTTTCCAGGAGCAGATGGTTCCCAACGATCTCGTAAAGGAAGTACTGAAATAAAGACAACACAGCGGCATCCACACGGATGGCAGCAATATAGATAAAAACAGAACCGGGCGATAAGCTGAAGCTTTCGCCCGGTTCTGTTTTTATCGGTTTATCGACGGATCAAATGTACTTCTTACCGTAACGCTCTTCTATATCGTTGACAATCTGCTTGATCTCCTGCTCCTGCGAACGCGGATGAATCATAAGCACATCTCCGGAGTCGGCTATGATATAGTTCTTGAGCCCGCTTGCAACAATCAGCTTTCCACTGTCGCGAACGGCAAATATGCATCCCTCGGAGTCATAGCTGCTTACTTCGCAGTTGCGCATCACATTGCCATGCGAATCGCGATGAGAACTTTCATACAGGCTACCCCACGTGCCTAAGTCGCTCCAGCCCAGATCAACGCACTCAACATATACGTTTTTTGCCTTCTCCATGACCGAATAGTCGATCGAGATGCATGGACAAGAGGGGAAATGGGTATCAATAAAAGCTTTTTCGTCCGGGGTGCCAAACACACCGTCGCCTTTATCAAACTCTCTGGCCAAGTCGGGAGCGTACTGACGAAGGGCATCCAGTATCACAGAGGCACGCCAGATAAATATACCAGAATTCCAGAAGAACTCACCGGAGTCGACAAATACCTGCGCAAGCTCCCGGTCGGGTTTTTCGGTAAATGTCTTCACCTTAAGGATACCCGTCTCGACTTCCGGTCCTATCTGGATATATCCGTATCCGGTTTCGGGGCGTGTCGGGGTGATACCGAGCGTCAGAAGCGCATCGTTGCTCTCCACATACTCAAAGCCACGCAAAACAGAACTGGTGAAAGCAGCCTCGCGCAGAATCAAGTGATCGCTCGGAGCGACTATCATCGATGCTTCAGGATCGATACCGTAGATATGATGGGCCGCCCATGCTATACATGGGGCGGTATTCCGCCGGGCAGGTTCGGCCAAAATATTTTCAGGCAACAGATCGGGCAGTTGCTCCCGGATTTTATCGACATAGGCGGCATTTGTCACGACAACAACACGACTGTTGTCGACAAGGGTCAGCGCCCGGTCATAACTCATCTGGAGCAACGAGCGTCCCGTGCCCATGAAATCTATGAATTGTTTTGGCAGATCTGTGCGGCTATAAGGCCAGAAACGGGTTCCTATGCCCCCGCACATGATCACGCAATAGCGGTGGTCTCTCATGCTGGAGTGATTGGATTAAAGCCGGCATTTCTGGCAAACCCGACGGAAACACCCGCCTTAGGCCACCACCCCGGCTTTTCTGCAAATATACGACAAAAACCGATATAAACCAACCACACGGACCTTTCTTTCGCTCGCATAGACAAAAGCGGCAACTAAAACAGGGTAATTTCCCTGACACCGGCCCGACCTTCCGACACGCCGTCTATTATAAGACGAAAATAGCGCAATTCGCGATCGACAGTGATCGGTTTGAAGTCCCATCCGGTACATTCACGCTCGTAGAGAGGATGCCAGGTATGTCCATCATCAGATGTCTCAACACGGTGTGCATAGGATGAACTGTCTTTCTGGAACATAATCCTGCTCGCAGCTACCCACGTGTTTTTGCCGAGATCGACAGTCACAACAGCGGGCAATTCATCGTCAGGAGCAATCCACCATGTCTCATCATCGCCATCAATCATAGCTGATGCCATAGCGCCGGATGCTGAGACAGCGGCAATTCCGACAGGTGTGCGTCCAAGGATTCTCTGCTGCCACGTGGATGGTTTAACCACGGCGCCATCATCCTCTTTCCCGCGATAAGGCGTATGGGTCACTGGGGCCAATGCCGTTTCACCGGCAGCCACTGTCGGGAATGTATCTTCATCCGATATAAGTCCGACGGATGATGCTCTGACTGTCACAGATCTGCTCCCGGCTTCAGGGCGCACGAACACGAAAGCGACTCCACCCTCCGGAATCTGCGGATTAATACCGATACGCTCTATTGAGTCGCCAGGGATCAATCCACCTTGCACATGGAAATCGACAGCATTTCTCCATGACGGCACACGCGTGCCAACGCTGTCGCATACAATTGCATATACAGGAACAAGATCGCAGCCGCTATCATCAGCAAGCACGCCGTCGAGCGCGGCCATTATCTCAATATGGTGCGGATTGCCGGGACGGCGCCAAACATGACTGACTGAGGTTCCGTCATTCAGCACACCCTCGGCCCGGATGTTTTTCGCCAGATTATCGCGAAGAGGAAAGAGATATAATGGCGATCCACCCTTTGAAGTGACATTAGGATATCTCACAGCAGCATCACTACGCTTCATGGTATACAGTTCACCCCGATCGGTAGTGATCCTGACTTCATCGCAATTGGAGAACACAACGGCCACACAACTATCGGAACTTATTTCAAACAGACCGGCAGCATGGATGAATGGTCCGGAAACATCAGGCAAAAGCATGCTGCGGAGCATATGATATACAGGCTTCGGATAACGGTTCATATCGACAACACCACTTTTCATTGTCTCGTCCTGACTTCCACGTGCATAATCGTTATAGCTCCACACATAATGTCCAGCCATCCTGGGGTTTGCATCGAGCATACACCAGTCAAAATAGCCATCACCTTCAAGCTGTGACATACGGCTGAAACACTGACGTAACAATTCATGATCGGATTCGGCAAGTGAGGCACGGGGCTTGTCGCCCACGCCATCGCCCCATTCGCGAGTCACAACCGGCTTAAGTGCTACAAGGTTATCAACGGAGTTGGTCATAACACTGCCATCCTCGGGGAAATGATCGACCTGCTTATAGAGCACATCGAAATATCCGGCCATATCCTTATGTCCGAAATAGTCACCGGCTGTCCACATGCCCGATCCCGGATACTCAGAATGAGCAATCCGGTACAGCTCTTCCGCCAGGCCGACGGGATAGCGTGTTTCGTTGAGCGCAGTCTCCCACAGAATTACCGACGGATGATTTCTGTCGCGCCTTATCATCCGCCTGCAATCGTCTTTCACACGTCCGGAAAACAATGAGTCGGGATTGTAATACTGCCAACCGGGAATACATTCAACAACGGTAAGTCCAATGCTATCGCAAGCATCAAGAAAGGCGGGATCGTTGGGATAGTGAGCTGCCCTCACTGAATTATATCCTCCCCGCTTTATAGCCCTGGCATCTCTGACCTGCATGGAATTGGGCGCGGCATCACCGATATAAGGAAACGCCTGATGACGGTTGGCGCCACGCAGATACAAAGGGGTACCGTTGATAAGAAACCCGCTGTCAACAGTCCATTCGATCTTTCGTATGCCCACACGCGTGTCGATCCTATCGAATTCACGGCCTTGGGCAATCAATCGTGAAGTGATAGTGTGAAGAGCCGGTCTGTCCGGATACCACAACTTCGGATCGGACACTTTCAGGATCTGGCAAAACGAAATATCCTGGCCATTATACAGGTTTGATCCTATAGTATCGGACACAAGAATATTGCCTGAGTCATCATATAGATCGGTAACAAGTGTCACATCTACAGGTGTCTGCAACAATGATCTGATATGAGTAGAAACATTGATCTTGGCTAAATCGGAACTTACCTCAGGGTAGCTGACAAATACCCCTCCACCGCTCCGTATATTCCCGGCAAGCGGATCGGTTATCCACAGACGATCTGTTATCAGCATACGCACATCCCGGTATATTCCACTGTAGTAGTAGAAATCCATATCGCCCTGCGGCTTTCCGGGTGGAGTGAGAGGATCATCGGAAGCATCAACCCTAACAGCAAGCAGGTTAGGCTCGTTGAACTTAACCCGGCCCGTGAGGTCGACTGTAAAGCCTATGTATCCGCCATTATTCCTGCCTACCTCTTCGCCGTTAAGCCATACGATGCAGTTTTTCATCACCCCCTCGAATTGAAGAGTAATACGCTTGTCTTTGTATTCATTACCGACAGTAAACAGACGGCGATACCATCCTTGACCATCGTAGATGATGTTTCCACCGCAATGTTTTTGCTCAAGCTGCATAACATGAGGCAACACTACCGGAATCCATGTGGAATCCGGAATACCGATATGCATGGCATCAACGGTATCGCCCCTATGGAATGCCCAGTCTGTGTTCATATTAAACACGATCCTGGAAGAAACCGGCTCAGCGAAAACGAGGGACAACAGCATAATGATCCCTGCGAGACAATTAATCTTTATAGCAAATCGTCCGTTCATATCTTGTAAGACGGATTAGTTCATAATCAGATTGAAGCTGTCGAAATCGACGTAGCCGCCGACGCCCTCGTCGGTTGTCGAAAAGTTGAACAGTGCAAATCTGTTTGCCGTCCATGTGAGGCCAAGATCCATAGATAGAGGTTTGCCTATGCGGTGATAGGTAACTCCATCTGTGCTGTAACTGAATGTGGCGCTGAAATCCTTATCGCTTATACGGGCTCTGACAAAAAGTTGGGTCTGACCAGCGGAGATATCTTTTGTCTCGATGATTTCATCATTCTCGCACATAATTATCTGCCTTTTCCCGTTTTCAGACTTTACTGCGACATAGGCATAAGGGAATTCAAAAACTCCGAAACCGGCTATATCGCCATCCTTAAGGCCTGAGAAGTCGATCTTGACGGTTCCCTCTGATGTCGGTCCCTGAACCCGTTGTGTAAGAGTATTGCGGGCATACTTGAGGGAGTCGGATCGTCCGGCCCGGAGGCGGATGTAGCCCGGGCGCTCGGTAAGGGAGAAACGGGTCGTGTCGGGGTTATGGTTCCACTGCCACTGAAGTCCGAGGGAAGAGCTACTGAAATCGTCAGATCCGGCAGGCCAGGACAGCGGGCAATCCGCATCTACCGATGGCTTGGAATATGTGATCAGATCCTTGCCATTATCGCCGAGCATGGGCCAACCGTCGATCCACGTAACGGGCTGAAGATGGGCCACTCTACCTATAGGTCCACGGTCTTGCATTATGATAAACCACCAGTCGCCATCGGCAAGTTCAACCATACCGCCCTGGTGAAGACCATTACCCGGGTATGAACGGTCGTCATCCATGATTATCTTATACTCGTAAGGGCCATATATATTGTCGGACTTGAGACACACCTGCCATCCCTCGGTTCCACCGGCTGGACAGGTGAGATAGTATTTGCCGTTTATCTTGTACATGTGGGAGCCCTCCATGCCATATCCCCCACCAAGTTCACGGCCAAGAGTGAAACGTTCGTTCCATATCACCACCGGCTCGCCTACAACCGAATGAAGATCTTCGGACAGACGGCTGACCATAAGCCGGCCCTGACCGTGGATTACATATGCGCTTCCGTCTTCATCGAAAAACAGTCCGGGATCGTACAGATAGTCTGGAAAGATCGTGCGTTTCCACGGACCTGATACATTTTCAGCCTCACATAGTGAGAAACGTCCCGGCTCACCATCCCAGTTAGGGGTGCAGAACGCTACATAGAATTTGCCGTTGTGATAACGGATACTGTTGGCCCATGAACCTCGGAGATACATATCGCCACCATCCATATCGTATCGAGGATCTTCATCATAACGATCAACAGCATAGCCGGCCATTTCCCAGTTGACAAGGTCTTTTGACTTGAGGACAGGACAACCAGGCACATAGTGCATGCTTGTAGATACCATATAAAAATCTTCGCCAACCCTTATGACATCGGGATCCGGCCAGTCGCCCCAAAGTATTGGATTGGTAAAGGTTCCATCTCCGTTATCAGCGCTTCGTCCGTCTTTTATATCTCCGGCTGTAGCTGTCATGCCTATCGCTGACAGTAGCAAGGTGGTAAGAATATTCTTGATCATATAAACGTGGAGTTGAATAAATGAGGGCACACACAGCCTGTGTGCAACTGTATGTGCCCTCGCAATAATTAGCCTAAAACATTAAAGCAATCATTCTTTCAGTAATATATGACACTAATTCAGTAACCGGAATTCTGTGTCAGTTTCGGATTTTTTTCGAGATGAGTCTGAGCAATAGGGAGGTATCTATGCCATGGCTGGAATTTTCTCACCTCTATAAGATCGGTTCCTGTCACAACGGCCCTTTTCTCAGGATCGGGTTCGGAATAATCTATCGTACCTTTCACACGGGTAAGCGGACCGGTCATAAGCGTCTCAGCAAGCATACGCCCCTCAGCATCTTTCCATCTGATGATATCAAAACGACGTTGACCTTCACCGGCGAGTTCCACACCACGCTCACGGTGGATAAGCTCTCTGAGTGTCTCGCGTGTGGAATACTTGTTTCTGTCGACAACCGGCATACCGGCACGCTGACGAACTCTGTCAAGCGCATCGTAAACCTCAGCGGATGGACCTGATAACTCATTTGAAGCCTCGGCCAGACTAAGCAGAACTTCTGCGTACCGGAAGATTATTATATTTGCATTGGCCGACCACATATCAGCGTAATAATCAGGTGAACCGCCGGTATATTTAGCCCAAGTGAGAGATGTTTTCGACGCATTGTCGGTAGCATTGGGATCGTTAGGGTTGTTAGCGCCATTGACAATCTTCTCAAGTGTGTTGAGAATTCCACCGTTCCAGTCCTGACCCGGATATATCACTGTCATAGCCATGCGTGGATCACGATTGGCATACGGATGAACGGGATCATATCCGCTTCCAGGTTCATCGCGGGTCAAACCATTTGCCATCTCGTAGGTATCGACAAGATTCTGAGTGGGGACCATTGATGACCATCCGCCGTCGGCATTGTTATACATGGTAGCTATCATCCATGATGACATAATGTTTGTATCGTGAGGGATAGCTGCTATGATCTCTTTTGAGTTCTGTCCTTCTACCAAGAAGAGACGACTGTAGTCGGATTCCAGATCATATTCGCCCATATCTATCAACTCTTTGGCGGCATCATGGGCCCGTTGCCAATCACTATAAAACAATGCCGATCTTACTTTTAGGGCCAGAGCGGCACCACGGGCAAGATAGCCCTTTGCAGCAGGCATCTTGCGGAGCATAGGTATGGCTCGGTCAAGCTCTGAGTAGACGAACTGCTTTACCTCTTCTTCTGTGTTTCTCGCAACCATTGCTTCTTCAGCCGAAGTATATGAGTCGATGATGGGTACTCCTCCATACAACTGGTTCATTATAAAGTAACGGTAAGCGCGTATAAGGGTAACCTGACCTATAAGATCATTCTTTTCATCCTGATCCGAAAATTCCACGTTCTCTATATTGGCCAGGAAATCATTGCACCGCCGGATAAGAGTGAAATTATAGTAATCGGCCACTTCGTTGGTGGGAGATAGCGTTCCGTTGCCAATAAGGCGGAACCCCTCGTGGATAAACTCGTTGTAACCGAAATCGGACGCGCAATCCCAGTAAAGTATATCACTGTCATCAATCCAGCCGTCATAACATCCGACAAGGAATTTACGAGCATCATCTTCTGTCTTCCAGGTAGTAGACGGTGAGAGAGCATCTCCGGGAACAGTATCGAGAAAGTCATCGCATGAGGTAGCTCCAAAAAGCAAGCATGCAGACAATAACCAGTTTGCTATTTTCATGTTCTTATTGATTGAGAAGTTAGAATGAAAGGTTAACACCAAAGCTGTTGGTTCGAAGAAGCGGATATGTGGTAGAGCCGTATCCTTCAGGATCTATACCGAATTTCTTGCAACCTATCGTGAACAGATTTTCAGCCGAATAGAACACTCGCAGGTTCTCTATACCGGCACTTTTGATCCAACTCTTTGGAATAGTGTAGCCGAGTTGAAGATTCTTGAGACGCACATGGCTGGTGTTCTGTACCCAGAACGACGATACTACGTTATAGACATCACTGGGCGACTTATGGCTGTAGAACAATCTGGGCATTGAGGCATCTGTATTTTCCGGTGTCCACGCGTCAAACCATTTGGTTGCAGGATGTGTGGTGTCCCCGAGGAAGTAGCTCATCACTTCATTATTAACCGTGCGGTAAACATCGGCTGCACCACTCCAGATCATAGAAATATCAAGACCTTTCCAACCACCTGTCAGATTAAGTCCGAAAGTTACAGATGGATCGGTGGAGCCGACAATCACTCTATCGTCAAGAGTTATCTTACCGTCACCATTAGTGTCTTCGTATATTATGTCACCACCTTTGAATGTGTATGAGCTGAACGGATAACCCTGCTGCGATGCATATTTATCCATATAAGCCTGAGCCTCCTCATCAGATTGGAAGAATTTTTCTCCCTTATACACATAGTAGGAGTTGATACGCTGACCGATCTGACGGCGCTTGTTTTTATCATTTGGATCGACCATACTGTCCACACCACCCAGATCAAGAAGCTTGTTGACATTCCATGTCACGTTGGCATTTGCACCAAACCGCCAGTCACCCCACTGCTTGTTGTAGCCGAGAGAGATCTCTATGCCGCGGTTCACCAGACTACCTACGTTATCCTTGTATGCACCCAGACCAAATTCAGCCGGCACGGGAACATCCATGATTATACCATTGGTTTTGCGGTCGTAATATTCCACACTCAGATTGAATGTATTCCAGAGTGTAGCATCTATACCGATACCCCAGGTTCTGGCTTTTTCCCATGATATTGTCTCAAGCTTATATGAACCTTGGTAATGACCGGTGTTGATCACATCGCCGAACAGATAATTGGCCCCGACATTGTAGGTGTTCATCCACGGATAGTAGTCGGACAATGCATTCTGATTACCGAGCAGACCCCACGATCCACGCAATTTCAGGCTGGTGAGCCAGTCTCGGGTGCCTTCCATGAAGCTCTCCTCACTTATACGCCAACCGGCCGAGAACGAGGGAAAATATCCCCATCGGTTTCCCTTGGCAAATCGAGATGATGCGTCAGCTCGAAAATTTGCTTCAAACAGATACCGGCTTCTGTAATCATAGTTTATGCGACCGAACCATGATATCATGGAAAGATTGCGATGATAACCACCGTTTGTCTGCGAAGCTGCATCGCCAGCATTCATATCCTGAAGATCGTTGTTCGGAAAGTTCTTACGATAACCACTCAGTGATGAGTAGTTGTATTTTTCCATATGCCATCCTCCAAGCGCTGTCAGATTATGGCCACCGAAACTCCTGTTATAATTCAGAAGCACATCAAGTGAAGGCCGGTTCCACTCGCCAAACGACTCATTCAGATGATTCACATCTGACACTTTGTTTGGATTATAGTTGATCTCCTTCTGAAACTCGCGATAGTGATTGTCATTTGCCACATAAGCACCTGTCACCGTAGCCTTCAACCCCGAAATTATTTCGTAGTCGGCCGATACAAGGCCCGTGAAATTGCGGCTTTTGTTGTCAACAGTCTGTCCTGCGTCCAACCATGCTACAGGACTTCCATCTGACACAGTTCCGTAAGTACCGTCAGGATAGCGTGCCACAATCCATGGAGCCATATATTGAGCCAGACGGAATATCTGAGCGGAACTTCCACCAGCATAGCTTGATGTAGGATCGGAATAACTGTTCTGTACGAAAGCCAGATTGAACTTCACACTGAGCCGGTCGTTCACCTTCATATCAAGATTGGTACGGGCATTTATCTGACGTCTTTTCGAATGTTCTATGATACCGTCCTGATGCATATAGCCGATCGACCCCATATAACTGCCTTTCTCAGTACCACCGCTTATGCTCACGCTGTTGTTGAACTGGAATCCGTTCTTAAGGATCTCATCATACCAGTCTGTATTGGGATACATGGGATCGTTTCCAGTACGGAATTTCTCAATCTCCTCATCTGTGAATCGCGGTGCAAGTCCTTCACCGACGCGCAGATCATTGAGAATACGCGCATAGTCATACGAGCTCATTCTCTCAGTTAGATTCGTAGGGTTCTGGAAGCCTACATTTGCGGTATAATTGACACGTGTCTTACCCTGCTGACCACGTTTAGTGGTTATAAGAATCACACCGTTCGATGCCTTTGATCCGTAGATCGCCGCCGAAGCCGCATCTTTAAGTACCGATATAGATTCCACATCGGCAGGATCGATAGTGTTGAGCGTACCCGTCTCCACTCCATCGACAAGTATATACGGATCAGCCGAATTGAGGGTACCTACACCTCTGATCCTGATTGAGCCATTATCGCTTCCAGGTTTACCGGTAGAGTTAGACACACTTACGCCGGGCATAAGACCTTGAAGTGCACTCGACAGATTTTGTACCGGACGCCCACTGAGTTCCTTGCTACCTATCTGCGCTACAGATCCTGTCTTGTTTATCTTCTTCTGTGTACCGTAGCCAACCACTATCACCTCATCGAGCAGAGTATTGTCTTCCGACATTGTGATATCAAGAAAATTATTGTCGCCAACCTCCACGACTCTGGGAGCATAGCCTATATAGCTCACCTCCAGCGATGCATCATCAGGTACTTCGATCGTAAAATTACCATCGATATCTGTAGCGACCTTTACTTTGGGATCACCCTTCAATCCCACGCTTGCACTTGGCAAAGGCTCGCCATCAGCATCCTTTACAGTGCCTTTTATTGTTTTCTTAACCGAGGAGGCCTTACTTCCTGCCGGTAAGTTTTTCAATACTACCTGATTGCCGTTCTTGATGACATAAGTCACATTAAGCTGACGGCACATCTGTTTCATAACCTCTTCAAAACTTTGGTTACGAACATTTATCGTGATCTTGCGGTTCATAGCGTCAAGACCCTTGTTATAGAAAAATCTGTAGTCGCTGATTTTTTCTATTCGCTTCACCACTTCCGATGCCGCAGTATTCTTCATGTCGAGCGTTATCTGGGCATAAAGAGATGCAAGAGGCGATGCTGCAAGCAAAGTTGTGAGGAAAAATTTTTTCAAAAACGGCTTCATTGCATTATGTTTTTTCAAAAAATGGATAATTTGTGGTTTTTCCTTAGTAACTTTACGGACGAATAGCCCCCTTCGGCTTCATTCAGTTATTCTTCCATGAAGCCGTAGTATAAAAGTATGCTAAGGGTTTTGTTCATTTAGAGAAAGTCGCTTTTTGCCCTGTCGGCTTTCTCTTTTTTACTTAAGACTGAGGAGTCTAATGTCAGTTGTTAATTCTGGTATTCAATTCATAGGTAATGTTTTTGGTAAATAACGATTGGTATTTTATGAAAATCACATCATGGTCGGCTGAGTAAAATAGTATCACCTTTCACCTCATATACCACAGCAGTGGTAAGTCCGATCATATCCAATATATTGAGCAGATCTGTATTTCGTATGGTTCCGACAAATTGTTCTTCTTCCAGAGATTTGTCATCAATGACTATAGTAGTATCAAACGTCCGGCTAAGAACTGCAACTATTTCCCTGAGTGATTCGCCATTAAAGTTCAGTTCACCGCGACGCCACGAAGCCTCACTTTCTCCGGATGCATCTGACTCTACCGCCAGTGAGCCGGAAGGGAGATCAATTATGGCTTTCTCATTAGGCTTAAGCACTGTTTCCTCATTGTTCCAAGAAACCCTCACCGATCCTTCGTATAGAGTAGTTACTATATGCGATGCGTCTCCGTAGGCCGACACATTGAATTCGGTTCCCAAAGCCTCGGTTGTCACTCCTCGTGCATCAACAAGAAATCTATGCTCTGCATCTTTTGCTACAGCAAAACTTGCTTCACCAATTAACTTTACCCGACGTTCTTCTACTCCATAATCGGCAAAATACGAAAGCTTAGTATCTGAATTAAGCCAGACTTTCGTACCGTCCGGTAGAACTATCTCCGCACGTTGTCCGCGGTCAGCCGTGACAACGAAACAACGCTGAGCCAATTCAGCCTGCCGATGTTCATAATTACGGTACAGAAAGCCACAAAACAGCACAAGTAATCCGATGACGGCCGCCGCCACGGCACTCCCCAGCTTCCATGATGATACTTTAAGCACATTAGGCCTGCGGTTTAATGTAACCGGTTCACAGACTTCACTACTGCCGTCTGCTCCAGCACATCCCGTCAATTCATCAATTCGTTTCCATATCTCGCTCTGGATATCTTCCGGCATTTCATCGCCGGTTTCCTGCCAGACTTTTTCAAACACATTGAAAAATTCCGCTTTTGTACCATGCGCACGAAAACACTCGAGCACTTCAGCCCTCTCTTCAGGAGTGAGAGTATTGGATATCAGGTGATGAATGACGGTTATATTCATAATTCAATGTTGTTTTCATTAATATATATCCCTGAAGACACTGCCACTACTTAGTTTGATATTGAATTTTAACATTGTTTCACATTAAAATTTTCCTGCAATCAACAGTATAGCAATATAGCCTATAGCCTGTTTCAGCACCCGCAGTACCTGATAGATATGTGCTTCGACGGTACGCTCACTTATATTGAGCTGCTTAGCGATCTCTGCATTGCTCAGTTGCTCAAATCTACTCATCATAAATACTTTACGACGCATTTCAGGCTGAGCTTCCACAACTTTCACAAGATATTCCTCAAGCGACTTCACCTCGGGATTATCACTTTCCTGGCCTCCGGCAATTGTCTCTGCTACTTCTATATCCACCGACCTGACAAGAGCCTTTACAGCCTCATCATAATAATGATATGATAGATTTCGGGCAATTACAAAAATATAACTTTCGAAACTCTTCTCCGGATCTATCGCCTCTCGGTTCTCCCATATTTTTACGTACAGATCCTGCACTACATCCTTCGCAAGATCTTCCGATGCAAGCACTTTGCGGACGGTAGTGAATACCTTTCCGCTTGTCTGCCGGTAGATCTCGGCAAAAGCGCTACGGTCGCTTAGCCGGAGTCTTTCTATCAGAGTTCTGTCCATTATTCCCTCTATGTGTTTGTAGTAGTGCCTGCAAATCTACCAAAAATATTATTCCATACCAACTATTTACCATAAGATTGGTATCAACTTAATACAATAATGGCATGTAATAAGACAACGTTCTGGCTGCCGACAGATATCGTGCAACCAGAACGTTGGCAATTATACTTAAGACGCTACTCAGAGAAGCTGCCCTGCACGCAGACGCGCCGAGCGATCCCTGTATCTCAGGAGTATGTAGGCCGGTACTGCATACAGAAGTGTCAGAAGCCACATCATCATGTAGCAATGGCCCTCATCGACAAGCGATGCTCCGTTGCCATTCAGTCTCACAAAGCCTTCCACGCCCCATATTGCCGGGATAAAGTCGCCAACAAGCTGCCAGAAGCTGTTCATAGCATAGCGCGGCCAGGTGAGTCCCGACAGGAACAGGAATATTACCGACGTAAACACAACCACCAGCAGCGATGTCTCGCGCTCTGTGACAAATGCACTCACGGCTATTCCAAGCATTGCCGATGATGTTAGCAATGGCAATATGAACATCAGATAATGCCATACGTTGCCTACATGCGGCAGAGCGAATATCTCGGGCACGAAGTGGAGTATGTAGATCACCAGAGGCACATAAAGCAGCACATAGCACATCACCTTGCCCAGAAGTGCGGCTCCTGGAGCCGCCGGCACTGTCAACGGATCAATACCGCCATTGCGGCGACGGCGTTCGCTCGCCCCTGCTGCAAGCATCGACACACCGAGAATCATACTCTGCTGCAATATCAGCACAAGTATGCCCGGAATGACAAACGATGCGAAGCCCTGGGTCGGATCGCCCATCATTATGCCCTCCTGCTTTATATTGATGCCCGGCGCCGAGCTTGCCACTAAGCCAAGATCATCCATATACTCACCTCTCAGCTTCTCGCCGAGTGCCAGCTGGACATTGGTCAGCGACAGCACGAATGTTCTGTATCTCAGCAGAAGGCTCATGTCACTGTAGAATGTCACTGTCGGAACCTCACGCCGTCCAAGCTGCTTGTCATAATCCTCAGGTATCACAAAGATTCCATAAATCTTATGTTCGTTCATCAGCCGACGGGCGTCACTAAGGCTTGGTGCGTAATAGTCGACCTTGATAGCGTCTGTGGCATCTATCATACGCGTAAGTTCGCGCGACTTAGATGTCCGGCACTGGTCAACCACTGCTATCGGCTGATCCTTGACCACCTCAGGATTATATATCAGCGTATAGACAATAGGATAGAGTGTGGGCAATCCGAAAAAGAACAGCATCACTCCTATATCACTGAACACAAGGTAAAACTCCCTGCGCCATGTGGCCAACATCTGGCTGAGCCAAGTCTTCAATCCTCTGTTTCTGCTCATATCCGGATATTTTTAAGGTACATAAACTGGATTCAGGCAACGCTTTTTCAAACGCGCCATCCCGAGCATTCCAACCAACGGGAAGCACAGCAGCGCGGCATAATAATAGCGTGAGAAGTAGAGCGGTATGCCATTAAGTGCCTGGTCTATATAGATCAGGAAGTAGTAGCGCACGGGAAGTATGTAGCTGAATATGCCTATCGCTCCATACATCTGCTCTACCGGAAAACTGAATCCGGCTATCGAAAAAGCAAGGATACCCGTCAGCGAACACAGACTGAGCGACAGTCGAAGATTAGGGACAATACAGCACAATGTCACTGCAAACCATTGGCTTGCTACCACAAACAGCCACATCGCCACTATCATGTGCATGGCGTGGTTGTGAAGCGGGAAATTATTGAAGCCATACAGAAGCGACTGAACCATCACTCCTACAGCTGTCATTATCACCGCCTGAGGTATGAGTTTTCCGAGAAGAGCCACAAACATCGAGCCTCCGGCTCTCATTACCCACCGGGCAGAGGTCCCCCGCTTTATCTCCTCACAGATGCTGAATGCGCAGATACACGATGTCATCAGCGCTATCAGTGCCGGCAGAAATGAATTGCTCAGATATATGGAGTAATTCATCCACGGATTGCCGGGACCTCGTATGTCGAAATCGACTGGCGACACCAGTTCCATGGCCTGGTCCTGAGGTAAGCCGGCATAAGTCAGGGTTGATACCGACAGTCCGCCGATAGTCGTCACCGAAACCGATTTGAAGCCCTTGAAGGCAAGTGTACCCGGCACGAATATCGACATATTGTTATAATAGCTCAGCGTTGTCTCCTTTCCGCTCATAGCGTCACGTTGAAATCCTTCCGGAATCAGGAAGAATCCGAATATCTCACCCTTGCGCATCAGCTCGAGAGCGGCATGGTAGTCCTCCGGTGTATATTGTATGGACACCAGCTCAGATGACGCGAGATTGCGTCCGACAGTCCGCGACAATTGTGAATGGTCAAGATCGACTATCGCCGTGGGCACCTTGAACGGAAGCCCTTCACTCATCAGATTCAAGAAGAAAAAGCTCCCCAGCACCGGCACAAACAGCATCACCGCAAAATATATCTTGCGGGATACGAGCTGCCTCCAACCGTCGGCTATTGCTTGAAATAAATAGTGCATTTGGTGATGGTTAAGATAAGTGAATTCAATGTTTGTATATCACAGTCATACCGGGACGCAGATCCTCGATATCCTCTACCGGACGAGCCTTCACCTGGAATGTGCGGCTGTCCCAGTCACCGGTAGCTTTGGTCGCTGTCCATGTGGCATAACTGCCAAGATCGCGTATGTAATATATCTCGGCCTCGGTCTCCTTCTTGTCGAGTGCCGGAATCATTATCTTTATCTTGCTGCCGAGCTTCATATCATTGAGCAGCTCTTCTCTCACGTTGAATGTCACCCACTTGTCCGACACCTTCAGAAGGCTCATGATAGGTGTGCCGAGCGATACGAGCTCTCCCGTCTCAGGGTAGATCTGGTCTATGATACCATCATCGGTTGCTGTGAGATACTGGTCCTGAAGAAGTGCGTTCACCTCATCAACGCCACCTTTTGCAGCCGTAACCATAGCGGCCGCGCTCACCTTGTCCTCACTCTGGGCGCCCTGCTTGGCAAGGCTCACCTGGCTCTCGGCGGCTTTTTCGCCGGCAACGGCCGCATCATATGCTGCCTTTGCCTCATCTCGGCGTTGCTCGCTTACCACAGCCTCCTTATACAGGTTTTCCATACGCTCGTATGTCTTCTGGGCTATGACCCGGGCTGCCGTGGCCTGAGCCAGAAGCTGCTCCGCGCTCGCGATGATCTGACTGCGTGTACCGTTGTCTATCTTGCGGTTCTGGGCGGCGGCGGCATCCTCTATGGCCTGAGCCTGCATGAGCTTGGCCTCGGCAAGCGACGAATGTATATGAACCAGCGTATCGCCGGCCTTCACCCTGTCGCCCTCCTTCACATATAACTCCACCACTCTGCCGGGCAGCTTGCCCGAAATCCTTATGCTTGTGGCATCAGCCTGACCCTCCGTGAGTTCGGCGGGTCGCTTCAGAAAGCAGAATCCTATGATCGCAAGGACTATGACTCCTATCGTCACAAATAGCATCGCTGCCATCAAGGCGCGGCCTTCTTTCTTCTCGGCACTCTGGTTGCCGTTATTATTGTTGTCTATCATAACTGTAACTTTTTCTATCGTTTATTCAAGTGTTCCGAGTACCTTCGACAGATATACGTCGCACAGACGCACATCTATCATGGCATCTATATTCTCACTGTTGGCCTTAAGCCACGCCGTCTGGGCCTCCATCACATTATCAGGAGTCATCATGCCCTCCTTGAATGCAAGCGTGGCCTGCCGGAGGTTTTCATTCGCTTTCGCCAGATTGGTTTCTGTCATTGTATGCGTCTTCACCGCCTCACGTGCCTTGAAAGCCGACTGCTTCACCTGAAGATCTACCATTTCGCAGGCATCCTCATATTGCAGTTTTCTGACAACGGCCTCGCTCTTTGCTGCCCGATACTTATTGTAGTTGCCGCCCCAATGCCACAGAGGTATCGTGACTGCGGCACCTACCGAAAAGGCTCCGCTGAAACGCTTCTTGAATCCATCATACATATTAGGATTTGAAAACTCATACGAGCCTATCAGCGCCACATTGGGAAGCATCGACGACATCGCTACCTTCGCATGCTGCTCGCCGGCCTTCACTGCGTAACCAAGTGCTCGCAGGTCATCCCTGCGGCTATACACCTCGTTCATGTCATAACTTGTCGGTACCAGTGCATAGTCGCTCAGACTCGGATCACTGTCTACCGGATCGACAGGTGTATTGACCGGAAGACCGCACAACTGCGCCAGAAGCATGCGCGACAGCACAAGGCCATTGTCAACTTTGGTCAGATCCACCTGAGCCGAATTGAGCTTTACTTCCACACTCAGCAGATCGGCTCTTGTCGCCATGCCCTGATCATAAAGACACTGCACATCATGACGCAGGGAATCAAGTAATGCGACATAGCTCACTGCAAGTTCCTGCTTGGCCTTTACCGACACAACCTGCCAGTAGGCTGCGTCTACACTGTAGATCACATCCTCAGCCTGATTGTCGCGCAAAGCTTTTGCTGCCTCTTCGGCATAATGCGTCAGCTTGTTCATGGCTATTATCTTACCACCCATATAGATAGGCTGGGTAAGCGTGACAGCTCCAAAAAACACATTGTGGATATCATACTCCATGGCCGACTTAGGTATCAGGGCCACCGTTTCCGGCACATACTGGCCATCAGGCCCTTTTATTGGCTCACCGGTCACTGGATTTTTCACAAGATTGAACTGATAACTCTGCGTCTCCAGATCAAACGTCTTGGTCGGCAGAAGCTGATCTGAGTCGAAAATCGACAGTTTCTTTTGATTGTACAGATAACCTCCCGTAAAATCAATCGACGGGAAATATGCGGCGGATGCCTCTTTACGCTGATAGCCCGAACCCTTTACCTTTTCGTCAGCTATGCGCATCTGCTTATTGTAGGCAAGCGCCATACTTCGGCATGAATCCAGACTCACCGGAACAGTAGCGAGTGTTTCGCCCGGCTCCGCTGCGGTCATATTTTGCGCTCCTGCCGATAACGATCCGGCTATCATAGCCGATGCCAGAATCATAATGTTTGATAGACGCATTGTGTCGTTGGTGTATGAATGTTTTTTAATAGTTAACGTGAGATAATCTGTCTTATACGACAGCCTTTTTATGTATTTTTTACAATACTCCTACAAAGTTAACCACTCATTTGTCGAAATTGTTGCCGCAGAATGATAAAAGTTCAGTTTGTGGCCTTTTATACCAATCTTGACCGAAAAACTCCAATTACTTATATGCTTTTCTTCACACCATCATACTCCCCGGACCATCTGCCCGGCTACACATTGTCCATTCCTTATCTGAAAAGTTTTTAGTAATTTTGTCGAAATTTGACTCACAACCTATGGCCAAGAAAATTGTGGAGACACCGCTCATGAAGCAATACTTCGAGATGAAAGCAAAGCATCCCGATGCCGTATTGCTCTTCAGAGTCGGCGATTTTTACGAAACATTTAGCGAGGATGCGATCACCGCTTCCGAGATACTCGGCATCACACTGACCAAAAGGGCCAATGGAGCCTCAAGCTCGGTTGAACTCGCCGGATTTCCACATCATGCACTCGACACATACCTGCCGCGGCTTGTAAGAGCCGGGAAACGTGTGGCCATATGCGAACAGCTGGAAGATCCGAAACTGACAAAAAAACTGGTGAAACGTGGCATCACAGAGCTTGTCACACCAGGAATATCTCTGAGCGACAACATTCTCGACCATCGCGAGAACAATTTCCTTGCCGCTCTTCACCGGCAGACACCCGACCGCATCGGTCTCGCGCTACTCGACATATCTACCGGCGAATTTCTTACAGCCGAAGGAGATGCCGAGCATATCGACAAACTCCTGTCAAATTTTTCACCGAAGGAGATCCTGATCGACCGTAATCATAGGAAAGAATACCTCGACCGGCTGAATATCAAGGCTCTTCTGACAGGTCTCGATGATTGGGTGTTCAATCTCCCTACTGCCCTCGACCGCCTGCTCAAACAGTTTCAGACTCACTCGCTCAAAGGTTTCGGCATTGAAGGCATGGATGCGGCCGTCATAGCTGCCGGCGCCATAATGCACTACCTTGACCAGACACAGCACACCCAGACCGGCCACATCATATCACTCCGGCGAATCGAACAGGACAGATATGTGCGTATGGACAAATGGACCGTGCGCAATCTCGAGTTGATCGAAGCCTTGGCCGAAGGCGGACGGTCGCTGCTCAGTGTCATAGACCGTACAGTCACACCGATGGGTGCACGTCTTCTCAAGCGCTGGATTCTTTTCCCTCTTATCGAAGCATCCACCATAAACCGGCGCCTCGACACCGTAGACTATTTCACTACCCAGCGTGACACCCTCGATGCAATGCGCGATGCGCTGAAAAGCATAGGCGATCTTGAACGTCTCGCAGGTAAAGTAGCGGTCGGACGGGTCACACCACGCGAAATGATACAGCTGCGCAACGCACTTGCCATAATGCCGGTCATCAAGTCCATAACCATCGACTCTGGTTGCGAACCCCTCGTAGCCATGGGCAAACAGATAAACGACTGCCGCGACGTAGTGACGCTGATAGCCGAGACTCTCGTCGATGATCCCCCCGCAGCACTCAACCGTGGAGGTGATATTATCCGTCAAGGTGTCGACAATGAGCTTGATGAACTTCGCGAGATAGCCTACAAAGGCAAAGACTACCTCCTGCAGGTACAGTCGCGCGAAAGCGAGCGCACAGGCATCCCAAGCCTCAAGATCGGATTCAACAATGTGTTCGGCTACTATATCGAAGTAACCAACGCCCATAAGAATAAGGTGCCCTCCGAATGGATGCGAAAGCAGACACTTGTCAATGCCGAACGATACATAACACCTGAACTCAAGGAGTATGAAGAGAAAATACTCGGCGCTCAGGAACGTATAGCCATACTCGAGAACAAAATATATGCCGGACTGATCACACGCACAGGAGAGTATATCCGCGCCATTCAGCTCAATGCTTCGCTTCTCGCCAACCTTGACTGCCTCAGCTCGTTTGCTACCGGAGCCATCGAATACGGATACGTACGTCCCGAAGTCAACGACTCGCTCAGTCTTGAGCTGACCGATGCGCGCCATCCGGTGATAGAACGTGAGTTGCCACCGGGCGAGCCATATATCACCAATTCCGTATCGCTATCCAATGAATCTACCCAGATCATGATGATCACGGGTCCTAACATGTCCGGTAAATCAGCTCTCCTGCGTCAGACCGCGCTCAACGTCATCATGGCACAATGCGGATCGTTTGTAGCTGCCACCGAAGCTCATATAGGTGTTGTCGACAGAGTTTTCACTCGTGTCGGGGCAAGCGACAATATAGCCCGTGGCGAATCAACATTCATGGTAGAGATGACCGAGGCTTCATCCATACTCAACAACATGACACGCCGCTCGCTCATACTCTTCGATGAACTCGGACGCGGCACATCCACATACGACGGCATCTCTATAGCCCGTGCTATAGTCGAGTATATTCACGAAACGCCGGATCTGCATCCGAAGACACTCTTCGCCACCCACTACCACGAACTCAATGAGCTTGAATCATCATTCGATCGTGTGGCGAACTTCAATGTCTCAGTACGCGAGATTGATGGTAAGGTAGTATTCCTGCGCAAACTGGCACCCGGAGGCAGCGAACACAGCTTCGGTATCCATGTGGCACGCCTCGCCGGCATGCCACGTCCTATTGTCAAACGGGCCGAGCAGATACTCCATCAACTCGAAAAGGCAGCATCCACAGGCAATGGATCCCGCGCCACCGCCGAAGCGATAAAGCAGGCATCAGCCCCTGCCGAAGGCTACCAGATGTCATTCTTCCAGCTCGACGATCCTGTCCTCACTCAGATTCGCGATGAGATCCTCAACATTGATATTGACAATCTCACCCCTATCGCCGCCCTTACCAAGCTCAACGATATAAAGCATATAATCACAGGAAAATGACGGATCCCTACAAAGCGACACCGGCCGACGACGAACGCTTCATGAATATGGCTCTCGACCAGGCCGCAATGGCGGCGGAAGCAGGCGAAATTCCTATCGGAGCGATAATCGTCAGTCCGGCAGGACGAGTGATAGGCCGGGGCCACAACCTTACGGAGACCCTTGCCGACGTCACCGCCCATGCTGAAATGCAGGCCATAACGGCAGCCGCACAGACACTCGGTGGAAAATACCTTCAAGGCTGCACACTTTATGTCACGGTCGAACCATGCCTCATGTGTGCCGGTGCTATCGCCTGGGCGCAGATAGGACGCATAGTCTATGCCACACCCGACAGCAAACGCGGCTATTCCACATTCACATCAGCCCCATTTCATCCACGCGCATCTGTATGCCATGGAGTGAAGGCTCAGGAAGCCGCCGATATCATGAAATCGTTTTTTTCGCTGAAACGCTGATCCTGTCAAGCTCACGCGCCGCTATGGTATTGGGAAAAATACTCTTCGCCTCCTCAAGAAGCGGAGAAGGATCATTGTAGCGCTTCGAGTAATGACCTATCATCAGCATACCGACGCCCGCCTCAAGAGCTATCCTTGCAGCCTGCAAGGCCGTAGAGTGGCCTCTGGCCTCGGCTTGCGCCCGCAGTTCATCAAGATAGGTCGCCTCATGATACAGCAGATCCACACCCTCCACCGCACGCGCTACACGACTGTCGGCCATAGTGTCCGAACAATAGGCATAGCTCAACGACGGTGGTGCCGATGTAGTAAGCCGGCTGTTTGGAATTACCGTACCATCATCTTTCACAAAATCAGCCCCATCCTTCACATCTGCCCTCATGCTGAGCGGAATCTTGTAGAAATCAGCCATATCACCAAGCAGCTTTCTCGGCTTTGGCTTCTCCCTGAACAGAAATCCGAATGCAGGTATACGATGATATAGCCTGAAGGCCGATACCTCGAGCGACTTCGTTTCCATCAGAAGACCGCCATCACGTGGTATGGGGATTATATTGATAGGATAGCCGGCACCACCGCAGAAAAATTTCACCATTCTTCCCACTATATCAGCACCCTGCTCCGGAAGGTAAACATTGACCGGGCTGGCAGGTCCACGGTCATGCAGATCAAGTGTCGACAGAAGTCCTGGCAGACCAAGACAATGATCCCCGTGCATGTGAGAGATGAATATGTCGGTAAGACGGTTCATAGGTAGCCGCATCTTGAACATCTGCAACTGGCTCCCTTCACCACAATCTATCATATACAATCTCTCCCTATGATTTATTATCTGCCCCGAAGGCCGATGATATAAAGACGGACTGGCAGAGCCACAGCCCAATATGTTGATGTCAAACCTATCCATAGTAATGTTTGCTGCGGATTTTACACCGCGGAAGTTCAACAAAAATACAAAAACATTTTTCCAGCTCCAAAAAAAATAACTATCTTTGCCACCGCCGAATCAGACCGGCATCTTATCCGCCCCGGTAGTTCAACGGATAGAATAGAAGTTTCCTAAACTTTAGATAGCAGTTCGATTCTGCTCCGGGGTACAGAAACGAGGGCACTTCCACCATTGGTGAGAGTGCCCTCGTCTGTATTTTTACTGATTGATTCAGAGCAGATCCTCTGCCTCAAGAGCCATATAGTGCTGATAGGGATGATCACAGGCAGGACATACACGTGGAGGCTCAGTACCCTCATACTCGTATCCGCATACAAGACACTTCCATATGACAGGTTTCTCACGCTTCCATACAGTTCCGTCCTGTACCTGCTTCAGGAAACGGCTGAAACGGGCCTCATGAGTGCGCTCGACCTCTGCGATCGACTCAAAATGCGAAGCTATATCATCAAAACCTTCCTCGCGTGCAGTCTTGGCCGACTGGGTATAGAATTCAACACCCTCAGCCTTCTCCTCGGCGATGGCAATTGTCAAGTTGGTAGCTGTATCGCCTATAACGCCTGCGTCAACGCCGTCCATAGGAACCGATACCTTACCTCCCTCAAGCATCTTGAAGAACACCTTTGCATGGTGGAGTTCGTTGGCTGCTGTGTCCTCAAAAATCTTCTGGATAGGGAAATACTTCTCTTTCTGCGCCTGCTGGGCATAGAATGTATAACGTGTATATGCTGTCGATTCCGCCAGATATGATATCACAAGATTTTTTTCGGTCTGTGTGCCCTTGATACTTTTCTTCTTTGCCATAATAATTATATTTTAGACTCCGGTCATAATCCCGGAAAGATGAATCAATTGCGGGACGTTGTTCTTTTCACGTCTCATTGATAACAACAACCCTACCGGCCATTATGTTTACTGCCGGCTCATACGTCCGCTTTTATATGCCGGGGCTTAGTCACAGCCTCAAATCACTTTACCACCATATCCCCACAATCACTATCAATATGCACTATTTTATTTGCAAAAATAAATAATATGACATATCTTTGCCACTTCTTCATACTATTTACACTATTCAAATATACTTCGCACGATTATGCCACTGATAATTCCTAAGCATTACAAGCGGAAACTTCTTCCGGAAACCACTGAAGAAGTCATCAAAGTCATCAAAGATACATTTCAGAAACGACTGGCTCAGGAACTCAACCTGCGTAGGGTCACGGCTCCTCTGTTTGTAATCTCTGGAACCGGTCTCAACGACGATCTCAATGGTGTGGAACGTCCGGTCAGCTTTCCTGTCAAGTACCTCGGTGACTGCAAGGCTGAAGTAGTACACTCCCTGGCCAAATGGAAACGTGCGAAACTCGCAGCCTACGATATCGCTCCGGGCTACGGACTTTACACTGACATGAACGCCATACGTGCGGATGAAGATCTCGACAACCTGCATTCGCTATATGTCGATCAGTGGGACTGGGAGAAGAGCATCACCGCCGACCAACGCAATCTTGCATACCTAAAGCAAACGGTACGAAAGATCTATTCCGTTGTAAAAGAGCTTGAAATGCAGATATACCGTATGTTTCCTCACATCACCCCGCGCCTGCCGGAAGAAATCACATTCATACACTCGCAGCAACTGCTCGACATGTATCCCGATCTTTCGCCTACCGAACGTGAAAGCATGGCAGCACGTCAGCATGGCGCAATATTCCTTATCGGCATCGGAGGCGACCTGAGCGACGGCAAGCCACACGACGGACGCGCACCCGATTACGATGACTGGTCCACACCTAACGAAGAAGGTTTCACGGGCCTGAACGGCGACATAATACTCTATGACTCAATACTTGACAGATGCTTCGAACTGTCATCCATGGGCATAAGGGTCAGCCCGGAGAGCATGGCCCATCAGCTTGAGCTACGCGGGTGTCAGGACAGGGCCTCGCTCAACTTCCACAAAGCTCTGCTGGCAGGAGAATATCCTCTATCCATAGGAGGAGGAATAGGACAAAGCCGCCTGTGTATGTTCTTATTGCAGAAAGCCCACATAGGTGAGGTCCAGGCAAGCATCTGGCCTGACGATCATATCAAGGCCTGCGCGGAAGCCGGAATAGATATACTCTGATATCCAGAGTATTGCACTTCTATCATCTTAATTTACAACAGCCCGGAGACTCACGTAGCCTCCGGGCTGTCTTATTGATCACACCTACACAAACTTTCCATAATATCACCGAAATACGAAAATTTTTGAGTAATTTCGCACCGCCATAGGTTCACGCACTGTGAATAAAGGGAACCGGGTGAAAATCCCGGACAGTCCCGCTGCGGTAATTTCCATTAATGACCCGGAAAACAATGTCACTGAGCATATTGCTCGGGAAGGCTTCAGGAGTCAGGAATAAGTCCGAAAACCTGCCTACGGCTATATACAAACGTGTTTTTCTTTCGAGGATGAGAAAACATAACGCCAGACTATCATCATACATACCCATAGCCAAACCTTGCGCTTTCTACTTGATACCCACCATATTAGGCATCATGTGGACACCCACGCACGCGCAAAACCCGGCCCACATCAGACTGGACAGCGTAGAAGTGGTTCATACACAAGCTGTTAAAGCAGTAAAAAGCACCGCTCCGACATTCACTCTCGATGAAAAACACTTCAACCGCCTTGGAGTAACAGATATTTCAGACGCCATGCACCGGCTACCCGGAGTCAACTTACGCGACTACGGCGGCTTAGGCGGACTTAAAACCGTATCGGTCAGAGGGTTGGGAGCATCGCATACGGCAGTTATATATGATGGTATCGTGCTGAGCGACTGCCAGAGCGGCGAGGTGGACGTGTCGAGATATTCGCTTGATAATGTGGAGCAACTGAACATGATCATCGGCGACAATGATGACATCTTTATTCCGGCACGAGCCGCTGCTTCCGCCGCAACTCTCTATATATCAAGCTTCAAGGCATCGGACGCAACGTCCCCGCTCGACCTTACAGCCCAATTGAAAGTGGGTTCGTTCGGATACGTAAATCCATATTTCCGCATAGGCAGAAAGTTCTCCAACCAGCTGTCAATGAACGTAATAGGTGACTATACCTATGCCGATAACGACTAT
The DNA here is from genome assembly GCA_947643165.1 of uncultured Porphyromonadaceae bacterium. GTDB lineage: Bacteria > Bacteroidota > Bacteroidia > Bacteroidales > Muribaculaceae > Paramuribaculum. The sequence continues at coordinate 182,017 of CANRVB010000002.1, read as the reverse complement.
CCATTCACATTGACGAACGGAGATTACAAAACAAGGGAGCGAAGGAACAACAGCAGGATGAACAGCGGGCATGGAGAGATGAATTTTTCATGGCACAAGTCGACACGATCGGACCTGGCGGGAAAGGTATATTATTACGATAATGACCGCCAACTGCCTGGGCCAGTGATATATTACAACAACAGTAACACGGAGAGCCTGCGGGATCGGAATTTCTTCACCCAAATACAGTACAGAAGCACACTTTCATCGCAGTTATCGCTCCAGACGCATGCAAAATTCAACTGGGCATCATCGCATTATGAAGACGTAAGTGGCAAATATCCAGGGGGTAAGCTTGACCAGCGATACATACAGCGGGAGGCCTACGCAAGCGCATGCCTGCTGTGGATACCAGCCTACAGATGGGCATTCGACTATTCGGGCGATTACTTCTACAATAACTTCTCAAGCAACCTTCCGACCGAGAATTTCCCATACAGACACAGCGTAATTCAGTCACTGACAGCACGTTATCGCGGAGATCGGGTGACCGTATCCGCACGTCTGCTCGGGTCCATATACGATTGCGGTGCCCAAAAGGGCACACAAGCCGCTGATTATCAACAGATTTCACCGTCGGCAAGCGTATCTTTCCAGCCTTTTGGAGATAGACAGATGTTCGTTCGACTTTCGTATAAAAACATATTCAGAATGCCGACATTCAACGAGGCCTATTTCTATCATTTCGGCAACCCGGACGTACGCCCCGAGAACGCGCATCAGGTGAACTTAGGGGTGACGTTGCAAACCAAAGGGAGCGCCGTCTTGGGAAAGGGTGTTTTTACGGCGGACGTGTATATGAACCGAGTCACGGACAAGATCGTCGCGATACCATACAACATGTTTGTATGGACTGTGGTCAATCTCGGCAAGGCGCGCATGATAGGGGTTGACCTGACGGCGACCCAACCGTTCGAGATAGGACGGAAGCAACAGATAACGCTGACGGGAAACTACAGTTACCAGCTGGCACAACCCCGGACAGACAGATCGTCGAGCGAATACAACAAACAGATAGCGTACATACCGCGGAATTCGGGAAATGTGACCGTGGGTTATGAAAACCCATGGGTCAACCTGTCGGTACACGCTACGGCCGTAGGCTGGAGATATGCAACCAACGACAACAATCCGGCCACACGACTTGGCGGATACATGGACATGGGTCTGACCGCTTACCGCAATTTCCATCTAAAGGGACATGACATGGAGGTGCGCGGCGACCTGATGAATATTCTTGACCGGCAGTATACTGTAGTGGCCCGCTATCCGATGCCGGGCCGCTCATGGCGCATATCACTGAAATTCACATTATAACAAAAGACAATATCCAAATCAATCAAAGATGAAACTACACAGACTCATTTTAGCTGCATTGCCACTGCTGGCGTTCACATCGTGCAGCGATGACAAAGATGAACCCACAGCAGAGGAAACAGTAACCTACAAAGGCATATTCGCGCTGAACCAGGGCAATATGAACGACAACATACCAGGCAGCATAACCAATATCGATTATGAGAAGGGGGAGGCATTTCAGAATGTATTTCAGGAGGCCAACAGACGTCTTGTAGGTGACACCCCCCAGGACGGCATAATATATGGCAGCAAGATGTATATAGCCGTATATCTGTCGAGCACACTTGAGATCGTAGACAAGAACACCCTGGTATCGGAAAAAACCATAAAACTGACCGGAGAAGGCATAGAACCGCGCGGCCTCGCCGCAAAAGACGGCAAAGTGTATATGTCGCTGTATGACGGTTATGTAGCACGTCTTGACACCACCTCACTGTCGATAGAGAGCAAGATAAAGGTAGGGCCAAACCCTGACCAGATAGCGATAGCGGGTGACTACCTCTACGTGACCAATTCGGACGGCATGAACTACCTCAACCAGTATGCCAACGGCTACACCGTATCAAAGATCCGCCTGTCGGACTTCAGCGAGGAAAAGCGTATAGAGGTAGGTATGAACCCGACCAAAATAGTATCGAACGGAACAGACGTGTTTGTCATAGCCATGGGCGACTATACAGCAGCAAACCCAGCCATGCTGAAACGGATCAATGCCGACGACACAGTAGAACCGCTGTTCAACGCCTCGATGATGGCGATAAACGGAGACAAGCTCTACACAGTGCACAGCCCCTTCTATGAAGCTCCGACCACCTATTCGATATATCAGATATCGTCGGGAACCTCGACACCTTTCACACCCTCGGAGATAGTCTCACCGCAGGCCATAGGAGTCGATCCTGCCACGGGCAAGGTGTTCATCTCGACAATGGGAGGCAGCTACAGCGATCCGTGCTCAGTGAACGAATATACAGCATCGGGCAGCTTTGTACGTTCGTATGAGTCGGGCGTATATACCGCCGCATTCGTAATTTAATCCGAGTCCGCACTGTCGATGAGACAATATCTAAATATTTTTCTGGCATCCGTGCTGTCGCTCATAGCCGTGTCGTGCGGCAAGAGCGGCAGCACCGCTTCGCCCGAAGGCGAAAACATGGCACTCACGTATGCCGACAATCTGACCATAGATTATGTAGACGGCTACTACAGAGCCACTGTCAGAAATCCATGGGATACGACCAAAACACTCCATACATATATTCTCATACCCGACAGTACAGATATTCCCACTCCCCTGCCAAAGGGGACTGTGGTGCGGATACCACTCCGCAACGCGCTTGTCTACTCCACGGTACACCAGTCCCTGATATATGATCTCGGCGCACCGGAATCGATAGGCGGAATATGTGATGCCGAATACATCCACAATCCGGATCTGCTGGCACGTATAAAACAGGGAGATGTAGCGGATTGCGGAAACAGCTATACACCGAACCTCGAAAAAATAATAGGATTGTCGCCGGACGCCATACTTCTGTCGCCATACGAAAATTCGGGGAACTACGGCAAACTCGGCCAGCTCGGGATACCGGTGATAGAATGTGCTGACTACATGGAAAGCTCTCCATTAGGACGGACAGAATGGATGAAGCTGTACGGGCTGCTATTCGGCCGCGAGGAGCGCTCATCGGATATGTTCGCAGAAATAGAAAATGAATACCTCGCCCTAAAATCGAAAGCCGCAACAACAGATACAAGACCGAGCGTAATAATAGACCGCCTGTATGGCAACACATGGTATGTGCCGCGTGGCAGTTCGACAATGGGCACATATATCACCGATGCCGGAGGCACCAACCCGTTCGCCCATATCAGCGGCCAGGGAAGCGCAGGCCTGTCGGGTGAACAGGTACTTCACGAAGGAGGAGACGCCGATTTCTGGCTGCTACGCTACAGCCAGGCCACGGACAAGACACTCGGCGAACTCGCCGCAGACAACGTGATATACGGTATGTTCACACCCTTCAAGTCAGGGAAAGTGTATGGTTGCAATACCGAAAAGATAGCCTACTATGAGGAGACACCATTCCACCCTCACTGGCTACTGCGGGACATAATGCTCGTGATACATCCGGAACTGTTTGAACCGGATACACGCCCACGTTACTTCACGCCACTGGCCGGATAGCTCTTCAAGTGGATGCCTAACAACACGCATATGAGATATACAGCTGTCATACTCACAGTAGCCGTACTGTTCCTGCTGAATCTGTTCACAGGATCGGTATCATTGCCTGCGAGTGAGGTGCTATCAATACTGACCGGCGGAGGAAAAGGAGACACCACCGAGTTCATAGTGCTCGGGAGCCGTCTACCCATGGCGATAACAGCCGCACTTGCAGGAGCTGGCCTGGCCGCGTCAGGCCTGATGCTCCAGACAGCCTTCCGCAATCCGCTGGCAGGGCCATCGGTTCTTGGAATAAATTCGGGAGCCAGCTTAGGAGTCGCCCTGGTAATGCTGCTTCTCGGGGGCTCGATAACCGCCGGTTCGTACACCATAGGGGGCTACGCGGCAGTTGTAGCGGGCGCGTTTGCCGGAAGCATGCTCATCATGGCGATACTGCTGCTACTATCCTCGTTGCTAAAGAACGATCTGATGCTTCTGATAACCGGCATAATGATAGGGTATCTGGTATCATCGGCCATAATGTTGCTCAACTATATGTCGTCGGCCGACGGGGTGCAGAGCTATGTGATGTGGGGCATGAGCAGCTTCAACGGGGTCTCGATGGATCAAATGCCAGTATACGCGTCGCTGTGCATAGCAGGCATAGCGATAGCGACAGTGCTTGTAAAGCCTCTCAATCTGCTGCTTTTAGGTGACGGATATGCACGTAATCTGGGAGTTAATCTCCGCATGGTACGCAACCTTCTGCTGCTCTCGACAGGCTTGCTGACAGCGGTAATCACAGCATTCTGCGGACCGGTATCGTTTATCGGTCTGGCAGTTCCACACATAGCCAGGCTGATGTTCAGGACAGACAATCACCTGATACTGATGCCCGCCACCCTGCTTACAGGAGCCGGCATAACGTTGGCATGCAATCTGGTGTGTGTGCTTCCGTCGAACTCCATCCTGCCTGTGAATGCAGTAACACCTCTGGTAGGTGCCCCAGTGGTGATATGGATACTGACCCACCGCCGCAAATAGGAACATAAACAGTGAGTAAAAGAAATTGGCCCGGAAGCGGTACCGCTTCCGGGCCAATTTCTTTTATCTTTGCAGACCCAGGGGATCAATCGATGTAGTTTTTCACCTGAAGGTTGGTGATACGGCTGTTGAACTGACCGGCCTGCTTAAGCGGGAACACGAGAGTCTTGATGTCGGCCATAAAGCGTTTGACGGCCTTTTCCCTGATTCCATAGGCGGCCCAAGATATATTCTTGTTGTCGGCCAGCTTGCCATTGACATACAATTTTGTGCCCTGATTGTCGCCGGTGATACGAATGTGAGCTTTCTCACCACCGCGTATGTCATGACGGTAACTGACAAGTTTGTTCTCGCGGCTATAACCTAAATTTCCGGTAATGGGATCGCTCAACCATACAGTTGCATCGGGATTGGAGAACAAGACGGTGCCTTTGGGCTCGTCGGCACCCTCAATATCAAACTCAACAGTATAGTTGTAGCCGATATCGTCGATAGGAATATCCATGCCCGGCTCAAGGACTTCGGCCCGGAATACCGTCTCATTACCATTGCCACGACGTGAGAGGTAGTTGATACCGGGAGCCTCGCTCATGGCAGAGCTCTTAGCATCGAATTCGTCGAAAGGCACCGTGACATTGCTGCCATCCCAGGTTTTGGCGGCCATAGCAGGCAAGGCATGCATTATGCGGTGATAGATATCCTTAACAGTGATTCCATTGTTGGGATGATCGTTCCAGACGGCAAACATACCGCCAGAGAGCTGCGGATGCTTCTCCTCGAGCTGAAGGCCATTGAAGAGAGCCGGGGTCCATTCATTGTAGAGGAAACCGGTGTCGAGATAATCGTAGTAGTAGCCTGCGCCAGGGACCAGGTAGACGTACCAATCGGGCACACTGATAGTCTGATAGCCAAGTTCCATCATCTGGAGCGGTTTGCTATAGTCGTTGCTCCAGAGGTACATGTCGACACCTTCGCTGGGGACGGGGGTAGAGCCTTTGGCATGGGAGAGGGATCCCCAGACAACGGGACGCTTGCCGAACTGCTTGGTGTAATCAATATAACGTGCGGTAAGAGCGCGGAAATTCTCCATATCGATAGAATCGCCCTGATACTCATCGGTACCGATGTGGAAACGCCCTCCGGCAAAGACAGGATCGGGACCTTCGAGATACTCGCGGAGGAGCGCGTCGATAAATCCGTAGGTCTTCGGGTTCTTGAGGTCGAGATGATCGACGTCGTTGTGGACACCGTCGCAGGCAATCTCAGGCATATAGCGAGTGAAAGCCAAAGCATGGGCCGGGAAGTCGATCTCGGGGATTATCTCAACACCACGCGATGCGGCATACTTCTGAAATTGCCGGAACTCCTGCTTGGTGTAGGAACCGTCGCGGGCGGTAAGCCCGGGATATGTGTCGCACTCGAGACGGAAAGCGGCCTGCGTCTTGTTCCAATCGTTGTTGAAGTACTCCTTAAACCCGTTGTCGTTGAGATGGACATGGAGGGTGTTCATCTTGCGATAGGCCAATACATCGACAAGCTTGTAGAGATAGTCCATAGGAATATATTTGCGGCCGGCATCGATCATCAGACCGCGCACGCTATAGTCGGGATAGTCGGTTATGGTACCCACAGGGAGTCCGGACCGGCCATCGCACAGCTGAAGGATGGTCGCGGCACCCCAGCGCAGTCCGTCGAGAGCAGGGGCGGAGACAGTGACACGGTCGGATATACCGATGGTATAACCTTCGCCGCCCAGGCGGCGGTCGGGTTTCGTGGCAAGAATGATGTCGCCTTTTCCACCTTTAGCCCTGACAACGGCGAGGGTGTTTCCGGTAAGAGCGGCATAATCAGAAGCCATTGTCTCGGCCACAGGCCGTAGGAGAGTATCGGTATAACAGATACGGGTGGAACCGGGAGTGACAACAAACGTACCATCGCCACCTTTCCACTCCCTGACTTCGGGGACAACAAAGGGCTTAACATTGATTGCCGATGCGGCGCCAGGCACCGACAGGGACAAAGCTGCAAAAGCAGCGGCAAGCATATTATTGATTTTCATACAGGCTAAATGATTTGCAAAAGGCCGCATAAGAGCGGCCTTCTGCTGTATGGGGAAAATAGGACCTGATCAGTCGATGTAGTTCTTGACCTTGAGATTTGTGACCTTGCTCTTGAAGTCGCCGGCCTTCTGGAGGGGGAACACGAGAGTCTTGATATCGGCCATGTCACGCTGACGGGCTTTCTCACGGAGTCCGTAGGTAGCCCATGAGATGTTCATATCGTCGACAAGCTTGCCGTCGATATAGAGCTTAGTGCCCTTGTTGTCGCCGGTGATGCGATAGTGGTTTTTCTCGCCGGGACGAACATCGTGACGATAGTTCATGAGTTTGTTCTCACGGCTATAGCCCATATTGCCGCTAACGGGATCGCTGATCCAGACGGTAGCGTCGGGAGTTGAGAAGAGCGCTGTGCCCTTGGCTTCGGGAGCACCCTCAAGATCGAACTCTATGGTATAGTTGTAGCCGATCTCGTCGATGGGAAGCTGCATTCCGGGAGTAACAGAGGGGGCTTCGTAGACCACTTCCCTGCCCTGACCATGACGGGCGAGGTAATTAACGCCCGGAGCTTCCTTCTGTGCGGCACTCTTGGCATTGAACTCCTCGAAGGGGACAGTGACGTTCTTTCCGTCCCAGGTCTTGGCGGCCATTGTGGGGAGAGCGTGCATGACGCGGTGGTGAATGTCGCGGACGGTTATACCATTGTTGGGATGGTCATTCCAGACGGCAAACATACCGCCGAGGAGCTGCGGATGCTTCTCTTCGACCTCAATACCGTTGATGTTGGCAGGTGTCCATTTCTCATAAAGCATCGGAGTGTTGAGGTAGTCGTAGTAGTAACCTGCACCGGGGACTATATAAACATATCCGTCGGGAATGCTGACGCCTTTGAAACCTTGCTCGAACATAGCGATGGGATCAGCATAGCCATTATACCAGAGGTACATGTCGACATCATCGCTGGGCACCGGAGTGGAGCCTTTGGCGTAGGTGAGCGATCCCCAAACGGCGGGACGCTTTCCGAAGTCCTTGGTATAATCGATATAGCGGGCGGTGAGGGCACGGAAGTTCTCCATATCAATCGAGTCACCCTTGTATTCGTCGGTGCCGATGTGGAAACGCTTGCCGGAAAAGACAGGATCGGGGCCTTCGAGGTATTCCTTGAGGAGCGCGTCCATGAATTCGTAGGTCTTGGGATTCTTGAGGTCGAGATGATCGACGTCGTTGTGGACACCGTCGCAGGCAATCTCAGGCATATAGCGTGTGAACGCGAGTGAGTGAGCGGGGAAGTCGATCTCGGGAATAATCTCCACGCCACGCTGGAGCGCGTATTTCTGAAGGTCGCGGAACTCCTGCTTGGTGTAAGAACCGTCGCGGGCGGTAAGTCCGGGGTATGTGTCACACTCGAGACGGAACGCGGCCTGAGTCTGGTCCCAGTCGTTGTTGAAGAATTCCTTGAATCCGTTGTCGTTGAGATGGACGTGGAGCACGTTCATCTTACGGTAGGCGAGCACATCGACAAGCTTGTAAAGATAGTCCATGGGGATGTACTTGCGGCCGGCGTCGATGACGAGACCACGGAATTCATAGTCGGGATAGTCGGTAATCCTGCCCTTAGGGAGTTCGGCAGAAGCATCGCGTAGCTGAAGGATGGTCGTGGCACCCCAGCGCGCACCTTCGACAGTAGAGGCAGTGACAGACACACGGTCGGTGATATCGATGAGGTAGCCTTCATCGCCGAGCTTCTTGTTGTTTTTGAGAGTAAGGATAATATCGCCCTTACCACCTTTTCCTTTAACGGCCTGGATAGGCTGTCCTGTAAGCTTGGTATAGTCGGCAGCCATCTGATCGGCAACACCTTCGAGCGAAGGAGAAGTGTAGTAAATCCTGGCAGAACCGGGCACAAGGGTTAGCATACCGTCGGCACCTTTCCATTCCCTGACTTCGGGGACAACAAAAGGCTTGGGATTGACCGCCAATAGCGCGGCCGGGGCTGTCAGAAGGAGCGCTACAAGTGTGCCCTTCATCATCTGTCTGACTGTCATGTGTTTGATTATTTTGGTATAAGATTGATGATCTGATGCATAGTCAGTCGCACACGCATCATCATTGCAAATTTAGGCAAATATATTCGCTTTCACAACCATTAAGGCAATGGCGGCTATAGTTTTGAGCTTTTTTTGTAAATTTGCAACCACATAAATAAAGAGTAAAGAACTCATCAAAAACAATTGATAAATGTTGACCATATCAACACCTAAGCAACATGACGTTAAACTCCGGCGTTGCCGGGGTTGTTCTGATCAAGATGGTCAGCGGTTATGGATGTCCATAACGCCTTGCAAGGTAATAGAGACAGCAAACAACAAGCCGCAAACCAAAAAGTACATATAAGTTGAGATGAGTTGCATAAACAGACTTCTACATCGCCTGGGGTCGTATGCCCACGCCCACCTGCGTCCCTCCATACCACTACGCACAGTGCCAGCCGTAGCGACAGCCGCGGTACTTGCGGCGTGTGCGAGCATAGGTCGTCCGGAGGGTGGCCCACGCGATATAGATCCGCCAGTGTTCGTCACGTCGAATCCGCAGCCCGGGGAGCTGAATGTGAACAAAAACAGGATCCGCATCACATTTGACGAAAATGTGAACATAAAGGATATAATGACCAAGGTAGTGGTGTCGCCGGCACAAAAAGAGATGCCGACGATATCGGCTGTGGGCCGCAACGTGACCGTGACGCTGATGGACACGCTGGTTGACTCGACAACGTATACGATAGACTTCTCGGATGCGATATCGGACCTGAACGAGGGAAATATACTGGACGGTTTCAGCTTTGCATTCTCGACAGGCCCGACGATAGACACGCTCTCGATATCGGGAATGGTGTTTGACGCGCGGACACTCGAGCCGGCGCAGGGAATGATGGTAGGCATATACAGCAATCTGAGTGATACGGCCATAACCACACTGCCCTTTGAACGCCTGACGAAGACCAACCAGCTCGGTCAGTTCACAATAAGGAACATAAAGGAGGGTACATACCGGGTATATGCGGTGAATGACAAGAACCGCGACTATCACTGGGACCGTAGCGAGGACATAGCATTCTATGATGTGACTGTATCGCCCACGACGGAGCGATATATGCGCTCGGACACAATACATACGGAAGAGGGGGTGGACTCGGTGAGCGTTGTGGAGGCGACACGCTTTCTACCCAATGACATATTGCTGACATGGTTCAACATGGACTATAAACCGCAATATCTGGCCAAGTATGAGCGTCCGGAGCGTAACCGCATATATCTTGAAATGGGTGCAAAGGCGGATTCGCTTCCAAGGATGAGAATAATAGGCGGCCCAGCAGACGGCCGAACCGATGACACGTGGGCCATACTCAACGCTACCGCCACACGCGACACGCTTGACTACTGGATATCGGACACGATAGTGGCTTCGCTGGACTCTCTACTAATAGAGACCCGCTACAGAAGGACGGATTCGCTGGACCAACTGTCGTGGCAGACGGATACGCTAAAGTTCAATCTGCGTGGAAACGCACGCAAAAAGCAGAACAAGGAGGAGGAAAAGCAGAAAAAAGGCAAGAACGATGAGGAAGATGATTCGGCCTCGACGCCCAAAATAGAGTATCTGGGAATAACCATAGGGGCGGGAGACAATCAGACGCTGAACAAGCCGTTGCCCATCACGATAAATGAGCCACCGTCGAAATTTGATGTATCGGCGTTTGAACTGAGCGTAATGCCCAAGAAGGACTCAGTATGGAGCAAGGTGGATGACTGGCGCATATATCGTCCGGACTCGATGCGCCCGATGGAATGGATTCTGGAGACGGAATGGCTTCCGGAAGCATCGTATGTGCTCCGCGCCGACCCGGGGGCGGTGGCAGGAATATACGGCACTCCTACAGATACGATAAAGAAAGAATTCACAACCAGGGCGCTTGATGAGTATTCGTCGATAACATTCAATATAGAAGGACTGAACGGGCGTAATGCGATAGTGGAGCTTCTGAGCACGTCGGACAGCCCCGTGGCCAAGGCTGCGGTAAATCCTGACGGATCGGCCGAACTGGCATATCTCGAGCCGGGGAAGTATTATGCGCGTCTGTTTGTCGACAGTAATGACAACGGCGTGTACGATATAGGCATAGTGGACTCCATACAGCCAGAGGAAACAGCCTATTTCCCGAAACGCATAAACCTGAAGAAGAACTGGGATGTAGAGCAGACGTGGGATATATATGCGGTGGCTCTCGACCAACAGAAGCCTAATGAGATAAAGAAGAACAAACCGAAACTCAAGCCTGGCGAAATACATGAGCGACAGGATGACGAGGATGAGGATGAAGATGACTTCGGCAATCCGTTCGGCGGGAGAACCACCGGGACCGGAGGCTTCGGCTCGAGTATAGGCAGGGGCGGCCGTGTTAATCCCAAGCCGAACAACGGAGCCTACATACCCAGCAACGTAAGGCGTTGACCAAACCCAAGACCAATTGCGATATGAATCATTCAGATCCTACCGACAATACATTTTCATCGAAAGCGACGTTTCTGCCGGAGCCAACAATAAAGCGACTGCCCTGGTATCTGGCGTATGTGGCGATGATACATGACAAAGGAGTGGAATCGGTATCGTCGACCGATATAAGCCGAGGGACCGGCATAGACTCATCGCTTGTGGCAAAGGACCTGTCGCTGCTCCACATAAAGGGGCGTCCGCGAGTGGGATATGATGTGCGCGACATACTGACCGAGCTGTCAAAGCTGCTGGGGTTCACGCGTGTACATAATGCGGTGATGATAGGCGTGGGTCAGCTTGGAGCGGCCCTGCTGTCGGACTCGGGACTTTCGTCGTATGGCCTGAACATAGTAGCGGGATTTGACGTAAATCCGAAAATAATAGGTCGGTGCATAGCTGGGGTTCCGGTGTTTGATATGTCGACACTGGCCGAGCGGCGGAAACACCTGAATGCAGAGATAGCCGTGATAGCTGTTCCGGTAGACAGGGCCCAGGATGCCGCCGACATAGCAGTAGCCGCCGGAATAAAGGCGCTGTGGAACTTCACCCCTTTCAGAATACGCACGCGCCCCGATATAGTGATACAGAACACCTCGATATACAGCCATCTGGCTGTGATGTACAACCGTCTGGCCTCGCGCCCTTACAATAGCAACAAACAATGAAACTGCTCGCACTGACACGCCTGCGCGATGAAGCAATCGCCGCACCTCCGGCCATGTGGCTTGCACCGGATTCGGCTCTGGTACTGCCAGGAAGGCCTCTGTTTCTACCTGATTTCGCTGATGAGTGGAGAATGGAATTACTACCAGCCGTGCGTATATCGCGGCTTGGCAAGAGTATATCGGAGCGCTTTACCATGAGGTATTTCGATGCCATGAGCCTGATAATGCGTCTCGTGCCTGTGGATCTTGAGAGAATGCTGAAGGAGAACGGGGCGCCGCAATCGCTTGCTACGGCGTTTGACAACTGCGTCCAGATGGGGCAATGGATCCAGATTGAAGAGGGCGGCCTGCCGGAGATGATACATATTGATATCAATGGCACAAAGATAGAGATAGGCCGCGAAGAGCTTGGCGTGGAGGCTGCCATATCAGCTTTGTCGCAATATATATCGCTAAGGACAGGCGATGTGGTGTGTCCGCTCACAATCCCACTTGAAATGGAGGTAGCCGTCGGCTCGACGTTTACGGCGGGAATAGGAGATGAGATGTGTCTGTCGGCAAGGATAAAATAATGGGCAGGCCGGCGCTACAAATCTTGTGGCAAAGATGAGATAAGGTGAGTTGAATCGCTATGCCACACAATAAATCGCGGTCGGGAGAGTTTATGTAGAAGGAGCATTCCCTATCATCCGTTTTATGAAACCAAGCAATAGACTACATATACTTCTCACTTCGTTGGTTGCAGTGTCGGCTGTTCCAAGAGCATTTGCCGACAAACCCAAGGATGAATTCAATCCGCTACAGACCGGAGTGAACTCGCTGATCATAGCACCAGACGCACGTGGCACGGCTATGGGCGACATTGGCGCCGCAACTGATCCAGATGCCAATTCCCAGTACTGGAATCCTTCGAAATATGCATTTGCTTACAGCAAAGCGGCCGTATCGCTCAGCTATACACCTTGGCTCCGTAAGATAGTGAATGACATATATCTGGCCAATCTGGCGGGATATTGGAAGATAGGAAATGAGGATAATCAGGCTGTAAGCGCCGGGTTGCGTTATTTCTCGCTCGGCGAGGTAACGACCAGCAATTCGAGCATGACGTCGGGCGAGATACTGAATCCGTATGAGATGGCGTTTGACATAGGCTACTCAAGGAAGCTATCGGAAAAATTCTCAATGGGAGTAGTGTTCCGCTATATCTATTCCGATCTTGGCTTCTCGGACTCGTATGCCGGCGATCAGTCGACCGGAGCATCGGCGTTTGCAGCCGATATATCGGGCTACTATACTACATATCCGATAATAGGGCGCAATGAGTGTCAGTGGTCGTTCGGATTCAATGCATCGAACATCGGCTCGAAGATATCTTATAATAATGGGGAGGATCCGGCATTTCTGCCTACCAATCTGAAGATCGGCACAGCATTCACATTCCCGCTGGCAGACTATCATAATCTGACACTGGCCCTTGACCTGAACAAGCTACTCGTTCCTGCGCGTCCTCTGGAGAATCAGTATGACACGACAACTGCCGAAGGCCAGAAAGAATATCTTGACGCGCTTGAGAAGTGGGAAAACATGTCATCGATCACAGGTATATTCAAATCGTTCAGCGATGCTCCGGGGGGTGTGTCGGAGGAGATCAAGGAGATAAATTGGTCGCTGGGTGCTGAATACTCTTACAACGGGCAGTTTTTCCTGCGTGCAGGATATTATCATGAAAGCGAGATGAAAGGCAACCGAAAATATTTCGGACTGGGCGCGGGCTTCTCGCTGAATGTGGTGAAGCTTGACGCGTCGTATATGCTTGCCACGGCTCAGACGTCCCCACTTGACCAAACCCTACGCTTCACGCTGACATTTGATATGGATGGCCTGAAGGAGATACTGGGCAAACGCTGAGAACGGAAAGCAAATAAGTAATGTAAGGTGGAATCAGTGTGTCAGCATTTGCTGGAAGATGTGCCATACGGCAATTCCGGTAGATACGGACACGTTGAGGGAATGCTTTGTGCCTCTCTGCGGTATCTCGAGACATATATCAGCGGCATCAACAACTCGCTGATCCACACCGTCGACCTCATGTCCGGCAACAATGGCATACTTGCGGTGCGGGTCAACAATGAAATTCTGCAGCTCGACACTTCCAAAGGCTTGCTCCAAAGCGCACACGGTATATCCCTGTGACTGGAGTTGGCGCACACACTCGAGCGTGCTGTCATGATGGCTCCACTCCACTGAATCTTCGGCGCCAAGCGCAGTCTTGTGGATCTCGAGCGATGGCGGAGTGGCTGTTATGCCGCAGAGCGCTATATGTTCGACAGAGAAGCCGTCGCAGGTGCGGAATATCGATCCTATATTGTTAAGGGATCTGATATTGTCGAGCACCACCGTGACAGGCAGTTTAGCCTGTTCACGGTAGTGCTCGATATCAGGTCGGTTGAGATCCCAGATAGTTTTTTTCTGCATCGGCTGTTATCAGTCAATAATATCGAAACCGGTATACCGGCGCAAAACTTCGGGAACGACAATACCTTCGGGAGTCTGGTAATTCTCGAGAATGGCAGCCATGATACGCGGGAGCGCAAGGGCAGATCCATTGAGAGTGTGGCAGAGACGTATCTTCTTGTCAGAGTCGCGGAAACGGCACTTAAGACGATTGGCCTGGTATGTTTCGAAATTGCTGACAGATGAAACCTCGAGCCAACGCTTCTGAGCTGCGCTGAATACCTCGAAGTCGAATGTTATGGCCGATGTAAAGCTCATGTCACCACCGCAGAGGCGCAGGATATGCCATGGCAATCCGAGTTTGTCGAGCAGGCTCTGGACGTGGTCTTTCATCTCCTCAAGAGCATTGTAGCTATCTTCGGGACGTTCGATGCGGACAATCTCCACCTTATCGAACTGATGCAGACGGTTCAGGCCACGCACATCCTTGCCATAGCTGCCGGCTTCGCGACGGAAGCATGCGCTGTATGCGCAATTCTTACGCGGAAGTGAATCGCCGGCAAGAATCTCGTCACGATAGATATTTGTGACAGGGACCTCGGCAGTCGGAATGAGATACAGGTTGTCGAGCTCACAGTGATACATCTGAGCTTCCTTATCGGGCAACTGTCCTGTACCGTATGCCGAATCCTCATTGACAACATAGGGAGGCTCGATCTCTGTATAGCCTGCATTGCCAGCCTCATCCAGGAAGAACTGAATGAGCGCACGCTGAAGGCGGGCGCCTTTACCGATGTAAACCGGGAAGCCGGCACCTGTGATCTTTACGCCAAGATCGAAATCAATGATATTGTACTTCTTAGCCAGATCCCAATGACACATGGCATCGGCAGGCAGATCGGGCATCGGGCCACCTGTCTTTTCAACAACGTTATCAGCTGCGGTACGGCCTTCGGGCACAGCATCGCAAGGCAGATTGGGCACGTTGAGCAATATATCTCTTATCTGACCTTCGGCAGCTGCAAGATCGGCAGCTATCTGTCTCTGCTGTTCCTTGAGGGTAGCGACACGAGTCTTGGCCTCTTCGGCTTCCTCCCGCTTGCCTTCCTTCATAAGCGCACCAATGCGGGCAGCCAACTGTTTCTGTTCAGCGGCAAGATTGTCGTTCTGAAGCTGGAACGCACGACGGTTGTTGTCAAGTTCGAGAACGCGGTTGATCGGTTCGTTTCCGTCGAATCCTTTTACTGCCAGGCGCTCGATGACACGCTGGGGATTCTCCTTAATCTGTTGTATGGTAAGCATTTTACTCCGTTATTATATTATTGAGCCAACAGTTGCTTTACTTTCTCAGAAATCGCTTTGCCATCGGCACGGCCAGCAAGAGCCTTTGATGCCACTCCCATAACTTTGCCCATTTCTTTAGGCGAAGTAGCACCAACCTGAGCTATGATATCACGCAGTTCGGCTGTAAGCTCCTCTTCGGTGAGAGCCTTGGGGAGATACTCTTCAATTACAGCCGCCTCAGCGAGCTCATTGTCGCGCAGTTCAGGACGATTCTGCTCATCATATATCTGTGCCGTCTCGCGGCGCTGTTTTGCCATCTTGGCAAGAATTTTGGTAGCATGTTCATCAGTAAGGGTACCATCAGCACCCTTGGCGGTCTTTGCTTCGAGAAATTCTTTCTTGATGCCACGGAGAGTCTCAAGACGCACTTTGTCGCGGGCAAGCATGGCCGATTTTATATCGGCGCTGATTCTTTCGAATAAGTCCATTTCAATCAATATTTTTATTTCCGCAAAGGTACACAGATTTCATCAATCGGCCATCGTATTGACAGAAAAAACTTGCCGGTCAACGCACTATTGGCCATTTGAAACGTCTCAACTCAGCGGCATACCTACGCTCTGCAGGCAGATAATGCCCGAGCACACTATGGAAATGTTCGGAATGATCCATCACTTTCAGATGTGCCAGTTCATGGCATACCACATAATCGCGCAATTCCGAAGGCAGAAACAGCAGAGCTTTGGAAAGAGTGATGATCCGTGAGCGTGTACATGTACCAAGCACCCGCAGACCTCGCCCTATACGCCACTCCGACGGATGATCGCCCACTCTATCGGCATGTCTTCTACCAAGATTCACAAGGATATCTGCAGCCACAGGATCAAGTGAGGATATGATGGCCCGACTGACAAAGGCAGGATATGAGGGCGATGATGTGTCAACATCGTCTGCAAGAGTCAACGTGAGTCTATACTTATACGCCGTATCAGCCGATGGGGGCTTTAATGAGACCATAGTACGCGCCGAAAACGAGGATGCAGGCTTACGTATATCAATAGTGAGTGAGTCGAGATCGAGTACTGATCCAGGATGCAAGCTGCATTCCGACGGCCGAGATGCAACAAGCCGTGGGGCCAGACGATCGAGAATGTCTACAATCTGACGGCTTGAAGCACCATAGGGTACAGACATATATACAGAACCATTTTTCCAACGTGCAGTATAATTACGTGAGTTCCGGCGATATGAGACTGTCACATCGCCCAACACATCATGGTGCAGAGATATGATCATCAGAGGGTATTATTACCTACGCCCCACAACAACTTATGACGCAGAGTGTCGGCAAAGTTAAAACCGTTGCGACGGACAAGCTTTGTAACAAACGGAGCCTTTTCAACGACAATCGGGGTGGGTATGCTCAACTCTACGCTACGACCGTCGACGCTTAGCCTGAACGAGTCGGCCCGCGAATGTGTAACGACTTCAATCACCGAAGTGTCGCTCACCACGAGAGGGCGCATTGTGAGTGAATGGGCCGCAACCGGAGAGATTATCCAGTTTGGTGCCGACGGAGCCACGATCGGGCCACCGGCCGACAGATTGTAACCGGTAGAGCCGGTAGGTGTACTTATCACAAGTCCATCAGCCTGATAATTGGCAAGAAACTCTCCATTGACCGTAGTGCATGCCGAGATCATAGATGCAGTGTCCATCTTAAGCACAGCAACTTCATTGAGAGCATAAAGCACTAATTTATCAAGCATATCGTTGGTCGACACCTTTAGCATTGACCGTGATTCGACAATATAATTACGGCTGGCTATATCGGCCACTATATTGTCGACGTCGGCTATATCGGCCGCCGAAAGATAACCCAAATGGCCAGAATTTATACCCATTATAGGAAGCTCGAGCGGAGCGACAGCCGCAGCTGTTCGGAGGAACGTGCCATCGCCTCCGATACTCAGCACAAGATCGGCAACAGGAAGGCAATCGGAACGCTGCAACGACACACCTTGTGGCAATGATATATGCTCGGACAGGTAATTACCGTAGGTCAGTTCTACGACAAGCTTCATACCCTCTATATCAGCAAGCTGATCAAAAAGGCACTGAAGTTCTTGAAGATGGGGATTCTGATATCCATTGCCAAATACGGTAATTAGCATCTCTGTAAGGTAGTTGGTTATGATGTTACACTTCGATCTGGGCAAGCAGACCTTTAACACGCTCGACAGCAGGGTCTGCTATTTCTTCGCCACAGTACCCATTGTACATACCATGACGCGTAAGCATGACACGATAGCCGTAACGTTCGAGTGAACGCGCCACCGGGTTTGCATTTCTCAAACCGACCCTGAGTTCCACCATAAGATCATCCGATCCATCGGGAGCGCTATCGCCGGTCAGATTGAGATTGAGCAGATGAGCATCGCAGTCTTCCACCGCCCTGGCTATAGCCGAAGCGCTATAATCCATGCGCCGACAAGCTACGAGAAGCTCGCTGGCCTCATCGGTAGGCGGAAACAAACGGTCGACATCCACATGTCCCGCAGTCTTCAATGCCTGTTTGGAATAATGTTTTCTACTGCTCATGCTTTCTTTTGCCTCCAAATTCTTTCTGAATAGAGAATTTCTGACTATTTTTGTAGTCAATTTTGCGAAGTGCAAATTTACAACTTTTTCTTAGATAAATAACACTCCGCATTATCATCAAGTTTTTTAAGTATACGGTTTATTTCACGTATCAGAACTATTTCGAATGACAAACCTAAGTGTTAACATAAACAAAGTAGCGACACTGCGCAACGCCCGCGGTGAGAATAGGCCTGATGTCGAGCAATTCGCGATCGACTGCGAACGTTTCGGCGCAAACGGTATCACTATTCATCCGCGTCCGGACGAACGCCACATAAAGCATAAGGATGTATTCCTTCTGAGACCCATAGTCAAGACTGAATTCAACATCGAAGGTTACCCTTCACCCGAGTTCATGGACATTGTTCTGAAGGTAAAGCCGGAACAGGTGACACTCGTTCCCGATGCGCCTGACGCACTCACATCGAGCGCAGGCTGGGATGTCGTCGCAAACGCCGATATGCTGACCGAGATAGTAGAGCGTCTGCGTGAGGCTGGCATACGTTCATCCATATTCGTAGATACCGATATCAACAATATCCGCGCCGCAGCGACAGTCGGCGCCGACAGAGTGGAGCTCTATACAAAGCCTTATGCCGACAATTACGCCTCCGATCCCGAAGGGGCCGTAGCACCCTTTGTCGAAGCCTCGAAGGCAGCCCACAATGCCGGACTCGGCGTAAATGCCGGCCACGATCTCGGCCTTGACAATCTGAAGTTCTTCCACGAGCGTGTCCCCTACCTTGATGAGGTATCAATAGGCCACTCGCTGATTTCCGACGCCCTTTACCTCGGGCTTCAGGAAACCATACGCCGATATAAAGAGTGTCTTCAATAATTTGTTAACCGCACTATCACACTATAAGAATGATCCAGACCGAATTTCTCACAGAAACAGCAGCCGACACTATCTCAAATGTTGTCAGCCAGACAGTACCAGTAGCACTCCAGCAGGCCGAGGCAGCCCCCGTGAAAGAGCTGTCGGTATGGCAACTCTGCCTGGAAGGCGGATTTATCATGATACCACTCGCGATATTGTCGCTGATATGTATATATATATTTGTGGAGCGTTGCATAGTTCTCCATCGTGCCGGCCACGAAGACCGCTCTTTCATGGACCGTATAAGAGATTACATACACGAGGGAGAGCTCAAGAGCGCCACAAAGCTATGCGAACGCACCGATACCCCCTCCGCCCGTCTCATAGCCAAGGGTATCAGCCGTATCGGCCGTCCTATGAATGATGTGCTCGTAGCCATAGAGAATACAGGCAACATCGAGATAGCATCGCTCGGAAAGGGATTGCCATGGCTCGCGACTACCGCAGCCGGAGCCCCGATGCTGGGATTTCTCGGAACTGTAATCGGTATGGTACAGGCATTTTTCAGTCTTGCAAGCGCCGGCTCATCAGCCAACATCGATATTCTTGCAGGCGGTATATATGAAGCCCTGGTAACCACAGTGGCCGGTCTGATAGTAGGCATTATAGCCTTATTCGCCTACAACTACCTCGTAGCCCGTATAAACAGCATCATGTCGCGCCTTGAAGGCCGCACTATGGAATTCATGGATCTGCTCAACGAGCCTGCTTAATACCATCCGAATCATGTCATTAAAGCGTCAATTCGACATGACGTCGATATTCAGCATGGCCTCCATGACCGACGTCATATTCCTGCTGCTGATATTCTTCATGGTGACGAGTACGTTTGTCTTTCCGACCGCGCTCGAGATCAATCTGCCCCAAAGTTCGGAGCAGACGGCAATCAAGCCCTCGACCCGGGTATATATTGACAAAGACACTGTGATCTACGTATCGACCGGCGATATCGAGCCGCAACCGGTTGCCACCGATCAGCTCCGCAATGTCCTTCAGGCTATACAGCTCCAGGACTCTACCGAGTTTGTTGCAATCTACGCCGACGAGTCAATCAACTACGGCAAACTGGTAGAGGTGCTGAATCTCGGTGCCGATACCGGTCTGAAAATGGTATTGGCAACCAAACCGGCGCCAGCATCGGCAAAACCGGCCAACTAAACCGCTATATATCTTTCATCTACATTCTGACTAAACGTGAACAAATCCCGCATCATAGCTTTGGCTTCGACTGTGATATTCCACGCACTCGTACTATTGCTGCTGCTCGTCATATATCTCCGCTACACGGGCGAGACCAAACGCGTGTGGCCCCCGGAAGACACTTCCGAGCTATTGCTTGAAGGCGAATATGTGAAGCTCGGCGATGTTCCTCAGCCAAGAGTCGAGCAGAAGAGCCCTGCGACCAACGCTTCCGATCCGAAGCCGGCAGCCGAGGCCGACGACATAGCCGATGCCGGTCAGGTAGCGGAAACACCACCGGCAACCGTCACCACGACCAAAGAATCGCCGATGAAGATCGCGAAAAAGCCGGTGCCCGAGAAGCCAGGACCTTCGCGCGAAGAGCTTGAGGCGCAGGCCAAGGCCAAGCAAGAAGCCGAGACAGCCAAGAAGATAAGCAATCGTGTGAACTTCGGAGGCCAGAAATCAGGAAGCTCGGAAAGCGGGACAGCAGGTTCGCCCAACGGAAACTCAACGTCGGGCGCACTGGCCGGAAGCCCCGGACACTCACTGCGCGGCCGCTCACTTGAATCGTGGTCAAGTCCTTCGGGTACAACTACAGGCACTATCATCATCAAGGTGCGTGTGGACCGTCAGGGACGCGTCACATCAGCCTCTTACTCAGGCGGATCGGGTGCCGTATCATCTGATCCGGCTGCACGCCGCAGCTGCGAACAGGCAGCCTCACAGTCAAAATTCTCTGTGAATCAGGACGCTCCTGCCGAGCAGGTGGGCACAATAACCTATCGCTTCAAGTAGAATAAGGTGATCAGAGGTTTGTCAGCACGCATCAGCATTTTTCCGGCTATTACCGCTATGGTATTGCCGGTTGTAATAGCCTCGTGTTCGGGTAATGAGACAGGATCACCCGACCAGAACATGATGCACAAGGTATATGCCAATGCACGCGAGCTGACAGCTGCCGACACTGTAAGTGAGCACCAGAACGACATACCCATGCCCGACGGACCGGTGGTGCGGATGAAAGTGAATCATTTCGGAAGCTATGCAAAGGCTTTCGATGACAGCAACTATGTGCATTGGGCAGCCGCCGATTCAATTGGCCTCGGGACACTGACCGACACACGCTCGCACTGGAAGTTGAAACGCCCTATAGTGAAACTTGTACCTTGCAGAGAGTACTATGTGGAGCCACTCACATATTCTGTGCCATACGTAGTTCCGGAAGCAGCTGCTATGGTAAAAGAGATCGGGACCCGGTTTAACGACACCCTCCGGGCCCGTGGCGGAGGCAAATACCGTATCCGTATAACCAGCGTGTTGCGTACACCCGATGCCGTGAGGCGCCTGCGGCGGCGCAATGTGAATGCCGTAGATTCATCCGTACACCAACTCGGAACAACTGTCGACATCAGCTATGCCAGATTCGTACCTTCAATAGACAACGATGTTGTGCGGTCGCTTGATGATCTGAAAGGCGTCTTGGCCGAGATATTACGCGATATGCGTGCCGAAGGCAAATGTTACATAAAGTACGAACGTAAGCAACCTTGCTTCCACATTACTGTACGCCCGGGCGCTTACGACAAAAACTGATACCCTACATATAGCAGCCGGGCCTGCGACTGAACAGAATCTCCCGAACAAAAACAATACACCATCAACAAATGTCAGAGGATACAAACAACTCCGGAACACAACCTAATGGTCAATCCGGCAAAACAGCCCGGAAAAGGCATAGTGTGACGTACAGAATAGTACGGGCGCTGCTGCTGACAGTACTGGCACTCATACTGCTTGTAATAGGTCTGATCGGAAGCATTGTTCTGTATCTGAAACCTGAGCGGCTGACACCTATAGCTACCGAATATGCTTCAAAGTATCTCAATGCAGATGTGACAGCGTCGAGACTCGAACTTTACTTCTGGTCCACCTTTCCGACACTTCATGTCGAGATAGACTCACTGCGCATTGACAGCCGGGCATTAGCCGATTTACCTGACGCCAAAGCAAATCTCCTGCCGGCTAACGCATCACATCTTCTCAGCATGGACAATATGCGTGGATCGATAGACATTCCATCGATCGGCGCAGGATGCATAAACCTGCACGACGTTGATATCAACACGATCCGCCTGAACCTTGTGTGTCTCGATGACTCCACTGCCAACTATCTTATCTTTCCGCAATCGGAGACAGAATCAGATGGTGTGACAGCAATCCCTGATATCGCTATCAACCGGTTCTCAATAGACGGACAATCGGAGATAAGCTATTTCTGTCTCTCCGACTCGATAGATGCTTCGCTAAAGATATCAACACTTCTCACCCAAGACCACAATAAAAATATATATAATATAACCGTAGATGCTGGAGCATCTGCCACCTATACCGATCTGCTGAGTATCAGAGATCTGCAGATAGCGCTAAACGGCAGTGCCGGTTGGTCGCCGCAATCCCCCTACTCGCTGTCGGTAAAGGATCTGACCATAGGGCTTGACAATGTCTCGGCTATTGCCGACTTAAATATCGACTTCAGCGACAAGTTGATTGTAAATGAGGGGCGGATCACAATGACCGGCCAAAAGCTATCGGACATACTGCAACTCATTCCCGAATCTTACATGGGTGAGCTTGACAGACTCGTTTCCGACAACCTGACGATAGATTTATCGGCCAATCTTACAGCTCCCTATCACACCGACTCCGGACTGATGCCATCGCTTGACATAAGCCTGAGCACCAAGGGCGGCGTGCAGTATGAACGGATCCGCCTCAACCGCTTTGAATGTGATGTGAATGCGTCAATCAACGGCAACGCGCCCGACAAAACCACAATTGATATAAAACGTGTGTTTGCAGCTGGAAATGCCGTAAACGCTGAGGTTAGCGGAACCGTATCCTCGCTGATGTCAGATCCGATGATCGACCTATACTTCAAAGGAGGCGCCGATCTTGACCGACTGCCACAACGCCTATGGGAACATATCAAATTCCGAGCCTCGGGACTGCTGACAGCGGACACAAGACTGAAAATGCGCATATCCGATTTGTCGGCCTCCCGCTATCACCGGATCAAGGCCAATGGATCAGCCAACATCACACGTTTTCACGGCGCTACTGACAACAACTCTGTAGAAATACTTACCAACCGTGTTGAGCTGAAGTTCGGCTCATCATCATCCATCAATACACCCGATGCAATAGTCGACTCTCTGCTCACCGCCTCGGTAAGTATAGACACAGCCGCCGTGAGTGTTGACGATAATATGCTGTTCACCGGATCGCATATCGTGATGGGGGTAGGAATGAAAAATATAGCGTCGACATCGGATACTACCGTAATCAATCCAATAGGCGCCAGACTCACGGCCAAAATGCTGAAAATGACCTCGGAATTCGACAGCATGACCATAAGCATGAGGGGTATTACCGCATCCGGCGCTCTGAAGAGATATGAGGGACACGCACGTCGCCCACAGATGATGTTGGAATTCAACTCACGCATGTTGCGATTCACGGATCCTGACAACCGCATCGGTCTGATATCTTCAAAAATAGATCTTGACTTCCATCCGAGGGCCAAACCCAAATATACCACCAGGACTCTTGAGCGCATGGATTCGCTCAGATCGGTATATCCGGATCTGCCTGAGGACTCTATCAAATCGCTTGTACGCAATATAAACCGGCAGAACAGACGCAAAGTAACAGAGATCGAAACTGACGGCCACTACAATCTTGACCTGGAACTTGATCCATCTATCTCCGGATGGTTGAGAAGGCTCGATGCAAAATGCTCGATCTCAGCGCTCGGCGGCCGTATGATGAGTTCCTATTTCCCACTTGACACACGAGTGCGCCGACTGTCGATGCACTTCAGCACCGATACGATCGCTATCGATACAATGCGCATAAAAGCCGGACAATCCTCATTCAACATATCGGGTGGAATAGGCAATCTCCGACGCGCTACCACAAGCAGCAGAGCCAAGATCAGGGCCAACTTCAATATAGATGCGGATACCATAAATATCAACGAAGTTGCCGAAGCCGTATTTGCGGCAGCGGCAATGCAGAACGCTGCGCGGATGTCGGAAGCACGGCACAACCTGGGTCTCTCCGATGACATGCCCGACTCGATAGCCGAAAAGATAATCCGTGAAAACACCGATACAACCGCGGCAACCGCACTGATAGTTCCGTCGAATATCAGCGCAAGTCTCAATCTCAAGGCTTCAAACGTACTGTACAGCGATATTTGGTTCCAACAGCTCGACGGAAAAATCGGCGTACTTGACGGGGCTATAAATCTTGACAGATTCGCGGCCTATACACCTATAGGTTCAATTGATCTGACTGCTCTGTACTCAGCTCCCGACATGAACAATCTGAGTTTTGCCGCCGGTATAGTTGTAAGAAAGCTGCAATTGCGCCGCTTTCTCAACATGATGCCCGATCTTGAAAAACTCATGCCGCTGCTTCATGAGGTGGAAGGCGTGGTAACCGCGGAAATGGCAATGACAACAGAACTTGACTCATTGCTCGACCTGAAATTCCACACTCTCGATGCCGTGATGAGGCTTACAGGTGACAGTCTGGTACTTATAGATAACGAGACATTCCGCACCATAGGCAAATGGCTTATGTTCAAGCATAAGGACAAAAACATGATCGACCACATGGACGTTGAACTTCAAGTGAAGGACAACCGGTTGAGTCTATACCCATTCGTATTCGATTTCGACCGCTACAAGCTCGGCATAAGCGGAAGCAATGACCTCGACTTCAACCTGAACTATCATATAGCCGTGCTGAAGTCTCCAATTCCATTCAAGTTCGGTGTAAACATCAAAGGCAAGCCTGGGCATTTGAAATTCAGTCTCGGTGGAGCTCACTTCAACGAGAAAACAGCGTTCGAACGACGCAATATAGCCGACACAGCACGAGTGAATCTGGTAAATGAGATAGAAAAAATATTCAGATTTGGCGTACAGAGCGGTCACCGCAATGCTCATCTCCAGAAACTTGAACGCCCGAATGAAGCGGAATTTGAAGTAGCCGATACCCTCACGCATGCCGATTCATTGTTCCTTATCCAACAAGGTGTGATACCGATGCCCGAAGGTTTCGACATGACCGACACAGATGACGGTATAGGTCAAGTGACGGGCGGCCAGCCGGACGACAAGTCAACAAAAAAGAAAAAAAGCAAGCGGCGTGGAAAAGATAAAGAGTCAGGACGCCGTGAAGATAACTGACACATTATTTTGAGTATATAATTATGGATATACGTATAGGAAACGGTTTTGATGTTCACCGCTTCGCTGCAGAGCGACGTTTGGTGATATGTGGCGTAGAGATACCTTACACAATGGGACTCTTAGGACATAGCGATGCCGATGTAGCCCTGCACGCCCTTGCCGATGCCCTGCTCGGGGCTGCCGCCATGGGCGATATTGGCAAACACTTTCCTGACACCGATCCCCAATTTGCCGGAGCCGACTCACGCATACTGCTCCGTGCCGTCGTTTCATTGCTACGCAATCAAGGATTCAGAATAGGCAATACTGATATAACTATAATAGCCCAGGCTCCCAAGATGCTCCCCTACATCGAGCAAATGCGCAGTAACATCGCCGAAGACCTCAACATACCCATAGACCATGTATCGGTCAAAGCCACGACAACCGAGCATCTCGGTTTCACAGGCAGAAAAGAGGGAATAGCCGCCCAGGCCACCGCCCTCATAATGACCGACTGATGCGTCTCAGACACAAACCACGTAACACAATCAGGCCGCCACAGCATACTGTGGCGGCCTGATTGTGTTACGGATCAAGTCTATAACTACTTATTTCTTGTCGCTGATCTTGTTATAGCGGGCGTTCAGGCCTTCTACCACCTCATTTGTGATATCAAGAGAAGGATTGAAGTATACACCTGCTGCACGATAGAGTATGGCATCGTAGCCGTGCGACTTATTGTAGTCCTTGATAAACGAGTCGATAGAATCGTTTATGGCCTGCTGCATCTGGGCAAGCTCCTGCTCGGTGGAACGCTGCATGGCTGCCAGAGCATTCTGGGCATCCTGTTGCATCCGGTTGAGCTTGGTCATATCGGCGTTATAACTTGTTTCTGTGAGGTAGCCGTTGTTACGGGCTTTCTCTTCTATCTGAGCTGCGAAACGCTGTATTTCGGCACCACGGGTCTGCTGAGCGTTGTCAAGTTTGCCGAAAGCTCTGATTTGAACTTCTTGATAATCTTTGGCAAGATTATAGTGAGCAGCAATCGAATCACCGTCAATATAGCGGATGTTGATGGTAGCGGCACTTGTCGCAGCGCCTGCAGCGGCAGCCGCCTGAGGGGCGCTCTGAGTCGTTTTGTCACCTGAACATGATACGGTGGCTACACTGGCCGCCAACAGCAGGAGGGTTGCAGCAAAAGCTGGTTTTTTCATTTCAATGGTAATGATATGGAAAATATGACAACGAGGCTCATTGATCACATCAAAAATGGGCAAAGAGCCGTTTTGCGTTGCAAATATAAGAAAGATAGTGAAATTATTTGCCATTTCCCGATTTTATTTTGTAACTTAGTCACGCCGAACGCTATTTTTTTAACATTAATACACATTCGGCATCCAGATTCAGTAATATACATACCCCTCAACGGGAATTTTAAAAACCTCCATATATAGTTATTAAACCATGAACATTAAAGACCTCGAACCTAAGCGTGTCTTTGAAATTTTCGAAGAAATCACCAAGGTTCCGCGTCCCTCGAAGAAAGAGGAGAAAATCCGTAAATTCATTCTGGATTTCGCAGCTGCTCACAACCTCTCGGCAAAGACCGATGAAGTAGGAAACGTTGTGATCGAAAAGCCGGCTACTTCAGGTCATGAGAACGCACCGACTGTGATCCTGCAAGGACACATGGATATGGTATGCGAATCAAACGATAAGTCTTTCGACTTCGAGAACTCACCCATCCCTGCATACATCGACGGCGATTGGATCAAGACTAAAGGTACCACCCTCGGCGCCGACAATGGCATAGGAGTGGCAGCATCGCTTGCCCTGCTCACAGATCCGACAGTTGTTCACGGTCCTATCGAAGCTCTCTTCACTATGGACGAGGAGACCGGTATGACTGGTGCTTTCGGACTCGGTGAAGGCATGATAAATGGCGACATCCTGATAAACCTCGACTCTGAAGACGACGCCGAGCTCTTTGTAGGCTGCGCCGGAGGTGTTGATACGGTAGCTACATTCTCTTACAACCGTTCGTTCGCTCCAAAAGACTTCAAGTATTTCCGCATGAGTGTAGCCAAAGGTCTTGGAGGCCACTCGGGTGGAGATATCCATCAGGGACGTGCCAACGCCAACCAGCTCATGGCCCGTTTCCTCTTCAATATATCAGGCAAACACGAGGTACAGTTGTCGGAAATGGACGGCGGCAACTTGCGCAACGCTATTCCGCGTGCGGCTCATGCCGTATTTGGCGTACACACCTCTAAGAAAGAAGAAATCGTTGCTGCATTCAACCAGTATGTGGCTGATATCGAAAACGAGTACAAAGGTCTGGAAACAACACTCGAGCTTACTCTCGAAAGCGTGGAACAGCCCGAATTCTGCATTGACCTCGGCACATCGACCAACGTTATACGCGCCCTCTACAGCGCACCTCACGGAGTCATATCAATGAGCCGCGATCTGGAAGGCCTTGTAGAGACATCAACCAACCTTGCATCAGTCAAGATGGCTCCCGACAACAAGATTGTCGTTACAACCTCACAGCGCAGCTCTGTGGAGAGCCGCAAATGGGATATTGCATACCGTGTGGAAGCCCTCTTCCTTCTCGCTGGTGCGGAAGTACAGCATGGCGAGGGATATCCCGGTTGGCAACCCAACCTCAACTCTCCCATCATGAAGATGGCAAGCGACGCATACGAGGAACTCTACGGTATAAAGCCTGCTATCAAGGCAATACATGCCGGTCTGGAGTGCGGTCTGTTCCTTCAGAAGTATCCTCACCTCGACATGGTTTCGTTCGGCCCGACACTGCGCGACGTTCACTCGCCCAGCGAAATGATGAATATCCCGGCTGTCGGACGCTTCTACGAGCAGCTTAAACTCACCTTGAAGAAGGTAGCCGATACCAAAAAGTGATTTCCATTCATCATCACCACGCATCCGCGCTAACTGCGGATGCCCAATAAATCAATAGGAAATGGCGGCCCGAAGTCGTCGAGCCGCCATTTCCTATATTTTTTTCATAACCAATCACTCATTCCTCACATGAAGCCGTTGACTATCCTTGCCGGAGCCTGCCTCGGCCTCGCCGGTTGCACTACAAATGCCCAGAACACTCCGGCATCAGATGATCCGAAACTACCTCCGGTCGATTCGATCGCATCCGATACTATTCCGACAGTCATTCTCAGCGACTCTATAATCTCGCTGACCGAACACGACTACGATGAAGTTGCTGCCGAACTCGGTATTGAAGTTGCAGTAATGAAAGCAATTGTGGAGATAGAGGCCGGAAAGGAGCACAAGGGATTTGTGGAACCAGGCAAACCTATAGTGAATTTCGACCTGAGCATGTTCCGCAAATTTGCTGGCCAACATGGCATAAAACTCGCCGGCCACCGGAAGCTCCATCCCGAAGTTTTCGCAAAGCCTAACGCATCGCGCTACGGCTCATATCAGAAAGCTCAGCACGCGCGCTTGTCAGGCGCTTCGGAAATAGACCGCAAAACAGCCGTTTACGCTACATTCTGGGGACTATTCCAGATCGGCGGATTCAACTGGCATCTTTGCGGCACTGTTGACTATGAAGAATTTGTAACCCGGATGTCGACAAGCGAACGCGAGCAGCTTGAGCTGTTTGCCGCGCTCATAAAACAATGTGGCTACGTCAAACACCTGAAAAACAAGAACTGGGCGGCTTTTGCCAGAGGTTACAACGGAAAAGGATATGCCCGCCGCGGCTATCACAAACGTATGGCGGCAGCCTATTCCCGCTATAAGAAGCAACAGAATCTCATACCGGCCGTATGAATATCATATGCCTGAGAGATCTCTGAATATATCGAGGGCCGCACCTATTTCCTTCTCATCCACAATACAATCGATCTTCACAATGCCTGGAGCCTCGAGCAGTGTGAAGTTGATGCTGTCGGCACTCGAATTTTTCTTATCATGGCGCATCAGAGCGATAAGGTCCTCATAATCAGCACATCCGATAGGCAAAACGCCGTAGTGTGAGCGTACAAAAGCTGCGACCCGACGAAGCAAGGCGGCATCAAATCCGAGACGCATGTGCGACAGTATCAGATCGACTACAAGGCCCCAGGCTACTGCAAAGCCGTGAGGCACAGGCCTGTTACGACGCATTGACCATGACTCAAAAGCATGACCGGCGGTATGACCAAGATTGAGCGCACGCCTTATTCCATGCTCATGAGGATCCTCCTCAACCACTCTTTTCTTGACTAACACGCTCTCTTCCACCAAGTTAAGTAGGAGATCCCTGTCGCACTTTTCTATATCATAGTCGAGAAGACGGTCAGTAGCCTCATAACTGCTTATCAATCCGTGCTTTAGCATTTCAGCGTAGCCAGACAAGGTTTCCTCGGGAGGTAGCGTTTCCAGCCAATCGGTAGATATTATAACAGCGTCCGCCTCACAGAAGGCTCCGACCTCATTTTTAAGGCTACCGAAATTAATACCGGTCTTGCCACCAACCGCCGCATCAACCGAAGCAAGAAGAGTGGTGGGGATATTCACAAACTTTATGCCACGCTTGAATGTAGCAGCGGCAAAACCGCCTATATCGGTCACCACACCACCGCCAACATTTATCAGCAAAGACTTGCGCGTCGCGCCAAGTTTCACCAATTCGCTCCATATATGGCAGAGGGAATCGATATTCTTATAGATATCGGATGGCTCAATAACGATAAGAGGAGCGTCAACAAGGCTCCAGCATTCAGCCTTCAGAGGTAATGCCGCCGCTGCGGCAGTATTGCTGTCGGCAAGAATAAACACCTGAGTGATGCCAGTTTGCTTGATATATTTATTTAGTTCAGAGGCACAGTCATTTGTAAAAATCAGAGTCTGACTCATAATGTCGCGGAAAAAACAGGTTAACTTTCTAATCGGGTGGTAAGCATATCCAGCAGAAGCACCGGCATCTGGCGGGCAGCTTCGGGCATGGAACTGAAAATTATGCCAGCCCCGGCATCTTCAAAACACTTCACCGGAATAGGCCCGGTGGTCACAGCGACCGGAAAAGCTCCGGCCCTGCATGCCGACTCAACGCCCAACGGGGCATTCTCGACCGCAATAGCAGCCGATGGCGAGACGCGGGCCCGCTGCATTGCTTTGATGAATGGCTCGGGGTGAGGCTTACCATGGATGACATCGTTACCGCATATCATCAATTCGGGTGTAAATATACCGGGAAAATCAGCTTCCAGTCGGTCGATAAGCGTGCGCTGCCCCGAGCCGGTGACGAGCACCCGTATGATGCCCATATCCTTGAAAAGATTCATGAGCTCAAGCGCTCCAGGCATAGGCTTCACGGCCGGGAGCTCACTGAAATATACCGTTTTCCGGTGATAGAGTTCCTTCACCTCGTCGGGCGTGGCATCACGTCCGTATGCACGCTGAAACAAAATATTGATAGTGGAGGCTCCGGTACGGCCTTCATACAGATAGAATTCCTCGGGTGTAGCCTCTATTCCAAGCTCGGTGATCATCCTGTGCCATGCCCTTGCATGATTGCCCATGGAGTCATAAAGAGTCCCATCCATGTCTATCAGTGCCGCACGCGGCATGATGCCCTTGTAATGCTTGCTCTGACAGAAATTTAATATTTGAGTTTCAAACATGATAATCAGTTGTGAATTTGATGCAAAGTTACAACATCGCGGGATATTCTCAATTATTTTACTTAACTTTGAAAAAAGATTGGACACTCAACCCCACTGACATGAAAATACTACGTATCTATCCGACCAATATCAACCGGCTGTTCATAGACGAGGCCGTAGAAGCTCTGCGCTCAGGCGGAATAATACTATACCCAACCGATACGCTGTATGCAATCGGGTGTGATGCAACCAATGCCCGGGCCATAGAACGGGTATGCAGGATCAAGAACCTCAATCCGGCCAAACAGACTCTTTCGATCGTATGCTCCGACCTGTCGCAAGCATCGGAATATGCCCGGATAGACAACAACGCCTTCCGGCTCATGCGTGCCAATCTTCCGGGACCTTTCACATTCGTACTCCCGGCCACTCCACGCCTTCCGAAACTCTTCAAGGGGCGCAAGACTGTAGGGATACGTGTTCCGTCAAACGAAATCACACTGGCACTTGCCGATGCGCTCGGATCACCGATATTATCGACATCGGTACCCGTCAACCGGGACGCTCCAGAGGAATCGGCCGATGCCCAATCGCTCGCCTCGATATTTAACGGACGCATTGATCTCGCCATAGACGGAGGTAGCGGTATACTGACTCCTTCGGCTGTAATCGACATTTCGGAAGATCCCACAGATCCTGTAATACTAAGAGAAGGCCCAAAACAGCTGACAATATGATCACACTTCCAAAACGAATTGACGGTGCGCCAAGCCAACAAATGCCGCCGGTCAAACGCATAGTGATTGTCGGCGCCAACGGTGCAGGAAAAACCCGGTTCGCCGAAAGCATGGCAGAGGACTCCAATGACCATCCGCCCTTCCGCCTCTCGGCGCTACGCGCACTATATGACAACCGTCCGGCCAAGGATACACCCGGATCACTCGACGATCTGTATGCCCGTCTGCCACATTATGACGCTACTCATCCGTCCACTCAGCTCGAACGGCTCATGTCGTTGCTGATACACGATGAGATGGTCAACCTATTCAGGTATAAGGCAGCCAACTCGGCCAACGGGCGTCCATCGACACTCCCGACAACACGACTCGACAAGGTTGTGGAGCTCTGGGAGGAAATATTTCCGGGCAACAAAATGCTTGTAGAGAGCGGCAGCATACTTTTCAGCCGCGACGATGACAACGACACATCGTACAGCTCCATCAAGCTATCGGCCGGCGAGAAAGCCGTGATATATCATATCGCCGCCACACTATATGCCCCACACAACGCACGTATATTTGTAGACAGTCCGGAGATGTTTCTACATCCCCAGCTTATGCAGTCGCTATGGAACCGCATAGAACTGTTGCGTCCCGACTGCACTTTCGTCTACACCACACACGACCTTGAGTTCGCATCCTCAAGATCGGATGCACTGCTTATATGGGTACGCCGTTTTGATGCCGACCTGCGGGCATGGGACTATGAAGTGCTACCACAAGGATCGCAGCTGACCGATGAGATCTACCTCACGATAATCGGCTCCCGGAAACCGGTCTTATTCATAGAAGGCGACAGTGTACATTCGATCGATGCCCAGCTATATCCGCTGGTATTCAAAGACTACAGTGTGAAGCCACTTGGCAGCTGCAACAAAGTTATAGAGGCTACGCGTACGTTCAACGATCTATCCACATTCCATCATCTTGACAGTCATGGCATTGTAGATCGCGACCGACGTGATGAGAAAGAAGTGGAATACCTGCGTAGAAAACGCATCATGGTGCCGGATGTCGCTGAGATAGAGAATATCCTGATGCTTGAGGAGGTAGTACGCGCTGTAGCCTCCTACTGCCGCAAGGACGAACAACGCGTATTTGAGAAAGTCAAGGCTTCCCTACTCCGGCAGTTCAGGCAGGATCTTAAGCAACAGGCGTTGCTCCACACGCGTCATCGCGTAAAGCGCACCATGGAGTACAGGGTTGACGGACGTTTCGCCAACATCAACATGCTTGAGGAGCACCTGACATCGCTGATGACCGAGATCAATCCCCGGGGTCTGTATGATAATTTTTGCCGAGACTTCCGTCACTATGTGGCCGCCAACGACTATGCCTCGATACTCAAGGTTTACAACCAGAAGTCGATGCTTCCCGCCAGCAATGTGGCCGGTCTTTGCGGACTCAAGAGCAAAGACGAATATGTCAAGACCATACTGAACATACTGCGGCAGGAAGGACGTGGCGCCGCACGCATCCGCACAGCCATAACAGCATGCTTCGGCATGGACAAACCTGTCGACACTCCGACCAGCGCCATAACCACCGCTACAGACCAACGCCAGGCTTCCGGAGTCCGCATCAACCGACCAAAGAATCAAAACCGGCACAACAAGCCGTACAACCCAAAGCACAAAGACAAAAAGCAACAGAAAAACTGATATCCACGATGAAACTGAAATGTTGGATCGAGGCCATACGTCTGCGTACCCTTCCGGTGTCTGTAGCCGGAGTCATTCTTGCATGTGGTCTCGCTGTATCATCAGGCTCGTTCCGCTGGCTTCCAGCTATGCTATGCCTGCTTTTCGCACTGCTTGCCCAGATATCAAGCAACTTTGCCAACGAATACTACGACTATCGCGACGGTCTCGACTCTCCCGGACGTGTAGGCCCGCGCCGGGGTGTGACTGAAGGCGACATCACCCCACGGGCAATGCTCATAGCCACATACGCCACACTTGGCACGGCTGCCATCATAGGTTGCTGTCTCATACCGTTCGCCGGATGGTGGCTCCTACCTGTAGGCATACTGATAGCAGTGATGGCAATGGCCTATTCCGCAGGGCCATATCCGTTGTCGCGTCATTGCCTTGGAGAAGTGACCGTAATAGCCTTTTTCGGCATAATACCTATCTGCCTCACCTACTACCTGCAATCCGGCGAGATCAACGCTACTGTGGCCGCGGCATCCGTCGGGGCCGGACTCCTTGGAGCAAACGTCCTTATTGTCAACAACGTACGCGACAGAAAAGCCGACAAAGCCGTGGGCAAAATCACCCTGGCCGTAAAGCTCGGACGACCGCGCACCATGCTCCTATACTTGCTGAACGGCATAGCCGGAGTACTGCTCATCCTGCCGGCCCTGATCGCACTGGGCGGTCTGTGGTGGCTCATAGCCATAGGTTGCGCAGCCGATGTGATCAGATTATGGCTCAAGATTCTCCCCCTCAAGGGTCGCGCGCTCAACCCTATGCTCGGAAAGACATCCATGATCCTGCTTGCCGTTGCCGTGCTCTACACAATAGCATCGCTCTGCAGCTGAGTGCAGCCCGCTGCCATATATCAAACCCAAACAACCGCCTAACGATTGTTCTTGCAACCTGTCGCGTGCAAAGCTAAAGGCCCGCACTGTGGCAATCGGTTGCGAGCCTCATCTATATTACCTATAAACAAGCACTTATCCGGAAGCCCTAACGCCTACCGACGCCTGAAAAATTCACCTTTCATAAGCCACAGATGCATTTTTTTTTGCAAAAAAGTGATTTTTTTTTCTGTTATGTCATGCAAGATTCCGCGGAATGCTTGATTATATATATAGACAACCGATCAAACAATCATTATGAAACTATTTCACAAAATACTTTTAACCACCATAATCAGCATTACCGCTATGCTGGCCCAGTCGTGCAAGGACTACGATGATGATATCGCCAATCTGCAATCCCCTACTACTGCTACAGCTGTTGTGACAGTAGTGCCCGACGACAACGGGGGATTCGTGATGAAACTCACAGGCACGCATACCCTCGTTCCCACCAACATGGCAACTTCACCGTTCGGCAATAAGGAAGTCCGCGCGATCGCCACCATAAGGCAAACGTCGGAGATCAAGGCCGAAGACGAGATGACCTTTCAAAAGGTGACATTGCTTGAGATCGACAGCATCCAGACAAAAAATACCGTTCCAAATCTTCTGACAGATAACAACGCCCAATATGGAAACGATCCTGTACACATAATAGACGATTGGATGACCAATGCCGAGGATGGATACCTGACTCTCCACCTGACTGCGCTGACCAGCGGTTCAGTAACTTCAAGACACGAATTCTATCTAATACGAGATATAAATCCGGATAATCCGCTGGAATTTGAACTCAGGCACAAAGCCAACGGAGATCTGATAGGACAACAGTACGGCCAAGCTGTGATTGCCTTCAACCTTAACGACATAGTGGAGGGCAACAGCGACAACCGGGCTACAATCAAGATCAACTGGCTTTCGCCGACAGGTCCGCGAACGGCAGAAATGTATCTGTCGCTCCGCCCGCTCAAACAAATCGACTGACCGAACCTAACTTCTATTATAATCAGCTTCACGCAGAAGCAAGCGGAATCTATCATCTGATTCCGCTTGCTTTCAAAAAAAAGACCTGCTCTCTCGACGACAAATGAGTAAAGAGTCTGCCATAACCGAGTTCAACCTGATCTGTCAGGCCATGAAAGGTGTGCCGAGCGCATACAAATCGATATACGATCTGTATGGTGGACGTCTATACGCTATCTGTTCGCGATATATCGTGAACGATGAGAATGTCAAAGATGTGATACAGGACAGCTTCATCAAGATATTTTCTGCGTTGGGGAACTTTGAATACAGAGGTGAGGGATCATTCAGGAGCTGGATGAGCAGAATCGTGATAAACGAATCGCTCAGGTTTATAAAAGACAACGGGTTGACCGACTGGACTGACGTAAACGACCTGACCGAACATCCTGCAGATGAAGAACCGGAAATAGACGGTCTGACACCGGAAGTAATACACACACTCATCAGAGAATTGCCTGACGGCTATCGCACTATCTTCAATCTATACGTGATCGAAGAACACACACACAAAGAAATTGCCGAACTGCTCGGAATAAAAGAAAGCAGCTCAGCCTCGCAACTGCACAGGGCCAAGGCCCTGCTTGCAGCCAAGATTAAACAATATCAAAATCAGCAATGACAGACGATATGAAACATACATGGACAGATGACATAAAGGACCGGATGCGCGACTACGAGACCGAGCTCCCTGCAGATCTGTGGAACCGCATCAACGCCGGCATGCAACAGCTCCCGGCCAAGAAGAACGCGCCTGCCAGAAAGAAGCCGGTTTTGATACTGCATAGGTCGCTTGACGCCGCAGCTATAGTCGCAGCTGCCCTCACGGCCGGCTATCTCGCCATGTCGACAAACGACAATCTGAATATCAACACAGCCCAGATAGCATCGAAAGTGAATACTGTCCGGGCTGAGGAAAACCTGAACGCATCGTACGCACAGAATACCGATCAGCAACCGCAGGATCAGGAGCCGGCAGCCGACCGCAAGAATGCCATAAGCAGATATGCAAGCAATTTTCTGGCCAATGCCATACGTGCAAGGGCCAAAAGCTCACAGGAAAACAATCTGCCTGAAAATGCCACGGTATCCACTGCCGCCATCGCCGACCCCACGACGGAATACGGTCAGGACAATGACATGCTTGCCGAGATAAATGCTCCCGCCGGTCGGGACA
Organism: uncultured Porphyromonadaceae bacterium; assembly: GCA_947643165.1. Taxonomy (GTDB): domain Bacteria; phylum Bacteroidota; class Bacteroidia; order Bacteroidales; family Muribaculaceae; genus Paramuribaculum. The sequence continues at coordinate 145,247 of CANRVB010000002.1, read as the reverse complement.
GCCTGTCGGCCGACAACAACAACGCTCAACCTTACAATAGTCTGTACACCCGAAACCGCAGCAATACAAGCACATACGCCGACAACCGTTTGTTCGGCAACAAGCGCACGAACAAGCGCAAAGGCGGTCTTGAGATCAATCTGCACTCATCGGGCAGCATGAACTATGCCTTCAATTCGGGCAGCGCAACGCCAGGCTACACCGGCGGCAAGCTTTCCAGCCTGTCATATCCGGCCAACGCCGTATTGCAGACAAGGGTTCCGACCATGTCGGACGCGGCAGCCCAGGAGTATTCCGACAATCTCTATTACTCTACCGAAGAACATCACCGCCAGCCTGTCAGAATGGGATTGAGCTTCGCATACCGCCTGTCGGACCGCATTGCGCTGGAAGCAGGTCTCAACTACACCAATCTCACCACCGACTATCAGTCGGGCACCAAGACAAACTATAAGACCGGCACCCAGAAGCTGCACTATATCGGAATTCCTGTCAACGTGAAATTCAGGGCATTCTCCGTAATAGGCTTCGACTTCTATCTCACCGGAGGCGCAGAGGCCGACAAGTGTGTGTCGGCCAAACTCAGAGAACATCACATAGAGTATGGCCTGACCAAAAAGACAACCACAAACTCGCTGCGCGAGAAACCTCTCCAGTGGTCGGTCAACGGAGGCATAGGCGCTCAGTATAACATCACCGACAATGTCGGCATATACGCAGAGCCAAGTGTGAGCTACTTCTTTGATGACGGAACATCTATCAATACTATATACAAAGAAAAACCATGGAATTTCAGCCTTAATCTGGGCCTACGTTTCTCAATCGACTGAAAATTCCCCCCTCCCGGCCACAACGGGACACACAAAAAGTTAACCGGCCTTGCTCAATCGAGCAAGGCCGGTTAACTTTTTATAAAGCGTGCCCGAGTTATTACTCAGCGCACTTGGCTTTGATGAATTCGCGGTTGAGACGTGCGATATTGCTCAGAGGCACATTCTTGGGGCACTCGGCGGCGCAAGCTCCGGTGTTGGTACAGTTACCGAATCCGAGCTCGTCCATCTTGGCCACCATTGCACGTGCGCGACGTTTACGTTCAACCTGGCCCTGAGGCAGGAGAGCGAACTGGCTTACCTTGGCACTTACAAACAGCATGGCGGAACCGTTCTTACAAGCAGCTACGCAAGCACCGCAACCGATACATGTAGCAGAGTCCATAGCCATGTCGGCCACCTTCTTCGAGATAGGCAGACAGTTGGCATCCTGGGCGCCTCCGCAGTTGAACGATACGTAGCCACCGGCCTGCTGGATCTGGTCGAAAGCATTACGGTTGACCATGAGGTCGCGTATCACAGGGAACGCAGCCGAACGCCAGGGCTCGATAGTGATAGTATCGCCGTTGTTGAACTTACGCATGTGGAGCTGACAGGTTGTGATGCCCTGAACGGGACCATGAGGGTGTCCGTTGATATAGAGCGAGCACATACCGCAGATACCCTCGCGGCAGTCGCTGTCGAACACAACCGGCTCCTCGTTCTTTTCTACGAGCTGCTGGTTGAGCATATCGAGCATCTCGAGAAACGATGATCCTGTAGATACGTTGTCGAGATGATAGGTGACGAACTGGCCTTTTTCCTTAGGACCACGTTGACGCCAAATTCTAAGATTTACGCTTATAGTTGTTTCCATTGATAGTTCAATTTGGATGTGGGGTTAGGGAAAGTGGGAGTTATCACGACTTATAGTTACGGGTCTGAACCTTGATAGCCTCATACTTCAGGGGCTCCTTGAGAAGAACAGGCTTCTCGGTATCGCCGGTATACTTCCAGCAGCTTACATACATGTAGTCCTGGTCGTTACGTGCGGCCTCGCCGTCGGCTGTCTGGTATTCCTCGCGGAAGTGAGCTCCACAGCTCTCGTTGCGGTGAAGAGCGTCGATAGCCATCATCTTGGCCATCACGATGAAGTCTTCAAGACGCAGTGCCTTTTCAAGTTCGGTATTGAGGTCATCAGCCTTGCCCACGATGCGGAGATCGGTATAGAATTCCTTTCTTACCTGCTCTACCTCGTCGATAGCCTTGACAAGGCTCTGGAGTGTACGTCCCATACCTACGAGATTCCACATCACGTGACCCAGCTTCTTGTGGATCTCGTCGGGGCTCTTGGTACCCTTGATGTTCATCAGCTTCTCGATACGTGCACGTACGGCCTTCTCAGCCTCGTCGAATTCGGGGTGCGAGGTATCGAAAGTTGTGCGCGACACCTTGATCTGGTCGCTCAGGTAGTTCTGCATAGTGTAGGGCAGAACGAAATAACCATCGGCAAGACCCTGCATGAGCGCGCTGGCACCCAGACGGTTCGCACCGTGATCCGAGAAGTTGCACTCACCTATCGCGAAGAGACCCTTGATAGAGGTCTGGAGCTCGTAGTCAACCCATATACCGCCCATAGTGTAGTGGCTGGCAGGGAAGATCATCATAGGTGTCTCATAAGGATTGTCATCAGAGATCATCTGATACATATCGAAGAGGTTGCCGTAGCGGTCGGCCACAGCATCCTTGCCGAGACGGTTGATGGCATACTTGAAGTCAAGATAAACGGCATTGCCTGTACCTACACCATAGCCTGCGTCACAACGCTCCTTGGCTGCGCGGCTGGCGATATCGCGGGGACAGAGGTTGCCGAATGCCGGATAACGGCGCTCCAGATAGAAGTCGCGGTCCTCGTCGGGAATATCGGTAGGTTTCTTCTTGCCTGCACGGATAGCCTCGGCATCTTCCTTCTTCTTGGGAACCCAGATGCGACCGTCGTTACGGAGTGACTCACTCATAAGTGTGAGCTTCGACTGATCTTCTCCGTGAACGGGAATACAGGTGGGGTGGATCTGAGTGAAGGCGAGGTTGCTGAGATAAGCGCCCTTCTTGAACACCTGGATAGCGGCAGAGCCGTTACAACCCATGGCGTTTGTCGACAGGAAGAACGTACGGCCATAACCACCGGTAGCCAGAACGACTGCGTGGGCGGCATAGCGCTCTATCTCGCCGGTGATGAGGTTGCGGACAATGATACCGCGTGCGCGGCCGTCGATGATAACGAGATCGAGCATCTCACGACGGTTGAACGAACGCACTGTGCCCTTGTTGATCTGACGGTTGAGCGATGAGTAAGCACCCAGAAGGAGCTGCTGGCCTGTCTGACCCTTGGCATAGAATGTACGGCTTACCTGTGCGCCACCGAACGAACGGTTGGCCAGGAGACCGCCATACTCGCGGGCGAAAGGTACACCCTGTGCCACGCACTGGTCAATGATATTGTTCGACACCTCTGCCAGACGGTATACATTGGCTTCGCGCGAACGGAAGTCACCGCCTTTCACAGTGTCATAGAACAGGCGGTAAACAGAGTCGCCGTCGTTCTGATAATCTTTAGCTGCATTGATACCACCCTGAGCAGCGATCGAGTGAGCGCGACGGGGAGAATCCTGAATGCAGAAGTTGTATACGTTGAAACCGAGTTCGCCGAGAGTAGAGGCGGCCGAAGCACCTGCCAGACCTGTACCGACCACGATAACGTCGAGGTTACGCTTGTTGGCCGGATTGACAAGTTTCTGGTGAGCCTTGTAGTTGGTCCACTTCTCAGCTATCGGACCTTCCGGTATCTTTGAGTCAATCTGAAATTCGGGGAGTTTGGCTGATTCGATATCGGCATAATCTTTCATTATGGGTGTTGAATCGATCATGCCCTCGAGCTTTGTGTAGTCTGCCATAACAGTATATGGGGAGTTTAGATATTACTAATTAATTAACGGCCGATACTGCAATCAATTGTTGGTGCAGGTCTCGGGGTTGGCACACTCAGCAGGCAGAGAACATGTGCTGCCGGGATAAGCGGGCTGCATAGAGCCTTCACCCATGTGGGCATTGAACTCGTTGTACTGTTCAACGAGCTGCGGATCTGTAAGATATGCGCCACGGTGAGCCTGTACGGTAAATACTACAGCCTGAGCGATGAACAGACCTACTACGATAGTGGTCCACCAGCATGAGATAGTCTTGAGGCGGGGAAGCCAGGTGTCGTTATCCCAACCGGCCGACTGGAACATAGACCAGAAACCGTGGTTCATGTGGAACCAGAGTGCTACCAGCGCAATGATATATACGATGGGAGTGATGATCTGGCTGAATGCGAGCTGAAGGAACATTGTACCGCTCTGGGGAGCTACGATCTCACCGTTTACGTGAACCGGAGTGTGGCAGATTTCAGCAAGCTGCATCTTTGCCCAGAACTGGATAAGGTGAAATACGAGGAATGCCACTACTACGATACCGAGTACGAGCATGTTCTGCGAAGACCATTCTACCTGTGCAGGCTTGCTGCTTACAGCATAGCGGTCATTACCACGGGCCTTGCGGTTTTGAACCGTCAGCCACAGTGCATAGATGATGTGAATGATAAACAGTGCGGCGAGACCGGCTGACGCGATCAGCGCATACCAGTTTGCTCCGAGGAAGGCGCAAATGGCATTGTAAGCCGCAGGCCAGAAGAGCGCGACACCGTTCATCAACGCATGAAACGTTAGGAATAGGACAAGACACGCGCCGGTGATAGCCATCACGAGCTTACGTCCTACAGATGAGCTTGTTAACCACATAGGATTTGTGAATTTAGGTTTATTATTCTTGGAAAAGATTTTACGCTATTGTTTGCTTTCGGCAAAATTAATAATATTTAACCATACATCCAACCTTTTTATCCAAAAAAGATCGGCCTGCAAAGTTAATGTCGGTTAATCTCATTCTCACTTCGGCAGAAATGCCTCCATACGGTCGGATCCGAAGGGATGACGGTCGATGTACGACTTGCGTTGGTCAGCGCCAACAGGGCCCACCGATGTATAGCATGCCTCCGGATGGGCTATTATGAAACCTGTCGTTGTAGCCTGCGGACTCAACGCTCCGTTTTCTGTCACCGTGATTCCGAGCTGGTCATAATGTAGGACTGCGTCGGCAAGAAGCACCAGACTTTGGTCGGGTAACGAAGGATAGCCGAATGCAGGACGTATGCCACGCGCCACACCGGGATCGGAGGCATATCCCCATATCCGCTCCGCCACCTGACGATGGAGAAGTTCGGTCGAGGCCTCTGCCAGACGGTCGGCTATGCTCTGTATAAGCAACGCCCTGTATTGGTCACCACTCTCCCTGGCCTTCTCATATATGGACTTTATATCTGTTCCGGCGGTCGCCGTGAAAAGACCGATGTAATCGTTCAGACTGCCATCGGCTCCGGCAGGAGCTATAAAGTCGCTGACTGCCGGACATGTCGAACCTATCAGGTTGCCTTGTCCATAGGCGACGGCCGGTTTTGTCTGGCGCCGGAGCACAGGCATGACCATCGGTTTGCCCGACGACAGATCACCGATCAGTATATCACCGTCGGCATTGCGGCCGGCCGGCAGTATCACCACACGCGCGCTTGTGTGTATTCCTTCACGCTGGAAAGAGTCAAGGACATCCATCGCATCCTGCCACAACCGCATCACTTCAGCCTCATGGCTATCCGCCATATTCCGGCAGCACTCACATGAATGATCCACCTCAGGATGCTTTCGGTCCATCTCCCATGCGGCGAGAAATGCCTTGCGATTGATCAGCGGGCGCAGTTCGGATATACCGAACGAGAAATCAGTGACACCTATATTGGCCGGAACCACAGGATTGTATGTCAGTTGTGGAGCTCTCGCACACGCTTCTGCAATAGAAAGAAGCTGCGGCTCTCCATTATGGGAATTACGCAGACGCTCCTGCTCATCCCTTATCTCAGTCACCGAACTGTCGGGATCGATTGTCAGTCGGCGTGTCACACCGGGCAACGCCGCGGCATCGCGTGTGTATACCACAGGTCCACCATAGCATGGCGCGATCTTAACTGCCGTATGTATCGCTGAAGTTGTGGCACCACCTATCAGCAACGGGATCCTGAGTCCGCGCTTCTCCATAAGACGGGCTACATTGCACATCTCGTTAAGCGATGGCGTGATAAGTCCGCTCAGACCTATGAAATCGGCATTCTCGGCAATGGCTCTTTCCACTATCTCCTCACCCGGCACCATGACACCGAGGTCTACCATGCGATAGCCATTGCAACTCATTATCACGTCCACAATATTTTTGCCTATGTCGTGCACATCACCTTTCACGGTAGCTATCACAACCGTTCCCGATCCTGATCCGCCGCTCGATTGCTTCTCGGCCTCGATCAACGGAGTAAGCCGCTCCACTGCCACTTTCATGGTCCTGGCGCTCTTGACAACCTGAGGCAGGAACATGATTCCTTGCCCGAAAAGGTCACCTACCTTGTTCATACCCGCCATCAACGGACCTTCGATGACGCCCATCGCCGAACCTATACGTGCCACAGCCTCATCGACCAGCGAGTCGAGACCGGCGATACGTCCCTTGACGACAGCCTCCGCAAGTTCATCTCTATTCTCAGGCTCCGGATGCGGTGATACTGGCATTTTATCGCCCGCCTGACCTTTAGATGATGCCTTTGCCGCAGCGGCTTTCTCAGCTATATCCTGCGCAAGTTCTATCAACCTGTCGGTAGCCTCCTGCGTCCGCGATCCTACCAGTACATCCTCTATAGCCATGCGCAGATCCTTGTCGATACTGTCAACACTGATCATTGTCGACGGATTGACTATGGCCATATCCATACCTGATCTTATGGCATGATCAAGGAATATGGCGTGCATAGCTTCACGCACCTGATTGTTTCCTCTGAAAGAGAACGACAGGTTGCTCAATCCACCGCTCACCCGCGCGCCAGGAAGATTTGTCTTTATCCACTCCACCGCTCTAAGAAAGTCAATGCCATAGTCGGCATGCGACTCTATGCCTGTTGCCACAGCGAGCACATTTGGATCGAATATAATGTCATCGGGAGCAATGCCGGCATCTGTCAATAGACGGTATGCACGCCCACAAACTTCACATTTACGCTCGAAAGTATCAGCCTGACCCTCCTCATCGAAAGCCATGACCACCATTGCAGCTCCCATGCCACTTATAATTCTGGCACGCGCCACAAATTTCTCCTCGCCTTCCTTCAGACTTATACTGTTGACTATAGGCCGTCCCTGCACACACTTCAATGCGGCTTCTACGACATTGAAATCAGAGGAATCAATCATTACCGGTACCTTCGCCACCTCCGGCTCAACAGCTATTTTACGCAAGAATGCAGTCATCTCTTTCCCGGCATCGAGCATGGCATCATCCATATTGATATCGATAGCCATGGCTCCGGCCTCGATCTGAGCAGCCGCGATACTGATAGCCTCATCGGTTTTTCCTTCCTTGATAAGACGCAAGAATTTACGGCTTCCCGCTACATTGCACCGCTCACCTATCACCATGAACCCGTCTTCACGACCTCTCACGGTAGCATCAAGACCGGCAAGACGCAACGCCGGAACGGTATTGGGAATAACTCGAGGCGCCATATCGGCAACCATCTTGGCTATCTCACATATATGATCGGGTGTTGTTCCACAGCAACCGCCTATAATATTAAGCATACCCCCCTCGGCCATGGGACGCAACCTGGCTGCCATAGTCGTTGGAGTCTCGTCATACAGGCCCATCTCATTCGGAAGTCCGGCATTGGGATAAACGCTCACCGCACACCCCACACCCTGCAGCGCCTCGATGAACGGACGCATTGTCTCTGCTCCAAATCCACAGTTGAGACCTATCGACAATGGCTCGGCATGTGACACGGTCTCGACAAAAGCGGCAAGTGTCTGACCCGACAGTGTGCGCCCGCTCTCGGTGAGCGTGACTGAGATCATAAGATCTACATCACGCCCGGTTGTAGCAATGGCACGTCGGGCGGCCGATATGGCGGCCTTGGCATTCAGGCCATCGAACACAGTCTCGACAAGCAGCAGATCGACTCCTCCCTCTATCAGCGCTACAGCCTGTTCATGATATGTACTCTCAAGGTCATCATAACAAACTCCGGGCACCGAACCATCGTCAAGACCTCCCGCCATTGTAAGCGAGCGACCTGTCGGGCCCATGCTTCCGGCTACCCATACCTGCGCTCCGCCTGCCGCCATAAAATCATCTGCCGCCCGGCGTGCTACCGATGCGGCAGCCTTGTTGATCTCGCTAACCAGCTGACTCACACCGTAATCGGCGAGAGATATCGAATTTGCATTGAACGAGTCGGTCTCGATGATACGCGCACCGGCATTAAGATACTGACGGTGAATGTCATAGATCACCTCCGGGCAGCTCATGGCCAGTAGGTCGTTACATCCCTTCAGCTCCCTGTCGGCCGGAAGCCTATCACAATGATAATCAGCCTCTTCAAGACCCAGACGCTGGATCATGGTGCCCATCGCTCCATCGAGCACGATGATATTGCGGGTCAATTCACTTCTAAGATCTTCTTTCGATTTGCAATCTACTGCCATATTCTACTATATATCAGGTAGTTGACAATCATAATACCACTACCTGTAAATATCAATCGCCTATAAAGGGCATGCCGGGTTCCCGGTATGCCCTTTTTTCAGCGAATGTGTTAACTGTATATTATTCAGCGGTTTCCAAAGCGGGGATACCGTCTTTGTCGGCACGCTCATTCATTTTCTTGATACGTGTAGCTGTATCTGGATGTGATGAAAACATCTTAGCCACAGCACTTTGCTTGCCTGCTCCACCTTCCATCGACTGCAGACGCTCGAAAGCGGCAGCCATTGAGCGCGGGTTCTTGCCATGATTCTTCAGGAAATCATAGCCATATTCGTCGGCCTCCGATTCCTGCTTCTGAGAGAATTTGGCGTTGATCACAGCATCGCTCAGTACACCAAGCTGTGAATCAGACAGTTGCGCAGCCACACCACCTGTCGATGAAACACCATCCTTCAGAGCATCTGTGAGAAGAGCCGTGCGGAATGCCTTCTTACTGTGATGTTTAGCTACATGACCGAGTTCATGGCCGATCACACCCAGCAACTCATCGTCGTTCATTATATCCATCAGCGACGAGAACACACGCACACTGCCATCGGCGCAAGCGAATGCATTCACATCTATTACATTGTAAACCTTGAAGTTAAGAGGCATACCCTCTACTTCTGTCAGTCCATCGGTCAGTTTTTTAAGACGTATCACATACGGATCATCATCGGGAAGCACAGGATTGTGCTTGTCCATCCAATCAACGGATTCCTTCACATAGGCAGCCATCTGCTCATCGGTGAGAGTGACAGCTTGGGCAGCCTTGGCCGCTCCGCTCACAGCTTTCTTGAGATTGAACTGTGCAGAAGCTCCCATTGCGCACGCAATCAGACAAATACAGATCAGTGATAATTTCTTCATCATACTGTTCATGCTTTTTGTAATAGAGTATTGGGGTTTGTGAAATATGAAAATGATGCACAAAATTACGCAATTTCCGGGAACAATGGCTAAATTTGTGGTACAAAATCCATTGAGGTATGAGAAAATATAGGATAGCGGTTTTAGTGGGGGCTGTATTTTTGCTCTTATTCATTGCAGGTGAGGCAATTGCGATGTACTGGCGGACGTTTGTGCCGCCGGCGGTAATAATAGGTATCTCGCTGAGTATCGGGGTATTAGCGGGTTTTCTGCTTGTTGTGAAAGCGGAGAACAACAGGATATTGCGGGCGACTGCGGGAGTGGTGTACGGCACGTGTATCGCAGCAGCCATTATCCTGACTATCAACTATGTATGGGCGGACAAAGAGTCGAGCCACACGGAGCAGGCAGAGATAATCAGCAAGCATACGGAGAAGCGAGATGTGCGCCGCAGAGCGGGAAAACATTACATTTCGACGGGTCAAAAACGGACCGTTTACTACGTAACTCTCTGTTTCCCAGGCGGTAAGTCGCGAGATCTGCAGGTGAGCGCGTCGAAATTTTCGAGTTTGCGCGTAAACAGCTGTGTATCAGTAACAATGGCAAAAGGAAGGTTCGGGTGGCCTGTATACACGGATCTTGACCTGAACCACAGTACCAAAAAGAGGATCAAAAGAGAAGCAGAGGGCAACTGAGCCGGGTCGATTTTGTTTTTCTAATAAAAAAGGTTATATTTGCAGTGTGACCCGATTTGCGTGTCGCACCTACGATCCTGAACAATCTAATTTATCAAAACATGGAAGATAACAACCAACAGCTCATCGAGAGCGTAGTCGCCAAGGCTCAGGCCTGGCTTACGGACGCATACGATGAGGAGACACGTGCCGAAGTTCGTCAGATGCTCGACAATCCCGACAAGACAGCCCTAATAGATGCCTTCTACCGCGACCTGGAGTTCGGCACGGGCGGACTGCGCGGCATAATGGGTGCCGGCACGAACCGAATGAACATCTATACAGTAGGCGCGGCCACCCAGGGTCTTGCCAATTATCTGAAGAAGGCCTTTGCCGATCTGCCCCAGATCTCGGTAGCCGTGGGTCATGATGTGCGCAACAATTCGCGCAAGTTCGCCGAGATAGTGGCCGACATCTTCTCGGCCAACGGCATCAAGGTGTATCTGTTCGATTCATTCCGTCCGACTCCGGAGCTTTCGTTCGCCATACGTCACTTAGGCTGCCAGAGCGGTGTGAACATCACGGCGAGCCACAATCCCAAGGAGTATAACGGCTACAAGGCATACTGGGCAGACGGTGCGCAGATAATCGCGCCGCACGATGTGAACATCATCAATGAGGTGGAGGCCATAGCCGGAGTTGGAGATATAAAGTTCGGCGGCAACAAGGATCTCATCGAGATAATAGGCGAGGAGATAGATGACGCGTTCCTGACAGCCATAAAGGGACTGTCGCTGAGTCCCGAGGCCATAGAGCGCCACCACGATCTGAAGATAGTATATACCCCGATACACGGCACAGGCGTGAAGCTGGTGCCCGATTCGCTGCGCCGCTACGGATTCACGGACATAATCCACGTTCCGGAACAGGATATACCTGACGGCAATTTTCCCACGGTAGAGTCGCCCAATCCGGAGGTTCCCTCGGCGATGGCCATGGCAATAGCCAAGGCCAAGGAGGTAGGGGCAGACCTCGTGGTAGCCAGTGACCCCGACGCGGACCGCATAGGTGCTGTGATCCGCAACAAGCAGGGTGAATATGTGTTGCTCAACGGTAACCAGATCTGCATGATCCTGCTGAACTATATCCTGACCCGCAACGCGGAGTTAGGCCGTCTGACAGGCAAGGAATATATAGTAAAGACAATCGTGACCACCGAGACCATCAAGTCGATAGCCGACAAGTGCGGTGTTCCGATGTTTGACTGCTACACGGGCTTCAAGTGGATCGCCGCCGTGATCCGCGATCATGAAGGCACAGCCCGCTATCTGGGTGGCGGCGAGGAGAGCTACGGCTTCCTTGCAGAGGACTTCTGCCGCGACAAGGACAGCGTGAGCGCCATAAGCCTGATGGCCGAGATAGCAGCATGGGCGAAGGACAAGGGTCTTGATTTCTTAGGCATGCTCCAGGATATCTATATGAAGTATGGTTTCTCGCGCGAGAAGGGTATCTCAGTAGTTCGCAAGGGCAAGAGCGGCGCCGAAGAGATCCAGGCAATGATGAAGAGATTCCGCGAGAATCCTCCCACAGAGCTTGGCGGCAGCAATGTGACAATAGTGAAGGACTACGGAACGCTCCGCATGACCGACACCACAACGGGCACCACGACAGAGCTTGATATGCCTACGACAAGCAATGTGCTACAGTGGTTCACAGCCGATGGCTCGAAGGTAAGCGTACGTCCCTCGGGAACAGAACCCAAGATAAAGTTCTACATAGAGGTGAAGGGCACACTCGAATCGCCCGAAGGCTATGACCAGGCTATAGCGGATGCCGAGGCCAAGATCGAGGCTATCCGTCAGGATATAGGCGAATAAACAGAACAGACAATCATAGCGCGACCGGCTTCTCTGGCAAACCGCCACAGCAGTCGGTCGCTCTTTTAAAGACACATTACATTATCATTATCTCTAAAAAATACACCAATCATTTAACTTAACAATGTACAAATCCATTCTGGCGCTTGCCGTATGCGCCACGTCACAGCTATGCGGGTTTGCCGCAGCTCCGGTCGACAGTCTGATCTACCGCACTCCCTATCTTCAGAATATCTGTCCTACGGGTGTCACCATCATGTATCAAAGCCCTGTATCGGTGACATCGTGGGTAGAGTATACCACGGACACAGTCGCGGGCGAGCGACTGCGCGAACGCCAACTGTATGCAGGCCAGGAGGTGGTCCACGATGCGGAGCACAAGGTGCGTCTGGAGAACCTGAAGCCGGGCCAGCGCTACTACTACCGTGTGGGCGCAAGGGAAATCACTGTCAACAAAGCCTATCACAAGGAGTTCGGTGATTCGACCTATGTGTCGCCATTCCATTCATTCACGACACCAACAGACAATACCACTGACTTCACGGCGATAATACTCAACGATCTCCACTGCTATAAGCCTACGGTGGACTCGATGGCTGTGCTGGCCGCAAGCATACCTCATGACTTCATAGTGTTTAACGGCGACTGCCTTCCGGAGCCATCGGACCGCATGGATGCGCTGCAGGCGATACATGATCTCGCGGATGCCTACAATCTGGCGTCGGTCCCGTCGTTCATAATACGTGGCAACCATGAGATACGCAACGCTTATTCATCGGGAATGCCGACGCTGTTTGACTATCCGGGCGGTCTGACCTACGGTGCTTTCAACTGGGGCGACACGCGCTTCGTGACCCTTGACTGCGGCGAGGACAAGCCTGACAGCACGTGGGTGTATTACGGTCTGAACGACTTTGACCGTCTGCACCAGGAACAGGCCGACTTCCTGAAGGCTGAGATAGCGTCGGAGCCGTTTAAAAACGCAAATCGCCATGTTCTGATACACCACATACCCCTGTGGGGCAACACGGACAAGTATCAGCCTTGCAACGAGCTGTGGATGCCGATAATCGCGGAGGCACCGTTTGACATAAATCTTGCGGCCCACACGCACCGCTACCGTCTGCATCAGAAGGGGGAACTTGGCAATCCATTTCCTGTGATGGTAGGTGGCGGACCGCGTCACACTTCGGCACGCATGGCTGTGCTGACCAAGCGCGGAAACGACATGAGACTCAAGGTGCTCGATATAGACGGCAACGTTGTAGATGAGCTGACTCTCTGAGTAAAAACAGCCACCTATCGGTTTGGTTAGAGATATAAACATACTCTAACCAAACCAATAAGTGGTTATATCCGGTTAAGTAAGAGGGTGTTCTGAATCCGTATTATTCTCACGATTGTATCGGGCCTCGTATTCAGCAATGATCTGTGACACGTCTTTTTTAAGTTGCGGAATATGGCGCACAACCAAACCCCATAGAAATTCAGGGCGAACATTGTCATAAGCGTGTATGATTCTGTTGCGAGTATCGATTATGTCTCTTGCATTTGGAATCTCTATTGTGGGGTCCGCTTTTTTTATTCTATTCATCGCCTCACCCATAATCTCCGCTTTTCTCTCAACGGCACTTCTGCGTAAATAGTCTTTTTCAAAAACATCGAAGCGCATCGGATAGCCATCGAAGAAACTTTCAACATCGGCTATCGCATCCAAAATGTCTTGAAGGAAAGTGAGTATTTCTATATCAGCCATAAATCACACGTTTTGTGCGGTTGATGTTGGCGATGAAGTATTTGTTGCGCAGGGCTTTTTCTTCTATCAAGTCTACTTTACGGCTAAACAAACTTTCCAACGCATCCAGCAAATCGAAGTAGTTGCGCACATAGTCCTCCTTATCAGGGTCGATGGGTTCAAAATCAACAAGCAGATCCACATCGCTCTGGTCGTTGAATCTATCGGTAAGGATGGAACCAAAGACAGAAAGCGACTTGACCTTGTGCCGACGGCACAGATCAATAATGCGTTGCAGGTTAAGCTCAATCAGTTTCATAATCGACTGTTTACAAGTGCAAATATAACGATTACTCCTGAAATAGGAACACTCCAACCCTGAAAATCGTTTGTGATCGGGTCGGATGGGGGTCAGTTCATGACGGCGCGGGAGGGAGGGGTGTGGACGGCGTCGAGGAGGTCGGCGCTGAAGTCGACGTGGCCTCTGACAAGCTCGGGGACATTGAAGGTCTGCAACATCTCTTTGTAGATGTCGGGGTCGAGCTGGGGAAGCAGAATGGGACTGCCGGCACGACCGGTGGCGGGATCGAATGCGGCGATGAAGGGGCGTGCCCATAGGCCGTCGATGCGCTTTGAGCTGAAGACAAACCATTTGCCATTTGATGACCAGGAGTGGTAGCTGTCGACGGCACCGGGTGCGTTGACCTCGTCCATCTCGCGCAGAGACATGTCGGTGAGATCGATGATGCACAATGAGCTCTCGGGGTGCCAGATGGAGAAGTTGCCGTAGTCGGAACGTGTGATCATGAGCCAACGGCCATCGGGTGAGACACGGGGGAAGCTGACTGATTTGCCTTCGGCACGTGCATCGTAGATTTTCTCAACCTGGCCGAACTTGCCTGTCGAGGGGTCGAAGCTGACACGACAGAGGTCGTAGCGGACGCTGTCGATAGCGGCACCGGCGGCTTGCTCGGCGCGACAGAAGTAAATAGTTTCGCCATCGGGGGCCCATGTAGGGAATGTCTCGATATAGCGGTCGCCACAGATGGCGGAGTCGGTGAAGGCGCGGTTGTCCTGCGTGTCGTAGACCATGAGGTCGGCGGCCATATCGGAGACTTCGATAGTCTTCGTGCCGGAGCGATGGAAGAATTGCCTGACATCGTTGGCGGAGAAGGCTATGAAGCGGCCTTTGGGGCTCCAGGCGGGATATGTGGCTCCGTGGGCCATTCCCTCGGGTGAGGGGTTGACCTTGCGTGTGCGGCCATCGGTATGGATGAGTGTGCCGCCATCCTTGCCACGGACGTGCATCATCATGGTGTTGGGATCGCCGGCGGAGAAGCTGTGACAGTTCATGCACATCTTGTCGACGTCTTTGTTTTCCATGATGGGAGTCTGGGTGTAGGTGGAGAGGTCGCGCTGATAGATGCCCATCTCGTTCCAGAGCTCATAGCCGGGATAGAGGAGACGATAGGCGAGGTAGCCGTCGATGGTGTCGGGCGAAACATAGAGCGTCATGGGTGTGTAGCCGGTCCAACCGGAGCCATCGCGGGTGGCGGTGGTGATGGTGAGGCTGTCGCCCTTGTGGGCGGAGAGCAACGCGCGCCACTCATCGAGGGGTATCTCCATGAGGCCGTCGGAGCTGGTTACCACGATCTGCGGGCTATCGCTACCGGGGGCCCAAACGGCTGCCTGAAACTCGTCGGCGGGGTTGAGGATGCGGAAGTTGAGGGGCGCGAGATTGGGTGGCACGGTGACTCCGGAATAGTCGGGGAACATATCGGCGGGAGATCCGGCCTGGTGGTCGGGAGGGGTGTAAGCTCCGCCACATGATGAGAGGGCGAGAGCGAGCAGCGCGGGGAGCGCTATTTTATTTAGTATTTTCATCGGTGGGTATTGTCGGTTGGAGATCGGCAAATCGTGTGGCCTTGGAGCCGTAGGGGCTCATGTGGTTGAGATAGAACCAGTAGGTGTGGCCGTAGCGTGCGGCAAGGCTCATGGGATCGGTATGGCCGGAGGCTTCGGCGTAGCTCACAAAGCGGGACTGGACGTCGGGACTGATGGTCCATCCTTCGGCGGCAAAGGCTTCATCGCCCACCTTGAGCTTGTAGACCATAAGGGCTTCCTGGTAGAGCTGCGGCATGGGGTTGAGATCGTGAGGGAGCCGGTCGACGAAGTCTTCGACACGATTGGAGAGAAGGAGGGACACGAGCAGGAGGTCGCGGACAGTGGGATCGGCGGGATCGGCGCTGTTGAGAGCCATGAGCTCGGAGGTGATGTTGAATACGTTTGCGAACATATTGGTCTGGGTGGTGTCGGCGGCCAGCCTGTAGACGAGGCCATCGACCTTGCCGGCCTCGAGGGCACCGCGCAGCCGGCGAGCCTCGCCACGGTACATGAGGGTCTTGTCGAGCTGCCGGAGGAACCGGTCGGCGACCTGCGGGCGGCCCATGGCTATGTTGAAGCGGGCGAGATTGACAAGGTGGGGGGCTGTGGGGCCCCAGGCGGTCATTGCCTCAAACTCCCACCGGTGGGCTTCGTTGATGTGTCCGGCGAGTTCGTAAATGTAGTAGCCATATTCGCTCTCGCGCTTGTCGCTGCGCCAGGGCATAAAGATGCCTTCGATGCCATAGACCTGGGGGATGTCCATGATGCGCTGGGCGAGCTCGCCTTTGCGCGCAAGGGCTATGGAGCGGAACATGACCATGAGTTTGTTCTGACGGCCGGAGTTGAGGTATGCATCGGCCATGCGGACAACGCCGTCCCAGTCGCCACGGGACATGGCCTGCTCGGTAAGGAGCATGGTGCGCTCGGAGCGGTTGATATTTCTGAAGAGCCAGACGTAACCGCAGGCAAGATAGGCGATGGCGAGGAGGAGGGAGAGCCACACGAGTTTGCGGACGTTGCGGGCGCGCCGGAGGCCTTTGTCGAGCCAGCGCGCGGGAAGGAGGATACCGGCGAGAATGGTGGCGACTGCGAGAACTGCGGGGACAGCCCAGGCGAGTGTGGGTCCATGCGCGATGGATGCGGTAGAGAGGAAAACGAGGACGCTGGCGGCCACGGAGAGCATGGGTATGTCGGGGAATCCGGTGAGCTGACGGATGAGGCGCTGCGAGAGGGGGTAGACGAGGGCGCACAACAGGGCGAGGATGAGCGCTCCGAGCCAGGGTATGTGGCAGAACTGTGTAACAAAGTCGTTGATCACTTCTGTCCAGCCGTCGATCGCGCTACGCCGGCGAATGTAGTCGGAGGCATAGATGAAGAGGCGGTGACGGTCGTGATAGAAGAGCACGTAGCTGAGCCAGCCGTTGTAGAGAGCCCAATAGGCCGCGGTGAGTCCGGCGGTGACTACGGGACATAACAGTCTGTTTCGATTCATTTCAGTAGATCGGTATAATGCTTTAACATACAAAGTTACAACATAGGGAGGGAGTGACAAAATCTGAGTAGTTAAAGTTGGAAAAAGCGGAGGACAGGGCGGGTTGATAAAAAATCAGGGAGGAGCGACACACGTCGCCCCTCCCTCACTGAATAATCAGCAGTCTATCCTAACCAATTATCAAATAAAAATAAAGGTATACACTTAAGGATCAAGACTCTAAGGAACCATGTGCGGGGTGACAGGGGTCACCCTGCACATTTGTTATACTAAATTATCAATAGCCGGGGTTCTGACCGAGATCCTTGCGGAGATCGAGTTCGCCCTGAGGAATCGGGTAAAGGTAGTTGTGGGGCTGATAGCGGATAATCTGGTTGGTGATTTCCTCGGCCTCACCAACATAGAGGTCGCAAACCATGCCGTTATCTTCAGGCTTAGCGTTAGCAGGATCCTGACGGAGAGTATACTTGTAGGTGTAACGCGGTGCGTTGAGGACATCGGTAGCGATGTTCCAACGACGGGCATCCCACTGACGGTGGTCACCCTCGAAGCAGAACTCTACACGCCACTCATTGCGGATGCGCTGACGGAGAGCGTCCTGAGTAGCGCAATAGGTAGGCTTGGAAGGATCGGTATTCTGAAGAGCAGGCATACCGACACGAGCACGAACCTGATTGACAGCCGCAAAGGCAGTAGGATCGAGCGGAGTAAGCTCGTTCTTTGCTTCAGCATAAGTGAGAAGGACCTCAGCATAACGGATAAAACCAGCGGCGACATCATACTGATTCCAACCGCCAACCTGAGGATGAACCTCAGGATTGAGCCACTTCTTGGTGTGATAACCTGTAAGGGTAGCATCACCGCAGCCTACGGGATAGAGAGCGCGGACACCTGCAGAGGGAAGAGGCTTTGTGTCAATCTCCACATCATACCAGTGGTCACCCGAGAAGAAGACATTGGCTGTGAGACGCGGGTCACGGTTCAGATTAGGATGGAGAGGATCGAAGATCTTAGACTCGGAGATAGGAGCACCTTCGCAGTCCTCGAAGCAGTCAACAAAACCCTGGGTGGGGTTCGTACCACCCCAACCGAGAGTCGGGAAGGCATTGAATCCAATGTAATAAGTGCTCTGAATCGAACCACCGAAGTAATATTTGGTCAAGAGGCTCTCCTTACTGTTGTCGATGTTAAGATCCCAGAACAGCGATGCATAATTGCCGGTATAATCCTTAGCAGTACCTGCATAGTCACCCTCGTAGAGGCCATATGTGCCCATGTCCATGATAGCCTTGGAACAATCGGCAGCTGTCTGATAGCCATTGGCAACATAGTGCTGGCAGTCGGGATTAGCAAAGTAGAGAGCGGCGCGAGCCTTGACAGCATAGGCGAGAGCCTTGCCGGCGCGACCATCGGAAGCAGCCACATTGGCAGGGAGAAGAGCTATAGCCTGGTCGAGGTCGGCCATCACGTTGTCGTAGACAGTCTTCCAGTCTGTGCGGACAATATCAGCCTGGTCATCAAGATCGAGCGGCTCCGTGGTGTAGGGCACATCACCGAACTGGCGAATGAGATCAAAATAGATAAGGCCACGGAAGAAATATGCCTGACCAAGGATATTGTTGCGCTGCGACTCGGTCAGACCCTCAACTTTATCAATGTTAGCAAAAACGAGATTTGCCCAACGTATGTACTGGTATTCACCACTCCAACCGAAGTCGGCAGGATCCCATACACCATGAGCCTGCTGGCCGACAGCCCACTTGATACCATGGACAGCATTGTCAGTATAAATATCTGAAGATGCCTGATCCATAGGGTTTGAAAGATATGCATAGAGAACCGAAACACCCTGCTCGGCATCCTCAGGGGTCTGCCACATAGTGGCAGTCGATTTCTGGTCGAGAGGCGCAGTGTCGAGGTCAACACACGAGCTTGCTCCGAAAACCAGCGCCACCGATGCGAATATAGTAGTTAAAATGTTTTTCATTGAAGCTTGATTGATTAGAATGATACCTTAAGACCAAGCGAGAGCTTGCGCACGTTGGCATAGTATGCGCCACGACCTGCGGGAGCCTCCGGGTCGATACCCTTGTCGTAGATCTTAGAGAAAGTAAGGAGATTCTCACCATTGAAGAAGACGCGCACCAGATCGATACCGGCTTTTTCGGTCAGAGCACGGGGAAGAGTATAACCGATAGTCAGATTCTTCAGGCGGACATAGCTTGCGTCCTCACACCAGAATGAGTTGGCAATAACATCGGGCGAGCCTGAAGAGTTGGAGTAGAGACGGGGATATGTTCCGTTGGGATTTTCCGGAGTCCAACGCTCTCTCATCTGCCACTTGTTCATAGTGCCGTTGTTATAGAAAGCCTGAGAAGCCTCACCGGTCATGTAACGCTCGTAGTCGAAAGCGCCCTGCCACAACATGGAGAGGTCGAAGTCGCGGAAGTTGACACCAATATTCACGCCACCCATCCATGACGGGTTGATCTTACCCATGACAGCACGGTCAGCCTCAGTGATCTTACCATCGGGCACACCATCAGGACCGGATATGTCCTTGAAACGGAGGTTACCGGGTTTTTCAGTACCAGTGCGGAGCGGTCCGGCCTCAACTTCAGCCTCGTCCTTGAAAATACCGTCGCAAATGTATCCATAGTAAGAACCGATTGCCTCACCCTGAAGATACCAAAGGGGAGCCGAATTGGGCACTTGGCCATCCGTACCTCTGAGGTTGGAGATCTTGTTATGGTTGTAACCGGCATTGACAGTAATGCTGTAGCTCCAATCCTTGTTGATGCGGTTGCGGTGGCTGATGGTAATGTCAACACCATTGTTTATAACCGAACCTGCATTCTGGGCAGGTGCTCCCACACCAAGCACTGTCAGGATCGGGAGATTAAGAAGCATGTCGGAGGTATTGCGATGGTAAACAGATCCTTCGAAAGACAGACGGTTGTTGAACATCGAAGCCTCGATACCAAACTCATAGTTGGTCACGGTAGCCCACTTGAGGTTGGGATTCACGTAACGGCTCTCGTAGAGAGAAGCATATTGGTTGTGACCGATGTAAGAGTTAAAGTAAGCGTATGTTGCAACAGCCGGATAGTATTCGTTAAGCTCCTCGTTACCGGTCTTACCCCAACCGATACGAAGCTTCAGCTGATCCAACCAATCGCGGGTACCTTCCATGAAGCTTTCCTGACTGATACGCCAACCGGCAGAGAAAGCGGGGAAGTAACCCCAACGGTTGTCCTTGGGGAAGCGGCTGGAAGCATCGGCACGGAAGTTGGCCTCAAAGAGATAGCGTGTTGCGTAGTCATACTGCACACGGCCGAACCATGAACGACGGTTGAGCTCATCACCGTTGTCATTATTTTTCATAGAAGAAGTTGCCAAAGCATCAAGTACCTGATCAAGAGCGTTGTCACCACCACCCTCGCGGGTCGAGATAGTGTAACGGTAGGTGTAGTGCTGAGCTTCGTAACCAGCCATCAGGTTGATATTGTGATTCTCGGCAAGCGTCTTCATGTAGCTTGCTACAGCCTGATAGGTCATCCAGTTGTAGTTGTAGTAGTTGTGACTACCGCTACGGGTACTGTTATCACCCGCATTCCAGGTATTGTCGTAGTAAAGAGTCTTCTTGAATGCGAAGTAATCCTGAGAATTATAGCGCCAAGAGAAAAGCGGACGGATGCTCAAGCCCTCAATAGGGGTGATATTGAGGTAGATGTTGGTATTCATATTGTCGGTAGTGCGACGCGAAATACCGGTAGCATATTTCTGAGCCTCGGCAACAGGGTTCTGCATAGAACCGGGAGAAGCGAAACCACCATCCTCGGTATATACCGGCAGAGTGGCGTTCAGACGGTTGACATGCTGAACGATGCTTGCATAACCGGTATTACCGTCCTTTGAGATACCACGGTCGAAAGCGATCTGAAGACCAGCAGAGAGCCAGGGTCTGATCTTGGAGTCGAGGTTGGAGCGGACGTTATAGCGGTTGTAGTCGGTCTGCGACAGCATACCACCCTGATAGAGATAGCCGAGAGAAGCCATGTAGGTAGTATTGGCAGAACCACCGTTGATCTGAACTGTATGAGAGGTCTCAGTGCCGTGGCTCTTGAAGGTCTCATCCCACCAGTTGGTACCCTCCTTATCGAGTTCACCGCTCTCATACTTCTTGATAGCGGCGTCGTAGGAAGCTACATTGGCATTGGGATTACCATTGAGCAACGCCTCACGCATGAGGAAAGTGTACTCGTAGGCATTAACGGGATCAAGCTTAGTAGTGGGGCTTGTGCTGCTCACCATGCCTGAGTAAGAAATCTTGGGTGCGGCATTGAGCTTACCCTTCTTGGTCGTTATAAGAATAACGCCGTTAGCGGCCTGCACACCGTAGATGGCAGCAGAAGCGGCATCCTTGAGGACAGATATTGACTCAACATCCTGAGGGTCGATGTTATTCATCGAACCGGGAACGCCATCTACAATAACGAGCGGCGAAGCAGAGTTGATAGTGTTGTTACCACGGATAGTGATAGAACCGGTCTGACCACCGGGAGCACCTGAAGACTGCACAACAACAACGCCAGGCATCTCACCGGCCATTGCTGCCGAAATAGAAGCGACGGAACGATTTTCAATGGCCTTGGCGCTCATAGTTGATACGGCACCGGTTACGTTTGCTTTTTTCTGAACGCCATAACCAACGACAACGACCTCGTCGAGCTCGTTGGTAGATTCGTTCATTGTGATGTTAAGAGGTTCGCCATTCCAGGTGACCTCAACGTTGTTGTAGCCGATGCAGGAGATTTCGAGCACGGCTCCCTTTTTGATACCTGTAAGTGAGAACTTACCATCGATGTTTGTGCTGGTAGCCTTGTCGGTACCTTTGACCTTGATGGTAGCTCCAATCACTTCCTCTCCGGTGTTCGACAGCACCTGGCCTGTACAAATAGCGGCCTGCTGTGTCGCGCTAACATTCTGAGCGTGAGCTACATACCCCCCCCTGCAAGAAGAGCAGCGCTCATTATGCCCGTAATTAAATGCTTTGGCATAAGATTTGGTAGAACTAAAAGAATAATTACTAATATTACACACGTACACCGAGATGTGCAAGTCACATCACGGATATGCTGGCAAATATACGGACTTTATATCATTTAGTACAACATTTTAACAAAAAAAATAAGAAAAACTGTTGACAAACACATCTATAGCGAGAGCTTCACCTTAATAATTTAAAGTTACAGAAATTTAATATTGCAAATTATAAGTTAATTAGAGTATGCGATGGCATGTCCAGAAAGATTTGGCAGAGTCGTGAAAAAGCGCTAACTTTGCGGCAGTGGAAAAATTTGGCTGCTTGCAACCACTCTAAAAAATGCTAAAACTGCTACCTCACGGCTAAGATAATGAGATCGACGGCCGGATGGGGGTAATTGCGGAAGCATTTTTGCAGGAAGAGCGGATCGGCGGCAGCCGTGTCCGTTCGTTTATTTTTTACTAATATCAATCATATACATATCAATGAACTATCTATTCACATCGGAATCGGTGGGCGAAGGTCACCCCGACAAAGTGGCCGACGCGATAAGCGATGCCATACTCGACGCATTCCTGGCCCATGATCCCGACTCGAAGGTGGCATGCGAGACACTGGTCACAACGGGCCAGGTGGTGGTTGCCGGCGAGGTAAAGAGCAAGGCATATATAGACATACCCAAGGTTGTACGCGGGGTGATAAACCGCATAGGCTATGACCGGAGCGAGCTTCAGTTTGACGCGTCGTCGTGCGGCATCCTGTCGGCTATCCATGAGCAGAGTCCGGATATAAACCGCGGCGTGGAGCGCAACGGCGAGGGCGAGGAGCAGGGCGCGGGCGACCAGGGCATGATGTTCGGGTATGCGTGCCGTGAGACGGAGAGCTATATGCCTCTTCCGCTGCATCTGAGCCATCTGATAATGCGCGTGCTGGCCGATATACGCCGCGAGGGTAAGGAAATGGTCTACACCGACGAGCACGGACACGTGCGCACCTATCTGCGCCCCGACTCGAAGAGCCAAGTGACCGTTGAATACACCCAGGAGGGCCGTCCTGTGGCCGTGAGGACAATAGTGGTGTCGACACAGCACGATGAGTTTATCGCCAGCACCGGCGAGATAGACCAGGCTACGGCCGACGAGGCTATGCGCACCACCATAGAGCATGATGTGCGCACCGTGCTGCTGCCCCGCGTGAAGGCCCAGCTCGACCCGGCGACAGCCGCCATGATAGGCGACGACGTGGAGCTGCTGGTGAATCCGACGGGCAAGTTTGTGATAGGCGGCCCGCACGGCGACACCGGTCTTACAGGCCGCAAGATAATAGTGGACACTTACGGCGGACGCGGCGCCCACGGCGGTGGCGCATTCTCGGGCAAGGATCCGAGCAAGGTGGACCGCTCGGCTGCCTATGCCGCCCGTCACATAGCCAAGAATCTTGTGGCTGCGGGGGTGTCGGAGGAGGCACTGGTGCAGGTGGCCTACGCCATAGGCAAGGCTGAGCCTGTGAGCCTGACGGTTGACACACGCGGCACGGCGCACGTAGGCATGAGCGACGGCGAGATCTCGCGCAAGGTTGCGGAGCTGTTTCCGATGAAACCGGCGCAGATAGTGGAACGCTTCAGACTGCGCACTCCCATTTATGAGGAGACAGCCGCCTACGGCCACATGGGTCGCGAACCGCGCGAGATAACGAAGCACTTCACATCGCGCTACGAGGGAGCGAAGGATATCGACGTGTGTCTGTTCCCATGGGAAAAGCTCGACATGGTGGATTCGGTGAAGGCCGCTTTCGGCATATCGTGAGCCGCCGCAACAAGCGTAATGTAACGAAAATTTGGGTTATAGCGCTAAAATAACTATCTTTGTGCGCTAAACGCGCGCCGCAGGCAGGATGCAGGCGGCACGCGGCCTTAAAAACATACCCAATCATAGCGCAACAAAAAATATCGCAACCTTAATAAACCAATGGCAACATTAGAGAAAATCAGAAGCCACTCAGTGCTTCTGCTCGTGATCATCGGTCTGGCCCTGCTGGCCTTTGTTATCGGTGACTTCTTCAACTCAGGCCACACCCTGTTTGGCGGCGGCACCACCGTAGCCAAAGTCGACGGCCAAAGCATTGACGTACAGGAATTCCAGAGCCGCCTCGAGATGGCCAACCAGCAGCTTCAGGCCAGCGGTCAGAAAGTGGACGGCGCCGTGCTGCAACAGCAGGTGCTCTCGCAGATGATCAACGAGGCCCTGATGACCGAGGAATACAACAAACTCGGCCTGACCGTGACCGACGAGGAGCTTACCAACGCGCTCGTAGGACCCGGATCGCAGTATATGGACGCATTCGTTCAGCAGCAGTATGGCATGGAGAGCGCACGTCAGCTCTGCGACATCGCCACCAATCCTACCAAATACAACCTCGACGCCGCCACCTCGGCTCAGTTCCGTCAGCTCTGGAGCAGCCTCGAGAACCAGATGGAACAGTCGCTCTTAGCTCAGAAATACGCTACCCTCTTTAACGGCGCCATCACCGCCAACGACCTTGACGCCAAGGCGATCTACGAAGAGAACGCCGTGACACGCCAGGTGACATTCGCCAAGAAGGACTACTCATCGCTGGCCGATGATCAGTTCGAGCCCACCGACGCCGAGATAGAAAAGGTATGGAACAAGCAGAAGGAACTCTACCGTCTGCCCGAACAGCAGCGCGCCATCAACTACATAGCCGTAAGCATCGCCCCCTCGAAGGAGGATCTGATAGCTGCCGAAAGCCGTGTAGGCGATGCCAAGGTAGCCCTGCTCACCCAGCCCTCGACCGACGGTCTGGCCGATATGAACGACTTTGTGGTCAACCGCAACCGCGTTGCCAACAGCGCCATCACCGACAAGAGCCTCAAGGCTTTCGCCGACTCAGCCAAGACAGGATCGGCTGAGGTGATAAGCCACATCGGAAACGAGTATATGCTTGCCAAGCTGCTCGACCGCAGCGTAGAGGTTGACTCGGCCTGCATAGACTTCGCCATGATCTCCGGCACAAAGGCTCACACCGACTCGATAATCGCCGCTCTCAACAATGGCACCACTACCCTTGCCGAAGCCGCCGAAGGCCAGGCCCAGGACTCGATCTGGGTTCAGCTCAGCAATCCGCAGATGGGCGAGATGCGCTCAACAATACTTGACGCACAGGCCGGCACATGGTTCACTCCCGACACAGCAGTTGTGGCCCAGGGCGCACGTGTAATGCGCGTACGCAGCCGCAAGCAGCCAGTCAACATCGTAGACATAGCTGTAGTGACATTCAGCGCCGAGCCGTCGAACGCCACAGTCAACAAGCTTGAGGCAGACCTCCGCGACTTCATCCGCGAGAACAATACCGCAGCCCTCTTCAGCGAGAACGCAGCAAAGGCAGGTTACACAGCCGTTCCGGCCTATGTCAGCGTATCGACACCCCAGATCGGACGTATCGAGGATACCCGCTCGGCAATCCGTTGGGCCCTCGAAGCCAAGAAAGGCGAAGTTAGCCCCGTGTTCGGCGACCAGCAGACAGGTCAGCTCATAGCCGTAGCCCTCGACGATATCTACAAGGACTATCTGCCCGCTACCGATCCGCAGCTGCGCAAGACTCTCTCTCAGGAAGCTATGAACGACAAAAAGGCAGAAAGCCTCATAAGCGAATATGCCGGCAAGGCAAACGACGTGGCAGGCTATGCTCAGCTGATGGGTTCGTCGATCGACTCAACCAACGTGACATTCGGTCAGCCCCTCATCGCACACCTCGGTTATAACGAGAGCGACATCCTCGGCACAGTGGCCGTAGCCCAGAAGGGTCAGACCGTAGG
Organism: uncultured Porphyromonadaceae bacterium; assembly: GCA_947643165.1. GTDB lineage: Bacteria > Bacteroidota > Bacteroidia > Bacteroidales > Muribaculaceae > Paramuribaculum. The sequence continues at coordinate 119,311 of CANRVB010000002.1, read as the reverse complement.
CCCGCTCAAAGGCAACAGCGCGGTTGTAGTGCTCCAAGTGATCAACGAAGACAGCGAAGGCCGTCCTTACATCTTCACCGAAAGCGCTTCCAACTTCAACCGTACCCGCGGCAATGCAATGCTCGGCAACGCAATGCCCCAGATCATACAAGGTAACAAGAAAATTGATAATCGCCTGATGAAATTCTTCCGCGATTAATACATAACATGACAGTGGCCCGGCCGGCACGCTCTCGGGCGTTGCCGGCCGGACTTGTTTCAAACTCCTATCAATCACCATGAAATCAATCAGAGAATTATACCGCATAGGCACAGGGCCGTCATCGAGTCACACCATGGGGCCGCGCAGCGCCGCCGCCAACTTCGCGGCAGCCCATCCCGATGCAGCCAAATACAGAGTCACCCTCTATGGCTCGCTCGCAGCTACCGGCAAGGGCCACATGACCGACGTAGCCATACTCGAGAGCATGACTCCTGTCGCTCCTGCCGAGATAATCTGGCAACCGACAGTTTTCCTGCCCTTCCATCCTAACGGAATGAAATATGAGGCACTCGACAATGAGGGCAATGTCACAGCCACACAGACTATCTACAGTGTAGGCGGCGGACAACTGGCCGAGGAAGGTGCCTCGGCTGTCGACACGCCCGATGTGTATGACATGAACAAGCTGACCGACATACTCAACTGGTGCAAAAAGACCGGCCGGTCGTATTGGGAATACGTGGAGATGTGTGAAGGTCCGGAAATATGGGACTATCTGAGCGAAGTGTGGCGAGTGATGCGTGCGGCCGTAGAGCGCGGACTCGACAGCGAGGGAGTTCTGCCGGGACCGCTCGGACTGACCCGGCGCGCGGCCAGCTACAATGTGCGTGCATCGGGCTACAAGACCAATCTTCAGAGCCGCGGCCTTGTGTTCAGCTACGCGCTTGCCGTGAGCGAAGAGAATGCCTCGGGCGGCGAGATTGTCACAGCGCCCACCTGCGGATCGTGCGGTGTGGTTCCTGCAGTGCTCTACCACCTCTGGAAAAGCCGCGAATTCAGCGAGTCGCGCATAACCAGGGCGCTTGCCACTGCCGGAATCATCGGCAACGTGGTGAAGCACAACGCCTCGATAGCCGGAGCCGAGGTAGGCTGTCAAGGCGAGGTAGGAGTGGCGTGCGCCATGGCCGCGGCGGCAGCCAACCAGCTGTTCGGCGGATCGCCCGCACAGATCGAATATGCCGCCGAAATGGGCCTGGAACATCATCTTGGCATGACCTGCGACCCCGTATGCGGCCTTGTACAGATACCGTGCATCGAGCGTAACGCCTATGCTGCCGCCCGTGCGCTCGACTCCAACATCTACTCGGCATTCACCGATGGTACGCATCGCGTGTCATTCGACCGCGTGGTAGAGGTGATGAAGGAGACCGGCCACGATCTGCCGTCCATTTACAAGGAAACCGGCGAAGGTGGCCTTGCCAGGACGTGGGGACAGGAAGGTTGAACATATACCGGCTAAACACAACCTGCGGGAGCGGACATCTGTCGATGTGCGCTCCCGCAGGAGTTTTATGTATTATTCAATGCCGGATTATTACTGCGGCTGAGTGAAAATCACGATACGGTTCCAGTTGTTCTCGCCGTAAGGCTGTACGTCTGAGCCGTTGGCCTGCATTACCAGACGGTCGGGGCTGATGCCGTACTTGCCAGTGAGAGCATCGACAACGGCCTGGCAGCGACGCTGCGACAGCTGCATATTGTAGGCAGACGAACCGGTGTCCTTGTCAGCGAAGCCTTGTACTACTACGGTCGTACCGGGGTTAGCCTTCATCCACTCGGCGATGTTGTAGACATTCACCTCTTCCTCCTTGCGGATCTTGGCCGAATTGATGGTGAAGCGTACTGTCGACATAAGCGGAGCCTGCTCGATCACTGTGGTCGATTCCACAACCTCCGGGCACGGGAGCTGTGCTTCTGCCTCTGCAAGGGCTGCCGCTGTTGTAGCGAGCTCGCCGCGGAGATCGTTCACCTTGCCGTTGAGATTGTTGATATACGACAGATAGTCGCAAGGATTTGTGCGGCTGAAGTTGCGGCCTCCGATATTGAAGCTGAGACCACCGATCACGCTTACATCAGCCTCGATAGGATCGCCTACAACTACACTGTTGAAATTGTCGGCCACGAAAGCGGCACGTGCCTCAGCGAAGAAGTCAACATACTCCGAGAGACGGAAACGCAGCTGGATACCTGCCGATACGGGGAGCATCCACTCGCGGGTCTTGCGGTGACCGTCACCATCGTGAACATTCGCTTCATGACCGGGATTGTTCCAGGTGTACATACCACCAACTCCGAAATAAGGTATGATGCTGAACACACGGTCGGAATTCACGCCGCATATACTGTTGAGCATATCCCACTGGATATCAAAGTTCAGGTTAGCCATCTGAGCCGATGAGAACCGGTTGTAGTCGTAATGGAACTTACCATAGTATCCGCTGAACCGGAGACCGAGATAGGGGGAGAACCAGTGGCCGAAGCCAAGATTGTAGGTCGCTGTGATATGGTGCTGGTAGTCTTTGCCGCTCTCGCTGCGGTCAACAAAGGGCACCTGCATACCTGCACCCAATTGGATATACCAGTTGTCGCGCCATGACGACGAATATGTATCCTTGCATTCTACCTGTTCGGTAACGATAGTTTCGTCGACCTCAACTACCTCTTGGGCGTTGGCATAACCGGTCGGGATCAGCATAATGCCGGCTGCTGCGGCAGCCATTGTTAGGGTCTTTTTCATTTTGGTGGTGTGTTGTATAGTTGAATTTAAGTGATTTTTGAAATTATAACATTAGTTCAACAATAAGTGTTCAGCAAAATGCCGATTTAACATTTCAACTTTTCAACATAGTCGGTTCAAAAAGCGCTAAAGCGCAGAGATACACCCCGAACTATAGCAATTTCAGTCAAAAAATAGTATCTTTGCAAAAATTTTTTCCATAAAGAAATGAAGAAGCGCTTCAACGAATATAACGGGTTTGATCTGTCAGAGATCAACAAGCAGATGCTCGAGCAGTGGCGCGAGCACAATCTCTTTGAGCAAAGCATGAAAGTCCGCGAGGGTCAGCCCTCGTTCGTGTTCTACGAAGGACCTCCATCGGCAAACGGTATGCCCGGCATACACCATGTCATGGCACGCACCATCAAGGATATTTTCTGCCGTTACAAGACCATGAAAGGCTTTCACGTGAAGCGCAAGGCCGGATGGGACACACACGGCCTGCCAGTTGAACTCGGCGTTGAAAAGAGCCTGGGAATAACCAAGGAGGATATCGGCAAGAAGATATCGGTTGACGACTACAATGCAGCCTGCCGGCACGAGGTGATGAAATATACCCGTGAGTGGGAAACCCTTACCGAGAGCATGGGCTACTGGGTAGACCTGACCGATCCATACATAACCTACGACAACAGATATATTGAAAGCGTATGGTGGCTTCTTGCCCAGCTCTACAAGAAAGGCTATCTATATAAAGGCTACACCATACAGCCCTATTCGCCGGCCGCCGGAACAGGCCTGAGCTCGCATGAGCTCAACCAGCCCGGATGCTACCGCGATGTGAAGGACACAACCTGCATAGCCGAGTTCAAGGCTATCGACCCGATCGAGCCGATGAAGGGCTGGGGTACGCCCATGTTCCTGGCGTGGACAACTACTCCGTGGACACTCCCGAGCAACACTGCCCTGGCAGTAGGCCCGCAGATCGACTACTCGATAGTACGTACATACAACCCATACTCCGGCAGCAAGATCACCGTTGTTGTGGCTACAGACCTGCTTGGATCGGTGTTCAACGCCAAAGGCGCGAATATACCTCTCGACGAATACAAAAAGGGCGACAAGGTCGTACCATATCAGGTCGTTGCCAATATAAAAGGTAGCGAACTGACAGGTATGCGCTATGAGCAACTGTTCGCATGGGTCAACCCGGGTGAAGGAGCTTTCCGCGTGATACCTGGCGACTATGTTACCACAGCAGATGGTACGGGTATAGTCCATATAGCCGGAACCTTCGGTGCCGATGACCTTCGTGTGTCAAAGCAGAACGGCATACCGCCGCTCCATCTCACAGACAAGGATGGCAACATCCGCCCGATGGTCGATCCGACCGGCCGCTTCTATATGCTTGAGGATCTTGATAATGACTTTGTCAAGGACAACGTTGATACTGAAGCCTACAGCCGCTGGCAGGGAAAATATGTCAAGAACGCGTTCAACGCCGAGGCCACACCTGAGACCGAAACACTCGATGTGGAGATATGCATGGAGCTCAAGCGCATGGATCAGGTGTTCAAGATCGAAAAGCATGTACACAGCTATCCACACTGCTGGCGTACAGACAAACCGGTGCTCTACTACCCTCTCGACAGCTGGTTTATCCGCTCTACAGCAGCCCGCGACCGAATGATCGAGCTGAACAACACTATAAACTGGAAACCGCAATCCACCGGAACAGGACGATTCGGCAAATGGCTCGAAAATCTTCAGGACTGGAACCTGTCGCGCTCACGCTACTGGGGCACACCGCTGCCGATATGGCGTACTGATGACGCATCGGAAGAAATATGCATAGACAGTGTCGCTGCCCTATACGCTGAGATCGACCGCGCTGTAGAGGCAGGAATCATGAAGAGCAACCCCTATCGCGACGCAGGTTTCGTTCCGGGCGACTACTCAAAGGAAAACTACGAACGTATTGACCTTCACCGTCCTTACGTAGATGATATAGTGCTCGTTTCGGCAAGCGGCAAGCCGATGCACCGCGAGACCGACCTGATAGACGTATGGTTTGACTCGGGTTCAATGCCCTACGCACAGATACACTATCCTTTTGAAAACAAGGAGGCATTTGATGCCGGCGAACTTTTCCCCGCCGACTTCATAGCCGAAGGTGTAGACCAGACCCGCGGTTGGTTCTTCACCCTTCATGCCATAGCCACTATGGTATTCGACAAAAAGGCATACAAAGCTGTGGTTTCCAACGGACTTGTGCTCGACAAGGATGGCAACAAGATGTCAAAGCGCCTCGGAAATGCCGTCAATCCGTTTGAGGCCATAGAGAAATATGGCTCGGATCCGCTGCGTTGGTACATGATTGCCAACTCATCGCCATGGGACAACCTGAAGTTTGATCCGGCAGGTGTGCAGGAAATATCACGCAAACTTTTCTCAACACTCTATAATACATACAGTTTCTTCGCACTGTATGCCAATGTCGACGGTTTCGACAACAGCCTGCCGCAGGTACCGGTCAACGAACGTCCGGAGATAGACCGCTGGATTCTGTCGCTGCTCAATTCACTTATACTCGAAGTGGAAAATGATCTTGACGACTATGAGCCGACACGTGCAGCCCGTGCCATATCTGATTTTGTCACCGACAACCTGTCGAACTGGTATGTGCGTCTGAACCGTAAACGCTTCTGGGGTGGCGAGATGTCGACCGACAAACTTTCAGCATACCAGACACTCTATACGTGCCTGGAAACCATAGCGTTGCTCATGGCTCCGGTAGCTCCGTTCTTCGCCGACCGTCTGTACACAGATCTACGCTCGGCCACAGCAGGCGACAGCACGTCTATCCACCTGGCTCTGTTCCCTGTAGCTGATACAACAGCCATCGACAAAACTCTGGAACGTCGTATGCAACTTGCACAGGATATCACATCGATGATCCTTGCCCTGCGCAGGAAAGCCAATCTGAAAGTACGTCAGCCGCTTCGCCGCATCATGATTCCGTCTGACAGTCAGTCGCGTATGGATGATCTGGCCGCAATCTCGGCACTTGTGCTCGCTGAAGTCAACGTAAAGGAGATGGAATGTGTTGATCCTAACGCAGGTATACTTGTGAAACGCGTGAAGCCCGACTTCAAGAAACTCGGACCGAAGCATGGAAAAGCCATGAAAGCTGTTGCGGAAGCCATCAAGAATATGTCGCAGCAGGAAATTGCAACTATGGAACGTGACGGTCACGTAAGCATAGATGTAAATGGCACTCAGGCATTGGTAGACCTTGTGGATGTGGAAGTTATCAGCGAAGATATCCCCGGATGGCTGGTTGCGAACGAAGGCAATCTTACGGTGGCTCTTGATATTGATGTCACTCCGGAGCTTCGTGCGGAAGGTATAGCACGCGATATAGTGAACCGTATACAGAATATACGCAAATCGCGCGGCTTTGACATAACCGACCGCATAACCTTGAAGTTCGCACCTTCAGATGAGGTAATATCCAATGCCATAGACACTTGGAAAGACTATATAGCCACTCAGGTACTTGCAAACGCTGTAGAGACAACGTCGACCTTAAGCGCTGATACAGAAGGCTTTGAAATGCTTGAGCTCGATGAGACCAACCTGCCGGCAGCAGTATGTCTCGTCAAATAATCTCTCATCATCAAACACTTTAAAATGAACGAAAAGACACGCTACTCCGACGAAGAGTTGCAGGAATTTAAAGAATTGATACTCACAAAGTTGGAGAAGGCAAAACGCGACTACGACCTGCTTCGCGCCGACATAACCAACAGTGAGGGCAATGATATAAACGATACAAGTCCTACCTTCAAAATACTTGAAGAAGGGGCTGGAACTCTTGGCAAAGAGGAGACCGGACGGCTTGCCGAGCGCCAGATGAAGTTCATCCAACACCTTCAGGCAGCGTTAGTTAGGATAGAAAACAAGACTTACGGCATTTGTCGTGAGACAGGAAAACTAATTCCGAAGGAGCGGCTGAAAGCGGTTCCGCATGCCACACTTTCGGTAGATGCAAAGCGTAAATCGTGACAGATCAAGAGATTAGCCGTAGGGCAATACGCAGAGGCATAGGCGCCTTTCTTATCGTCATAGCAGTGATTTTACTGGACCAAATCCTAAAGATTTGGGTAAAAACCAGCTTCTATCTCGGTGAGGAACAGGAGATTACGTCGTGGTTCCGACTACTATTCATAGAGAACAACGGCATGGCCTTCGGTATGGAGATAGGTAGTAAGCTGATACTCACGCTGTTCCGCATCGTAGCGGTGATTGCGCTGATCTGGTATATTACCTCATTATGTCGGCGAAAAAAGGGGGTAAGACCGGGGTATCTGGTGTGTATCTCCCTTATCACCGCAGGAGCCGCGGGCAACATAATCGACTGCGTATTTTACGGACAAATTTTCAATAATCCGATGCCGCCGGAGGTAGCTCAACTTTTTCCGCCGGGCGGAGGATATGCGCCGTTGTTTTTCGGGCGTGTGGTCGATATGCTCTACTTCCCGCTGTTCAGTTTCGTGTGGCCGGAGTGGATTCCATTTGTGGGAGGGAATGAGTTTCTGTTTTTCCAGCCGGTGTTCAATCTTGCGGACGCGGCCATATCGGTAGGGGTGATAGCGCTGATATTGTTCTACTCCCACTATATGTCGGATCTTCACGGCTGGAACAAACCTGCAACCACGCCCGAGAGCGACCTACTTGAACAACGTGACCGAAAGGAATGATCAGAATCTCCGATCAACATAGCAAAAAGACAGACTGCAGCGGGCGCAAACTGCGTCCGGCCGCAGCAGTTGCCTGCGGGCTTGTCATGGCCGCGAGCATGATAACGGGTGGCTGTAATCCCGCACCGGAGGGAGTGCTGTCGCCGGAGGAGATGGCCCAGCTTCTTGCCGACATACATACGGGCGAGAGTGTGAGCAGCACAGAGCGGCGCACATTCAGCAATGACTCGATGAAGCGTCTGCTGAAGCAGTCGATACTCATGAAGCACGGACTCACCACGGAGGAGTTTGACTCATCGCTGATGTGGTACGGTCAACATATCGATACGTACACGAAGGTATATGACCGCGTGATAGAAATACTTGAGGACCGTATAGCCGAGCTTGAGAAGGATGGTGCATACAATGCCAACGATGACGGCAGCAATATGCTGTCGGGTATAGAGTTTGACGGAGATTCGGTGGATGTATGGACCAGCCAACGATCGGCGATACTGTCGGAACACAGTCCGTCGACGGTGATACCGTTCCATCTTGTCTCGGACCAGAACTGGGAACGAGGCGACAGGTATGTGCTATCCATGACCACGCATGGTCTAAACGGGCCGCTGAATGTGAATATAGCTGTTGAATATTTTGACGGATCGGTCGACTATGCGTCGAGCATGTATGTGGGTGACGGTGTACGCAGCCTCAAGCTACCGCTTGATTCGACAAAGAATGCACACTATGTATTCGGCAACATAATTCTACAGCCTCAGCCGGGCAACAAGGTGTATGTTGACTCGATATCGCTGTACCGCGTGCGTATGGCACCATACAATGCCGGGCAGAAAATCAATGTGAAGTCGATAAAGCGCACACGTCCATGACAGATCTCCATGTGCAACGCATTCTTGCCCATTGTATCCGCTACAAGGGGCAAGACTACCATAACCATGTGGTTGAACTTGACCGAGAATCGGGAAGGGTAACGATCGTTCCGTTCACCCAGGAGATACACTCCACCGTTTTCCGCAACGGATGGGTGGAGGTATCTACAGAGTATGAAGCGGAGACGTGTCTGTACAGGCTGACAGAGCGCGTGATCGAGCCAAGTATCTGAATTTCCAGTCTACTTCTTAACATTTGCTCCAGGACGGAACTGACCCGGCGCGACAGCCGGAGTCTGGCCGTTTGCGGGGCGATTGTTGTTTACGGGCGGGCGTACAGCTCCACCATTGCCACCACCGGGGAGGGGCGACGGGCGCAAACCAATGCCGCCCTGATCAAAACCAGGAAGCAACGGACGGTTTGGCCTTTGAGGAGGCACTACCGGAGCAGGACGCAACGGCGGGACGGGCCTTATAGGCGGTACGTTTCCGAAAAACGGGTTTCCGTAGTATGGCGGATAAGAAAGTCCCGGCGAATATACGGGCCATGAGAGGGCACCCCCACCGTAGGGACCAGTGAGGTTGACCCCTATGCCCACACCTCCGTTTGAATCAGCATCGATAGATGTGCCCCACATCAACGGGTCGCATCCGGACATCAGTGAGACTGAAAAAAATATCACTGCAGCCGCAACCGCGGCCATAAATCCGCGAGATGCCCTATTATGTTTTGTAATGTGCTGTGCCATAGTATTACAGTTATAACATCCGCCAACCTGACGAAGTATATAATTATAAAAACCGGGCCCAAAAAAGGTTCGGTCTGTAAAAAAAATAGGATGCCGGATTAAACCATCGGCGATTACGAGAGTCAATAACACTGTGTGATGATCGTTAACAGATCTTTGGTGAAACACAATTAACTAACAACCAACAGTAACCCACCCGAAAAAATGGCCCTTCGAACCAATCTGCGACGCTTCATGCCCGTGATGACCGCCCTGCTTACGACAATAGCAGGCTTCGCATACAATATCACGGGATGGGTAAAAGATCCCGATGGAGAATTGCTACCGCAAGCTACTATCAGATTACTGAAATCAGACTCAACTTTTGTAAGCGGTGTGACCACCGATCTTGACGGTAAATTCCGCCTGACCGGCGTAAACAATGGCAAATATATAATCGAGTCGACATATATCGGTTTCACACCTACCCATAAAAACGTAGAGGTAGCCGGAAAGAACGTATCGGCCGACACCATCACCATGGGCGAATCATCCCTGCGACTCAACGAGGTGACTGTAAGAGGTGTGAGAACCGCAGTGAAGGTGATGGAGGACACGATAGAGTATAACGCCGGAGCCTACAAGACTCAGCCGAACGCCGTGGTAGAGGATCTGCTGAAGCGTCTGCCCGGCGTCGAGATCGGAACAGACGGAAGCATCACCGCCAACGGCAAGACTGTAAGCAAGATACTGCTTGACGGCAAGGAATTTTTCTCGGATGATCCCAAGGTGGCATCAAAGAATCTGCCGGTTGAGATGATCGAGAAACTCCAGGTGGTTGACCGCAAGAGCGATCTGGCGCGTCTGACCGGAGTTGATGACGGCGAGGATGAGACAGTCATCAACCTGACGGTGAAGAAGAATATGAAAAACGGATGGTTTGGCAGCGCCGAAGCCGGCTACGGAACAGATGACCGCTACAAGGTGAACTTCAACGTAAACCGCATGACGGGCGAGAACCAGTTCACCCTTTTAGGTAACCTCAACAATGTGAATGAAGAGGGCTTCACGGACAGCAACGGCCAGCGTTTCCGCCGCTTCGGAGGAACCAACGGTATCAACACCAACCAAGCACTCGGCCTGAACTTCAATGTAGGCAACGGAGAGATATTCCGCGTGGGAGGTAACGTTCTATACAGCCATACCGACCGCAAGAGCATAACCGAACTGGAGCGCCAGTATCTGCTGCCCAACGACTCATCGTCGTATCTGACACGTCACAGCGAATCGCGCGATATGGGTCATAACTTCCGTACCGATCTGCGCCTGCAGTGGAAACCGGACTCGTTCAATGTACTTGAGTTCCGTCCGAATATATCGCTCAACTATAATGATTCGGAGAGCATGGACAGCTCGCTGACACGCGACATGCATCTGGCCAATGTGAACCGCAGTCTGGAAAGATCGACAAGTGACGGCCATTCGTTTGAGGCAGGTGCGTCGCTGATATACAGCCACAACTTCAAGCGCCACAGAGGCCGTAGCTTCTCGGTGAACCTGCGCTATCAGCACAGCAACGTCAGGGAGCATGAGGAGAGCTACAACTACGCCTATTTCTGGCGCCGCCTCCCCTATCTGCTCAATGACTCGATAGATCTCGATGACCAGATACTGAAGAACAAGACATGGAGCGACATGGTGTCAGCACGTCTGACATGGACCGAGCCTATCGGCAACGTGAAGAACGGACGGTTCATAAACATAGCCTACCGTATACAATACAGATGGAACAATGCGGACAAACTGACATACGATCATCCGGTGACGTGGCCAGACGGATTCGGCGGAGAGCCTGTGATTGATTACAGCCAGCTGATACTCAACGACACACTGTCGAACCGCTTCCGCAACGATTATTTCAATCAGGAACTTCAGGTAGGTTTCAAACAGGTACGTTCGGCCTACACTCTGGACGCCGGAGTGGGTGTGACCCCGCAGATGTCGAAATCGGAAGACCTCATCATATCGGAACGCAACATACCAGCCCGCTGGGTATGGAACGTAGCCCCCTACCTGCGCTACCGTCACAAGTTCAGCAAGACAGCATCGCTGAATGCCAACTATCACGGCCGGTCATCTCAACCCTCGATATCGCAGTTGCAACCTGTACCGGATACAAGCGACCCGCTGCACATAACTGTCGGTAATCCTGAACTGGACCCGTCGTTCACCCATAACATAATGGTGCGCTACCAAAACTTCAATACCCAAGCGCAACGCTCGATCATGGCAATGGCCTTTATCAACGTGACGCAGAACAGTATAGTATCGCGTACGACCTACGATCAGGTGACGGGTGGACAGACAACCTCCTACACCAATGTAAACGGTGTATGGTCGGGCCGAATAATGAACATGATCACCCAACCACTGCGCAACCGCAACTGGAGTCTGACAAACAACATGTTCGTGAGCTACGATCAGCGAGTAGGCTTCAACAACGGCCTTCGCAACCGTAGCGGCCAGATGAGTTTCAATGAGTCGTTCGGAATCGCTTTCCGCCCCGACAATCTGGAGCTTGAGCTTCGTCCATATTACCGCTTCTCGACCACGAGCAATTCGCTCAACACCGTTTCGACAACCAATATACAATCGTATGGAGGCTCATTCAATTTCACAAGCTATCTGCCCTACGGCTTCGTGCTGGCAAGCGACGTGACGTATACCGCGACAAGCGGCTACGCTCAGGGTTACAACCGCAATGAATGGCTATGGAACGCATCGCTGAGCTACCAAACGCTCGCCGACAAGTCGCTGACTTTCTCGATCAAGGCTTACGACCTTCTGCATCAGCAGTCGAACATAAGCCGCAGCGTAACAGCCAACTACATTGATGACAGCCGCTTCAATACATTGACAAGATATTTCATGGCCACCGTAGCCTGGCGTTTCAACACCTTCGGAGGCAAACGTCCCTCCAGCTCGTTTGACGACATGGGCCCAGGCGGACCCGGCGGACGTCGTGGTCCTGGCGGTCCCGGCGGTCCCGGCGGCGGTCCCCGACGCTAAAAAACCGTTTAAATTCAGTTGAAACTAAGTTTAAACAGTTTCCAATACACCCCATAGCCTTTATCTAAGCAATCAATCCTGTATTAGTCGTTCAAAATCGGGCCGTAGCCATGACGAGAGTCAACAGCTACGGCCCGTATTCTTTTTTCGGTATAAATTGCAGATATACAGAAAAGAATTCGTATATTTACACTGCGTAACGCGAAACCGACTTTATATCATGATAAAAAAACTACTCTTTCCCGCTATCGCAGCTATAGCAATGACCACGCCGATATCGGCTGAAGTATCAACCGGGATCATCCCAAAACCTGTCGAGATGACCGTTTCGGATGATGCACTAATAGAACTCGGACCTAATACCAGGATAAGCATAAAAGCGCCTGCAGAAGCCTCCGGTCGCCTGAAGGAATATATCGGCCAGGTGAAACCGCAATGGCAGACAGCGGCGAGCAACGGACAAGCGCAAATAGTGATGTCGCTGGAGAATGATCTGCCCGGACTGACATCGACCGAAGGCTACACGCTGAAGGCTGATAAAAACGGGATAACCATAAAGGCGGAGGGCGAAGAGGGCCTGTTCTACGGGCTACAGACGCTGCTCCAACTCATAGAGGCCAACGGAGGAACCGGTGTGCCAGCCGTAGAGATCAGCGATTCGCCGAGATTTGCCTACAGAGGAATGATGATAGACGTGAGCCGTCATTTCTTTGACAAGGAGTTCATAAAGAAACAGATCGACGCCATGGCGCGTATGAAGCTCAACACGCTTCACTTCCACCTGACAGACGGAGCCGGCTGGCGCCTGCAAATAGACAAGTATCCGCGCCTGACGGAGTATGCGGCCTGGCGCAAGGGTAATACATGGAGCGAATGGAACATCAACGGCAACCAATATGCAGAATATACCGATCCGGAAGCACGCGGCGGTTTCTATACAAAGGATGATATACGCGACATACTTGAGTATGCGGCAGACAGACATATCACGGTCATACCCGAGATAGAGATGCCATCGCACTCGGAGGAGGTCACGGCAGCATATCCGGAACTATCGTGCACGCATGATCCAAAGGGTACTTCGGACTTCTGTCCCGGAAACGAGAAGACATTCGAGTTCATAGAGAATGTGCTCGACGAGGTGATAGAGCTGTTTCCGTCGCAATATATCCATATAGGCGGTGACGAGGCTCCCAAGACAGCGTGGCGCACATGCGAGCTATGCGCGGCCCGCATGAAGGCCGAAGGTCTGGAAAATGTGGAGCAACTTCAAAGCTACCTGATACACCGTGTAGAGAAATACCTCAACTCGAAAGGCCGCGATCTGATAGGCTGGGACGAGATAATGGAGGGTGGTCTGGCACCGAATGCGGCGGTAATGTCGTGGCGCGGCATAGAGGGTGGCATAAAGGCTGCCGAATCGGGGCATAAAGCGATAATGGCTCCGGGCCGATACTGCTATTTTGACGGCTACCAGGACGCGCCGTATTCGCAGCCTGAGGCCATAGGCGGATATCTTCCGCTGGAGCTTGTGTACAGCTTTGATCCGGCACCGGACTCGATAGGAACGGATATAACACGCAATATAGCGGGCGTGCAGGCCACGCTGTTCACCGAGTATGTCCCGACTCCGGAACATGCCGAATATATGCTCTATCCGCGCATGAGCGCGCTGGCGGAGGTGGCATGGACGCCACAGGAACTGCGAGGTGACTACGGCGAATTTCACGAGCGTGCGCTGAAGCTGAACGAGCGTATGCGCAAGGAGGGTTACCACGCATTCGATCTGTCGAAAGAGATAGGCAACCGCAAGGAGGCCATGACTACGATAAATCATCTTGGCCGGGGCAAGAAGGTGGACTATCTGCGCAAATGGTGGAGCAACTACACTGCCGCCGGAGAGACTACCCTGACCGATGGCATAAGGGGCGGATGGAACTACAATGACCAGCGCTGGCAGGGCTTTGTGAGCGGAAACGACCAGCGCATAGATGTAGTGATAGATCTGGAAAAGGTGGAGAATCTGGACTCGATAGGCGCCGACTTCATGCAGATAATAGGACCGGACGTATGGTTTCCATCGAAGGTTGTGATCTCGGTATCGGACGACGGGAAGGATTACACCACGCTACGCACCATAGAGACTCCGCATGAGGCTGAAAAGGGTGTGCTATTCCGCAATTACGGCTGGACCGGCAAAGCCAAAGGCCGGTATGTGCGCTATCAGGCGTTCGCAGAGAAGGGTGTAGTGTTTACGGATGAGATAGTGATCAATCCGGCAGAGGAATAGCGCGGTCATACTTGACACGTGCCATAACAAAGGTGCTCTCGATAGCAGATATGTTGTCGAGGGCACCTAATTCATTAAGGAGGAACTCACGGTAGTAGCGCATATCGGAGGCGTAGATCTTGAGTATATAGTCGAATGATCCGCTCACATTGTAGCATTCGGTGACCTGAGGGATCGACATGATCCTTGAGATGAACTGCCGGTCCATACTGGTGTTGATCAACGCGAGCTTGACCATACAGAATACCTCGAAACCAAGCCCAAGCTTGTCGGAATCGAGTTCGGCGACATAACGCCGGATGAATCCTTGCCTCTCCAGGCGACGGACTCGTTCGTAGACAGGAGTGGGACTAAGATGGACTACAGCGGCAAGCTCCTTGGTGGTGAGACGGGCATTGTGCTGAAGCGCTCTGAGAAGCGCAATATCAATAGAGTCGAGGGACTCGGAGAAAACGTGTTGGCCAGTCATTGACGCGAAAAGAATAATTATCTGCAAAAGGGATACAAGGCAGGGGTGCAAAAGCAATAAAATCTGCCACACACGGCAAAAATAGAAATTTATTCCATAATAAGCAAGAAGTATTGGATAGTTTGACGGGGGATTGTAATTTTGCAGCATACAACCAATAAAACCAACGAACAATGAGACTCGAAACACTACAACTGCATGTAGGTCAGGAACAGGCCGATCCAGCCACAGACGCACGTGCAGTACCCATATATCAGACAACATCGTATGTATTCCACAACTCGGCGAATGCCGCCGACCGCTTCGCCCTACGCGAACCAGGCAATATATACGGGCGTCTGACCAATCCGACGCAGGACGTACTGGAGAAGCGTGTGGCTGCCCTTGAGGGTGGCGTGGCCGCCTTAGCTGTAGCTTCGGGAGCTGCGGCAGTGACCTACAGCATCATCAACATAGCAACAAAGGGGGATCATATAGTAGCCGCCAACAATATATATGGGGGTACATACAATCTTCTGGCCAATACTCTGCCGGCATTCGGAGTAGAGACAACATTTGTAGATCCGGAACGACTCGAGAACTTCGAGGAGGCGATACGGCCAAACACGAAGGCACTCTACATAGAGACGCTCGGCAATCCCAACAGTCAGGTGAGCGATATAAGGGCGGTAGCGGATATAGCGCACAGGCACGGCCTGCCGCTGATAATAGACAACACTTTCGGCACACCGTGTCTGATACGTCCGATAGAACATGGGGCTGACATAGTGGTACATTCGGCCACAAAATTTTTAGGCGGCCACGGCAGTTCGCTGGGAGGCATCATAGTGGACAGCGGCAAGTTTGACTGGAAGGCGAATGATAAGTTCCCGACACTATCGCAGCCGGATCCGAGCTATCACGGGGCGGTGTTTGCCGACGTGGCCGGTGAGTCGGCATTCGTGACCCGTATACGTGCGGTGATACTCCGCGACACAGGTGCGGCGATCAGCCCGATGAACGCATGGCTGATACTCCAGGGGGTAGAGACACTATCGCTACGCGTGGAGCGCCATGTAGAAAACGCTGTAAAGATAGCCAAATGGCTGTCGGAGCAGCCCAAAGTAAAGGTGGTGAACCATCCGTCGCTCCCCTCACATCCACACCATGAACTGTATACGAAGCTCTATCCGAAGGGGGCAGGTTCGATATTCACGTTTGAGATAGAGGGTGGTGAAGCGGCCGCCCACCGGTTCATAGACAGTCTGAAGATATTCTCGCTTCTGGCCAATGTGGCGGACGTGAAGTCGCTCGTGATCCATCCGGGATCGACCACCCACAGCCAGCTGACTGATGAGGAGAAAATGGAACAGCACATCTATCCGGGCACCATACGTCTGTCGATAGGTATAGAGCATGCAGATGATCTGATAGAGGATCTGGCGCAAGCATTTGAAAAGGCATAATATCACAAAAAGTCTACGTCTTAGTATGCATCACCGGTGGCATATAGCTGCCGGTGATGTTAATTTTGTGATAAAAAGTACAGTGAGGAGTGGGTGTAAGGGATGATTTGGAGGGGGTAAGGTTGTGATACCGGTATGAAATGACTATCTTTGCATAGACTCCGATATTGGTTCAGTTGCCGTGAGGCCAAATAAATAAGGCCGCAGGAAAACAAAACACACTGCCGGGGCGTAATCATTGTAGATACGAAGAGGATGCCGTCGGAGAGCCGCAAATCGCCAGACCGCTATCTCTAAGTAGAGAACACTCAAAGCTGAAAAAGCAACCTACTATGCTCAACGAAAATCTCCTGCAACTATATGCGTCAAGTTTCCGCGACAACTGGGAACTGCCAGCACTGAGCGATTATTTCGGAGGACGGACGATGACCTACGGTGAACTCGCCCAAAAGATCGCGCACATCCACATATTTTTCAGAGAAGCCGGCATAAAGCGTGGCGACAAGGTAGCGGTGATGGGCAAGTCGTCGGTATCGTGGATAACGATCTACATGGCGACAATATGCTATGGCGCAGTGATAGTTCCGGTGCTACAGGAATTCAACGCCACAGACGCGCAGCACATAATAAACCACTCGGATTCGTCGATGCTGTTCATAGATGAATCGACGTGGGAGAACTTTGACCTGGACTGCATGCCGAAAGTGAAGGCAGTGATAGCGCTGGGCACGGGACGTCTGCTGGACGAACGCGGCAAGGGAAACAATCTGGTGTCGCGGGTAATAAACCGGATACCCGAATTAGCGGCCAAGGCTTATCCCCACGGGTTCAAGGCATCGGACATAGAGTATCCACTACTACCGCCGGAAACGTTGGCGGAGATAAACTATACGTCGGGGACAACCGGTTTTTCGAAGGGCGTCATGCTGACCCACAACAACCTATGCGGAAATGTGGTGTTCGGCATAAAGGCGCGCCTACACTACCGAGGATCGCGCAATCTGGCATTTCTGCCGCTCGCACATGCCTATGGATGTGCCTTTGATATGCTTGTTCCTCTGGTGTCGGGAACGCATATCACCGTATTCAGCAAGCTTCCGACTCCGAAGCTGCTGCTCAAGGCACTCGCATCGGTGAGGCCGAACCTGATAATATGCGTGCCTCTGATACTTGAAAAGATATACCGCAAGCAGATTCTGCCGGCGATCAGCAAGCCGGCGGTGAAACGGATGCTTTCGATACCGATAATCAATAAACGGATCTATGCCCGGATCAGGGCTCAACTCGATGCGGCGCTCGGTGGTGATTTCTGCCAGGTGATAGTAGGCGGGGCAGCTCTCAATCATGAGGTAGAGGCATTTCTGAAGAAGATCAACTTCAGATTTACCGTTGGCTACGGTATGACGGAATGCGGTCCGCTGATCAGCTATACCTATTGGGAAAACTTCATAGCGGAATCGTGCGGGCGCACACTTCCGGGCATCATGCAGTCGTGTCTGAAGACAGCGGACGGTATGGATGCGGGTACGGCAGTGATAAACGGCCGGACAATGCCCATGGGGGAGATATGCGTCAAGGGCGAGAATGTGATGCTCGGCTATTACAAGAATCCGGAGGCTACCGCTGCTGCAATAGACAGCGAGGGTTGGCTGCATACGGGCGACATGGGCTGCATAGCTGAGGACGGTACCATATTCATAAGGGGAAGGTATAAGACCATGATACTCGGACCGTCGGGCCAGAACATATATCCGGAAGCCATAGAGTCGAAGCTCAACAATATGCCGTTTGTAAACGAGAGCCTGATTGTGGAGCGCGGGCCGAAGCTCGTGGCACTGGTATATCCCGATTATGACGCCATGGACCGCGAGAAGGTGACCTATGAGATGTTGCCCAAAATAATGGAACAGGTAGCAAAAGACCTGAACAAGCGTCTGGCTCCGTTTGAGCAAATAAGCAATATACAGCTTATGGCCAACGAATTTGAAAAGACTCCCAAGAAATCGATAAAACGATATCTATATAAATAACCAATCAGCATAACCAATCATTACATCACAATGAAAACCAAGAGCCTATTATTGATGCTGGCATTGGGCATAGCTACGGCCCAGGGTCAGACAGCAGCGAACGGGGGACTGTCGGCCAAAGATCTGTCGACAATCTCGGCCGCTTATGCCGATGACTCCAACGACCGCGCTATCCAGAATGCCATAACAAACAACAACATTGACAAGCTGGCCATAAACACGCGTGCACGCCGGTCGACTCCGGATATGCACTTCACCTACCGTGTGCCCCAGAAGGGTATCACCAATCAGCGCTCATCGGGCCGCTGCTGGCTGTTTACGGGTCTCAACGTGCTTCGTGCGCAAATGATGGCCAATAATGATCTCGCCAAACTCGAGCTGTCGCAAAACTATAACTTCTTCTACGATCAGCTGGAGAAGTCGAACCTGTTCCTGCAGTCGATAATCGATAATGCCGGCGAACCCCTTGACTCGCGCAAGAATGAGTGGCTCATGCGCAATACACTGAGCGACGGCGGTACATTTACCGGTGTATCGAACCTCATAACCAAATATGGTGTGGTGCCGGCCGAGGTTATGCCGGAGACCAACAGCAGCAACAGCACGTCGACGATGAGCCGCCTGATAGC
This sequence comes from uncultured Porphyromonadaceae bacterium, assembly GCA_947643165.1. Classification (GTDB taxonomy): domain Bacteria; phylum Bacteroidota; class Bacteroidia; order Bacteroidales; family Muribaculaceae; genus Paramuribaculum. The sequence goes on along the minus strand of CANRVB010000002.1, from coordinate 100,257 downwards.
GCTCAAGCTTAAGGAAGATGCACTGGCTCTGCGCAAGATGGTAGCCGAAAAGAAGAGCAAAGATGATGTGGAAGCCCGCAAGATAGAGATGCTCGGGGAAATCTACCGCATGCTGGCGCTGAATCTGGGAGTGCCTCCCACAGAGTTTGAGTGGACACGCCGCGACAGTAAGGGTAATGCCATAGATACTCGCACCTATACACCTCAGGAGTTTTACCGCACATATGCAGGCAATGATCTTGAGGGTGGATATGTGATGCTGATGAACGATCCATCGAGACCTTACTATGATCTCTATGAGATAGATCAGGACCGCCATACTTATGACGGACAGAACTGGACCTACATCAACCTGCCCATAGAGGAGATAAAAGAAATGGCCATAGCATCGCTCAAGGACTCGACAGCGATGTATTTCAGCTGTGACGTAGGCAAATTTCTTGACCGTGAGCGCGGTGTGCTCGACCCGGAAGCATTTGACTACGGATCGCTCTTCGGCACAACCTTCGGCATGAACAAGGCTGAGCGCATACAGACCGGAGCAAGCGCATCGAGCCATGCCATGACACTTGTAGGCGTAAACATAGGCAAAAACGGACAGCCCGACAAGTGGCTCGTTGAAAACAGCTGGGGTCCCGGCGCCAACGATGGCCATCTGATCATGACCGACCCGTGGTTTGACGAATATATGTTCCGTCTTGTTGTAGACCGCAAGTATCTCACTGACAAGGCCCGTAAGGTACTTGGCAAGAAACCTGTACTTCTGCCGGCGTGGGATCCTATGTTCAGCAGCGAAGACTGATAGAAAACTTGTGTAATTGGTAAAAAAGCACTACCTTTGCACTGCTTTTTAAGCGACACCACCATTGAAGCCGTCGATGACGGTAGCGCAGTGTGATGGGAAATTAAGAAGCGAAACTCCTTAATTTTTAGTAACACAACCAATTAACAATCCAAAATGAAGACATTCCAGCTCACAGCCGAGCCCCGTACAGTGCTCGGAAAGAAAGCCGCAAAGGCACTCCGTGAAGAGAACAAGATCCCCGTTGTACTGAACGGCGGTGCAATAATCGACCTGCCCTACACCGGCACACTCCGCGAGGGTGAGAAGGTAGTAGAGATCGGCAATGGCAAGGGCCTGATCACAACTGACCTCGTTGTAACCAACGAGTCAGTGCGCAAGCTCATCTATACCCCCGACATCTTCGCTATCGAGCTCAATATCCATGGCGAAAAGCGTATGGCAGTCCTCAAGGATATCCAGTTCCACCCCGTAAAGGACAATATCCTCCACATCGACCTGCTCGAGGTTAGCGAAGATAAGCCCGTAACCATCCTCGTTCCCGTTCAGCTCGAAGGTCACGCCGAAGGTGTTAAGGCCGGTGGTAAGCTCACACTGTCGATGAAGAAGCTCAAGGTTAAAGCTCCTTACACTGCAATACCCGAGCGTCTCGTCATCAACGTTGACCACCTCGGTCTGGGCAAGACCCTCCAGATAGGCGATCTCCACTTCGAAGGTCTTGAACTGATGAACGCCAAGAACGCTGTTGTTTGCGCCGTGCAGCTCACACGTGCCGCACGCGGTGCTCAGGCTAACGCTGCTGCCGGAAAGTAATTGTTTTCCGCATTCAGCCGAAATCTTATATCCCGGAGGGACCCCGCAAGCCGGGTGTCCCTCCGATTTTTTGTCAAAACAGACAACCATAACAGACAGGCCACATGAAATTTCTTATCGTAGGACTCGGAAACATAGGCGATGAATACCGGTCAACACGCCATAACATAGGCTTCGAGATAGTCGATGCTCTCGCGGCTGCCGCAGGTGCGACCTGGACAACCGGACGATATGGCGACACAGCACGTTTCCGCATAAAAAACCAGCAGATAGTGGCCCTCAAGCCATCTACCTACATGAATCTGTCGGGCAACGCCGTACGCTACTGGAAGGAACAGGAACAAATAGACCTGGACCATATATTGGTGTGCGTTGATGACTGTGCGTTGCCATTCGGAGCCATACGTATAAAAGGCAGCGGCAGCGACGCCGGACACAACGGACTGAAGAATATAGCCGCAATGCTAAATACCCAGGCATACGCCCGGCTAAGGTTCGGAATAGGCAACGACTTTCCCCGCGGATGTCAGGTAGACTATGTGCTGGGCAAGTTCACGCCGGATGAACGCGCCCACATGGCCGAACGTATCGACATAGCGTGTGATGCCATACGAATGTTCTGCCTTGAAGGAATAGGCAGAGCCATGTGCCAATATAACAATAAGTAACCGAGACCTCCCCTCTGACAATGAACGAAGTAAGAATTGATAAGTGGCTCTGGGCCGTGAGAGTGTTCAAAACCCGCTCAATATCAACAGAAGCCTGCAAGAAGGGCCGTGTGATGATCGGGGGAACTCCGGTCAAACCATCGCGTACAATAAAACCCGGCGATACAATACAGGTAAGAAAGTCGCCCGTCACCTATTCTTTTCTTGTGAAAGCCGTGACCGAAAACCGGCTTGGAGCCAAGCTTGTGCCGGAATATATGGAAAACGTAACTCCGCGCTCCGAGCTCGACCTGCTTGAAGTTGTCAAGATCTCGGGATTCATAGACCGCCGCAAGGGTCTCGGACGACCGACCAAACGAGAAGGCCGTGAGCTGAATAAGTTTACGGAAGAAGCTTATTTCGGCAACAGCGACGGCTGGGATTTCGATTTCGATGATTCAGACGACGACATTGACGATGAATTGTAAACAATAACAACCAATCCAATCTCCTAATAACAACCAATCTCCACAACCATGAACAAATCGATCATCGCCGCATGTGCCGCGGCACTCACCGTAGCTGCCAGTGCATGCTCCGGAAACAACGGATCCGATTCTGCCGGCAATTCCGGCGCCTACACCCTCACCCTTCCGACTACAGCCGCCGACAACGGTATGCTGGCATATCTGGTGGATTTTGATACCGACGCAAAGCTTGACTCTGTGATCATAGCCGAAGGCAAGGCTACGTTCAGCGGAACTGTCGACTCTGCCCGCGTTGTGCGTGTGCTGATAGACGGAAAACGCCGAGGCATGGCCATACTTGAGAGCGGCGACATAGCGATAGACTCCGCATCGCGCATGGGTAGCGGTACTCATCTCAACGATGTACTCGTCTCAGTAGCTGCAAATCAAGATTCACTTATCAACGTGTACAGCAAGTCGGTTGCATCCGAAAACACTCCCGACAGCGTAGCCCGCAAGCAGCGTAGCGAAGCTATGGCAGCCTACCGCAAACTCACATCTGACGCGATTGAAGCCAACCAGAACAATCCGGTAGGCGAATACCTCCTGCTTCAGGAAGGCTATGAGATGACGCCTGCCGGCCTCGATTCACTCATCAACGCTTATCCGGCCATAAAGCCCGGTGTACGTCTGAGTCGCCTCAAAGAGGCTATGCAACTCAAAGCCCAGACCATGCCCGGCAAGAAATTCAAAGATTTCGAGGTAGTGGTCGACACCGTGCGCTACAAGCTCAGCAATCATGTCGGCAAGGGCCACTATACACTTGTTGACTTCTGGGCAAGCTGGTGCGGTCCGTGCATACGCGAGACTGAGACACTCAAGCGCATATATTCCGCATATAACGATAAGGGGCTTGAGATACTCGGCGTGGCTGTATGGGATGAGCCCGATGCGACCCGCAAGGCTATAGAAGCCCACTCACTTCCATGGAATCAGATAATAGGCACCCAGCGTATAGCTACCGATGTCTACGGCATATCATCTATCCCCTGCATCATATTGTTCGATCCAGAAGGTACGATAGTGGCACGCGATCTCACTGGAGCCGATCTTGAGCAAGCTGTAGCCACAGCTATGGCCAACGCCCAGGCTGCACAGCAGTCTCAGGCCCAATGACAAAGGCGTGTAATACACATGCGAGAGGTGATAGCTGCATTTCTCTATAAAAACGTGGAAAAGAATGAATATCAGCAGACATTACAACGTTTTTAACTGAAATCAGCCAAACGTTTCGACGAATATTTGTATATTTGCAGGAATACAATATACTTTGTATATTTGTCATAACTTACCTCAATACCATAATCATGATAGAAAAACAGACCATAGACTCACCTAAAGGCGAGATCACACTCTATACACTGACCAACGCATCGGGAGCAAGCGTAACATTGTCGACACTCGGTGCCGGTATAGTGAAGGTTATCGTTCCTGACGCTGCCGGCAATATGGAGGATGTAGTGCTTGGATATGCCGATCCCCGCGACTATTTCTATGACGGTCCATGCGCAGGAAAGGTACCCGGCCGTTATGCCAACCGCATAGCCAAAGGACACTTCACACTCGACGGAACCGAATATACATTGGCCATCAACAACGGCCCCAACGCGCTGCATGGTGGACCGGAAGGCTTCCAGAACCGCATATGGGACAGCCATGTGGAAGACAATGAAGTAGTGATGGAATACACATCGGCCGATGGTGAAGAAGGTTATCCCGGAGTGCTTCATGCAAGTGCAACCTACTCGTGGAGCGATGACAACAAGCTCACATTGAAGCTCCACGCTACTGTTGATGACAAGCCGACTGTAGTAAACCTCACCAACCATGCATATTGGAATCTCGATGGCCAGAATGCCGGCTCGGCACTCAACCACATACTCCAGATAAAGGCGTCGCACTACCTGCCTACCGATGACACCCTCATACCGACAGGCGAGATCGCTCCGGTAGCAGGAACCCCGATGGACTTCACCAGTCCAAAACAATTCGGTCGCGATATGCAGGAAGACTTCCCCGCTCTTAAATACGGCAAGGGATACGACAACTGCTGGATGGTAGATGACTACGAAAAGGGAAAGCTGCAGACCGTAGCCGTTCTTTCGAGTCCGGCATCGGGACGTGTGCTCACTGTTGAGACCACACAGCCTGCAGCCCAGGTGTATGGCGGCAACTGGCTCGCCGGATCTCCGCTCAACAAGAGTGGCCGTTCGATGAACGACTATGATGGTATAGCAATTGAGTGCCAGCATACTCCAGACGCACCCAACCGCGAGCAATTCCCGTCGACACGTCTCAATCCGGGCGAATCGCTCGACGAGACCATAGTGTTCGGATTCAGCGCCGTGGCTCCCACTGTATAATAAACAGAACAATAATAAATCTTATATACCAACCCCTAACAAGATGAAACCAACTCTATTTGTCCTCGCTGCCGGTATGGGAAGCCGCTACGGTGGTCTCAAGCAGCTTGACACACTCGGTCCCCACGGTGAGACAATCATGGACTACTCGATCTATGATGCAATGCAGGCCGGCTTCGGCAAAGTTGTATTCGTGATACGCAAAGACTTTGAAGATGACTTCCGCAAGATAGTACTCTCCAAGTATGAAGGTCACATCCCGACCGAAGTTGTTTTCCAGTCGATCGACGCACTGCCCGAAGGCTACACCTGTCCCGCAGACCGCACGAAGCCCTGGGGAACCAACCACGCTGTTCTCATGGGCAAGGACGTCATCAAAGAGCCGTTTGCTGTAATCAATGCCGACGACTTCTACGGTCGTAACGCTTTTGAGGTTATAGCCCGCGAACTTTCCAAGCCCCACGACAAGAAAGGTGACTACTGCATGGTAGGATTCCGTGTTGGCAATACTATGACCGAAAACGGTTCTGTTGCACGCGGCGTATGCTCTACAAGCGATGGCAAACTGACTGGAGTAGTTGAGCGCACAGCTATCAGCTATGACGAAAACGGAAACATCACATTCACCGACGAGAATGGCAAGCTCCAGACACTCGAGCCCAACACTCCCGTATCAATGAATCTATGGGGCTTCACTCCCGACTATTTCGACTATAGCGAGCGTGAGTTCAAGAAGTTCCTCGACAAGGATCTCAACACCCCCAAGAGCGAATTCTTCATTCCTCTGGCTATAGATACCCTGATCCACTCTGGCGAAGCTACCGTAAAGGTGCTTGATACTGACTCCAAGTGGTTCGGTGTAACTTATGCAGCCGACCGTCCAGGCGTGGTTGAGAAGTTTGCCGAGCTCCACGCTCAGGGCGAATATCCCGACAAGCTGTTCTGATTTTCAATCAGATCCAAATAAAAATAACAAGGCCGGCATTTCTTGCGAAATTGCCGGCCTTGTTATTATTTATTCCCACACTCAACGCGATGGGGCAACATCTGCATAGCGCTTATGCCCTTTCAGATAATACTCTACCAAAATATTCGGACGCATTGTCTTGTCGGCATCACATATCTCCGCCCCACGGCCTGCGATATCCTTGGCCATTCTACGGTAATCACCGTGCGCTTTCAGTATCGCCTTAGCGCTCTGCCAATTACCCGTCACCACATATCTGGCCCAGGCTACGGCATCAAGCAACCGCCGCCATATCAGCTTGCGGCCACGGCTATTGCATGGAAGATTCTTATGGAGCATCAACAGATTATTGCGGAAATTCAGATAAGTCTTGCGGGGATCTGACGGGGGCAGACTACCACCTCCAAGATGATAAACCACCGACGACGGCACTACTGCTATCTTATAGCCCATCAGCCTTATCCGCCAGCACAAATCGATCTCTTCCATATGCGCGAAAAAAGAAGCATCAAGGCCACCCGCGGCCATATAGACATCGCTTCTCACCATAAGTGCCGCACCAGATGCCCAGTCGACATACGCCACATCATCATATTGGCCATTGTCACGCTCGCAAGTGTCGAAGATACGTCCCCGACAATACGGATAGCCGTTGCGGTCGATGAATCCACCCGACGCACCAGCATATTCAAACATATCTTTCTGCCTGTAGCTCCTTATCTTTGGCTGACATGCGGCTACATCAGGATGACTCTCCATGTAATCGTACATCCTGTCAAGCCACCCGGGTGTTGTTTCAACATCACTGTTGAGCAACACCACATACTTGAATCCAGCTACTTTGGAGATCTTGACTACCTTATTGTAGCCACCGGCAAAACCATAGTTTTGCGAGAATCTCAGTTTATAGACCTCAGGATAGTTCTCATCCAGCCAGTCCAAAGAGCCATCGGTAGATCCATTATCCGCAACACCTATACATCCTGGACTACCTGTCGTAGCCACTACAGACGGAAGAAACTCTTCAAGCAGTTTACGGCCGTTCCAATTCAATATCACAACTGCCACTTCAGCACCCTCCGGGCGCTGAGGCAGACTCGCATATTCTGTTTCAGTCATTATTTTCCTTACGTTCTCCGGGCATATCCACCGGATGCTTCCAGCGCTTGTGACTCCATAACCATATAGACGGATTACGCCTTATGGTTGTTTCAAGCAATTCTACATATCTGGCCGTGAGCGCCATCGGCGGCAGTTCCGACACTCTATCGGCCATAGGCCTAACCGTCACCTTATAGTGACCTCGGCTCTCCTTCTCAAGATCAAAATAAACAGCCGCCATATCGAGTCTGCGCGACAATGTCTCAGTTCCGGTTATCATGGCAGTCGGGTGATTCAGAAACCTCACTACATAAGTCGGATCACCATGACTCGGCTTCTGATCGCTCATAAATCCGGTAATGCTCGGTTTGCCGTCGCGCCGGAGACAAAGAAGATCTCTGAAAACAGTCTGCTTTGCGAAACTCAGCGATCCGAACCGGGATCTGAGCGTAAGAAACATCTTATCGAACACCTTGTTCTTAAGCGGACGATACACTTGGCAGAACTCACAGCCATCGTGAGGCGTGAATTTGCTCCATAGCGTTATAGACGGAACCCACTCCCAATTGCCGGTGTGGGAGAAATAAGCCGTTATCGACCTACCTTGCTCAAGCAATCGGTCAACGTGCTCCACGCCTTCAAACTTCATGCGCCTACGCATCTCATCATCGCTTATATGCAACAATTTGACCGTTTCAACGACATAATCCGATAACTGCCTGTAGAACTGACGCTCTATTACAAGCAATTCACGGTCTGACTTCTCCGGAAAGCTGTCGCGCAGATTTTTTCTAACTGTGGATTTACGGTAGCCCACTACGTGGTAGCACAGAGCATACAGCATATCCGATATGACATATAGCAACGGTAGCGGAAGCCACGCCAAACACTTCAGGCTCCACAACAGAGGTGCATACAGTATCTTCTGTTTTCCCGACATGTCAGGCGCATTCACACATTAAGATTAACAACACCGCCTATCACACCATCGCCACCACTCTGCGGCATACCGTCCAGTGAGATACGACAATCCACTATCTTGTTGGCCAACGAACGATCGTATGGCACCGCCACATACAGATAGTTGTCGGTATGACCATACATCACATCCACACCATTCTCACGCTTATGCGTATGCTCCACAAGCACAGGCCGTACCGTACCGTCAAACCTGCGTGCAAAAGCTTCCAGTTTCCGCTCCGAGATACCGATCATATCGGTAGCGCGGCGATGACGCTCGGCCATATCCACCACACCCTCGAGCGACAATGCACGGGTGTTGGGACGCTCGCTGTAGGGGAACACATGCAGACGGCTTATATCAAGACTCTCTACAAAACTACGGCTGTCGCTGTATCGCTCGTCAGTCTCGCCTCGGGCGCCTACTATCAGGTCAACCCCAATGAAAGCATCAGGCATGGCACAGCGTATACGCTCCATCTTGTCGCGGAAAAGTGACGTGTCATAGTGTCGGTGCATCAGCCGGAGCACATCATCACTGCCCGACTGGAGCGGCACATGAAAATGAGGCATGAAACGACGCGATGAGGCCACAAAGTCGATTATCTCATTGCTCAGCAGATTCGGCTCTATCGACGATATACGATAACGTTCCACACCCTCCACTCTGTCAAGTGCTTCTATGAGCTGCAGGAAAGTCTGGCCATTCCCCTTTCCGAAATCGCCGATGTTGACTCCCGTCAGCACTATCTCTTTAGCACCCTCCGAGGCTGCCCATTCTGCCTGAGCCACCAGATCGTCTACCAACGGCGACCGGCTGCGGCCACGGGCCAACGGTATAGTGCAATATGTGCAGTAGTAGTCGCAGCCATCCTGCACTTTCAGCAGCCACCGCGTGCGGTCGCCGCGCGAACAACTCGGGGTGAACTCACGCATATCGGCTCGTCCGCTCACCTCCACTATTTTCTCGCGTTCGCTCAGAAAACGGTCTATATAATCCGCAAGAGCACCTTTGCGGTCGCTTCCGGCAACTACGGCCACACCCGGCAGCGAAGCCACCTCATCGCTTTTCAGCTGTGCATAGCATCCCGTCACTATGATGGGCACCCCCGGCCAGCGGCGCGAAAGGCTCCTGATGGTCTGACGGCACTTCTTGTCGGCAAGCTCCGTCACACTGCACGTGTTTACTACCACCAGATCTGGTCTATCGCCACGCTGCACCCTCACTATGCCGCGTTCGCCGAGCATACGCGCCACTGTCGAGGTCTCCGCAAAGTTGAGTTTGCATCCGAATGTATGAAAATAGGCCGACAGACCTCCGAATGTAGAGTGATCAATCATCTGAACTTGTTATTTCATTGCAAATTTAACCATTTCTGAGCAAACAGACAATTTTTCATCCCCTGCCCCGTCATTACTTGCCCCATACTGTCCATATAGAATGTTTTTATCTACAATTTCAGCAATTTTATCATATTGGCAATGATTAATGCAATATTGTACGTAACTTTGCATTTCACGTTTACTCTATTATGTCAATCATGATCTTGCAATCTATTTTAAAGTTCAGACAGTCATTACTGCTCGCTGCAGTCTCCATGATTTCTACCGGAGCTTTGGCCGCCGGATTGCCTATGCAGGCAGCCGATGGTGATAATGACGGTAAATATGAGTACCGTTCGCCTATACCTCAGCTGGTGAAACCTGTCGGATTGCGCCTTGACAAACTTGACCACGCCATCAGGAAATCTGCTTATTCAGTAATCCGCAACGCCCGGGTCAAGACCGAAGCTGCCCAGAGCGATCAAATCGACGCTCTTTCACAAACCGTCAACACACATCGTATGCCGGGCGACTCCATTCGCATTGCCGGTGGCCTCGCTATACACCCCGCCGACACCCTCAACCTTATCACCGACCGATATTATGCCACATACACTCCGGCATACTATTCGCCACTCATATTTGACACCTACACATATTTTCAGCCCGAATCCATAGCGGCCCCCGATATCATCGAGCAATACTTTGTCGACTTCGAGGACCCCTATACCGAATTCCTGGCCTCTATGGCTCCCGATGACAGCAAGACTCGTCTTGCCGACATAGGATTCAGCCGTAATCTGCTTGCACGCGCACGTCAGAACTACATGGTAAGAAACCCTCAGAACATCAAATACAACCTCGCATACATGCCCGAACCTCCACGCCATTTCAGAGCCGTTGTCGAGCCGGGCACTACTAACATCACCCTCGAGGAAATCGACCTCACTCCGGCAAACACCGAAGTGATACCTGGTGTCGGGTTCAAGCCTCAGCATTGGCTCGCAACATTCCAGTCTTCACTACAATTCTCTCAGGCCTACATCTCCCCTAACTGGTATCAAGGTGGATCAAACAACATCAACGCCATACTCCAGCTTTACTACAATATAAAGCTCAACGAAAAGTTTCACCCCAATCTGCTTTTCGACACCACATTCCAGTACAAACTCGGCGTCAACTCCGCCCCCGATGACTCCATCCACAACTACAACATAACCGAAGACCTCTTTCAGGTTTATACCAAATTCGGTCTGAAAGCTTCACACAACTGGTACTACACCATAAACGCAGTCTTCAAGACTCAGCTTACCAACTCATACCCCACCAACTCCCACAACCTGCGCTCCGCATTCATGTCGCCGGGCGAACTTAACATCGGTATCGGTATGACATACAGCAAGTCTACTAAGCTCACCCAGTTCAACGCCTCCATAGCGCCCTTGAGCTACAACATGAAGACATGCCTTTCCGACAAGCTAAATCCCGCATCATTTGGTATCGACGAAGGCCGGAAGACCGCCCACCAGTATGGTTCGAGCACTGAGCTTACATTCAAATGGAAATGGGCTTACAACATCAACTACTCTTCACGTCTATTCCTGTTTACCAACTACGAGTACGCCCAGGGCGACTGGGAGAATACCATCAGCTTCGACATCAACCAGTTCCTCTCCACTCAGGTTTACTGGCATCTGCGCTACGACACTACCACAGGCCGTCTGCCCGACTCCGACTGGCACAGATTCCAGTTTAAGGAAATATTCTCACTCGGATTCTCCTACAAGTTCAAGAATTCATGACCCCCACAAAGGCTCTGCAGCGTCTGCTCATGGCAGTCCTGCTCTCCTCCTGCTGCAGCCTGACAGCCGATGCCATACAGCTGTCGCCCGAACTCTACCGGCGTGATGTCGTAGAGCAGCGGTTGCGCCGTCTCGGGCCACGACCGGTCGAAGGACTATGGCTCCTCACCGGCCCCGGATCGGCCAAAGCTATCGTTGCGGTCGAACGTGCCGACACCGATCATTTCGACTCCGGCTCATACATCATCGTAGTTGTCGAGGCCGAAGACCGCGCAGTGGTGCCCGGCACAGTAATCGGTTCGGCCACCGCTTCAGCCGATCCCGACATATTCGACGTTTCGATAGCCTCCGACATAAGCTCCGGAATACCATCGCGCCACAAACACTACACCCTTACTCTCTTCAACTCCGGCGATCGCTTCAGATTGACTCCGCGCTCCGGCAAATTCCGCATCAACCTATATGCTGCAATGCCATTCATGTTCATCCGCCCGAGCATCACTTCCCGAACAGGAACACAGAGCAAATCACCCGATCAAGGAGCCATCAGGATATTTCCTCGACCATCCCGACCCACCGTACCGGTTTACCTATGAAATCAGCTCTCCTTATACTCACTCTCTTGCTCTTGTCGTTGTCGGCCTACCCCGACGTCACACGGACCAACCGGGGCAAGCTGCGTGCGGCCACTTCGGCCGATACACAGCCGGCCATCTACGACACCATCACCGGCCACCATCTCGACTCCCTCAGTGTGGCCGGATACGACAAACCTTTAAGATCCCGTTATGAATCACTTTTTGTAATCAACCATACCGATATCGCAATCAGGCATATCGGACTTGATATAACCTACTACGACTCTGCGGGTAGAATGCTCCACCACGTCATCAGGACACTACCCGCCAACTCACTGCCCGGACAGACCAGACTGGTCAAATTCGACTCTTGGGACCCCCAGTTGGCATTCTACTATTACCGGTCGCCACAACCCAAGCGCGTTGATCAGGCTACGCCCTACCGGGTCCGGATCAAGATTATTTTCGCAACATCAGACAAACAATAGATTTAGAAAACTGATGAACAAGACAACACAGATCAGCGCAGCCGACAAAGTCAAGGCTCTCGCCACAGGCAAGATAGGACGCCTGCTTTGGGAATACAGCATCCCCGCTGTTGTAGGCGTTGTAGTCATGTCGGCCTACAACGTAGTCGACCGCATCTTTATCGGACAAGGCGTCGGCACAGATGCGATAGCCGGACTTGCCATAACATTCCCTGTCATCAATGTAGCCACAGCCCTCGGAGTGCTTGTCGGAGCCGGTGCTTCAGCCCGGATAAGCATTCTGCTCGGCGCCAACGACACCAAAAACGCCGAACAGGTACTCGGAAACTCCCTGTTCCTGTCCATAGCCATAGGCATAACCTACATCACCCTCTTTGCCATCTTCATCGACCCGCTGCTGCGCGCCTTCGGAGCAAGCGACGCTACACTACCCTACGCACACGACCTCATTGTCAACCTGCTCCCGGGCCTGCTTCTTACTAACATAGCCTTCAACTTCAACAACATCATGCGCGCTTCTGGCTATCCTGTCAGAGCAATGATCACCAACTTCATAGGCGCAGGCATAAACGTCGTTCTCGACCCCATATTCATATTTGTCTTCAAATGGGGAATAACAGGCGCCGCCATAGCGACCGACATCGCCATGGCTTGCTCTGCCATATTCGTCATGGCCCACTTCATCGACCGACGCACCACCCTGCGGTTCAAGAGCGGAATATATCGCCCCCAGTGGCGCATCATCTGGTCAATAATCACGATAGGTGCGGCCCCGGCACTGGTCAATCTCGCCGCAAGCGCGATCAACATCATAGTCAACCGGTCGCTCGTCCAATACGGTAGCGACATTGCCATAGCAGCCGTCGGCATCATGACAACCTACACCTCCCTCCTTGTCATGATAATAATAGGCATCTGCCAGGGCATGCAGCCGATAGTAGGATACAACTACGGAGCCCACAAGCTACACCGCCTGTCGAGCGCTTACGGCCTCGCTGTCGCGTGGTCATCGGCCATCGTCATAGCCGGATGCCTGTTCGGCATGTTCTGCCCACGCCTCATCGCTCGTGCGTTCACTACCGATATCGCCCTTATCGACATGACCGAACGGGCATTCCGTCACGCCTTGTGGGCCTTCTGGGCTGTAGGTTTCCAGATCATATCCACAACCTTCTTCCAGTCGCTCGGAATGGCTTTCAAATCCATCATTCTGAGTCTTTGCCGCCAGGTCATATTCCTCATCCCACTCTTGTGGATACTGCCCGAATTTATGGGGCTCGATGGCATCTGGACCGCCTATCCCGTCAGCGATACACTCGCTACAATAGCAACGGCAGTTCTGATCATCTACCAGTTCCGCGTGCTCCGGCGCAACATGCCCTCATCCATCGCCGCATAAACCACTTGCACTCGCAAATTAGGCGCCATTTCATAATCCGGTATAATGCAAAGATGCACGGCCCGCTTGGACCGTGCATCTTCTCTTGAACTGTATTTTATGTTTTTTACTGGATTATCCTTATTGCCAGATAATCGTGAGCGTCATTCTCACTCAGCCTTGGGTTCCTCCTTTTTGGCTGCCTTACGGGTAGCGCACTTTCTCGGAGCTTTTGCCTTCTTGGGTTCAGCCTCGGCCTTGGCCTCCTGAGCTTTCTTTTCGCGCAGACGGTGCTCCTCGTTATAGTGCTCTATGTTCTGACGCATTGAAGCCACCTCCTTATTGAGAGTCTCGATCTCGGTAGCCTGATTTCGGATTGTAGTGAGCAGAGAATTGAGTTCCTCGTTCTCGATGGAGAGAGGATACTGTTCTTCGACACGTACTATGAAGTCGGACAAAACATTCATGTAATTTGTAAAAGCCTGGAACGGCGTTTCATACGGCGAGAAGTGTGAATGCACATCCCCATCGGCCATATGCTTTGTCGACATATAGAACAGATGGTCACTCGCCTGCAGATAGTTCCAGTCCTGTTTCAGACGACGGTCATCGCAAAGACGCACACGCTCCGACACACTGTATAGCTTGTCGAAAGCCTCGCGCTGAAGCTTGTTGCCCAGCCATGCCGACGTATCGCGTGCCTCATCAGCCCACGATATGGGATGCACAACTGTAAGCTCACCCACAGGCTTGAGTTTTGACACAGCCTCCGTAGGAGTGATAAACTCTATGCCACGCTCACGTGCGAATCGGGGAAGAGCCTCCAGGAACTGGAATATGCCGGTATCGCGGTGCTGTAGTTCGCCGAATGTTTCCAGATTCATGAACAGATTCACAATCTGCTCCTCCGCTGGTGTCGATGCGATCCAGTCTATATACTTGTCGGCTGTCAGAGGATATGCGTCCCAATCAGGATTGCTGAAACGGAAAGATATATCATCACTCAGTTTTGAGTTCTTAAGAAGAAGCTTGAGCTTGGGAGCTCCGGCTGCACTATAGACATAGTTCGGCGACTTCCAGCCGAGTATATGCTTTGCACCCTCGGTTATAACGCCCTTGTAGCCCATACCGAGAATCTGAGGAGCGAGCTCGTCGCAGTATATCAGCTCAGTGTTACGCAACACCTTCGGATGCTGGCCGAACAGCTGATATATCTTCTCGTCGTGTGCCTTCACCTGCATAGCGAACTCCTCCGGATCCGTAAGCGATGCCAGAGAGTGCGCGTATGTCTCGGCCAGGAATTCAACCTTGCCCGTGGCTGCGAGTTTCTTCAGAAGATCTATGAACTCCGGAACATACTGCTCGCACTGCTCAAGAGCGATGCCTGTGATCGACAGAGCGCAACGGAACTGGCCCTCGCTCTGCTCTATCATACGCAGCAGACTCTCAGCTGCCGGAATATAGCTGTTGTGAGCTATTCGGGTTACTATGTCATCGTTGGCGAAATCATCATAGTAGTAATGGTCGTTGCCTATGTCAAAGAAACGGTAGCGCTTCAGGCGGAACGGCTGATGAATCTGGAAATAAAAACAGATTGCCTTCATATATTGTCGGGGATATTGATTTATCTTTTGGTTAATACTTATTCGCGGCCAAGAACCTTATTATATATATTGATCACCTTCCGGCCTGCCTTGTCCCATGTGATCTGATTCACTTCATCCAGACCATCCTCACGCAGTTGATTGTACATAGCCGGATAAGTCACTATCGAGTTGATGGCATCAGCCATGGCGTCGATATCCCAATAGTCGGTCTTGATCACATTGTTGAGAATCTCGGCACAACCGCTCTGCTTTGATATGATCGACGGAACTCCCATCTGCATGGCCTCGAGAGGCGAGATACCGAAAGGCTCGCTGACACTCGGCATCACATACACATCGCTTGCCTTGAGCATCTCATACACCTGCTTGCCCTTTTGGAAGCCGGGGAAGTGGAATCGGTCTGCAATACCGCGCTCCGCTGCCAGATTGATCATCTTGTCCATCATGTCACCGCTGCCGGCCATCACGAAACGTATATTGTGATTGTTCTTCAGAACCTTGGCTGCCGCCTCCACAAAGTATTCCGGACCTTTCTGCATCGTTATACGGCCAAGGAAAGTCACTACCTTCTCCTTTGGCTTCGGGGGATTCACAGCCAGAAGCTCCGGACTCAGAGGTGTCACGGCATTATGCACCGTAGTGACCTTCGCCGGATCCTGACCATACTTCTCGATGACCGTGCGGCGTGTAAGATCGCTCACCGTCATTATATGGTCGGCATGATCCATACCGTCCTTCTCTATACCGAACACGGTCGGATTCACATTACCGCGCGAACGGTCGAAATCCGTAGCATGCACATGTATCACCAGAGGCTTGCCTGTCACCTGCTTGGCATGGATACCGGCTGGATAAGTCAGCCAGTCATGACTGTGGATTATGTCAAAATCTACGGTTCTGGCTATCACACCCGCACAGATACTGTAGTTGTTGATCTCTTCAAGCAGGTTGTCAGGATAACGACCGCTGAATTCTATACATCCCAGATCGTTGGTATGCATGTAGTTGAAATCGGCATATATATGATCTCTGAGCTTGAAGTAAAGGTCTGGATTCATGACATTGCCGATCCGCTTCTCTACATACTCACGCGAGGGATCCCGCCACACTACAGGCACCTGTGAGGCACCTATGATATGTGCGAACGAGCGATCCTCGTCGCCGAAAGGCTTGGGTATGACGAAGGTTATATCCATATCGCCACACTCCCACATGCCCTTAGTCAGGCCATAGCTGGCTGTTCCAAGACCGCCGAGGATATGAGGTGGAAATTCCCACCCGAACATTAATGCTTTCATGATATGAGCGAGGGATTCGTTTACATATTGAATTTCTTGAGCGTCGTCAATGTCCGCAGTATTTCTGCTACATTAACCGCATGGCTTATGGCTCCGCGCCCGGTGAAAGGCGGATTACCGTCATATAGCTGCGACAGTGATCCTACACAGCCCTGGGTCATCTCATCCTCGTAGCCTATGAGCATCCTGTCTATATAGCCAACGCCACTATGGCCGAACACTCTCAGGTATGCGTCCGCATAGAAACCGAACAGCCATGGACGCGACGGACCGTTGTGAAGTGCCATCTCACGATCTTCCGGCGAACCGAGATAGAAAGGACGGTAACCGAAGCTCTTTGGCGACAGCGTTCTCAGTCCCTTCGGAGTCAGAAGCTCTCTCGTCACAACGTCAAGCACTGACTTGCGCTGACGGCGATCAAGCGGTGAATAGTCAAGACCTATAGCTATAGCCATATTGGGCCTTACCGACGGATCTGCATACGTACCGTTGACATAATCATACAGATAACCGTAGTCATTGAGGAACGTATCCACAAACACCGGCTTCAGCTTCTCGGCTGTCGATTTCCAACGCTGCGATGCTGACCCATATTCAGGAACATCCTCGGCCAGAGCCGAAGCAAACATCAGAGCGTTATACCACATCGCGTTGAACTCTACCAGATAGCCCGTGCGCGGTACTACCGGATGTCCGTTGAGCGTCGCGTTCATCCACGATGCCGGAGTACTTGTTCCGACAGTATATACCAATCCGTTATCCTCTACACGTATGTTTGGATGACGGTTGTCAAGATAATAATCGATTATTTCTGATATCAGAGGCAGGTAATTCTTGCGGGCATCTTCTTGGCCATACGACTTGGCATACTGCTGCAGTGCCCACACGGCCCATAGTCCGACATCAGGCAAGTCTATGCCATGGATGCGCTTGTCAAGCTCACCCTTGTCCATATAATTGCGCAGAGCCGTCTCGGCTGAGCCCATTATATCCTCAAAGTCCTTGCGGTGGCCTATTGAGATAGTACTGCCGGGCAATGCCATGAATGTATCGCGGGCACGCACCTTACCCCAGGGATAGCTCGATATTATATATTCGCCCGAAGGCTCCTTCAGATAGCACTGCTTGGCCGCATTCTTCAGACAGTTGAAAAAACTCGTGCGACATGTGCGCGACGCTATCTCATTCTCCCACATCTTGGCCAGCGAACGGGGCGAAACCTCGCTCAGACCGGCGGAGAAGATGATCGATTCACCCTTCTTGATAGGTATCTCAAAAGTTCCCGGAACCCACAGATCCTCCACGTATGGGACACCGCGCTCCATATCCTTCACATATTCAAAGCCCTTGTACCAGTTCGGATCATATTTCCAATCCGGTTTGCGGCTGAACTGCATGAACAGAGTAGGATAGCCCGGATACAGACAACAGCTCACGCCATTAGCCGTATCAGGGCATTCGGCATTGAGCTGATCATTTGCAAGACATAGCGCATTGGCCTCTCTGAAGGCAAGCATAGGCTTGAAACGCAATGTCGTGGCCGAATGGGCGTCAACAAGAGTATAGCGTATCAACAGACGGTTCTCATGAGAGATAAACATCTTCTCCTTCGTCAATATGACACCACCAACTCGATATGTTGTCCTCGGCACACTCTCACAGTCAAACTCACGGATATATTTATGACCGTTGGGGCTATACACACCGCCCTGATAGCGGTGAAGGCCCAGATTGAACGGAGCATCGTGCTGAACTACTGTGACATCCATTGCCGACAGCAGGACATGTGGCGCATTGTCAAATTCAGGGATTGGAATCACCAGAAGTCCGTGCTGCTTGCGGGTATTGCAGTCTACCACCGTCGTACAGTGATAGGCACCGGACTGATTGGTGCGGAGCATTTCCTTTGACAACGATTGCTCCAGGTTAATCATGAGATTTTTATCAAATTTAAGGTAACTCATGCGTGGACGATATATTGTTATTGTTTTCCTTATTCTATATTCTATGCAAAATAAACGGACAAGGACGCCGCTTGGATCAGTCTGAAAAAACGGCGGTCGATGACCTGTTACGATATGGTAAGATATCTATGCTGCGAATATACATCTTTTTATCACCGTTTCCAAATGATTTAAGCCATTTTTCCTGACAATATGCTGCAAAACATAAAAAATATTAACTTAACCGTCTCCGCAATCTGAAAATCCGACATCACCACCCTTATCTTGATCAACAACTGTCTTATCACTATTTTTTTGTAATTTTGCCACATGAAACGTTCCGATTTTGAGATTATGGCTCCTGTAGGGAGCTACGAATCGCTCCATGCCGCCATCAACGCCGGTGCCGATGCCGTGTATTTCGGAGTTGAAGGCCTGAATATGCGTGCCGGATCGGCCGCAAACTTCACCATCGACGATCTTTATCAGATAGCTGAGACCTGTTCCGAGGCCGGTGCCAAATCATATCTGACAGTCAACACTATAGTCTACGACTCCGAGCTCCCGCTCATGAGATCGGTGATCGATGCGGCCAAAGCCGCAGGAATTTCGGCTATCATCGCCAGCGACATGGCCGCCATAGCCTACGCACGTAGCATCGGCGTGGAAGTGCATATTTCCACACAGCTCAATCTCAGCAACATAGAGGCTGTTGACTTTTACGCCCGCTTTGCAGACGTCGTAGTCCTCGCGCGCGAACTTGACATGGACAAAGTCGCACAAATCCACAAAGGTATCATAGACCGTGACATACGTGGCCCTAAAGGCGAACTCGTACGCATCGAAATGTTCTGTCATGGAGCTCTGTGCATGGCCGTAAGCGGAAAGTGCTATCTCAGCCTCCATGAGATGAACCGTAGCGCAAACCGCGGTACATGCGGCCAGATCTGCCGCCGCGGATACAAAGTGACCGACCTTGAGACAGGTGACGAACTCCAGATCCAAAACAAATATATCATGTCGCCCAAAGACCTGAAAACCATCGGGTTCATCGATAAAATGGTCAATGCCGGCGTACGTGTTTTCAAGATAGAGGGACGCGCACGTGGCGCCGAATACGTCGACACAGTAGTCCGCGCTTACGATGAGGCTCTCAAAGCCGTCTGCGACGGAACCGCGACTCCCCAGCTGCTGTCATCATTCGACAGCCGCCTTGAGAAAGTATTCAACCGCGGATTCTGGAACGGTTATTACCTCGGTGAACGCCTCGGCCAATGGTCGGAGAAATACGGATCGTCAGCTACACGCACCAAGCGTTATGCAGCCAAAGGAATACGCTACTTTTCAAAGATCGGTGTCGGCGAATTTCTGATGGAGGCCGGCGAGCTCTCTGTTGGCGACGAGATTGTCATAACAGGACCCACCACCGGTGCTATAATCATGACAATCAACGAGCTACGCGTGGATGGACTTCCCGTGGCAAAAGCCTTCAAAGGCGACAGCATAAGCTTCAAGACAGGACAGAAAATACGTCCGGCCGACCGGCTGTATGTATGGGACAAGAAAGACTGATCACAGTCACGGCTCTCTCCTCCTCTCTTTCTCTCCTCCCCGACTCTTGACTCACACCTTCGACCAGGTGTAGTTCTCACGCTTGTTACGGTAACCGGCTATGCGGTAACGCAGATTGTAGAACGGATGCCAGAGTATCAGGAAAGGCAGCGTAAGAAAAGCGGCATGCGGCGACATGAGCGCCCGCGATACACCGCGCCACGAAAACATAAGCGGAATCCACAGCCCTGCTGCCAGCACTATGGCAAAACACAACGGTATCAGCGAGGGCCAACCCGTTGATACCATGACGATTAGCGCAGCGATCCAGAGCCAGCTCGATGTGCAGTAAAGGCCCATTGCAAGTCGCTGACGGTAAGGCAGATACCTCGCTGTGAAATCATGGCGGAGCTTTTCAAGCTCATACACCACCCCGGGACGCGTCTCACGCGCCTCCACTATCGACTGACGCGAAATCTCTACCGCACAGTTACTTCCGTTGGCTATCTCGCTCACAAGTATATCATCGTCTCCATAATTCAGATTGAGCGACTTGGCAAAACCATTGTTGCTGAAAAACAGATGCTTACGATATACCAGATTGTTTCCGTTGCCACGTTGAGGATGACCCGACACGGCCGACGAGAGATATCGTATGGCATCCCATACGGAGTCGAAGCTCCGCATACCGCTTGAAATGCCGTCGCCATACTCACCGTCGCTGTCGCGCAGAGTCGCATACCCTATCACAACATCCTTACCCTCAACGATATGCCGCATCATACGGCGCAGCCAGTCGGACGAGTCGATACGGCAGTTGCCACATGTCAGCACAACCACATCGTGCCGCGCCGCCTTCAGCCCTAATGTCACAGCTAACTTCTTGCGGCTCAGGTTGCGGGAGCGTTCAGGCATGAACGTGAGATACAGCGACGGATGCTCAAGTTGCAGCTCCCTTACCACATCCTCGGTGTTGTCGACAGCTATATCGTTGACTACCACCACTTCTATCTCGCCGGGATAGTCCTGCGCATATATATCCGAGATCAAAGTTGGCAAATTCCATGCGTCGTTGTGTGCATACACCATCACAGTGACAGGTGGAAACACCTCATTGTCAGAAAGTTCACTATCAGTCTGACGCCGGGCGAGTGAGGTAACCCGGCGAAGCATCGGCATGAAAAAAAACAGCAGTATCAGTGCAGAAATCAGTGCGACTCCTGCTGCGATGTATGTAATGAGGGAAAAATCAAGGCTCCACATCTATATTTTGTATTATAACTGTCTATAAAACAACCAAGGGTGTCGTTTATCCGCAAAGTTACTTACTTTCTGTCATATTTATGCTCATTAGGATAAATATTCGTATCTTTGTGACGCTGATCATGAGTGTGACCAGCTGATACATTGCCAGTTATGATAAGTTTGAAACGTATATCCGCGTGGTGCTTCATCGTATGTTTCGCCACACTGATACCTTCTGTGCTCTATATCAAGGTGATAGATGAGCTTGCGGCGGGTGTTTTAGCGGGTATGATCGTGGTTGGCTGCATTGTCAACGGGGGGTGGAAAAGGTACCGGATGCTGTGGCTACTGATGGGCATAATCACCTTATACACAGTGTATTCGATAGCCGTTACGCACTACAATACGGTGGGGTCGATCATGGTGGATGCGGTGATCGAGAGCAAGCCGTTCGTACCGTTCATAGCGTTCATGGTGATACGTCCGGAGTTTACGGCGGCAGAGCGTAAAGTGCTGATGTTCATAGCGGTAGCTAACTGCGTGATATGTGCTGGAGCGCTGTGCGGGGGTATGCCGGCGGTGCGTCCGGTGGTGAATCATCCGGCGTATGCGGGTGCTTTTATATACGTAAGTATACTGGTGCTCTGCTACTTACGCTCGAGATCGACAGTGCGGTTGAGAGGGGTCATACTGGTGTTTTCGGTTATCATGCTGATAATGGGGCTGTTATGCGGCCGGAGCAAGTTTTACGGTTACGCGGTTCTGTTCGTTTTCTTCATGTTTTTCTACCGGCCGGGGATGATGCGGTCGTTATCTCTCCGTCATGTGTGCGTGCTGCTGATTTTTGCGGTATCGACGGTGGCTGTGGGGTGGAACAAATTCTCGTATTATTTTCTTACGGGGGGATCGGAGCGTTTTGATCCGGAGGTGATAGAATCGTTCGCGCGTCCGGTGCTTTATATAACGGGGGCGCAGGTAATGGCTGACCATATACCGTTCGGGTCGGGGCTTGCCTCGTTTGCGAGCTATGCGTCGTCGAAGCCTTATTCGAGTCTGTACCATGAGTATGGTATCGACAAGGTGTACGGGCTGTCGGAGGCGAACAGTGATTTCATCTGTGACGCGTACTACCCTCTTTTAGCCCAGTTCGGGATAGCGGGGGTTGTGCTGTTCGTGGCATTTTTCGTGTACATATACCGGCGGGTGGCGCGATACACGCGCATACGCGGTGTGCGGGGCCGGATGAGCTTCGCGACAGGCATGCTCTGCATAGGCTTCGTGCTGATAGAGAGTACGGGCAGCACTATGCTTGTGCAGCCGGGCGGACAGATAGCGATGATGCTTTTAGGACTTATATGCGGTGATGCTCCGGAGGTGGAGCCGTCGCCGGGAAAGAATACCAAACCAGAGGTAATATATGGTTGACAAGAACAATGATATAGATCTGCGCCGTCTGACAGCTACGATCGGGCGCATGAAAGCGGCGTATGTAGCGTCGGTGGTTGTGTTTGCGGCGATAGCCGCGATATACTGCATAGTGCGGCAGCCACAATATGATGTGCGCGCGACGATAATGATAGAGGATGGTCCGGATGACGCGCCCTCGGGAGCGGGTGGCATGGCGGCTATGATGAAGACATTTTCGATAGGTGGCTTCGGGGCTTCGTCGGTGGACAATGAGCTGCAGCTTGTGAACAGCCATGATGTGCTGATGCGTACGGCCAAGGCTCTCTCGCTGAACCGGACGTATTATGAGAGGGACGGCATGAGGAAGCGGATGCTATTTGAGGACTCGCCGATCAGAGTGGATGGCCAGGAGAGCATGTTCGATACGCTGACGCGGTCGATGAAGATGAGGGTGAGTCTCAACGGGGAGTCGGCAGACATAACTGTAAAGACTGGCCTGACCGGGCGTAAGGTGGCGGAGCTGAAGGGTGTGACGCTTCCGGCTCCGGTCAAGACGCCATACGGGACGCTGCTGGTGTCGGCCACGGATGCGTACAGCGGGAAAAGCCAGACGATAGATGTAGCGATAGGGAGCTATCCGGGTGCGGCAGAGTTTCTGGAGAAGGATATAGCTGTGGACAAGGCGGACAAGCTGTCGGACGCGATATCGTTTGAGATGCTCTATCCGAACCGTGAGCGCGGGATGGCGATACTCAATGTGCTGATGAACGAGTATAATGCCAAACGTCTGAACCGCAAGCACAGCAATGCGGACACGGAGCTGAGGTTTCTGGATGGAAGGATAGCGGCAATATTCGACGAGCTGTCGGAAGCGGAAAACAATATACGTGATTTCAAGACCAGACACAAGGCCGCCGACATCAAGGCGGAGGCGCCTCTGATAGTAGAGAATGCGCTGAACACGCGCACAGAGATGGTGAAGGCCAAGGCTGAGAGCGTGTATCTGAAAGAGGTGTTGGAGTCGCTGCGCGACGGCAGCCGCAGCGATGAGCTGCTTCCGGTGTTTGACAACGAGGCGTATCCGATGATAAGGGACTACAACAATATGGTGCTGGAGAAACGTCAGCTGGAGAAGTCGGCATTGCAGGATCATCCGGCACTCGATGCGGCCGATGAGAATCTGCGCCAGATGCGCTCGTCGGTGATAAAAAATGTGGAGGGGATGCTGGAGGCATCGACGGCGCTGCTAAAGACGCAATCGGCGCTTGCCGTGAGCGCTGACGCGCGTATAAGCGAGCTTCCGGAGATAGAGCGTGACTATGTGGAGCTCGAGCGGGACAGGCAGCTGAAGAATTCGCTATACATGTATCTGGTGGACAAGCGTGAGAGCGCTTTGCTCCAACTATACAGCGAGAACACGTTGGGATTTATAGTGGATGAAGCGTACTGCCAACTGAAGCCGAGCCGGAAGAAGCCAATACTGATTGTGGCGGTGTGTATGATGCTGGCGATAGTCTGTCCGACAGCCGCGGCCATATTCGTGACCCTGCGGCGCAAAACGGTGAGCGAGGCTATAGATGTCGCGGCATACGGGCTGGAGAACAACACATATGTGACGGATGGGCATGACACAGCGATAGCGACTTTGCGCGACCGGGTGTCGGAAGAGGGCAAGAGAAGTATGGTTTTTGTTTCGGGCCCAACGGCGATGCAGACTGCCGAATGGCTACGCGACTCATTCGAGTCGGTTGACATGACTGCCGCCATACTGACACCGTCGATGGCCGGACTACCGGAGACCAACGACTCGATGAGGCGTCAGGGATACAGAACCATGCTATCGGAGCTGTTGTCGAGCAACGCGGCTGTAGTGCTTCCGGTGGCTGATCCGGATAATCTACAACTGATCAAGCCATTGATAGCGGAAAAGCCGGGATTGCTACAATCGGTTGTGATAGCTACGATGCCGGGGGCTACCAAGCGCAAGAGCATGGAAAATATAGTGAAGGATTTCGGACGCAAGCACACGTTTGTAGCGATAAGCCGTCGTAGCTGACAGCATGAGGAGGGAAGCAGTATGGCTTTCCTCCTCATGACAATAGGGTTAAAATGGAAAATTATGAGTCGCGGAGTTTATAGAAGAATATGACCGGATTGGATTCTTTTATCTGTTCTTCACACTATACGTAGGTACTTAATTTATGAAATTGATTAAATCAAAATACATTGCACGTGTTTTTGAGGTCTTGTCTTTTTCTGAAAGGAATAAAAATCCACATTTTTCATAGAATGGCACAGCAGCGGTATAGGCATCCACAGTAATGAAACGGCACGCACTGCGACGCATAGTTGCAAACATGTGTTTTATCTGCAACAAAATGGCTTCTCCTATATGATTACCGCTATAGTCTTTCGATACTGCAAGGCGACCGATTTTCACTGCCGGATATTCTTTTCGGCGTTTATTATTGGCGATTTTGCGGTTAAGTTTGTTCCAAAAATGCTTATTCTCCGGATCAAAGACAATTTTATCATTTAAAAGGCTGTAATATGCCACTGTCTTATCTGTCGAATTGTCCTCAAGGATATATGTCAATGCCATCATGGCCCGAAGATAATTCTTCGCGTCACTAATTAGGAAGTCGTTCAAATCAGTATCGCCGCAATCGAACGACTTTATCTCAGTTTCGGCTTCAATTTGCCGGAATGTGAAATTGCTAAAATCCAATATATATTACATAGGGAATGTGCTTATGGCTTTGAATGCTTCATAAGCTTTACGAGCCGCATCTTTTTCGGATTGGCTGACCGGGGCGGGATTTGCAATTCTTTCGGCAAATCTTACCGCATCTTTTCCTCGAAGTACGGGTGTTTCTTTGATAGGTCTTGCCATGATTGTGTCTCCTTTTATTTAATTGAATACAAAGATACAACAAATTTTCGAGATATAAAGATTTTTATATCAACCATTTTCCATCGTTACTGGACAAGGTTAAGCATGTTGAACTGCAAACAGGGGGCTGCGACTCAACCGTCACCCTCTATAACAAATGAGGATACTTAAATGCAAGCCTCAGGCTCACTCTTCAAGAGTGGAAACATGAGGCTTGCGATTTAACGGTATCGATTATTCTAATATTCCAAATGGGGAAATTATGAGTCGCGGAGTTTATAGAAGAATATGACCGGATTGGATTCCTCGGTCAAACCGGCATCGGAGAACGTGGTGTCGCCCAATATATTTTCCGCGATCAGCACACGGTCGGCTGTCATAGAACATACGTAATAGCCGCTGGAGAATTCGAACGGAGGGACTGTGAGATATGGATAGCCGGCAAATCGTTCGGCTCCTATACGAAGGGTTTTCACTTCCCCACCATCGGGAGAGTATCTGCACAAAAACGGCAATATGCCGTAATCGCACATAAGCGAGAAGCTCTGAAAACATACATCATCGAACACCTTGGCATAAGGCCCGAGCCACTTCACCACCCGCTTCAATCTGTAGTCATCGGCGATCTTGCCGAGATCGCGAGTCTGCTGGTCGTCCTCGGGCAACCGGTCAGGTGTATCAAAGCTGTAACTCACAAATGGGGCACAGCCATTCGGGTCAATGCGATAGAGAGTGTGGTCGAACGGTAGAGTTGCATACACACACTCCTCATCTTCGCCCACAAATGCGTTGAAGTCATCAAAAAGACGTGAACTGCAAACATCATACTCCATATAGTTGTCGACTATATTGCCACCATCAAGATTGAGGACCGAGAAGTTGTACATCATCCGGTTGCTATAGGCGGGGCTCATCACCATGAGCGATGAACCAAGCGGGGCCATATAGCAGAAGATATCGGGGAGAGCGATCTCACGACCTAAATTGCCAGTGGATATATTGTAGGTGACTATCTTTTTCTGAGATAGCAGCATACACCATATTTCCTCGCCTTTCACATAGAAGTCGGACACGTTGAGATATTCACCAGGGCCCTGCCCGAAGTGGGAGAATCGGCCCGCAAGCTTTCCATCCATAGTAAATGTACAGAAGCCAGTCTCGGGTGAGTAGGCCACTATATACTTATCGGATGTGTGAAATTTAGTTTGCCCATGCAGCAGACAGCTATCGGACGTCTCCAGAATCACATACTTGGATCCGGAGAAAAAATCCTCTGCATGAGCAAAAGATTCTGTCTGCACACTCACCATAGCCGCTTCTTTAGGTAAGCCGGAGGAATTGTCGGTGCAAGCGGAGACAGCCAGAAGCACTGCACAGGGTAAGCCGACACGACAAAGAGTCATTTTCAGCATAGTTTTATTCATGGTATTGTTATATTTGTGATAGCTAAACCTTTGATACTACAAAAAATAGAGAGAGTGTGTCGATCAGGATTGCTGAAGATGATACTCTATCAATGCGTATCCGTCGTTGTCGAGAATATCCACAACCTGTTGATCGGCTTCAGGGAATCCATGCTCGACAAGCTGCCTATATTGATCGGATGATGTGATCATACCTATCATCTTATTGTCATACGAACCGATCACAGGACCCATTATACGGGTCATCGGTTTCATCTCGTTTACAAGCAATTGATTGGCTTCCTTATCCCAAACACCATATTTAAGCTTGCCAGCGCCATCTGAATAACAGATATAGTAATAACCATCGGCAGTGAAAGGGGTAAAAGCCATATACTGGCAGTCAGATATATCCTGAAGCTCGGTATCTTTGTCGACGGGCTTGTCGAATGCAATATTCACATGAGTTATCTCAGACATGTCATGCCCGGACAGAATGGTGAATCCGCTGTTCATAAGAGATCCAAACACTATATCGCCGCCATTTCTTGTGAGATACAGACGTTGACCAATCGGGTCATACTCATTGTCGGAATACGGAAACAAACGCTTTGTGACGTTCAGACCGCTATCGGTGATAAACAATCGGTGATTGGATGCGGAGAGTTTCCTGACATTGTCGCGCAATGGTATGGAAGCGAATATGAAACCACCATCTGGTAACACCTCCATGTCGTCGGCCACCATAGGCATATCAAGAGATCTGACGTATGTTCCATTATCGCGAGAGAACAGCATCAATTCTGATTTCATATTGTCTAAAACATATATCATGCTGTCGTCGGCGCAAAAGGCACTTATTTCAAGGAATTCATCCGGGCCCTGGCCATAGGAGTCGATGACATATCTACATTTACCCGACCGGGTATCCACAGACACGATCTGCTGAACTTTGCTATCAAGTAAAAGCAGGTCCGTACCAACCTTACATATCTTGTCGACCATATGTATCGGATGCTCGTCGGCATCGATGCCGACGTATGTGACAGTGTCGAGCACAGAATGGATGAACCGAGAATCGGGAGAGGAGGTATTCATGACAATTGCAGTCACGTCAGGGGTGCTGTCATCTGCTGTACGAGCACATGCACACAATACAGTAAAGCCGAAGATGGCTGCAATAGCCATATTGAACAGTGGTGATATTTTTGATTGCATCATAACATTGTCAGAAGTTTGTATACAGGATCGGGAATAAAACTATAACGGCCGGTGCAAGCGGAGGGTGAAGGGTGAAGAGTGGGGGTCTATTCTTCGATCAAGCTGAACCGGATGATGAGAGGATTGTCTTCGGGGTTGACAGAGGCGATTAGCTCCGAGGATGGCTTGAACTTAGCATTGTCGGGGATGAGTGCGCACTCTCTGAGAAACTCTTCAGCTTCGATATAGGCTACAAAGGATTGGCCGGAGGTTCCTATCATCCACCCTGTGGGTATCGGAAAGTCGGCAAGCTGCCGGCTGTCCATGCCGTTGAGGGTGTGATATCCGTGTCGGGTCCTGAGGTTCCACAGCATGCTTCCGAAGTAGAAGTCGATCACTACCCAGTCGTTGACTCTGTAGGCAGAAACGGGGGTGTGAAGCGACAGTGCATTCTTACCGAGGCGGTCATGGAAATCCTTGATGTGCTCACCAGGGACGGGGGCTGTGTAGGATTCGGCAAGGTCAAGATCAAGGACCCGTCGGGTGTTGCCTGAGGGAGAGTATCCGAAGAGGGCGTTCTCGTAGGGTATGATTATGAGCTTTGTGGTGTCGTCCCAATTGCCGATCGGGCCGGAAGCGGTCAATTCGGCCATAGACTCGTCACGGTTGAATGGGTGGCTGACAATTGTATCAATGCCTTCGCCGGAGGGTACGTCGATAGTAGAATAGATGGCGGGGCTATAGTTGGCGATGTCGGAACGCAGGAGAACCTGTCGAGTTCCATTGACGGCACAGATCTCTTTTACGCCTGTGGGATCAATAAAGCCACCGGTTATGTCAAGATAGTTTCCAAGCAGGTCGAAACACATGATCCGCGACGTCGCATCGTCGAAAATAAGGACGGTGTCGCCAGTGATGTCGAATGCGACAAGCCGTTTGTACTCGCCGGGGCCATCTCCCCGGTTGCCAATCTTGCGGAGATGCTTTCCATCGGGGGTGAAGCAATGCAATTCCTTGCCGGCACCGTCGTGGACGTCGGCAAGGACATAGAGGAGAGAGTCTTTTTCGACGACTTTACGAATAGTGCCCAGGAGGCAGTCGTCTGATGTTTCCAATGGGATGAATTGCATCTGCCGGATAAGATGGCTGAACTGATCATTTGATGATATTTCGGTCAGAGCTTCTTTGTTTACACCAGGCGTGGGGATGTCATTCCGGGTACTCCCGCAGGCGGCGAACAGGAGCGCCGAGGTACATATAGCGGCTATGTGTAGCTTTATGGGATTCATGGTATGCGGGTGGGGTAGATAATGATCGGACAGTAACGCAGAGAGAGGCGTTGACGGGGCAAATATACAAATATTATTTAAAAAAGTGGAGAGCGGAGGGTGAAAAGTGGAGAGCGGAGGCGGGTGGGGTCAAGAGAAGTGTGTGGAGGTATGGGGATGGGACGGAAGAGCGGTATAGTCGCCGTAGAGGCGGGTGAGATAGCTGTGGCAGTCGGCGGGGGCGCGGAAGGGGTAGCCTTCGAAGTAGATGAGGCGGGTAGGGAATATGTCGCTGCGGAAGCGTGGGGCTGTGAATGTGCTTGGTGAGAGATGGCGCATGCGTTGGCCGGGATGGATCGTGCGGACCAGAGCGGAAATGGGTGACATGATTGCATGGCAGAGCCGGTAGATGGCTCCGGCGAGTGGACCGGCGGGTGTGGAGCAGGCTTTGTTGACGAGGAGGATGCCGTAGTAGGCGAGCTTGCCGTGGAGGTAGTGGAGGATGCGCGACGAGGATGGGGCGATGGGGAATATGTCGACGAAGTATCCGGAATAGCGGTAGTGGGCGTCGATAGATGTGCCGGCTTCTTTTGTGACGGTGCGGATATCGCGGACTTTGGTGAAGGAGAGGAGGAACATGGGGTCGGTGGAAGAGTTGTGGATGCGGAGATGCGGCGGGAGCTCGGCGGGTGCCACGGCAAGAAAGCGGCGGTAGCTGTCGAGGTCCATCTCGATGTCGATATCGTCGTCCCAGGGGATGAATCCGCCGTGTCGGACGGCGCCGAGGAGAGTGCCGGAGCTGAGCCAGTAGTCGATGGAGTGGCGACGGCAGACAGCATCGATATGCCTAAGGATATCGAGCATGGCGAGCTGTGAGCGTCGGAGCGGGGATCCGTCGGGGTTGTAGCGCTGACGCAGACGTTGCTGAAGGTCAGGTGGGATCATTGTGTGAAGGCGTGAGCAGACTGCGGAGAGCGTTGATGAGGGTGCGGTTGTCGGCTTCGGAGCGGACGGCGACACGGAACCAGTTGTCATGGCCGAGGAAACCGCGCTTGCCTGTGCAGTCTTTGATGAGGATATCATATTTGTTGAGCAGAGAGACGGCGAGGGTGCGGGCGGACATGCCATTTGTGAGGCGGCAGAGGAAATAGTTGGCTTGGGAGGGGTAGACCCGGATCTGAGGGATAAGGGAGAGGCTGTCGTACATGGAGGCCCGCAGATGGGTGAACCGGCGGCAGGCGTCAAGGTAGTCGGTGGCGTATTTGCCGAAGATCTGCATGTAGAATTCGGCAAATGAGTTTATGCTCCAGATAGGGACATCGCGCCGGACGGTATCAATGATATGTGTGGATGATGAGGCCAGGACGCCGAGACGCAGGCCGGGGACGCCGTAGCTCTTCGAGATGCTTTTGATGACCACGAGGTTGGGATAGCGCTCAAGGATCTGGTCGTGGAGCAGCGTTGGCGGGAGGCCGTCGCTGTCGGCAAAGTCGACAAACGACTCGTCGACGATGACTGTGACTCCGCGGGCGGCCATGACGGAAAGGAGGCGGAGGAGGTGGGTGACGGGGATGAAATTGCCTGACGGGTTGTCAGGGTTGACTATGAGCAACGCGCCAAGAGGCTTGTCGGCAAAGAAGGAGATGAGATCGTCGGCGGTGTAGCGGAATCCGGGCCGGCCGGGGCGGAATATATGCAGCGGGCAGGAGGCGCGGTTGATGTATTCCTCGAACGTGGGGACTACCACACCAAGGGGGCCATCGATGAGCGACATGAGGCTGCGTATGAGCTCGGCGGCACCGTTGCCGGGGACGATGTAGTCCCGGCTGACGCCAAAATAACGGGATGCGAGGAGGGTGTTGTTGGCCATGCCGGAGGGATAGGCGGCAATGAGTGTGTCGAAACTGGCCCTGAGCTCGGAGAGCATGCGGCGCGGAGGGAAACAGGGGTTGACCAGGTAGCAGAAGTCGATGAGCCGGGGGTAACGCCAGTAGCCTCCATAGGCTTTCGTGAGGGCGTCGTAGCGCCGGTCGGGCGAGGCAAAGATGGTCTCGGCAATACGCAGATCCTGAACGTCGTCGATCTCATACCAGCGGGATCCGGCAACATCGACGGCATGGAGGTCGGTATTGTCGATGAGGGTGAGCACCCGGAGGACCTGTTCGTAGTATTCGTTATGTCCCATGACCTTGATGTAGGCCTCAAGGAAGGGGATGTAGGTGTTGATAGAGAACCGCTGTGCGAACTTGTAGACGTTGACGGTCTTGTAGTAGCGGTTGGTCTCGGCGTAGTCGAAGAGCTTGGGTGGCACGAAGCTCGCGATCTTGTCGCCATCGAGCATCACCATGGTGCCGTCCATCCAGGGCCGGTATCTGCCCACAAGCGCAACGTTAAGGAAGGGGCTTTCGACGGCCAACTGCACCACACCGTCGTCGAAGACCATGTCGCTTTCGAGGAGGATGGTGTCGTCGGCCATAAGGTAATCGCGAGCGAGCCAGAGGGAATATATGTTGTTGGTGCGGTCGTAGACGGGATTGTCGACAAACTCAATGCGCATGTCGGGATAGCCGGCGGTGAGATAATCCCGGAGCTGCTGTCCGCAGTAGCCAGTCACCACCACAATGCGCTGAAGGGGTACACTACGCAGCTGCCGGATGAGCCTGTCGATGATACACTGCCCGTTGACCTTGACCATGCACTTGGTGTTGGTGCTTGTGAGAGATCCGAGGCGACGGCCCATTCCGGCCGCAAGAATGATAGCTTGCATAAAGGGAGTGATGAACGGATGTAGCGTTTTGTCCGGCAAAGATAATGTTTTTTTGTGCGCCAATCAATTTCGCGGGGCCGCGGAGCACAATAATAGGGACAGAGCCGCGTTAAGATTCATGAACCGGTAAAAAACAGAGAGGAGCTACATGGGCCGAAGGATTCTGACCGTAAACAAATTCATGTATCCGCGCGGGGGCGACTGCATAGTGGCTCTCAATACCGCCGCCCTGCTGCGTGAGCACGGCTACAGCGTGGGGCTGTGGGGTATGGACTATCCGGACAATATGGACACGGAGATGTCGGATATATTTGCGGACAGGGTGGACTTCGGGGGCGGCATGCGTGACAAGATAAGAGCGGCGCTGCGCACTATGGGCTACGGGGGGATAGTGAGTCAGTTCGAGGAGGCGTTGCGACGGTTCAGGCCGGATACGGTGCATTTCCACAATATACATTCGTATCTGTCGCCGGCGATAGTCGAGACAGCGCGGAGGTATGGGTGCCGCACGATATGGACGCTGCATGACTATAAGCTGAGCTGCCCGGCGTATGTGTGCATGCGGGGCGGATCGCCGTGTGTGGAGTGTATGACGGACAAACGGGCTGTGATAAGGCACAGGTGTATGAAGGGGTCGGTGGCGGCCAGCCTCACGGGGTATGCGGAGGGGCTGAAATGGAGTGTGGAACGTCTGGCACGGGCAACAGACACATTTATCTGCCCGAGCCGGTTCATGCGCGACATGGCCGTGAAATCGGGCGTTCCGGCGGAGAAGACGGCCGTAGTGCCTAATTTCGTAGACCCGGAGAAGCTGAAGGTGTTGTCGTCGCCAGTGGTGGCGGAAGGATGCATACGCGAGGACGCATACGGATATTTCGGGCGGCTGTCGGAAGAGAAAGGTATATGCCGTCTGCTTGAAGTGGCGTCGAGGCTCAAATATCAGCTACATGTGTATGGTAGCGGCCCTATGGAGGATGAGCTACGGGCGAGATATGGCGGGATGGCGAACATACATCTACACGGGCAGACGGATGCGGCGAGCGTTGCACGCGCCATGTCGCGGCTGCGGTTTACCATCGTGCCGTCGCAATGGTATGAGAACAATCCGCTGAGCGCAATAGAGTCGCTATGCGCGGGGACTCCGGTGGCCGGTGCGGCCATAGGGGGGATACCGGAGCTGATAAGCCCGGGGGTAAACGGGGTGTTGTTCAGACATGACTCGGCGGAGGAGATGGCGGGGGCGATAACCAGCCTTTTCGAGGGTCAAGCGTTTGACCACGGGCAGATAGCGGCCGAGGCCCGGGCGCGATTTTCGGCAGAGTCGCACCTGGCATTGCTCAAGCCGCTGCTATGAGACAGAGGGCAAACATACAAAAATAAGGCGGTTTTATTGATATTTAAGCCAGCTTTGGGAGAAATGAAGCGGGATTGTTGTAATTTTGCAGGATGAAGCACCGCACAGGCGGTAAATAACCAATATTGCCAGAATGTCACAATCACTTCCGACCGACGCATCAATCATACTGACCTACAGGTGTCCAATGCGATGCCGGATGTGCAATATATGGCAGAATCCGACCGACAGGCAGGAAGAAATAAAGGCTTCCGACCTGAGAAGTCTGCCAAGGCTGAAATTTATCAACCTGACCGGCGGGGAACCGTTCATAAGAGAGGACCTGGCTGAAATAGTGGAGGAATGCTACCGCCATACGGACCGCATAGTGATATCGACCTCGGGCTGGTATGATGAGCGCGTGACCGCACTTGCCGAACGATATCCGAAGATAGGGATAAGAATCTCCATAGAGGGCCTGAGCAGCAAAAACGATGAGCTGAGAGGGCGGGATGGCGGATTTGACAAGGGACTGAAGGTGTTGCTGCGTCTGCGCGAGATGGGGCTGAAGGATATAGGCTTCGGGTGTACGGTGGGCAACACAAATTCGGCGGACATGCTGTCGCTGTACAGACTAAGCCGGGAACTGGGAATGGAATTCGCGACGGCGGCGATACACAACAGCTTCTACTTCCACAAGGATGACAACAGTATAGCCGACAAAGCGAGAGTGTGCGGCGACATAGAGAAGCTCATTGACATGCAGCTGGATGAGCGGCACCCGAAATCATGGTTCAGGGCGTTTTTCAACATGGGCCTGATAAACTATATAGAGGGTGGAAGGCGGTTGCTGCCATGCGAGGCCGGCTCAACCAATTTCTTCATCGACCCGTGGGGCGAGGTGTATCCGTGCAACGGAATGGAGCCGAAGCACTGGCAGATGTCGATGGGCAATATACACAGTGACACGTTCATGGACATATGGCACAGCAGCCGTGCCGAGGAGGTGAGACGCAAGGTGCGCTCCTGCCCTAAAAACTGCTGGATGGTAGGAACGGTGTCGCCTGTGATGAAGAAATATATAGTGCCGACAGCCCGATGGGTGGTGAGCAACAAGCTCAGAGCTATGGCCGGCAAGAAACCAATACTGCTCAAGACTCCCCTGAAATGAGAATAGCTGTGACCGGAACACGTGGAATACCGGGGATACAGGGCGGAGTGGAAACGCACTGCCAGAACCTGTACCGGGAAATAGCGGGTATGGGGCATGATGTGACCATATTCAGACGTAAGCCTTATACGGCCCAGTCGGCCGGACTGGAGCAGTATGGACAGATAAGGCTGAAGGATATATATGCTCCGCGCAAGAAAAGCATGGAGGCCATAGTGCATACACTGCTGTCGGTATTGAAGGCCCGTGGCGAGCGTCCGGATATACTGCACATACACGCCATAGGTCCGGCTATTCTGACACCTCTGGCCAAGCTGATGGGCATGAGGGTGGTGATGACCCACCACGGTCATGACTACGAGCGCAGCAAATGGGGCAGAACGGCAAAGGCAGTGCTAAGATTTGGCGAACGTATGGGATGCAGGTATGCCGACAGGATCATAGCTGTATCAGGCCACATATCCAGGAATGTGGCATCGCTCTACGGGCGGACGGATGTGGTGACGATAGAAAACGGTGTGGACAAGCCGTCGCGTTGCCAAGAGACGGAGTTCATAGAATCGCTCGGCCTAAAGCGTGGCAGGTATGTGATCGCGCTGGGACGGTTGGTAAAGGAAAAGGAATTTGACACGCTGCTCGACGCATGGGAAATGGCCGGGAATGAGACCGGTATGCAGCTGGTGATAGCCGGCGATGCGGACCATGACGACGAGTACTCACGCCGCCTCAGACAGCGAGCCAAGGCGCTCGGCGTTGTTATGCCCGGCTTTGTAACGGGGGCACCCCTGAACCAGCTCATGAGCCACGCGGCACTGTTTGTGATGCCGTCATCGCATGAGGGACTGCCGATAGCTCTGCTCGAAGCGATGAGCTACGGGCTTGATGTGGCGGTGAGCGACATAGCGGCGTGCCGGTTGCCTGAGCTGAATGATGAGGACTACTTTGAATGTGGCGATACAGACGGCCTTGTCTCGCTGATAAGGCGAAAAACAGCCAACAGAGCCACTCCGCGGCAGTATGACATGAGCAGATATGACTGGAGTGACATTGCCCGGCGCACAGAAGCGGTATATAGATCGATTATGGAAAGCGAACCGCCTGAATAGCAGAATAATAAATAAATATCAATAACCCGAGTGCTTGCGACCTCGTAAAAAACAAGAAAATGAAAACAGAACAACTTAGACCGGTCTCCAATGAGGGGACAACAATGACACCGCTGTTTCTGATACTGACGGTGATGTTTTGCGTATGTCTGATAGTCAGCAACATGATGGAAATAAAGGTTGTGGACTTAGGACCGCTCACCATAACAGCCGGAGTGATAGTATTTCCGATATCCTATATCATAAGCGACTGCATAGTAGAGATATACGGGTTCAGAAAAGCCAGATTCGTGATATGGCTCGGCTTCGGGGCCAATCTGCTGGTGTCCTTGCTTCTGCAGCTTGGACTGCTGCTGCCGGGATCGGCGGAATGGCATGATCAGGAGGCTATGCAGACCATATTCGGAGCTGTTCCACGCATACTTGTAGCCAGCTTCACGGCATTTCTGTGCGGCTCGATGGTCAACGCGTATGTGATGAGCAAGATGCGCTCGCTCGCAGGAAACCGGGGCTTCTCGGCGCGTGCCATAGTGTCGACACTGTTTGGCGAGAGCGTAGACTCTGCCATATTTTTTCCAGTGGCATTTGCGGGCGCCCTGCCCTGGAAGGTGATAATGACGCTGATGGTGACACAGGCTATACTCAAGACCGTATATGAGATCATAGTGCTCCCGGTGACGCTAAATGTAGTGAAGCGTCTACGCGCCATTGAACGCACCAACCCCGACATTGACAAAGGAATTTCTTACAAATGGTGGAAAATAAATGAGATATAACGGTAATGACATAACATGGGTGTGGCTCGATCTTGACGACACGCTGATAGATTTTCACACCAACTCCCGGAAGGCACTCGCCAACACATATCATCTTGCCGGACTTGAACGATGGTTTGAATCGCCTGAACAATGGACCGAACGATATGAACATTTCAACTATCCACTCTGGGACAGACTTGCCAAGGGTGAGATAACGACTCCATATCTGAGGATGGAACGGTTCAGACTACCGCTTGTCGAGGCAGGTATGGAGGATAGCGCCGCACGCGAGCTCTCGCTGAAGCTCGATCCTCTGTACCTTGACTGCCTGGCCAATGAGAAAGCTACCGTAAAGGGTGCCTTCGAGCTCCTGGAAAAGCTCAGGGCGACGGGCGTCCACACAGGCATACTGAGCAATGGTTTCGCCGACGTGCAGCACCGCAAGATACGGCGCGCCGGAATAGACAGCTACATCGACGAGACTGTGCTGTCGGATGACATAGGCATTCAGAAACCCGACATACGCCTTTACCGCCACGCCATGGAGCGAAGCGGCGACATGTGTGAGACACATCACCTGATGATAGGCGACAATCCGTCGACCGACATATCCGGAGCTCTGAACGCCGGTTGGAGCGCCATCCTTCTTCAGCCCCAGCATCCCGGCAGCGCACGCAAAAAAGTGCCGGAAGGAGCTGCGTCGGCAGACAACCTTGAGGAAGTGGCGGAAATGCTTGGAGATTGAAGCCACGGGGTGAAAAATCAAGTTAAAATGGTGATAATTCAAAAATTGTAGGCTTGAATTGCGGTCAATTGAAAAAAAGTTACGATATTTGCACCTGCAAAATTCGGATACTCCGCCGCATTTGGCACTAAAGTATTGATCAACAATCATTATCATACATTCAACAACACCGAAAGTTATGACAAAAGCAGACATCGTCAACGAGATCTACAAAACCACCGGCGTAGACAAAGCCAGTGTTCTTGAGACTGTTGAAAAGTTCATGGACGTTGTAAAGGACGCCCTTGCACACGGCGAAAACGTATACCTTCGTGGTTTCGGAAGCTTCATCGTAAAGACACGTTCTGAAAAGACCGCCCGCAACATATCGCAAAACACCACCATCATCATCCCCGAGCACAAGATCCCCGCGTTCAAGCCTGCCCGCGTATTCATGGATGAGGTGAAGGCCAGCAGCGAGAACTAATCAGCGGTCCCATCTCTTCAAATATAGGAATCACCAATATTAACCTCTAATTCGCATAACAATGCCCAGCGGAAAGAAAAGAAAAGGCCACAAGATGGCAACGCACAAGCGCAAAAAGCGTCTGAGAAAGAACCGTCATAAGAAGAAGTAATCTTCGCAACGACAGTAACATTCTCACGGCGGTTGAGCCATCCGGCAATCAAGCTGCGACAGGTCAACGCCAAGGACATAAAGAACAAACACGGCGCAATGGTGCACCACCGCAAAAGGACGCTGATGTTTGTTCTTTGTGTTAAAACCCTCAACGAAACTATCCGAAACCGGAATAGAGACGTCACCAACTCTCCTTCACAACAACCCACAACAACCAAATCCAACAATGCAAAGCGAACTGATAGTAGATGTGCAGCCAAAAGAGGTGTCGATAGCCCTTCTTGAGGACGGACGTCTCGTGTCTTTACAGAAAGAGGCGCGCAACATCTCCTACGCCGTTGGCGACATCTACCTGGCAAAGGTGAAGAAACTCATGCCGGGCCTTAATGCCGCCTTTGTCAACGTAGGATACGAAAAGGACGCTTTCCTCCATTATCTGGATCTTGGCTCACAATTTGCAAGCTACTCCGAATTTCTTTCGGAAGTCCTTGACCCGAAAAAGCACATGCCGTCGATCTCCAAAATGAAATTGTTGCCGGAGATTGATAAGCATGGAGCCATAACCGACAAGCTGCAACCCGGACAGGAACTGATGGTGCAGATAGTGAAAGAGCCTATCTCATCAAAAGGACCGCGACTCACCACCGAGATCACCCTTACGGGACGGTACATGGTGTTGATTCCCTTCGGCGACAAAATCTCCATATCACAGAAGATAAAGACCACGGAGGAGAAAGTACGCCTGCGCCAGCTTGTCGAATCGATCAAGCCCAAAAATTTCGGTGTCATCATACGCACCTCAGCCGAAGGCAAACGCGTAGCCGAGCTAAACCATGAGATGAAAACCCTCCTGCGCTACTGGGAGGAAACCCTTGAGAAAGCCCGCAAGGCCAAATCGCCCGCTCTGATCTTTGAGGAAGAGAGCAGAATAGTGGGCGTGCTGCGCGATGTGTTCAGCCCCACGTTTGAAAGCATTCAGGTAAACGACAAGGAGACATACGAGCAGATACTGAAGTATGTGACCCTGATAGCTCCCGACCGCGCCGATATAGTGAAGCTATATGAGAAGCCCGAGCCGATATTTGACACTTTCGCCATAACCAAACAGATAAAATCGTCGTTTGGAAAGACCGTGTCATTCAGATCGGGCGCATATATAATCATCGAACATACCGAAGCTCTGCACGTGATCGATGTAAACTCCGGCAACAGATCGAAAGGCGCACCGGATCAGGAGACAAACGCACTTGAAGTGAACATGCGTGCCGCCGAGGAGATAGCCCGGCAACTGAGACTGCGCGACATGGGAGGCATTATCGTGATCGACTTCATCGACATGAACAAGCCCGAACACCGGCAGAAACTGTATGAACACATGCGCGAGGTGATGGCCAACGACCGTGCCCGCCACAACATTCTCCCATTAAGCAAGTTCGGATTGATGCAGATAACCCGCCAGCGCGTACGGCCAGCCCTCGACATTGTCACGGCCGAAGAGTGTCCGTCGTGTTTCGGCAAGGGTGTCATACAGCCTTCGCTCCTATTCACCGACACTCTAAAGGAGAAGCTTGCATACCTGACAGGCGAACTCGACCAACAGGACTTCATAATGTATATACATCCATTTGTAGACGCATACATCAAGAAAGGTCTGCTGTCAGTCTACAGAAAATGGCGCATGGAGTTCGGACGGAAGTTCCGCATTGTCCCAGACCAGTCACTCGCCTACCTTCAGTATCGCGTAGTTGACAAAAACGGCAACGAAATCGACCTCAAGGAAGAAAAAGACGTAGATTCATCTGCCACAAAGACAAAGCAAAAAGCCAAGAACCGAAACAGCGAGGATTAGCGACAGGCGTCGGCCGACGCAAATCCCGGAATTCCGGAAAGACAACAACGTCTCCGATGCCACAACGGCACCGGAGACGTTTTTATCGGCCCCTGTCGAAATTCACGTATCTTAAAATCCGGCTACGATTTGCATTTGGACAGCAATAGTTGTAATTTTGCAGATTAGCAGAATCTCTCCCGGCATACTAATCATTATCCCTTCTCCAATGAAGAATATTCTACTCGGCCCGGCTATCCTATCGGTACTGTCAATGGCCACTCCGGCACTTTCCGCCCAAAACAATATCAATCCTCAGGGCCGAATGATGCTGATGAAATATAAGCATAACACGACATTGTCGCGTGGCAGTGAGGCACCCCGTATACTTGCCACCGTAAGATTGTCGGATGGAGGAGGACGCACTCTCGATGCAATCGCGGCTGAAGGTGGAGATATCCTGAAGCAGTTCGGCAATTTTGCCATTGTATCGATGCCTCTCGACGCCGCAGAGCGCATCGCCGCGACAAAGGGCGTGAAGTCACTTAGCTTCGGCGTGGAAGCCAAGGCCGATATGGACAAGGCACGCCAGAAATCGTCGGTCGACATGGTTCACCGCGGATTGCTGCGCAGCGACGCAGGCGAAAGCATTCCGATGTATACCGGAAGCGGAGTGATAACCGGCGTCTATGACACCGGATTCGATATGACGCATATCAATTTTACTGATTTCAGCGGAGACAGCCGCATACGCCGTGTCACTCTTGTCAATCCCGACAAAACAAGCGAGACAGGATTTTCGGTACGCATTCTCGACACCCCCGAATCAATAGAGCAGAAGCGCACTGATGATGCTTCAAACCAGCATGGCACTCACGTAGCCGGAATCATGTCGGGAGGCTACAATCGCGCCGGAACCGCCGTAAAGGTAACCGATGATGCAAATGCGCGTCCTATCATCTCAAATCTCGCCATGCCTTTTTACGGTATCGCAAAAGACGCCGACATAGTGATGGGTGCAGGTTCACTGCAGATGTCGGCCATACTTCTTGGTGTGAGCGACATGATAGAATATGCCGAAAGCCAGGGCAAACCACTTGTCGTAAACCTGTCATTGGGACACAACGGAGGCACTCATGACGGATCTGATGATTTTTCGCAAGCGCTTGCCGAGCTTGGCAAGGACGCAATAATAGTCGTTTCGGCCGGAAATGAGGGTGACATTGATCTGGCTCTGCGCGGCAAGATCACCGAGGAAACTCCGGTGCTGAAAAGCTTCTTCGATTTTCCAGTCGACAAGGGTCTGTCGGATGGCGCTACATTCATAGTGCCCGACGGCACTCCCCTCAACGGACGCTTGATTGTGTATGACACAAGCACCAACACAGAGCTGGCCCAAGCCAAGCTGCTTGAAGACAGATATGCAGGTTTTGCCGACAATACCGTTCCCGACATAGCCCTTGACCGAAACAGCAACTACACATCTGCATTCACCGGTGCCGTTTACGGATTCCGTGGCTTTGACGAGAACACCGGTAAAGGATATGTGTATATCACAACCGAAAACATCAAGCTCCGCAGTGCCAACAGCTCCATAAGAATCGGCATCGAACTCTCGGCTCCGGCAGGAACCGAAATCTACGGCTACGGCATGAAGGAAGCTCCCTTCGTATCAATGATGATAGACGGCTGGACCAAAGGCACCACCGACGGATCGATCAGCGGTATGGCATGCGGCGACAACATCATCAGCGTCGGCTCCTACACCTCATCGCGCAACTATGGATCGCTCGGAAACACCAATTCTTACTTCTACAATCCTGACAATATTGTCAACTCGATATCATCGTTCTCAAGCTACGGTCATCTGACCGATGGCCGCTGCCTGCCACACATCACCGCACCGGGTTCGGTGATAATCAGCTCTTTCAGCCGCTACTACGTGAAAGACAAAAACCTGGAAGAGAGCAAAATGACCGGAAAAGCCATTGACAGCAACGATGAGCCCAACTATTGGGGTTCAATGTCAGGCACCAGCATGGCCTCGCCACACGTTGCCGGAATAGTAGCGCTGATGCTCGAAGCCGATCCTACACTCAACCACAGCGAGGTGCTCGAAATAATAAGCAACTCCGCCACCGAAGACAACTTCACCGCCATCGCCCCCGCCCGCTGGGGTGCCGGAAAGATCAATGCCGCCGAAGCCATCAAGCAGGTATGGGCGCGTAAAAGCGCCGGCATCGAAGGGGCCATAGCCGATGGCCTGCCGGGTGTCACAGTAACATCCGATGGATCATACCATACAGTATACGCCGCCGGAGCTGCCGGCGTGTCGCTCATCC
Source organism: uncultured Porphyromonadaceae bacterium (assembly GCA_947643165.1). Taxonomy (GTDB): domain Bacteria; phylum Bacteroidota; class Bacteroidia; order Bacteroidales; family Muribaculaceae; genus Paramuribaculum. The sequence goes on along the minus strand of CANRVB010000002.1, from coordinate 58,024 downwards.
TCACCGACATGACCGGCAAACAAGTCGGTCAAGCCTCCGCCACCGGCTCAACAGCCTCTATCTCGTCGGCCTCGCTACAACCCGGAATATACGTTCTCTCCATCTCTACCTCCGATGGCCGCCGGAGTTCACAAAAGATCGCTATAAAATAAATCATAACAAAACAGAAACACAAATCAATACAGATGAACTGGTTTGAATGTAAAGTCCGTTACGACAAAATGCTCGAAAACGGAGTTGTTAAGAAAGTTACCGAAGCTTTTCTTGTCGACGCACTGTCGTTCACGGAAGCCGAAGCGCGCATAATAGAAGAACAGACCCCTTTCATAAGCGGCGATTTCAGCATCAGCGCCGTGAAGCGCACCAAAATCTCCGAAATATTCTGGGATGATACCGCCGACCGCTGGTATCTCGCCAAAGTGGCCTTCATAACCATCGACGAGAAGACCGCAGCCGAGAAAAAAGCAGTCAGCCAGATACTCGTGGCCGGCAGCGACTTCTCAGGCGCTTACGACAACTTTCTCGACAACATGAAGCAAGTACTTGGCGACTACGAGCTCCAGTCGCTCACCGAAACCCCTCTCATGGATGTCTACAAGGCCAAACTCGGTGGTGAAGCTCCCAAGGAAACTCCTAAAGTGACACCCGCCGAATGACAACCGACCAAGACGGCATTAAAGCACGGATCAAAAACATAAGCTCGACCCTCCCCGAGGGGGTCGAGCTTGCTGCCGTGTCCAAATTCCACTCCCCCGATGCCGTAAGAGCGGCCTACGACGCCGGTCAGCGCATCTTCTGCGAAAGCCGCGCCGCCGAGCTCGCTATGAAAGCAGCCCAACTGCCCGACGACATCCAGTGGCACTTCATCGGACATCTGCAGTCAAACAAGATCAAACTCGTCGTGCCTTACGCCCACACTATCCAGAGCATCGACAGCGAGAAACTGCTCCGCGCGATCGACGCCGAGGCATCACGGACCGGCCGACACATCAACGTATTGCTCCAGGTGCACGTCGCTGCCGAAGAGAGCAAGTACGGCCTTACTCCACGCGAGCTCACCGAACTTGCCGAACGTACACTCGGTTCTTTGACAAACGTCACCGTCACCGGAATAATGGGTATGGCTACAAACACCGACTCCGAACAACGGATAAATGCCGATTTCGAGGCTATCAGGTCGTTGTTCCACAACCTCAAGGCCGGAATCATGGCCGGCAATCCCGACTTCAGAGTACTGAGCATGGGTATGAGCCACGACTACCATCTCGCGATCGCACACGGGTCGACAATGGTGCGCATAGGAACTTCAATTTTCGGCGAAAGAGAGTATTGACCGCACAAATTAACGGCCAAAAGCTGCTCCATCCTCAAAAAACAGCCCACAAAACGCTGTTTGCTGAAAAAAAACAAGTAACTTTGCCATCAGTCTGCATCCGCAGACCAAACCAATCCTATTTTCACATAGCATATCAAAAATAATAATCAATCATTATAAATCTAACATCATGAGCCAACAAGCTAAACAATGGGGCGCCATCATAGTTATGATTGCCCTCTTTGCCATGATTGCCTTCGTGACCAACTTGTGTACACCGATGGCAACTATCATCAAGTCGCAGGGCGAAATATCAAATGTCCTTGCCCAAATCGGTAACTACGGCAACTTCGTAGCCTATCTGGTAATGGGCATCCCCGCAGGCATGCTCATCGCCAAATTCGGATATAAGAAGACTGCCCTCATCGGTCTTGCCATCGGTGCTCTCGGCATCCTCATCCAATGGGTCAGCGGACTTATGGACGCCCAGGCCAACCTCGGCCTCGTATTTGCCGTTTATCTTATCGGCGCTTTCATCGCTGGTCTCTGCATGTGTATTCTCAACTGCGTTGTCAACCCCATGCTCAACATTCTTGGCGGTGGCGGCAACTCCGGCAACCAGCTCATTCAGATCGGCGGCGTGTTCAACTCTACAGCTGCCGTTGCCTGCTACATCCTCATGGGTGCTCTTATCGGCGACGCAACCAAGGCTAAGATTGCCGATGCTACTCCGGCCCTCATGATAGCCCTCGCTATCTTCGTTGTAGCTTTCATCGTGATCTGCTTCACCAAGATCACCGAGCCCAAGCAGGCTCCCGTTCAGGTAAGCCTCATCAAAGGTGCCCTCTCTCACCGCCACTTCGCCCTCGGCGCTCTCGCCATCTTCCTCTACATGGGCATCGAGGTGGGCGTCCCCAACTACGTTCAGCAGTACCTCATTGCCGACGGCATCCCCGCTGCTACAGTAGGTCTGCTCGTAGCCGTTTACTGGTTCATGATGCTCGTAGGACGCTTCGTAGGCGCCGCCATAGGCTCCAAAGTCAGCTCTAAGACTATGATCGTCACCGTATCATTTGCAACTCTCGTTCTCGTCCTCTTCGGTATGTTCGCACCCACCGATGTTCAGGTCAACTTCCCCGGTGTCGATTGGGGCAAGCTCGAACTGATCTGGCAGGAAATACCTCTGGGCATATTCTCATTCCTCCTCGTCGGCCTCTGCACTTCTGTCATGTGGGGCGCGATCTTCAACCTCGCCGTTGAAGGCCTCGGCAAGTACACCGCCATCGCTTCAGGTATCTTCATGACCATGGTATTCGGATGCGCCATCATGATGTTCATCCAGGGCCTCGTTGCCGACGCCGCCGGCTACATCAACAGCTTCTGGGTAGTGGTTTGCTGCGCAGCCTACATCCTCTTCTACGGTCTCATCGGCTCAAAGCCCTCAAGAAAGATGACAATGGAAGAAGAAGAAGAATCAATAGCAATGCTCGACGCTATGTAATTCTCAACCTCCGATAACATCACAAAGCGGGGAGCGTTCCAACTGTGCGGATGCTCCCCGCTTTCTTTTATGTTTCGCTTATTGCAGGATTTTTTGTACTTTTGCAGCCGGTTGTCCATGTTTTATCAGGATAGGACAAACCATACACCGAAATAGAAATCATCAATATTTTTGAGTAATGAAACTCTCTAAACTTATCGCAGTTGTATCTGTCGCCATTATGGCTGTATCAACCGTAGCCTGCGGCGGGAAAAAAGATCAGGAAACCACCACCGACGAAAATATCGTCACCCTCGCTGAAGCCGAACAGGTATTTGCCAGCTCACTCAGCTCAAACGACACTACCGAGCTTATGGCCATAAGCTCCGCATTCATGGACTCTCTGAAAAACGGCAGCATCGATGCCGCTGTCGCTATGCTCTACGAACCCGATCCTAACGGCGGCGTCCGCCCGGTCAACGAAAAGACGGCCGAACAGCTTCGCGCACGCTACACAACATATCCCGTCAAGAGCTGGCGCATGGACCACATGGATCTCTCCATCCCCTCTATCAACGACCTCAAGTTCATCTACCAGCTCTCCGACGAGCCCGGTATGCCCGGAATGGCCATCATGTTCAATCCCACCAAGGTCGACGGAAAATGGTACCTCATGCTCAAGCAGGAGAACCAGCCCGCCAAGGATGCGGCCAACGCACTCCCCGAGAACACATCCGTACAGATGCCTGCCGACCAGCAGTAATAATCTCCCTTACGGACTGATATAAGAACAGGGCCCGCAAACTCGGATTTGCGGGCCCTGTTTCTATCACTATGCTGTATTGCATCAGGCATTCATACGAGCCTTCCTGTGCAACAGCTGTATCTTGACAGAATGACGCAGAATATGCCTTATCCTGCTCCACTTCGGGAAGAATGCCGCAGGACGCAGAGGACCGTAGCTCACAAGTATCACCACAAGCGATACCAGAGCCACTATCAGCAGCCAGCCATATATCTCCTTCACCGACACCAGCATAGCCTGATACTGCACAGCGCCATACAGTTCACCTATATGGCTCATCGACACCGACGGATTGAAGTCTGTCACCGCACTGCCCAGTAGTGCCGCATTCTTGGCCATTGTATGACGGAACAGCTCTCCCATCACTGCCGGACCGAATGTCGCTCCCATCACGGCTCCAGTAAAGCCGTTTATAGTAAGAGCCTGTGGAAAAACAAAGAAATGCAGTCCGCTCTGTACTATCGACGTCAGGAATACTATCGATATGATAACCGAAGCAGCACCGCGGCAGAACAACGGTATGAACAAGGCCTCCTTCTCGACTCCGGCATCTATCAGAAAATAGAAATACGCCAGGTAGCACGCCGCAAAGGCAAACCCTATCGCTGTCATAGTCTTGTAGCGCCAGCGTCTTAGCGCGAAGGTAAAATATGTCAACCCGCACCCGAACACTATTCCCACAAGCACATACCAGTTTAGATCGGCTATATTGGTTTCATCAAAACCAAGCACATTGCCCGCGTATGCATGTTCTATCACATGCTCCGTTGAGATAAGCGTGAAAAAAACCAGATACACGAGTGTCGCCCGGATAACATTCCGGTTGGTCATCGCCTGGAACGTTATGTACGGATGATGCAGAAACGATGCACGCCACAGATTGATCAGTGTGCACACCACTCCCAGAACAGCAGCCCAACGTATCTCCTGTGCATCCCACCAGTCATAGAAGTTGCCATACACGCAGATAAACGTGAAACACATCATCACGATAGCCCATAGTATCGACCCTATCCAGTCTATGCCGAGCAGCGGTATCTGCATCGGACCCTTTACTGGTTTCACAAGCACAAGAACCATGGCTATCATAAGAGCCAGACCTCCTGTCATGATCCAGTGTATATACTCCCATTGCGAGTAGAACACAGTATAGATCCAGCTTATGCCGGTCAGCTGTATCACTCCGTCAACCAGCAGATAAACATAGCAGAAAAACACTGCCATATCGCGCGACGGTGTTATCCACAGCTGGATAGTCGAGTTGCACACCAACGTAGCCCACATTCTGAACCAGCCGGCAAACAGACACGTCACTACCAGCACAGGCACCGAAGTAGTATTCACACATATCACATTGGCAAGCATCAGGGCGAGTCCGCATATCAGAAGGCCTATCCGGTTGGAAAACCGGAACTTCAGACGGAACATCACCGCAAAGTTTATCGACATACCGATCAGCTGCGCATATCCGGCCATCAGTATGTCCTCCTGCATCAGTGCCGTAGTGCCGACCATATCCGACGCTACGGCCAGATATATGCCGCCCGAAAACTGGATGATCAGAACAAACAGCACAAACAGCCATGGCTTGAGCCTACGCGGAACGTAGTTTGGTATATCAGGGATATCAAATGGTCCCTGAGGAGCATGCCAGTCTGCCATATCAGTACTTCACCTCACATTCGACATTCATGCCGGCGCTCAGACGGGCCATGTCTTCAGGCTTGTTGTTGTCGGTAAAATCTATTCTCACCGGAATGCGCTGACGCACCTTCACGAAGTTGCCGGCCGAATTATCCTGCGGAAGCAGCGACAGACGCGCGCCGGTCGCACGCGAGAGCGAGGTGACTGTGCCGTGGAACACTACCCCCGGTATAGCGTCTACCTTGATCTCAACCTCATTTCCCGGCTCTATGTGGGCCGTCTGGGTCTCCTTGTAGTTGGCGTCAACCCATATATCGGCTGCGTCCACTATATCCAGCAGGGTCTGGCCCGGCTGTACAAGCTGACCTACCTGAATCTCCTTGCGCGATGTATATCCGTCGCATGGAGCCACGATCACGGTATACGACAGATTGAGTTGCGCGGTTTCAAGCAAAGCCTTCGCAAGCTCTACGCCCGCGTCATTCTGGGCTATGCGCTGACGCGTCTCAGCCACAACCGACGAGGTTGCCGAGCGCTGACGGGCAAGCATCTCATAGCGGGCTTTCTTTGCCTCATAGTCGGTCTTCGCTCCGTCATATTGCTGACGTGTCACAGCTCCCTTGTCGAGCAGATTCTGATAACGTGCGAAATCGGTCGCCGCATTGTCCATCACAATCTTCGCCTCAGCTATCGAAGCCTCTGTGACTGCTACATTAGCCGATGCTACGTTCACACTCCGGTCGGCCACTGTGCGGCCTGCAAGCGCATTCTGATAGTCGGCGTTTGCCTGAGCCACACGCAGACGCATGTCGGCATCATCTATTATGACCAGCGTATCGCCTTTTTTTACCTGCTGGAACTCCTTGAAGCGGATCTCCTTTATATATCCCTGCACACGGCAATTCACCGGCACTACCTGCTGCTCTATACGCGCATTGTCGGTAAACTCCACATTGCCCAGATGCACAAACTTCGAGCCGACCCACACGGCTGCTGCAACGACTACTATGAGCGATATTACGTATGAAATGATTTTCTTGGAACGGTGATTCATATTTTTCCGGAAGTAAACAATAGTTTGTAATAATAGTATATTATATCGATACGCGCATTTACCAGCTGCTGCTCGGCGTCGAGCTTCGAATTGGCCGCATCAAGCATATCCGTTATCAGAGCCATATCGGTCAGATAGCGCGTCGACACTGTACTGTAATTGCGGTCGGCGAGTTCCACACCCTTCGTGCGGGTCTTGAGCTCCTCATAAGCCTCCATATAGCGGATATGGTCGGCTCTTACCGACATCTCCACACTCTCCCTTGTCGCGGCAAGCTCATCCGAGGCAAGCATAGTCGACACACGGCTGCGTGCCAGCTTCTTGTTCGACTTGAACAGAGACGAGATATTGTAGTTCACTCCTACTCCTACATACCAGTAGCTCAGATTGCGGTTTATCGGCGGCACCTCTACCAGTATAGGGCCGTCTATGGTCCAGAATGCCTGCAATCCGATTTTTGGTAGACGCTCCGATTTGGCCAAAGCCTCCGCCTTGCGGCTTATATCCACCCCGCTTTTGGCAAGCTTGATCGAGGGCGAATTGAGCGTAGCCTCCTCCTGCCACCAGCCCTCGCCCTCCGTCGGAAGCGAGCGCGCGAGTATTGTGGAATCAGGCACGACTACCGTCGATTCAGGCAGTCCGGCTATCGTGACCAGATTATTGTTGAGTATACCGAGTGTATTGTCTATCTTGACTATCTGAAGCTCCAGATTCGACACTAACAGCTCGTAGCGTGTTATATCGTTCTGCAGTGCCACACCCTCGTCATATCTGGCTCTGATATCCTTCAGAAGCTTACGGGCCTGGTCAAGATTGCTGGCCACTACACGCCTCAGGTTGCTGTATTTGTATATGTCAAGATAAAAGCCCGTCAGCTGAAAACGTATATTGTCTCTCCTGAAGTCTGTGGCATATCTCGATGCGGTCAGCTTCAGTTCGGCCATATCTATGGCGCTTGTTATAGCCCCGCCGGTATACACAGGCTGTGTGACGCTTACCGAAAGCCCGTTGCCGAAGTGTGGTATCGGGGCCTTTTCATAGCCCGACAGATCGCGCTTCGTTATAAACCCGTCGCCTATATAGCTCAGCGACAATGTTGAGGTTATCTCAGGCAATCGCCCGCTTCGGGCTACGCTCACCTCGCGTTCAGCCTCTTTCGTGGCCGTGAACGCCGGACGCAATTGCGCGCTGTTGGCCTCGGCGCTCTCAAATATCTCCTCAAGGGTGATGACTTTCGACGTCTGACCTACAGCACACAAGCCACCGCTCAACAAGGTTGCCGCAAGCAACCCTGTGAGCAATCGTAGATTGTTCATAGGATAATATGATAATGATTTATTGGATACAATGATTACCGGCTCAGCTCACGTACATGCTGATAATTATTGCCGGCGGCACGCCCTATCGCCTCGACCGGACGTGTTCATGCACCGGAAGATCATTGTGTACTCTTCCAGTTCTCTTTATATGCGAAATTTTGAAATGACGCGGTTCTGATATGACCGGATGTCCTTATATTTATGTTCATTTTGATGCAGTTCTTTATAAACCGCAGTGCAAAATTACAAAAAAAATCCCGAATTACGTTAAATCGGCGCATGTGCTGACGTTTCACACATGCGCCGATATTCAATAAGATTATTCTAATACCTTGATAATTATGCAAGAAGCGCGGCAGCCATAGCCGACGCTGCCCTACGGCCGTCTCCCATGGCAAGAATGACAGTTGCGCCGCCGCGCACTATATCGCCTCCGGCATACATATCCGCCAGCGATGTGCGCATCGTCACATCATTCACCACAAGCGTACCGCGGCGCGACACGTCAAGACCGGTCACAGCCTCCGGGATAAGAGGATTGGGCGACACTCCCACACTCACTATCACCATATCCACGGCAACCTCGGTTATCGCACCCTCGACAGGTACTGGCGAACGACGGCCCGATTCATCCGGAGCGCCAAGCTCCATGCGCTGAAGGCGCATCATGCTCACATGGCCACGCTCATCGCCGGTATACTCCACCGGATTATGAAGTGTAAGGAATTCTATACCCTCCTCCTTGGCATGTGCGACCTCCTCGATTCTCGCGGGCATCTCAGCCTCTCCTCGGCGGTATACCACATAAACCTTCTCAGCACCCATACGGCGCGCCGTACGGGCCGAATCCATAGCCGTGTTGCCTCCGCCTATCACTGCCGCATGCTTGCCGTGGATCACGGGGGTCGGTGCATCCGTCCTACCCGCTCCCATCAGATTCACACGGGTCAGATATTCATTGCTCGACATGACTCCTATCAGATTCTCGCCCGGTATGCCCATGAATCTCGGCAGACCGGCTCCCGATGCCACAAAGATACCCTTGAAGCCCATTGCCTTCAGATCTTCATGACTGTAAGTCTTGCCTATCACGACATCCTTCACAAACTCCACACCCATGCTCCGGAGCTGGTCTATCTCATGATCCACAACCGAATTGGGCAGACGGAATTCCGGAATACCGTATTTCAGCACACCTCCTATCTCATGGAGAGCCTCGAACACAGTCACGTCGAAACCTCTGGCCGCCATATCGCCTGCAAACGACAGGCCGGCAGGACCCGAGCCTACAACAGCCACCTTGATGCCTGTTGATGCAGGGCGGCTCACGGCATCGCTATGTGTCGCGGCTGCTCTGTCAGCGGCAAAACGCTCCAGATAGCCTATCGCGACCGGCGGCTTCTTCATCTTGTTATATATGCACTTGCTCTCACATTGACGCTCCTGTGGACATACTCGTCCGCAGACAGCCGGAAGGGCGCTGGTAGCACGCAGCACAGCCGAAGCCTGCGCAAAATCCCCACGCTGTATATTCTTTATGAAGCCGGGGATATCTATGGATACCGGACATCCGCTCACACATTGTGGATCGGGACAATCCAGACAACGCTTCGCCTCAAGCAGAGCCTGCTCGTCCGACAGACCCTCATTTACCTCTTCGAAGCACGTTATACGGTAGTCAGCCGGAAGATGAGGCATCTCTACACGCGGTATTGCTGTACGCTCTTTGGCCGGCATAGCATCACGCAACTCTTTACGCCACTGCGAATCGCGGCCCGCTGAACATATATCTTGTGAATCTGACATGATTGAATCTTTTTTAATTGTATGAACGCAGACGCATCATCATCTCATCGAAATTGACCTTGTGGGCGTCAAACTCCGGTCCGTCGACACACACAAACTTGGTCTTGCCGTCGACAGTCACACGGCAGGCGCCGCACATTCCCGTGCCGTCTACCATTATAGTGTTGAGCGAGCACATCGTGGGAATATCATATTTCAGTGTAAGCAGCGAGACAAACTTCATCATGACCGCCGGACCTATCGTCACAACCAGATCGACATGCTCCGAATTGATCACACTCTCCAGTCCGTCAGTCACAAGCCCCTTGCGGCCATAGCTTCCGTCATCGGTCATTATTATCAGCTCGTCGGCCCAGGGTGCCACCTGCTGCTCCAGTATTACCAGCTCCTTGGTGCGTGCCGCAAGTATGGCTACCACCCGGTTGCCGGCCTGCTTCATAGCCTTGATGATAGGCAGAAGAGGTGCGACACCTACTCCGCCGCCGCAGCATACCACCGTACCGACTTTCTCGATCTTCGTTGCTCGCCCGAGCGGACCGACTACATCAGTCAGCGAATCGCCCGGTTCAAGAGCGCATATGCGCTGGGTCGAATAACCTACGGCTTGCACCACAAGCATGATCGTACCTTTCACCGGATCGGCATCCGCTATAGTGAGAGGTATGCGCTCCCCCTCGGCTCCGGTCCTTACTATCACGAAATGGCCCGGCTTGCGCGAGCGCGCTATGGCCGGTGCCTCAACCTCCAGCTTCACGACATTGGGGCTGAAGTACTCTTTTTCTAATATCTTGAACATGGATAATTTTGTGACAGGATAATGGCCTCTTTGACCTACTGCCACAAAGTTATGGATTTTTTTCGACACGATCGCTTCCCCGATTGGAAAATATTAAGTTACTTTGCACCTCTGATTATTAAATCCAAAAGGATGAAAACACGGTTTATACTTACATCTGCTCTTATAGGAGCTTCTTTGATCTCAAATTTCCAATCTGTAGCCCGCACTCTCGCTACCGACCGCGAGAAAGACCGGACCATACTTCACGCATGGTCCTGGAGTTTCGATACCATTGCCGCCAATATGGCCGACATCGCAAAGGCCGGATACGGATACGTACAGACATCACCCGCCCAGGCTTGCTATGTGGGCGATGGTGGTGGTATGGCTCTCTTCAGCGAGCCGGGCGATTCCGTTCAGGGCAAATGGTACTACTACTACCAGCCCACCGACTGGACTATCGGCAACTATATGCTTGGCGACAGGAACGCATTCAAGGCCATGTGCGACAGCGCAGCCGCCTATGGTGTCAAAGTGATAGTCGATGTCCTCCCCAACCACACGGCGATCGACCACAAGGCTGTCCTCCCCGGACTCGACAATGCCGTAGGCGGACATGAAAACCTCTATCATGCCAACGGTTTCACTCCCATCACCCAATGGAACGACCGATATGAGTGTACTACCGGCGAAATGGGCGGACTCCCCGACGTCAACACCGAGAACCCCGATTTCCAGTACTACTACATGCAGTATGTCAACGACCTCATCAATCTCGGCGCACGCGGTTTCCGTTACGACACTGCCAAACACATAGGTCTCCCTTCCGATCCCCTCGACGCCAAGTCTGCACAAAACGACTTCTGGCCGATCGCGATAGGACAGAAGGCCGTGAAAGGACTCTCGATGCTTATGCCCGACAGCATATTCATTTATGGCGAAGTGCTTCAGGATAAAAATGTCAAGGAACTCGAGTACAGCGAATACATGGATCTGACGGCAAGCAGCTACGGCCATGAGTTGCGCACCGCCCTCGAAAAAGGAGACTACCGCGCAGCCGACCTCGCCGACTGGCACCATCCCGCAGCCCCCGAGCGACTTGTCACTTGGGTCGAGAGCCATGACACATACTGCAACGCACATGAGTCGGCTGGACTGACCGACGAGCAGATTCGCATGGGATGGGTATTCCTTACTTCCCGCGCCAAAGGCACACCCTTGTTCTTCAGCCGACCCGCCGGAAGCACTCGGCAGAACTTCTGGGGAAACAACCGCATAGGAGCACGCGGCAATGATGAGTTCAAACACCCCGAAGTTGTCGCCGCAAACCTCTTCCGCACCGCTATGGCCGGTGAGCCGGAAGCAGTCATAAGTTCAAAAAATGGAGCGGTGCTGCTCGTGGCTCGCGGCGACAAAGGTGCGGCGATCATCAACATCTCCGACAAACCCCAGAAAGTCGACCTACCATGCACCCTTTCCCCTGATACTTACGTAGATAGGTCGACCGGAGCGACCTGGATTGTGGAGTCCGGACGCATCCGCGGCTCATTGCCTCCTCTGACCTCGGCGATAATCTATTGATCACAAGCTATTTACGTACAGAAACAACTGCAATAATCCCAAAATGTAAAAAAATTTCAACGATTTAAAAATTTTATTCTTATCTTTGCAACTACCGACACGGCTGCATGCCGTATCGCCACCAATCATTAGATCTATTATCACTTAATCCCCGCTAAAACAAACAGATGAGCTACAGCTTCCTGGATTTCCTTGGCCTTCTCGGATCAATAGGCTTGTTTCTCTATGGCATGAAGGTCATGAGCGAGGGCCTGCAGAAAGCGGCAGGCGACAGATTGCGCACAATACTCGGCGCAATGACACGTAATCGCCTGACTGGTACCATAACAGGTTTCTTCATAACGGCCCTTATACAAAGCTCATCCGCTTCTATCGTAATGGTCGTAAGCTTTGTTAACGCAGGCTTGATGACCCTTGCACAATCGATGGCGGTGATCTTCGGAGCAAATGTAGGTACCACCTTCACAGCGTGGATAATAGCGTTATTCGGATTTAAGGTTGATATATCGGCGTTTGCCATTCCTCTCATCGGACTTGCCATTCCTTTGCTCTTTTCCTCGAAAGGACGCAACAAGTCGATAGGCGAATTTGTCATAGGCTTTGCACTGCTCTTCTTAGGACTTGATATGATCAGCACATATGTACCTGATCTACAGAGCAATCCGGAGATGTTCGCTTCACTTCAGGACTATGCCTCGCGTGGATTTGCATCTGTGCTTATATTTTTGGCGGTAGGTCTTGTCGTGACCATGATCATACAGTCGTCGGCCGCTACCTTTGCTATCACCTTGATAATGTTCAGCAAAGGTTGGATAGACTTCGATCTGGCATGTGCGCTTGTGCTCGGTAGTGCCATAGGTACCACTATCACCCCGATCCTTGCCTCCATGAGCGGTAATATAGCAGCGAAGCGCACCGCTATGGGGCACCTGATGTTCAACGTGTTAGGTACGATATGGTGTCTGGCGGTGTTCTATCCCTTCACAGACATGATAGAACACCTGTGCATCAACATAGGCCAAGGTGATCCCAATGCACTTTATAGTTATGTGAGCGCACTTGAAGTTAACGATCCGGAGCTTTATAGCAACCTCTTTAACAAGGCATTACCGGAGAGTCACCCGATGTATCAGCGCGTGTCGGCGGTATTATCGCAGATCATGACAATGCAGGTAAGCTCATCTATCGGATTGTCGCTCTTCTACACCGTATACAAGCTCATCAACCTAAGCATAATGATATGGTTCACAAAGCTTTATGTTAAGGTTGTGGAATGGATCATACCTGCCAAGACAAAGAGCGAGGAAGAGTTCAACCTCAAATTTATCAGCGGAGGCCTGCTGAGTTCGTCCGAACTCAGCATAATGCAGGCTGAGAAAGAGACACATGTATATGCTGAACGCGTAGGCCGTATGATAAATATGGCTAAAGAGCTTCTCCATACCAAGGAAGGTTCGGATGATTTCAACAAGCTGTACTCCCGTCTGGAGAAATATGAGGAAATATCCGACAGGATGGAGATAGAGATAGCCCATTACCTGAACCGCTGCTCCGAAGGTAGACTGTCAAACCAGAGCAAGCTACGCATAGCCGCGATGTTGCGCATAGTAAGCGAGGTAGAGAGCATAGCCGACTGTTGTCTGGGCGCCGGCAAGATATTGCTGCGCAAACAACAGAGCAATGCGAAGTTCAACGATGGCATATACAGCAATATAGACACTATGTTCGGCCTGGTGGACAACGCGATGCACCGCATAGTGAAATTGCTGTCGGACCTCGACCACGTAGACCAGAACAACATTGTAGCCGCCTACAACAACGAACGTGAGATAAACAATTACCGCAATCAGCTCCGTAATACCAATATCGAAAATATAAATGAGAAGGTTTACGAGTATCAAGCCGGCATCTATTATATGGATCTGATTTCCGACCTTGAGAAGACAGGTGACTACATAACGAATGTAGTCGATGCAGTAAAAGAAATAAGCCGACCTCACAACGCGTGAAAAGTATCGATTCGTGACAATTCTGTGGCAATTCAACAACAACGCTACCAATTTGCCATCAGAGTTATTAATTTTGCAAAACACTCATCGATAGAGTGATTATAAATGTCGACGTACCCGGAGTTGCCGGTTGCGGTCGGTAGTAAACCAACTATTACATGATTCAGCTCGGCAGATGCCTATGTCATCCGACCGAAATACACTCATCCATCACATGCCTTACGAGACATCCCAGGCGCGTCAGACAGAGCGCCTATTGATAGCAGACGAAGACCAGATGGCCTGCGAACTTCTTCAATACAAGTTCCAGACCGAAGGCTATGTTGTAGACATATGTCACTCCGGGGCGAAGGCTTTATCGATACTCAACAGTGATTACAATCTGGTGCTCATCGATCTGATGGGCAGCAGCGAGATGGATGGATTTCAACTTGCGTCAAAAATGAGGCGCAATCCCGACACCTTCAATGTGCCATTTATCTTTGTAACCAAGCGCGCCAACGAGGATGACATAGTGTCTGGACTCGATGCAGGCGCTGATGACTATATACCGAAACCTTTCTCGGCTCGCGAACTCGTAGCCCGTGTCAAATCGGTACTTCGCCGACGCAAGATGATGTCAAAACGTCGTATGAGCAATATCATGCGTTTCGAAGAGCTTGAAATGGACCTCGGTACCGGCATAGTCAAGGTAAATGGAGAGACAATCAGCCTGTCGCGTACGGAATTCCTGATTCTCGCAATGTTCATGCGCCACCGGAACCAGTTCTTCGACCGCGCTGAAATCCGCAATGAGGCCTGGGAAGAAGATGATAATGTGTCGGAGCGTGCTGTCGATACCAATATATCCCGTCTGCGCAAGAAACTCGGTGACTACGGTAAGAATATCATCAACCGTCAGGGACATGGCTACGGTTTCCTTGAATAAACCACTGCCGGCGAGGCTCAATGCCGATCTGCTTGAGGTGGGCTGCGATGAAGCCGGACGCGGATGCCTTGCCGGGCCCGTGGTCGCGGCAGCTGTAATCCTTCCTCCGGATTTCAGCCATGAATGGCTCAACGATTCAAAGAAGCTGACCGAATCGCGAAGAAAAGCGATGCGGGCCATAATAGAACGTGAGGCCATAGCGTGGGCTGTGGCAAGTGTAAGTCCGGAAGAGATAGACCGCATTAATATTCTCAATGCGTCGATCACAGCCATGCACAGAGCCATCGACAAACTTGACATTGTGCCACAGTCGATAGTTGTGGATGGCAACCGATTCAAGCCTTACCGCGACATGCCTTGGCAAACCATAGTCAAAGGCGATGGCAAGATCGGCGATATAGCTGCGGCTTCGATCCTGGCCAAGACACACCGCGATGAACTGATGGAGAAACTGGCCTCCGAATATCCGGGATACGACTGGGAGGTCAATAAAGGCTATCCAACCAAGGCACACCGCGCAGCGATCGAGCGTTTAGGTGTGACACCTTGGCACAGAATGAGTTTCCGGCTTACTGCCGAGCCTACACTTGATCTCTGATCAGAAAGCATGACAAAATACGATTTTTTTCAATTGTCCGTAAACAATTATCGATTGCGGGCCGTTACTATTGTGTTCAACTATTTAGCTTAGACCCAAGGTATAACATACAGGGTCGCTCTTTCTGCTTATTTCTGCTTATGAAACACGGGATAATCGTGGCGGCGGCCATGACACTTATGGCCGCCGCTCCCCTCGCTTTGAAAAGCGAGCAAAAGACAAATACACTGGAGGCTATTATCGGGAGCCTGCGGTCGAAAGGTGCATACTCTGTTGAAGCACAACTTAGTGTGGCCATGCCGCAGCTTGCCGAAGATATAATATATGGTGTGACTCTTCACCAGCTCCCAACGGTAGAAAGCGACACTCTCGCTCCGGCACCATATATAGTGGACTGGCGCCGGGAAAAGAATGACAACGATATAAATGGCTTCTCGGCCTACTACCCCGGCAATCATTTCCGTATGCAGGGTGACCGTCTGCTCGAATACCACTACTCAGCCGATACTCATCCTTTCGGCAAAGCAAAAGGTAATGGAGGAGTCCAGAATACGGCTCAGTTTGTCAATTATCTCCCTGTATATCTGGCCAACGACTTAGAGCGCATGTCGGCCGACAACCGGTATCATATCCACATGGCCAACGATACACTTGTCAACGGCAAGAAATCGAAAGTGATAAAGGTCGTGATGGACATCAATGGAGAGACCGCCATGGAAGGTGAATATGTGTTCAGCTCACCACAGATTGATCCGGTAAGGGTAACTCTGGAAAACAACCCCGGATCCATAAGCGAACAGACCATAACAGTAACCTATAATCCTGACGCTCCACTGGCCACTCCGGCTCCTCCTGCGACACTCGATGAAGATGTGCTGATCGCACGATATCCCAACGAATTTGCCACAAAACGTCAGTCATCCTACCGGCTCGACAATCTGGCAGGCCGCAAGCTTCCGGCGTTTGAATCGCCGACACTGTCAGGCGACAGATATACCCATGCCCAGGGTGAAAAGTTCCGCCAACCGGTGCTCTTGGTATTCGCCGAAGCCGAAGGCGTATTCACCGACGACCTTGTAAGCGGTGTCAGAGAAGGTGTGAGCCAACTTCCCTACCCGGTCGAGATTGTCTGGGCTTTTGCCGATAAACATACGGATGCGATATCGGAGACAGTTGGCGAAACCGGTGTCGATGAGACTGTACTTGTCGGAGTGAAAGGACTTGCCCGCGATTGCGGTATAACCGAACTACCGGTAATTGTGGTTGTCGGCACTGACGGCATAGTAAAATCTACGTCGGCCGGCTACAACAATCACATTGCTTCCGATGTTATAAATATGTTTTCAAACCTGAATTAACCTTATCGCACTACTATATTTATGGAGACTATCTACTTCAAAGGAACTCCCTGCCACACCTACGGCACCCTGCCGGCAGTAGGATCGCCCGCGCCTTGCTTCCATCTTTCGGGAGCTGATCTGAGCCGGGTACAATGTATCGATTTCAAGGACAAAACCGTAGTTCTCAATATATTTCCGAGCCTTGACACTGAGATATGTGCCCGCTCGGTGCGCCGCTTCAACGAGGAAGCCTCCAAGCTCAAAGACACTGTCGTGATCTGTGTATCAATGGATCTTCCATTCGCTATGTCACGCTTCTGCACTACCGAAGGTATAAAAGACGTGATACCTGCCTCAGCATTCCGGTCGCCTCTGTTCGGCCAGAAGTTCGGCGTACAGATATGCGACGGCCCATTGGCCGGTCTGCTTGCCCGCGCAGTGATCATCATAGACCGCAACCGCGACATAGCATACGTGCAGATGGTCGATGAGATAACCAACGAACCCGACTACGACGCTGCCCTGCGCGTACTCGAGCACAAGATCTGACATTACACAACATCCATACGTATCACAGCCGGACCATGATGAATCCATGGCCCGGCTGTGATACGTATGGATGTTCCTATTGCTGAAATATAGCACAACTTCCGGCAATTAATTTGGTATTACTCTCAACTTATTCGTATATTTGTCAATCAAACCAATCTCTCACATACGTAACTATTCCCAATGAAAAGCCAGACTATCATTACCGCCGCCATTATAGGCTCGACCTGTACCTGCCTTCAGGCTTCTGCAAAAGATCAACAGCCAAGCAAACCTAATATCATCTATATCATGTGCGATGACATGGGTTACGGTGACCTCGGATGCTATGGGCAGAAGTATATATCCACACCCAATATAGACAAACTGGCTTCGCAGGGCATAAGATTCACACAGGCATATGCAGGCAGCCCGGTGAGTGCTCCGTCGCGTGCCACATTCATGACCGGACAGCATTCCGGGCATACACATGTACGCGGAAACAAGGAATATTGGAATCAAGGCAACCTCAACCAACCGTATGGCAACAACATAGACTACAGTGTAGCCGGACAGGAGCCTTATGATGCCGACCACATAATAATACCCGAGATATTCAAAGACAACGGCTACACGACCGGTATGTTCGGCAAATGGGCCGGTGGCTACGAAGGATCACACTCCACGCCCGACAAACGCGGCATAGATGAGTATTACGGCTACATCTGCCAATTTCAGGCTCATCTGTACTATCCAAACTTCCTGAACCGTTACAGCAAGGCAGCCGGCGACACCGCCACTATACGTATCACACTTGACGACAACATACGCTATCCAATGTATGGTCCTGAATATCTGAACCGCAGCCAGTATTCGGCCGATCTGATACATGACAAGGCGATGGAATGGCTCGACAAACAGTCGGCCGACCAACCATTTCTCGGTATCTTCACCTACACGCTCCCACACGCAGAGCTGATGCAGCCCAACGACTCTATCTACCAGCGCTACACAGACATGTTTCCGGCCGATGAGGAAAAGGTATTCAAGGGCAGCAATCCGAGCCGCTACAATCCTACCGACCACGCCCATGCGCAGTTTGCGGGTATGATAACCCGTCTCGACGCCCAGGTCGGCGAGATAATGGAGATTCTTGAAAAGAAAGGTCTTACCGAAAACACTGTGCTGATTTTCACCAGCGACAACGGACCTCATGAGGAAGGTGGCGCCGACCCAGCATTCTTCAACCGCGACGGACTGCTGCGCGGCCTTAAGCGTTCCACACACGAAGGTGGCATAAGAGTGCCGTTCATAGTGCGCTGGCCGGCCAAGATAAAGGGTGGTGAGACAAACGACCATCAGTTCGCATTCTACGATCTGATGCCTACATTCTGCGACATAGCCGGTATCGACAACTATGAGCAGCGTTATCTCAATCCGGAGAATCCCGATGACTGCTTTGACGGCATATCGATCTACCCCACACTGACGGGTGAAGGCGAGCAGAAAAATCATGACTATCTGTACTGGGAATTTCACGAGACCAACATGCTTGGTGTGCGCAAAGGTGACTGGAAGCTGGTAGTGCAGAATGGCAAACCGCGCCTCTACAACCTGGCTACGGATATACATGAGGATAACGACATAGCCTCCGAACATCCGGAAATAGTGAAGGAGCTTGTAGCCGTGATTCAACGCGAGCACACTGACAATCCGATGTTCCCTATCACCATACCGGAATAATTCAGGCGGATGCAACCCAAAATCTGTCATATAATAGTTGCGGCCGGAAGCGGACAACGCTTCGGGTCGGCACTCCCCAAGCAATTCATGCCGCTGAATGGCAGACCGGTTCTGATGCACACGATTGAAGCTCTGCGCGCTGCATCGCCCGATGCAACGATGATAGTGGTGCTCCATAAGGATTTCATCGACTACTGGAAGAATCTATGCACGGAATCAGGATTTGAATCGCCGGAAACAGTGACAGGTGGTGCCACGCGCAGCGACTCTGTAAGAGCAGCCCTGAGCCATCCTCTGAGCCGCAATGCAGACATAATAAGTGTACATGACGGCGCAAGACCACTCGTCAGCCGGGCTACAGTGCGCGAGGTTATCAACCATGCCCTTGATGAGGATTATTGTGGAGCATTGCCAGGTAGCGAGCCCATCGACTCACTGCGCATGGTAGACAAGGATAACAAATCGGTAGCGGTAGCTCGCAGCGATTTCCGGTGTGTGCAGACTCCGCAGGCATTTCCGGCCCATACTCTTATCGAAGCTTATGAAAATCTTACGGACGACTGCATGATGACAGACGATGCATCGGTAGTGGAACGTTATACCGGATTATCGCCGAAAATAGTGGCAGGCGATCCGCGTAATATCAAGATAACCCATTCCGCAGACCTGCGGATAGCAGAACTCCTGATTGATATGAACCGCGATTAACACGGAACACGCTATAGGATAATGGCTTCAGCTGTCATCGAAACAGAGATCAAGTATCTCAAAGGAATAGGACCCAAACGCGCCCAGCTTCTCGAAAAGGAGCTGGGCATACGCACTTATGGTGACCTTATAGCCCATTATCCCACAAGCTATCTTGACCGCACAAGCTACTACAATATTTCTAATTTCGGGGGCGAAATGCCATATGTGCAGGTGAAAGGCCGCTTTATCACCTTCAATACGCAAGGTGAAGGTGCAAAGACCCGTCTGGTAGGTCTGTTCACCGACGGCACACGCACAATGGAATGCGTGTGGTTCAACCGTATCCGCCAGATAAAGGAAGCGTATCATACCGGAGTGGAATATATAGTATTCGGAAAACCGACAGAATTCTGCGGACACTGGAGCATGGTTCATCCCGAGGTCGATACACAGGGATCGCTTATGGCCACATGCGGACTGCGCGGTGTCTACCCACTGACCGACCGTCTCCGCACCAACGGCATAGGCTCCCGCCAGCTGCACCAATGGATTCAGCTGGCTCTCAGCGTGATATCACCATCGATACATGAGACACTCCCACCTCAGCTTTTATCCAGACTGAAACTATGCAGCCTGCGCGAAGCTACAGAGAATATCCACAATCCACTGTCGACCGAAAGGCTGAATGCAGCCCGCTTCAGGTTGAAATTTGATGAACTGCTCTATCTCCAGCTCAACATCCAGCAATATGCACGCCGGCGCAAGGCTAATTCCGGCGGGTTCAGGTTTCCAAGAATAGGAGAATACTTCAACCGGTTCTACAATGACCAGCTTCCATTTGAGTTGACAGGAGCGCAGAAACGCGTCATAAAGGAGATACGGGCCGACATGAACACGGGCAAGCAAATGAACCGGTTAGTACAGGGAGATGTGGGCAGCGGAAAAACCCTTGTAGCGCTAATGTGCATGCTGATAGCCATTGACAATGGCCACCAGGCATGTCTTATGGCTCCTACGGAAATTCTTGCCGGACAGCACTTCGAGACACTGTCGGAACTGGTAGCGCCTCTTGGCATAAACGTCAAGTTACTGACAGGATCGACAGGTGCAGCACAACGCAGGCTGATACACAGTCAGTTGGCCGATGGCTCGCTGCATATACTTGTAGGCACACATGCACTGGTGGAGGACAATGTGCAGTTCCGTTCGCTCGGTCTTGCCGTAATAGACGAGCAGCATAGGTTTGGTGTTGCCCAGCGCGCACGTCTGTGGCGAAAGAACACAACTCTACCCCCACACGTGCTTGTAATGACTGCGACACCGATACCACGCACCCTGGCCATGACTATCTACGGTGACCTGGATGTGTCGGTAATCGATGAGCTGCCACCAGGCAGAAAACCTGTAGTAACCCTGATGCGCTACGACGAGAAGCGTATGGAAGTATACCGCGCAATAGGCAAGCAGTTGCGCGAGGGAAGGCAGGTGTACATTGTGTACCCCTTGATAAAGGAGAACGAGAAGAATGACCTGAAGAGTCTGGAAGAGGGCTTTGAGCAAATCAAAGAAATATTTCACGGCTACAAGGTGGCCATGGTACATGGACAGATGAAACCGGCCGAAAAAGATTGGCAGATGGAGCTGTTTGCCAGCCATAAAGCCGATATTCTGGTGGCCACGACCGTGATAGAAGTAGGTGTGAACGTTCCTAACGCCACAACCATGGTAATAGAGAACGCCGAACGCTTCGGACTATCGCAGCTTCACCAATTGCGCGGACGCGTGGGTCGTGGAGGCACACAGAGCTACTGCGTGCTCATGACCAAAATGAAAATAGCCGCACAAACACGTAAACGACTGGAAATCATGACATCTACGACAGATGGGTTTGTCGTGGCCGAAGCCGACCTGAAAATGCGTGGTCCGGGTGATATAGAGGGTACTATGCAAAGCGGACTGCCTGTGGATCTGAAGATTGCGAGTCTGACAACAGACAGTCAGATAGTGGAACTGGCGCGGAACGCCGCGATCGACATACTGGATGATGATCCGGATCTGTCGAAGCCTCAAAACCGGATGCTAAGTCATGAATTCACAGCAAGATACAACCGCAGCATAGACTGGAGCAGGATATCATAGTGTTAAATTTTCAACCAGTAAGGTTACAATATTTAACACTGTTTTAACACCTAAAAATCGTGTTTCAAGAGGCCAACAATTTTTTAATTTAATTCACACCACGCTATATCTCACTGTAAATCTGATACTTATCTCAGAGATCGGCGAACGAAAATCGGAAGATCGATTTTTTTATTTCGTAAACACTTGCCACAGTCAACATAAATGACTATATTTGAGCAAGAAAAGAGCTAAAACGTGAATAAAGCTTAATATTCGGAGATAGCTCTTGACCTCACTTCTCAAACATCCTCAGAAACCATGATGGAAACAACACTGGTAATATTCAAACCATCGGCCGTAGCCCGCGGTTTAGTCGGTCAGGTTCTCAATCGTTTCGAACGTAAGGGCCTCACAATCACAGCCATGAAAATGATGCGTCTCGATGAGTCGATATTGCGGGAACATTATGCCCATCTGGTTGAAAAGCCATTCTTCCCGTTGATACTCCGCTCGATGACAGCCACTCCGGTGATATGCCTGGCATTGAAAGGAAATGATGCGATAAGAGTGGTAAGATCAATGACCGGAGCCACCAACGGACGCAATGCCGAACCGGGCACGATACGCGGAGACTTCTCAATGAGCGGTCAGGAAAACATAATCCACGCATCGAGCAGTCCGGAAGACGCCGCCGCCGAACTCAAACGATTCTTCCGGCCAGAAGAGATAGAAGACTGGACACCCCAGAATCTCGACTTCATATACTCGCCGGACGAAACCGACTGACCACGCCTCGCTCCATACGACATCTGCGCACCAAGCCCAGTGTCGTCCTCATCCAATCAATCATTATTCATTTTAATCTATCCACGAATAACAGTAGCCCGAGCCTTCTTCTCCTCCACCTCTCGCCTATGCTCCTCTGACATACTCTTCGGGTTCAAAAAAACAAAAAACTGATGCAATTTCTCAAAAAGATAACGATTGCTGCAGCGACTCTCCTTGCGTTGACCGCATTCAACACCAACGCTCAGCTTCGTCTACCGGATCTCCATGACCAGGAACACAAGGATCTGATAGCCGCCCAGCGCCCCATCGCCGCCGACATCAAGCTTGTCAACACGATGAAGTTTATCGAGCAGCTAAAACAGGAGGAGATCGCCGACAACGAGATTTACTCGGAATATTGGGAAAGCAATCTTGTCAACCCCTATGTAGGTGTAGAGATTCCCGATACAAAGAATATAGATGTCAGCGGATATGTACACCCAATAGACATAGGCACCGTGACATCGCGCTTCGGCTACCGCCCACGCTTCCGCAGAATGCATTACGGCATAGACATAGGTGTACCCAAAGGCACTCCGGTAGTATCGTCATTTGACGGCGTAGTGCGCCTCTGCAAATTTGAGAGAGGAGGATACGGATATTATGTTGTAGTGAGACATGACAACGGACTGGAGACAATCTACGCTCACCTGTCGAAAATCACCGTAAAGCCTAACGACCGCGTGAAAGCAGGCGACCAGTTGGCGCTGAGCGGAAACACAGGACGCTCCACAGGTCCTCACCTACACTTCGAGACCCGCTATCTGGGCATGAAGATCAATCCAGAGACTATAATAGATTTCGAGCAAAAGTCTCCGATCAACGGAATCTTCGCATTTGACAAGAAAGCTTGTGAACAGAGCATCAAGAAGGCTCCTGCAAAGATAACGAAGCGCAAGACCACAGCATCGTCAAGGAAAAAGAAAACCACTACCAAGAAAAAATAACGTTATCACCGCATAACAAAACCGCAGCCCGCCATCAGCAATAGCAGACGGCGGGCTGCGGTTTTGTGGAATGTATGTCGATGAACTATGACACCGAGAATACCGCTACCGGCGTCAGAGCGGCATCGACGGCCGGATCGTGCTCTGAAAGCTGAAGCAGATGGCCTTGGATGTCTTCCTCATCACATCCGATCATGAAGTGGCTGAGAGCAATGCCCATGTCGATATAGGCATTGTTGCTTACAGCCGCAGTATAAAACTCCACCCGACCCGGATGGACAAATGCACGCCAGGGCTGTGAGTTGACGGAAGAGGGAGCCAGCCTCATCAACTCGAGAGGACGCCGGAAGGGGTTGTCGGTACCTAACGGTAAGCCGGCACCGGTAAAAAATAGCTTGTCGAAAGGTTTGCGGCTGTCGCTGTGGGCGAGGGCTCTCGAGATGGTATCGAGTATGCCTTTCTTAGAAGAACCACGGCCAACGGGAATGACAGCCTTGAGTGGCGTGGCTTCGGGGAATCCGGCCGCTGACGCAAACGTAGAGCCTTTGAAAGTTCCGGTCATCCAGCATGTACCGAGTCCAAGCGATGTCGCCTCCACCACAACCTGCTCCACAATAAATCCGGCCGACAAAAACGACTGCCGGTTATCGGCTATACCCACAAGTAAATAGTTCATGGCTCCGCGTATAACTCCATACGTCGACGGTTTGAACTCACCACCATTGCCGACAGCCGCCAACTTAACGGCCACTTCGCCGCCAAAAGGCGATCGTGCCCCCTCTATAGCGTCGGAAAGATATTTTATCTGCTCGGGAGTGAGAGCCACACCGGAATAGTTGCGCACGGACTTGCGCATTTCTATAGCTTGTGTTACAGTCATAGGTAGTGTTGGTTTTGAGAATTGTATAAAACAAAACAACCGGACTATGCCGGTCGTTCAGTCTATAACGTGAGTGGCATCAGGATCACTCCTGCTTTTCGCTGAATTCCATCAGGAAGGCTTTGATGAATCCGTCGAGATCGCCGTCCATCACACCTTGCACATCGCTGGTCTGATAGCCTGTTCGGTGATCCTTGACGCGGCGGTCGTCGAAGACGTAGCTGCGTATCTGCGAGCCCCATTCTATCTTCATCTTACCGGCCTCAATCTTAGCCTGCTCCTCCATGCGGTGGCGGAGTTCCTTGTCGTAGAGTATGGAACGCAGCTGACGCATGGCGTTCTCCTTATTTTTGGGCTGGTCGCGGGTCTCGGTATTTTCGATAAGTATCTCTTCCTTCTCACCGGTATAAGGGTCGGTGAACTGGTAGCGCAGACGTACACCCGACTCCACCTTGTTGACGTTCTGACCACCTGCACCACCGCTTCGGAAAGTATCCCAAGAGAGCAATGCGGGATCAACCTTAACCTCGATGGTATCGTCGACAAGCGGCGTCACAAACACAGAGGCAAACGAGGTCATACGCTTGCCCTGGGCATTGTAGGGCGATACGCGGACCAGACGATGGACACCGTTCTCGCTCTTGAGGTAGCCGTAGGCAAAATCGCCCTCAACGTTGATCGTACATGACTTAATGCCGGCCTCATCGCCTTCGAGCAAGTTGGCCATCGAAGTCTTATAGCCGTGCTGCTCGCACCAACGCAGATACATACGCATCAACATCGACGCCCAATCCTGGCTCTCGGTACCACCGGCACCGGAGTTGATCTTGAGCACGACGCCCATCTTGTCCTCCTCTCGGCGGAGCATATTGCGCAGTTCAAGATCCTCTATCTTCGCCATGGCATCGGCATAGAGCGCGTCGAGCTCGGCTTCCTCAACAAGACCTTCCTTGAGAAAGTCGAATGCGAGCGAAAGCTCCTCAACGGCTTTCTCCACGTCGCGGTACCCAGTGATCCAGCCCTGCAGATCCTTAATTTTTTTCATCTGGATCTGCGCTTCCTTGGGATGTTCCCAGAAATCGGGCACGTGGGTGCGGAGTTCCTCCTCCTCAACCTGTATGATCTTACTGTCTATGTCGAGATAGCGATTAAGCGCCTGCTGGCGTTCGCGGGCTTCCTTGAGTTGTTCGTGAGTAATCATGTAATCGGGTTTTCGACTGCAAATTTACTTATTTTCCATGACACTTCAAGCATACATGCCCTCAATCTGGGCGGCATAGCGCGAGTTGATCACCTGACGCTTCACCTTGAGGGTATTTGTCAGTTCTCCGGACTCCATTGTAAACGGAGCAGGAAGCAACACGAATTTCTTGATACGCTCAAAGGCGGCGAAGTTTTTCTGAAGCCTCTCTATGCGTTCCTCTATCAGCCTGTGGATAGTCTCGTTGCCAACCAGATCGTCGATCGAGCGGTAGCTGATAGAGTGGCGGGCGGCATAATCCTTGAGAGCCTCGAAGGCCGGCACGATGACAGCCGTGACATACTTGCGATTGTCGCCTATCACTGCCACCTGCTCTATATACTTATCCTCGCCAAGACGGCTCTCAAGCGCCTGCGGGGCGATATACTTGCCGTTTGAGGTCTTGAACAGGTCTTTTATACGGTCGGTTATCGTCAGCGCACCATTGGCATCGATACTGCCGGCATCGCCTGTCCTGAACCATCCGTCGGCTGTGAAGGCCGCAGCTGTGGCTTCGGGCTTGTTGAGATAACCTCTCATAATGGTGCGGCCTTTCACCTGTATCTCATCATTATCGCCTATACGGATCTCAACACCCGGTATCGGCGTTCCCACAGTTCCGATCTCATAGCCGACCTCGGGGAAACATGTCACAGTGGCGGTGGTTTCCGACAGGCCGTAACCTATCACGATACCTATGCCGCAGCTTATCATAAATTCGACTATGGTGGGGCTAAGCGGCGCACCGGCCGTCGGGAAGAAATGCGCGTTGTCTATGCCAATAGCGTGGCGGAGGGCTGCAAAGACATGCTTGTCGAAGAAGCGGTACTGCTTTTCGAGCAACCAGGGAACAGGTTTGCCAAGCCGTTTGTACTGGATATTTCGCTTGTAGCCCACGCGTACGGCACGAATGACCATCTGGCGCTGGAACGATGACATAGTGGCAATCTTCTCGCGCACAGCGGTATATACCTTTTCCCAAAAGCGCGGAACGGAGCACATGCATGTGGGGTTGACGATCTTGATGACCTCCTGAATACGGTGAGGGTCGGGATTGACGACAACGTTCATGCCCACAAACAGGCAATAGTATGTCCAGGCCTTCTCAAATATATGACTCAGAGGCAAAAAGCACAGGGTACGGTCGCGGTCGGTGAGGGTAGAGAGACGTTCCACATGCTGCTCAATGGCCGCATCAATGGCCGAATGGGGCAATACGGCACCTTTGGGCTCACCAGTGGTTCCGCTGGTATAAATGATAGTGAAGATATCCTGAGGCACGGCGCGTTCACGTCGCATAGCCACCTCCTGCCTGATACTTTCAGGAGCCTTGCGCCCGGTAGCCACAAGATCGGCGAAGCGCAGGGTCGTATCGTCGTCGGGATCGAGCTCCACCCGCGGATCGAAGACGATGATCTGTCTGAGCGACGGACAGAGCGGCATGACCGCACGCGCCACCTCATACTGGTGGCGGTTGCCGGCGATCAGGATCACAGCCTCACAATCGCGCACTATATACTCCACCTGTGCCTCGGTGGAGGTAGCATATATCGAGACCGGCACCGCCCTGTTGGCGAATGCGGCAAAATCGGTTATCAGTATCTCCGGACGGTTTTCCGAGAAAATAGCGATCCGGTCCTGTTCGGCTATGCCGAGAGTGGCAAGAGCGCAGGCCACGTGCCGGCTCTCGCGGGCAAATTCGGGCCACGTTCTCGACTCAATCTTATTGTCGTCGGTCACAACGCTTACTGCCGGACGGTTGTCGCCGTATTTGGCAGCCTGGCGGTCGACCAGACTTGTCAGAATATTAGTCATAGGTCAGTTTTGCCGACAAAGTTAGTCACCTTATTCACGATAAATAAGAAAACTGCCGGACATTTGCCCGGCAGTTAACATTAGTTGGAGTGCTTGCGAAAAATATTTACTTTCGTTAACATTATTTCATCTGTTTTACACATTTCAGCCCGATTTGTGCAATAACCCTTTTACTGGAGTTTGAAACGGACAGGAACAACAAAGTTGACGGGTACGGCTTTACCACCATTCTTGCCCGGAGACTTGAACTTAAGCAGTGATACCACACGCATAGCTTCCTTGTCAAGAGACTCGGATACACCTTTGATTACACCTACATTGCTCACCGAGCAATCGGGGTTGATCACAAACCGAACCATAACGGTGCCCTGCTCTTTGTTTTTCACGGCCTCCTGGGGATAGGTCATGTTGCGGGCGATAAACATCATCATTTCCGCATCGCCGCCGGGATAAACAGGAAGCTCCTCGGGCTCATCAACAGCCT
The DNA here is from genome assembly GCA_947643165.1 of uncultured Porphyromonadaceae bacterium. GTDB lineage: Bacteria > Bacteroidota > Bacteroidia > Bacteroidales > Muribaculaceae > Paramuribaculum. The sequence goes on along the minus strand of CANRVB010000002.1, from coordinate 30,091 downwards.
GATCATCCTGACCTTTCTTCTTGGTGCCGTAGCCCACTACCGCCACATCCTGATCTTTCTTCGTTGTGCCATAGGCCACCACTTTCAGCGGCTCATCGCTGGAGCTTGCCGCTGCAGCATCACCTTCCTTAAGAGTTACAAGGAGCACACCGTTTTTGGCGGCAGGATAGCTGCCATACTGCTTCTTGGCATCTTCATCCTTAAGCACGGTGATATTTTTGATGGATTCCGGAGATGTTTCCTTCAGAAACTTAGGATCGGCTACCTTACCATTGACAACAACCAACGGGAGGGACTCCGGGGCTGCATTGCCATCGGCAAAAGCGACTACAGTCACAGTCTTGGTAGTCTGGAGTTGCTCGGTCACTTCCTTTCCTTTCTCTCCGTTATCCTGACGGTCGTCGCGCAGCTCCATGACTATCACACCGTTCTGGGCAGCAGGATACTGGCTATAAGACTCCAAGGCTTCTTCTTTCTTGATCACGGTGACCGCCTTGACCGCAACGGGATCGACCGACTCAAGAGTCTTCACATCGGACACCTTGCCGTCGATAATCACGAGCGGCTGCGATTTGGGATCGGCATCGGCACCGGTGACTACAACGGCAGTCGCAGTCTGGGTGTTGAGGAGTTGCTCCGTCACCACCTTTTCTTTTCCGGCCGGCGCGGCCATTTCCCCGGCCATCGTTTTGCCGATTGCTGAAACTTCTGTAACTTTGGCATCGCTAACCTCACCAAGTACGTTTGCTACTGCCGGGGTGGCAAGGGCCACCAGGCCGAGTGCCGCTACGGGCACCACCAGGGCTGCGCGGAGGCGCAACGCGGGCATTGAACTTTTTTTGAGCATCATCTTGACACGTTTTGAAATATTAGACTTGTCATCCAGGCTGTTGGCGATAGAGTGGAATCGGTTGCCAGCGGCCTTTTTTATCAACATTATCTGATAGTCGCGAACATCGGCACCCGATGATATGACCGCGCTATCGGCTTCATACTCATGAATTGTGGCCATATCGCGCCGCAGAAGCCAGACGGCGGGATTATACCATATAACAGAGCCTGTGAGGCTCACAACGAGCAGGTCGAGCCAATGGCGTCGCTCAAGGTGGGCGCTCTCGTGAAGCATGACCGTACGGTCGACAGACTGAAAGTCACGGCGGCCTATCACTATGCTGCGGCCCCAGCTGAATGGCGACATGCCAGCCTTGTCGTGAACAAGAACGTTCCACCGGCCATAGCCGGACACGCGCTCACACCGGCTCATGAACAGAAGCAACGCCCCAAGGCGGACAAGCTGGCAGAGAAGACAAACCACCACGCCGGCTCCATAGACTATCAGCAGGAGGCTCAGCCAAAGCGGAGTAGCGTCGGGGACTAAAGTATATCCCACCACAGGCAGGTTGTCAATATCCATTACCGGCAACCCGACCTGGGCAACACCGGCCGACGTGCTCATCCAGCTTCTGACCGCCGGCATAAGCAACGGAAGAGCGAAGGACAGTGCGAGCACCGACAGCATCATGACCCGGTATAACCGGTGGAAGGTATGACCGTGGAGCATAAGCCGCAGCGACAGGTAGAGCGGTATTAGCAACAGACTCGCGGCAAGCGAGTAGGCAAAGAGAGGTCCCATAGCCGTCACTCCTTTCCGTTTGCCGATTCGATCTCGTCGAGCAGACGGCGCAACTCGTCAACCGACACATTCTCATCCTTGACCAACGTCGACACAAGCCCGCGGAAACTGCCGCGGAAATAGCGATCGACAGCCGAACGCACGGTGCGCACTCCTATCTCCCCGGCGCTGACTATGGCGCTGTAGATGTAAGTCTTGCCCTTCTGCTCATGGCCGACACACCCTTTCTCCTCGAGCAGGCGCACCATGGTGGAGAGGGTGTTAAAATGCGGCCGTGGCTCATCATAGAGCGACTGCAGCTCTCTCACTGTCATAGAGCCGTGGCTCCAGAACAGCTGCATTATCTCTTCTTCTTTTGGGGTAAGCTGTTTCATGAACTAAAACATTTAGTTGTATTGACACCGCAAATATAAACTAAATATTTTAGTTGTAACTAATCTTTTTAGTTGTTTTTTTGAGAAAAAAGCCGGAATATGTTGTAAAACATCTATTTTCGCAGCTTTCGGGGCTCTTTTTTGCGCAAAAGTATCCTTGAAAGGGCCGAACTACCGTGTCCGGTCATGCGGACAGCGGCAAATATGAGCTGCAGCCTGAGGGCGGTCCCCACCCCGCCGGGTGGCTGGTCGAGCGCAACGTCGTAGAGGCGGCGGCTATCGTCGGACGCTCCCTCACGCGCATAGAGCGCCGACAGGGCCACGCGCCGCGCATAGACATACTTCACCTCATGCAGGCGCTCCGCGCGCCTCAGATCGCATGCTATGCGATCGAGGGCACGCTCCAGATCGCGTGCATCCCGGCTATAGGAATTGCCGGTAATCGAGTCGTCGGTCTCGCTGACCAGCACGCTCGGCTCTCCGGATAGCTTTCTGACCCGGCTGCTTCCGAGCAGCAGGCGCACCCCAAGCTCATAGTCGTTCCACCGGGGCAGATCCTCGTCCCACCCACCGGCATCGCGCACAAGCGACGCAAGCGCCACGTAGCCGGTAGTATTGAGCACACAGTCGAGCAGTTGCGCACGCAGCAGGTCGCCGTCATCGCTACCTATCACCTTGGTCCATCCGTCATCATCGCGCACAGCGCGGTCAAAATAGACTATCTCCGGCCCTCCGGCAGCATCAATGAAGCGCTCCACGCGCTCCAGATGGCCCGGGAGCATCAGGTCGTCGGAGTCGAAAAACGCCACATAGGGCGTTTCGACGAGCGTCAGACCACGGTTGCGTGCGGCCGACGCTCCCGGCTTAGCCTCGTCGGCAAGCACCATATCCACCGGCAACCCGCTGTGGGCATCCATCCACCGGGCCACGGCGTCGCGCGTACCGTCGTCCGATCCGTTGTCCACCACTATCAGCCGTGCCGGCAGCAGAGTCTGTGCGGCCACAGAGTCGAGTGTGCGGCACACGAGCCGCTCCCGGTTTCTCACCGGAATCACCACTGTTATTCGTTCGCTCGTCTTCTTCGTATTCATACGTGCAAATTTACTAAAATCACACGATTTTTTCGTAATTTTGAGTCCATCATGAACAACATAGAGACCCTACTGCTCACCACCGAGTCGTATCCCCTCGGCCATACCGCCGAAGAAGCCTTCGTAGTGCCCGAGATTGAGGCCGCCATTGCCGCCGGGATGCGGGTGATAGTCGTGCCTACCGTATCGCGCGGCCAGGTATGCCCGGAGTTCGACCGGCTGGAGGGAGCCATACTGTGCCGCGACGTGTGCGACAGCGCCTTCATGCGCCGCAAGCCACTGCGCCCGCTCCTCGCCCCCGCGGCATTGGCCCACTTCCGCACCGCCGCCCTCGACGACCCACGCTATGCCCTGGCCGCCGAAGCCGTGCGACGCGGGCTCAAGGCCATCGTGCGCCGCTACAGCCTCACGCCGGCCAACTGCGTCGCCGAGGCCTTCTGGTTTGACTTTCAGGCGGCAGCGCTCACATCGCTCGGCCTTACCGCCGCCGTGCGCGCCCACCGCTATGAGATAGAGAGCCGACGTGGCCGACGCCTGCGCGCCCTCACCATAGCCCGGTCGGCGGGACTGCATGCCGTCAGCAACGCCGGCGCCGTACAGCTCAGGGAGCGCTACCCCGCCAATGCTGACAAAATATCCGCGTCGCCGCTCGGCACCGGCACCGACGTGGCCGTCAGCACTCCGCGCGATCTCGCCGCCACGCGCACCGTGTCGTTCATCACCATCGCCGGCGCCACCGACCGTAAGCGTCCCGGACTGTGCATCGAGATGACCGGATGGCTCGCCCGCAGCCGCCCCGGCTGGCAGGTAAGCTGGACCCTGATAGGCGACGGACCCGCCCTGGAGCCACTGCGCCAAGCGGCCGCAAACGCCATGAGCCTCTACCCCAACCTGCGCATCCACCTGCCCGGCGCCATGCCGCACGCCGGTGCCATGCAGGCCCTCGACACCGGCGCCTATGACTTCGCCCTCCTCCTGAGCGCCTCCGAGGGCATCCCCGTCAGCCTCATGGAGTGCATGGCCCGGGGCATACCAGCCGTAGCCACCGACGTCGGCGGCACATCCGAGATTGTCAACGACGACACCGGCATCCTCCTCCCGCCCGACACCGACCCCGAGATGTTTGTGGCCGGACTGCTGCCCTACCTCGACAACCACCTGCGCTACAAGTGCCTCTGCGCCGCCGCACGCAACCACATTCTTACCGGCTACTCTGCCGACACGCTCCGCCGGCAGTTCATCAGCCATCTCACCCGCTCATGAATCCCGACATATCGGTCATCGTCCTCACATACAACCAACAGGACACCATCGCCCGCGCCCTCGACAGCATCCTGGCCCAGCGCCTTCGGGGCCGCGCCATGGAGATTGTCGTGAGCGACGACGCCTCCACCGACTCCACCCGCCGCATCTGCGCCGCCTACGCCGCCCGCTTCCCTGACACCATCCGCCTCCTGCCGCCACACCCCAACCTCGGCGTGGTCGACAACTACTTCCACGCCCTCTCCGCCTGCCGCGGTCGCTACATCGCCGACTGCTCGGGCGACGACGCCTGGTGCGACCCCCTCAAACTCACCCGCCAGGCCGACATGCTCGACGCCAACCCCTCCGCCGTCATCGTCCACACGCCCTGGATCGAATGCGGCCCGCGCTCGGCACGCACCGTCACGCCGATCATCACAGCCCCCTTTGCCCACGGACGCGCCCTCATCTCCCCGCTCCTCCGCCACCTGCCCGCCATACACCTCTCCACCGCCCTCTTCCGCGCCGACACCGCCCGCCAAGCCCTCGCTTCCCCCGACCGTGCCCTCGTCCACGACCCGCGCCTGGGCTGCGAGGACATGCCCCTCCTGTGCGCCCTCCTCGCACGCGGTGACGTCGCCTTCATCGACACCCCCTCACTGCTCTACACCGTCAATTCCGGACACAGCATCACCTCCGACGCCATGCGCCGCCGGCAGGCGCGATACTACACACGCACACTCCGCGCAACAATCCGCCTGGCCCGCCGCTACGGCGTCAGCCTCTGGTCGCTCCGCCGCTACATCGCCACCCGCGCCCTCCACATCCTCCGCCTCTCGGTATAAACTCCAACACATACCCCCGAAACGTGAGTCAGGCCGCCCCTTTTGGGACGGCCTGACATTCAGCGTAGATTATATAGCTTCAGATAATTGAAGTCTGGGGATCAATACGGGTTGGTAGTGGTCAATGCACCCAGATCAACGCAGAATGCGCCGTTAGAGTTTGCATAATAGAAACCGCCGTCATTATAGTCAGCCATGGCTACAAGCAGAGTACGCGCTGGGAAAGTGATCTTGCCGTTGGCCAGAGTACCATAGCTACCCTCTGCTGCTGCGGGGTTGCCCTGAGCGATACGCATACCTGCAAGCGAGAACATAACGAAGTTACCCTCACCCCAGTTCATGGTAGTAGCGCTCTGAGTGATGTAGACCTTCTGCGGATCCTGAGCGTTGATCTCCATATAGCTGTTGGTCGATGCGCTGTAGTCACCCGGCTCGTTATACGGATAGTAAGCACCGTAGGCATTAACCAGACGGTAGATACCGTTCGAGCCCTCTGCCTCCTCGATGGGAACATAGTATGTCACAGGGCTAACACCATAGAATGTGGTCACGAAGTCCTCGGTGTAGGGTACCCAACCGATATTCTTCCATACCCAATCCTTCTTGAAAGAGAAAGTGAAGCTCTTGTTACCGGCAGGTATTGCCACTGAGTCAGTAGCTGCGGTCTGGCCCGGAAGTGTGATCTTGACAGTATATGTCTGACCTATTACTATCTTCGATTCATTGATATTGATCACAAGATCGGCTGTTGTCTGACCTGCGGGGAAAGTCACGCTGGTCGGAACCGAAAGAACTTCCGGATCGCTCACTACAGGTGCGATGGTCAGAGTCTCCTGAGCGCCTGTATTGTTGCGGGTTACCGGTACGCTATACTCCGACATGCTCTCGCTACCTGCCAGCGACACTGTGGCTGCGGGCTTCGGGAATGCATAGTAGGTGCCGGTATCGGTGGGACCATCCCAGTAATCGCCATCTGAACATGAGGCAAAACCGGCCGCTACGAATGTTGCTACGGCAGCAACAAGTATATTGAATTTCATTTTGGCTGATGTTTTACAGTTAATGATTTTTTGTCGCTTACTCGAAATCGTCTACCGGGGTCGGCTGACTCCAGGTCGGGTTATTCTCAGAGATAGCAGGGTTGCCCTCAATCTCGTTGTTAGGAATAAGGAAGGCAGGTATCGGCGCAGCGACATTATACACCCACTCCGAAGGCCAGCCACCGCCGCGGCGGTCAAGAGGCTTGTTCAGACGGAGAAGATCGAAGTAGCACATACCCTCGCCGAAGAACTCTATACGACGCTGGTTCCATACTACATCCTGGAAGGCCTCTGCGGTCTGCGCCGAGCACTTGAACTTCGGGTCACGGTAGGTTGTCACGAAGTTTTCGAGCATGCTCTTCGCGCCGGCAAGATCGCCTGCCATTGCGGTAGCCTCAGCCTGGATGTAATACATCTCCTCAACACGCATCAGAGGATAGTCCGATGCATTGGTCGATGTATTGAGCACACCCTGATAGGGAGCGAACTTCACCTGACAGTAGGCAGGAGCGTCAAACTGTGCTATATAAGCGGCCTGATTGGAGTTGAGGTTCTTGCTCTGCTTGTTGGCATCCAGGAACCAGCCCTTGCGGCAGTCTGTATCCGAGATATTGTTGTAGAGTGCCTTGCTGATACGGCGCCATGCACCTTCCTGGGCATAGCCGTAGCTGAACGAACCCATGTGAGAGGGGAAGTTACAGATACCGGTGGTAACTACACGGTCTATCTCCTGAACGTAGATAGCCCACATCCAGTTGTGTTCATCAGAGTTGTTGAAACCCGGAACACTTGCCTCTGCTATCGACAGCGGAGTGGCACCGCTCTTCGCGATAGCCTGGGCGGCATCGCTTGCTGCTGCCTGCCACTTGTTCATCACGAGGTTCACACGGGCACGGAGTCCGTATGCTACTCCGAGCGAAACGAAACGGCGTGTACCTACATCGGCGATCTTGTCTACACCCAGACCCGAGTTCTCGAGCATATTGACTGCGAGATCAAGGTCACTTAGGATCTGATCATATACTTCCTGAACCGATGCGCGGGGAGCGCCTTCTGTTGCTGCCTCCTCCGAATTCTCTACTGTCAGGATAGGCACACCGGCTGCGCTTTCGTGACCTACATATGTATTCTGGAACAACTGTACCAGCGTGAAGTATGCGTATGCACGGCTCGCATAACCCTGCGCTGCATAAAGCTGCAACTGGGGATTGGTTGTCTCAGGATCGATATTGGCTATCACATCGTTGGCTGCCTTGATCATTTTGTAGGCGTAATACCACGACATGTTGTTCTCGTAGTTGTTGTTCGATCCGAGATTAAAATCACCGGATGTTGCGAACCAGTTATAGCCTATATTGTCGCTGACAAGGTCTGGACCGTTGCTGTCGAGAAACATCATCACAGCCGGCCAGCCGAAGTCGCAGTGCGCGTCATATACCGAACCATACTGATTGATAGTGGCCGAGATACCTACGACGCCGGCCGATGCAAGGTCAGGATTCTTTTCTACAGCATCCTGCTTTTGCTCTGTGCTGACGCGGTTGCTGTAACCGTTGGGCTCGGTATCGAGGTCATTACAACCCACCAGGCTCATCGAGGCAACAGCGGCAAGAGCTGCTATGTATTTATATGTGAATTTCATTGTTTGCTAAATTTACGTCAGTTTGACAATTAGAACTCTACGCGGATACCACCCGAAATGCTGCGCGATGCTCCGTATGTAGCGACGGTAGAGCTGGTATAGCTCTGGCGCGGATCAAGACCCTTGCGTGCTGTGAGCAGGAAGAGGTTTTCGCCGGCTGCATAGATGCGTACATTCGACAGATACATGCTCTTCACGATGCGGTTGGGCAGTGTGTAGCCGAAGGTCAGGTTCTGCAGCGAGAGATAGTTCGACGAGATCAGCCAGCGGTCTGACGATGCATAGTTGCTGTAGCTGTCGAGGTTGTCAAGACGGGGTACATCAGTGTTGGGGTTCTCCGGTGTCCATGCGTTCAGCATATCCTTGTGCCAGTTCATACCCATCGAGCCTGAGCCGTTGAACATGAGCTGCTGGTAAGAGCTGTCGAGGATCTTGCCGCCGAACTGGAATGCGAACGATGCGCTCAGATCGAAACCGTACACCTGGATGCTTGTGCCGAAACCGCCGTATGCCTTAGGCATCAGGTTGCCGGTGCGCTTACGGGCATAGCTGTAGGCGTGCGATGCATCGGTCGAGAGGAAGTACTCCTCCACAACAGGCTGACCGTACTTATCCTTGATGATTTCGCCTTCATCATTACGCTTGGGGTTGGCATCCCAGTAGAGGGCGAGACCGGTTGCGGGATCTACACCTGCATACTGCACCAGGTAGCGCTCATACATCGAGCCACCCTCGCGATACATTGTTGTACCGCTCAGATACTGGCCGTTGAGCGACGGGTGAAGCTTGAGCACCTTGTTGCTGATAAACGAGATGTTGCCTGTTATATCCCAGGTGATGTTGCGGTTGTTTATGGCGCGGTAGTTCAGCTCTATTTCAAGACCGCTGTTTCTCATCGAGCCGATGTTCATCGGGATCGAGCTGTAACCCATTGAAGGCTGAACCGGCTTGTAGTAAAGCATGTCGCTGGTCTGACGGTTGAAGTACTCGATAGTACCGCTTACCATGCCCTGCTTCAGCGAGAAGTCTACACCTACGTTGAAGTTGTTCGATGTCTCCCAGGTTATATCGGGGTTACCTTTGTACGAGAGTGTACCGTCCGACCATACACCGTCGGCACCTGTGGCCTTATACTGGTCAACCCATGCGTAGTAGTTGCCGATATTGTCGTTACCCTGCTGACCGAACGATGCCTTGAGCTTCAACTGGTCTACGAGAGTCTGCTCCGACATGAAGCTTTCCTGAGCGATATCCCAGCCACCTGAGATAGAGTAGAATGTACCCCAGCGGTGATTCTTGGCGAAACGCGATGATGCGTCGCGGCGGATAGAGGCGCTGAAGTAGTAGCGCGAGTCAAATGAGTAGTTGATACGGCCGAGTATACCACGTGTGGCATAGTCATCTGTGTAGCCGTAAGGGTTCTTGTTATCGATGGTGTTGTTCATCACCCAGCTGTTGGGCTTGTACAGGTTGTAACCAGCACCTTCGAGATCCTCTATGTTCATGTCATAGGTTTCGTAACCGGCAAGAATGTCGATGTCATGCTTTTCGGCAAAAGTCTTGCGGTAGGTAGCCAGACCCTGGAAGTTGATCGAACGTGTGCGGTAGAACATCTGATAAGCAGATCCCAGATAGCTTGCGCTCTGGCCATAATATGGGTTACCCAGACTGTGATAACGCTGTGTCGAAGTATAGTAGCCAAGAGAGCCGGTCAAGGTCAGACCGTCGATCGGAGTGAGGTTGGCATACCACTTGCCGTTGAAGATATCGTTGAGATATTCGGTGGTGTTGAGAACAAGGTCACCGGCAGGGTTCGATATGCTCATCCAGTTACGGGCATAGGGAGTTGACTTGCCGTCACCGTAGTCATATACCTTCTTACCTGTCTTATCACTGATCATGATCTTGCCGCTGGCATCACGGACATACATGGGATAATATGGAGCTAACATATTACCCAGGAAGAATGCGTTGTCCGATGAGCTGGTCTCGGTCTGATCACCGGGATAAGCCGACTTGGTGTAGGTGTAGCTCATGTTTGTGCCGAGCTTCAGCCACTTCTTGGCCTGGAAGTCAAGAGATGTACGCGCTGACAGACGCTTGAAGTCTGAGTTCTTTATCAGACCGTTATCATCAAGATAGGCAGCCGATACATAGTAGTTCACGCGGTCTGTACCGCCGGTCACGTTCACATTGTATTCCTGACGGAAACCGTTGGTTATCTGCTCCTTGGTCCAGTCGTCCGGAGTATAGAAGTAGTCACCCTCGGTGTAGCCCAGACGTGCGTTGGGATTGATCTTGCCGTTCTCGCCGATCAGGCCTTCGCCCTGCGGGAGAGTATACACCTGATAGCCGAGAGCGCTGAAGATATTGCCATTGGCGGCAGCGTGAGCGGCAGCGGGACTCATGCTCTGGTTGTAGTAGTAACCGTTGTAGAGCGACTTGTAGACCATCTCTACATATTCATCAGTGTTGGTGAATACGTCCTGGTTGGGAACGAGGCGGCTGTTCTGACCCCAGCGGAGGTCGAAGCTTACCTTTGTGTCACCGGCCTTACCATTCTTGGTGGTGATAAGGATCACACCGTTCGCACCGCGGGCACCGTAAAGAGCGGCTGCAGCGGCGTCCTTAAGCACTGTCATCGACTCGATATCCATCGAGTTGACCTCCGAGATATCACCTTCGTAAGGCACACCGTCAACTACATAGAGAGGGGTAGAGCTTGCGTTGATCGAGCCTACACCGCGGATACGCACTGTGGGCGATGAACCCGGCTGACCGTTGGAGCTCAACAGCTGTACACCGGCTACCTTACCGTTAAGGGCGTTGGTGGCGTTGCTCACAAGCGAGTTCTCGATTGCTTCAGCCTTGACTACTGATGCCGAACCCGTGTATGCTGACTTCTTCGCCGTTCCGTAGGCAACTACCATTACCTCGTCGAGGTTGTTGTCATGGTTGGCGAGCTTGATGATCATGGGTTTGTCGAAATCAATGTCGACATTGCGGGTGATCATACCCACGTATGATACCTGAAGTTGCTTTACGTTGGCAGGAACCTTGAGGGTAAACTCACCTTCAAGATTTGTGGCCGTACCCTGACCGCCTCCAACCGGGAGTACGGTAGCACCTACGAGTGGTTCATCGTCGCCTTCATAGACTACCGTACCGGTAACGGTGCGGGTCTGTGCGGCTGCGATGGTCACCCATGCCACAGTCAGAAATAATAGAAACAGCTTTTTCATAAAGATATAAAATTAGACAATAAATTTTGCGAAGTAAACTGACCTCGATTGATCAAGAGGTTTTTACTGGTTTCGATGCTTGGGACAAGACACATAGAGTGTAGGATCATAACAACCGGGTCGCGCTCTGCGACCGGGAACGGGGTCGCTACCCCTCCTGGCGAATTAACGCTTTTTTACCTATTGGATTTGCAAAGGTATGAAAAAGTCTTTAATTTGATTAACAGTTTGCAACTTTATTTCCCATTTTAACATTTAACTAAAACCACCTCGATAGCTATATATCAATATATCAGCGTATTAGCTTAATACGCGAAAAGTTCGCTCCGCAGGCCCCGGCATAACACTTTTTTGCGTAAAAATGCTGAAACCGCGGTCCCGGAGCCTCAATTCATCTCGGTCGTGGTGCCCGATCCTATACTCCGCATTCTCCCCGGAAGCGCATAAACAGCTCCTAATTGGACACGCTTTGCGCGAATTAGTGAAAGTTTTCGTATATTTGCCGCATGAAACGCAATCACCCGTCGGGGGCCGGCGCCTGGTGCCGCCGATACATACGTCCGGGCTTCATGTGCACGGCGGCTCTGGTGATCTTCGTGCTGTTTTTCAACGACAACTCAATTCTCAACACCTACGAGCATGAGATTGAGATTGAGAGACTCAAAGCGGAGATTCAGCAGAACCGCGACACATTGTTATATTATGAGGCGCTCAACCGCAGCCTCGACACCGATCCCGAGACTATGGAACGCATCGTCAGGGAGCAGTACCACATGGACCGCCCGGGTGAGGACGTTTTTATTTTTGAATGAATCAGACCATAATGGCAAACGATAGCATACCTGCAAAACGGTCTTGGGCCGTATGGGTGGCCAACATCGGGCTTCTGATCCTGCTGGCCGCGATAGCCTTGCCGTTGCTCCGCATTGGAGGCGACGCTTGGCGATGGATATATGCCGCCGGTGCGGCTGTTCTGCTTGTCGGGCGCATTGCCGAGCCCAAGAAAATGCCCACTCTCAGGGCCGGACGGCTCAAACGCCTCGAGACATGGGCCGCGATTGTGTTCTGCGCCGGTGTTTTCTTCGCTTTCTACAAAGGCGCCCAGCCCCGCGACTGGCTCGCATTCTTTTTGGCCGGTGGCGTCATACAGGTCTATGTGTCTATGGCTATGCCCTCTGCTCTGAAGAAGAAAGACTGAACCGATGCACCTCAATCTGACTATAGACCAAGGCAACACTGCCGCCAAGATGGCGCTGTGGCTCGGCGACGAGATGAAAGCCATGAGCATCGTGCCCCGTCTCACCCCCGAGACGGTCCAACGCTTTGCCATGAGTGCCGACCAGAGGCCAAAGGCGGCCATGTACTGCTCTGTCACTTGCCGCGGAGGGGACCTGCTCAACGATATGCGCCGCTACATTCCGCTCGTCACACGGCTCAGGGCCGACATGCCCCTCCCCGTGAAGATTGCCTATGGCACACCGGGCACACTCGGTGCCGACAGGATTGCAGCAGCCGCTGGTGCCGTGAGCAAGCATCCCGGCAAACCGCTACTCGTCGTCGACGCCGGAACCGCCGTCACCTACGACTATGTCACCGCCGACGGCATATTTGCCGGCGGAAACATTGCCCCAGGCATGAGCATGCGCCTTGAAGCCCTGCATAGGTTCACGGCCCGCTTGCCCAGGCTCGAGATGCCACGCCAGCTCGAAAAAGGCAATTTTATGGGTACCGACACAGCTTCGGCCATGATTCTCGGAAGCGCATACGGCATAATCGGATCTATCGAATTTTACCGCCGGCACCTGCCCGACGACACGGTTACGGTCGTCACCGGGGGCTGGGCTTCAATGATATCACGCCTCATCGACATGGAAGTGGACGCAGAGCCCGATCTTGCCAGCAGAGGCCTTAATAGCATATTGATCTATAATGAACATATCCAACAACAGCATGCGGCACTTCACATTTAGCCGCCTCATAGCAGCGGCCACTCTGCTGCTCGCCGCTCTCTTCCCGGCCCACTCCGTGGCTCAGAATACGTCGAGCCCTTACTCCAAATTCGGCTACGGCCTCTTGCGCGACAACGCGACATCGGCTCAGCGGCAGATGGGTGGCGTAGGCTACGCTATGCGCTCCGGCAGACAGATTAACGTGATGAACCCTGCCTCATACTCGGCTATCGACTCCCTCACCTTCCTCTTCGACATGGGTATCGACTATACCAACACCCAGTCCAAGGAGGGCACGCTCTCTAATTCTCTCTCGGGAGGCGGACTCGACTATATCACCATGCAGTTCCCCATCGGAAAGTTCATGGGCGGATCGGTAGGTCTGGTACCCTACTCCTCCGTGGGCTACCTCTTTGGCAACGACATCGAGAACGGTTCTACCCAGCGTCAGGGCGACGGCGGACTCAACCAGCTCTATCTGGGCTTCAGCGGACGCCTCTTCAAGGGCTTTACCGTAGGTGCCAATATCAGCTACCTCTTCGGCACTATAACCCACGACGTCATGACCACTCCTACAGGCAACACCACCGCCCTCTTCGAACAGGTCATGGAAGTGCGCGACTACAACCTCGAGTTCGGCGTCCAGTATGGATTTGACATAAACGACGACAACACCATCACCCTCGGAGCCGTCTACTCACCCGGTAAAAGCCTCCTCGGACATGCCTGGGTCACCAAATACGACATGACCAACGATGTCGAGAACAACAAGGTGCTCGCCGACACTGTCATCCAGCGCACAAGCATGAAGAAACACTTCTCCACTCCCGACACCTGGGGTGGCGGCATAAGCTACCGTTGGCGCAACGCCCTCACTGTGGAAGCCGACCTTACCTACCAGCCCTGGGGAAGCGCTAAGTTCATGGATATGGAAAACTTCTCCGGCTCCCGCTTCGACGACCGCTATCAGGTGTCAGTCGGCGCCCAGTACCGCCACCGCGAGCGCGGCAACTACCTGCAGCGTATCCAGTTCCGTATCGGTGGATTCTACAACCGCGACTACATCATGGTTGGCGACAACAACGTCCGCGACTACGGTCTGACATGCGGTTTCGGCCTGCCCGCTCCTATGGGTAAGACCCTCATCAACCTCGGATTCGAGTGGCGCCGCCGTCAGGCATACCCCACACCGCTCCTCAAGGAAAACCGCTTCGCTGTCACCCTCGGTATCAACTTCAACGAACTCTGGTTCTTCCAGCGCAAGATCAACTGATCATCAGATCTCTGTAAATGAGGCATCTTCTGGCATTTTCGGCTATATTGGCGCTCGCGGCGTCTCTCTGGTCATGCAAGGACTCCCACAAGGAGCGCTACAACCTTGCTATCGACCCCGAGACGTTTGCCACCATGACCACAACCGATGTGAATACCGTCATTTCCGACTCAGGCATACTGCGCTACCGCATACTCGCCCCGATATGGCTCGTATACGACGAGGCAAGCGATCCGTCATGGCGATTCAACTACGGCATGCACATGGAGCGCTACGACAACGCCATGAAGATAAACGCAACCATCGACTGCGACTCGGCCATCTACTACTCCACACGCGACATCTGGGACCTCTTCGGTGCCGTCGACATTCACTCCTCCGACAAACAGCGGTTCCTCACCGAACACCTCACCTGGAACCGGATGACCCGTCAGGTCTATACCGACTCGTTCATCCACATCGAGCGGCCCGACAGAATCATCGAAGGTTATGGACTCCGCTCCAACGATGAGTTCACCGACTACGTCATCATCAGGCCTACCGGCAGCTTCCCCGCCTCTCAGTTCCGCCCCGATCCCGACAATCAGATTGGCAACCCCTACGATCCCACTCTGGTCGCCGGAGCCGACCCCGTCGATGCCCAGCGTACCGACACCGCTTTCAACGGCATCCCTACCGACACCGTCTTCGTAAGCACACAGCCGTCGGCACCCGCACGCAAGATCAGACCCCTCCGCCTTCCCCGTACACGGCCCGATACCGCCGCATTTGTCGAACCGGCAAGGCTCGACCCTGTCGAAGCACAATGACCGCAACACCTTAACAGCAACCAGATGACACCTACAGGCTGGATTTTACTCACGATAATCTCTCTGATATTCTCGGCGCTCTTTTCTGGCGTCGAGATAGCATATATATCATCCGACAGGGTCCGTGTCGAGCTCGACCGCAACAACGGAGGCCTCATAGCACGCATGATCGACCGGTTTTACTCCAACGAGGACCTGTTTATCAGCACAATCCTTGTAGGAAACAACATTGTGCTCGTTATCTATGGAATGGGAGCCGCATATCTGCTCGAGCCTTGGCTCGACAGCAACCTCCACAACCAGGCGCTTGTCCTGCTCTGCTCTACCCTCATATCCACAGGCGTAATACTCCTCACCGGCGAATTCATCCCCAAAACGGTGTTCCGCATCAACCCCAACGCCTCATTCAAGGTCTTCGCCCTCCCTATCTACATATTCTACATCGTCCTCTACCCCATCTCGATGTTCATCACACTCCTCTCCCGGGGAATCATGAAACTCTTCGGCATCCACACCGAAGGTAACCGCCTCGGCATGCTCAGCATGGGCGATCTCAACTCCTATCTTGAGAAAACCATCGACGAGGTCAACCCCGACAAGACCCCCGTGGAGAACGAGGTCAAGATCTTCTACAACGCCCTCGACTTCTCCACAACCCGCGTGCGCGACTGCATGCAGCCCCGCAACGAGGTCGTGGCTGTCGATATAAACACGACCACACGCCAGCAGCTCAGCGACCTCTTCACAAGCAGCGGACGCTCCAAGATAATAGTTTACTCAGAGGACATCGACGACATCAAGGGCTACATCCACGTCAGCGAGCTCTTCATTCCCGACAACGACTGGAAAGAGCATCTAAAGCCCGTCATCTACGCGCCCGAGACCCTGCTTGCCAACGTACTCATGCGGCGTATGCTCGGCGAGAAGCGCTCATTGGCCATCGTGGTCGATGAGTTCGGAGGCACATCCGGACTCGTCACTCTCGAGGACCTCATGGAGGAAATCTGCGGCGACATACGCGATGAGCATGACACTACCGACATCACCGCACGCGAGATAAGCCCCGGAATCTACGAATTTGCAGGACGTATCGAGATAGAAACCCTGCGTCGGACCTATCACCTTGATATTCCGCAAGATGACAGCAATTATCAGACTTTGGCGGGCTATCTTCTGCACTCAATCGGGACAATACCGACGCAAGGTGCTGAAATTGAGATAGATACGTACAAATTCACCATCGTAAAACGCTCCGCTACACGCCTTGAGCTCATAAAAATAGCCCCTTCCGATAAAGAAGGGGCCGAGTAACTGTCAGGAAATCAGCGATATATATTCACCGTATCCTTGAGCCTTCATTTCCTCAACCGGCACAAATTTCAGACTCGCACTGTTTATACAGTACCTCCGGCCACCATTTGGCCCATCCTGAAAAACGTGACCCAAATGCGTTGATCCACTGCGACTTACAACCTCTATCCGGTCCATTCCGTGCGATAAATCGCGCCGCTCCACCACCACATCCTCGCTTACAGGACGCGTAAAAGCAGGCCATCCGCACCCCGACTCAAACTTGTCGGACGAGGCGAAAAGAGGTTCGCCGGTTACGATGTCGACATAGAGGCCGGGACGGAACTCGGAGTTGTACTCGTTTCGGTAAGGTGGCTCAGTAGCAGCATGTTGCGTGACCTGGTACTGCATGGAAGTGAGGCGTGAACGGAGCACTTCGTCGGACGGACGGGGGTATAAACGCCTCTCTTTGCGCGAGTTACGTGCGAGATCGAACAGGGATGGATCTATATGGCAGTAGCCTCCGGGGTTTTTATAGAGGTAATCCTGATGGTAAGCCTCTGCTGGATAGAAGTTTCGGAGCGGCATAACCTCAATTACGACCTTTCCCGGGGTCCGTGCGGCGAGCCGGTCGATAGATTCCTTGATAACTGGCTGATCAGCAGGGTCAGTAAAGTAGATTCCGGTGCGATATTGAGATCCGACATCCTCGCCCTGACGGTTGTAGCTGGTAGGGTCGATGGTCTTGAAGAATAACCCGAGTATATCGGCCAACGAAACCACGCTGTCATCATAGCTGACCTTTACGGTTTCGACGGCGCCGGTATGACCTGTGCGCACTTCGTTGTAATGGGGATTTGGTTTGTTGCTGTTAGCGTAGCCGACATGTGTATCCTTAACACCGGGAATGAGTCCAAGGAAATGCTCAGTACCCCAAAAGCAACCGCCGGCAAGATAAATTTCTTTGTTAATCATAATGGTAGATAGGTTTAGGATTTTTGCCTCGGGCTTTCGTCCTGAAACGGGACGCATAGGTAAGAAGCCGTATGGCAGATTCGGTTATAGAGTATAATCAGACAGAGAGCAAATAGGTTCAAGCCTGCCTGCCTTAGCAGGACTTACGGCCTGAGTGAGGAGGGATTCCGAGAGAGAGATAGGGAGATGGAGAATGAGGGTCATCGTGTCTCATCGGGCCAAGGGAGTGGCTTGCCTGTGCGTTTGAGCAAGGGGCGCATGGCACCGGCGCTGCGGAGGCTGTCGCCAAGTTCGGCCGAGAGAGTTCTCACTATATCTGGGCGTGAGGCGGAGAGATCGTTTTTCTCGCTGATATCGGCGTTTATATCGTAGAGTTGCTTACGTCCTGTGGCATAGTTGTAGATCAGTTTCCACTGGTTTTTGCGGATAGCGCAGTTGAGGTCGATAGCCGGACCGGGCAGCCCCCATACGTTGGGGAAGTTCCATATAAGCGGACGGTCGGCTGAGGGATCGCCGGTGCCGTCGATGAGGGGGACAAAACTGCGGCCGTCGATGCGGTGGCCGTAATGGGTGGATTTGTCGGGATCGATGCCGGCCATCTGTGTGATGGTGGGATAGAAGTCTTCGATCATGACGTAATTGTCGCACCGTGCGGCGGGTGTGGTATGTCCGGGCCATCTCACTATCATTGGGACTCGTATGCCGCCTTCGTGAAGGGATCCTTTGCCAGAATAGAGGGGTGAGTTCTGGGTGTGGAGATCGCCGTCGCGCCACTGCCCTCCGGCAGCGAGGCCTCCGTTGTCGCTCATGAATATGATGATGGTGTTGTCGGCCTCGCCGTTTTTCTCTACCCAATCGAGGAGATCGCCGAGGCTTTTGTCCATGCCTTCGACAAGAGAGGCATAGGCGGCTTCGCGCGGTGAGAGGCCGCGGTCAAGATGCTTCTGGTAGAAGCGTGTGTCGCGGTCGATGGGTACATGGACGGCATAGTGGGCCATGTAGAGGAACCATGGCTGTCCGTAGCGCTTGGCTCTGTCGAGTTCGGAAATAGCTTCCTGAGTGAGCGCTTCGGTAATAAATGTGCCTGTATTCCAGTATTTTTCAAGGCCTTCGACTGCGAACCGGGATGTCGGGTTGCCGTCTTCGTCATGACCATAGCGGCGTTCGCTGAGGTATGTCGCGAGACCACCGATGGCGCTTCCTGCGACATTGACTTCGAATCCCCAGTGGTGAGGGTTCTCGCCGGGGGTATCGAATGCGCCAAGGTGAGCCTTGCCGACGTGGATGGTGTGGTAGCCGGAGTCTTTAAGCTCCTGAACAAATGACGGTCCGACAAATGTGTTGTTGATGCCTGGTACACGCTGTATGCCGTTGTAGTTCCAGTCGGGGATAATAATTGAATCGCATGGTTCGTCGGTGGTCTGATCGCGGAGGAGCGTCCAGTTTGTGACGCCATGACGAGCGGCGTTGACGCCGGTAAAGAGGCTACACCTTGATGGGGAGCTGATGGCACAGGCATAGGCCTGCGTGAATTTCATTCCTGAGGCTGCGAGACGCTCCATTGCCGGAGTCTGAAACATCCGGTTGTAAGGGGTAGGGGTGTCGGTAAACGGCACGGATGTATCCTGCCAGCCCATATCATCGACCATAAACAGAATGATATTGGGCCGCTGCTGTTGAGCTGCGTGCATATTTGCGGCCAGGGAGGTAGCCGCAATTGTCATTGTCAAGGCTATCGGTTTCATAGGTAGCAAATATATAAAAAATTTATGACATCAAATTACGTATTGACAAAAAGTGAAAAAAATTTATGATACTCCGGCAATATGTAGAGTCCAACGGCATTTCGCGGATACCGAACCGGTATTACAGATTGGCCAGTTCAGGAATATTGTACTGCTACGAGATCAGTCGATGCTCAAAATCTTTAAAATTTCCCAATATCCAAGTTTCCGACCACCTATCCGCCGTATAATATTATTATCTTTTAGTTCTATTGTTGCGCGATAGGCTTTTGTTTCAGAAATTTGTAATGATGAGGCTAAAACAGAACGCGTCACATGTGGATCCGATACAATCTCCCTGTAGACAAGCAAAGCTGACTCAGATAGTGAAGTTTTTATATCTTTTGCTTCACCTTTTGCTTCACCTTTTGCTTCACCTTTTGCTTCACCTTTTGCTTCACCTTTTGCTTCGCCTTTTGCTTCACCTCCTGTAGCAAAAGATTTTTTGGAAATCTTAACTCTCACAAGAAAGGCTGTCTCAAGTTCCAGGTTGAAATCCGCATCATCATTGCCATTTGCCTTTAATTCTTCCTGTACACGCTGGACTCCTCTACTGAAACGGTTAACGAATCCGAGAACCTTCATTGCTTCAGCAATAACACCATTGCGATAATCGTTAACCCATGGAAAATTTCGTGGATTAGCTTTTCCATAAAGACCTCCTGGATTTAATATCTCAATTCTATCATCATATTGATAAAATTGAATAGGTCCATTACCTTCGTAGTCGCGATGACACACTGCATTCATAAGCAATTCTCGAATTGCCCATGATGGATAATCTACTAAATTCGCTTCTCTCAGTGCACTTACCGGAACCGGACGTTTCTTTGCTATCGTTGTTGATACAAAAGTGTCAAGTTGACTTAATACGGTCATTAAATTGCCGGAGAACTTGTAATCGTTAGAGATGTCAGCCCCTCTACCATCACCTCCAAATCGTACATACTGTACGTATGCACCCGGTAATCGACGTTCTACATTGTTGCCAAACATCAATATGCCTGCAAATGTAGGGCAATCATATTTCATATCATAGAAACCTAATGATTGAAGCTGAAGCCTTACATCCCTCCTATCATTATCAAGTACATCTTCCGGATATGCTTTGGGGAGATATATTTGCTTAAACAAGCGCACATCCAAGTCTTCTAAAGAACTATCAAGGCAAGGCATTGCATCAAATGTCTGCACATGGGATGCCCGCTTTTCATATAGTTTCCGTTCGTCATCTTCATTTGCCGTCCCTCTGCGAGGGCCAACACGTACACATATCTTTCCTTTATATTTGACAGGAGGGAAATGAGCAGGCTGAACCTCAACAACAATAACAGGACCGTCGTCAAGATCTACCTTTTCAACTATCATTGATGGTTGCGGCTGAATATTTCCCTCAGTGCGGATGGAAGCTATATTTTTCAGCAGCGAGTCTGTTATTTTTATAGGTATGACCTTGCCAGTTTTATCATCAGCTCCGATTATGAGATATCCCGGTTTTTGGTAATCAGGAAGATCATTAGAGAAAGAACAGATTGCCTCCCCGAACTTATCCATCTTATCAGTGGATATAGTTCGCTCAACCCTATCACTTTCCAAATTTGCCAGAAGTCGTTGTAATTCTTTCTTTGATATCATTTCTTTACAATTTTAGTGTAGAGGTTGAAAAGGTGTACGTAAATAGTTTCTTCCTGAAAATAGACCGGTGTATTCTGCAAATAAGCAGAACAGGGGCCTCGACATAAAGGGACGATAGGCTACAAGATTTTTGATCAGCACAGTTTCACCATCCTTTGCAAGATTGCCAGGGCCTTCTTTAGTACGACGAATCTGCCCGTCTCCATATCCGGCAAAGATGCGGAGAAGGTCATAAATAAATTCTGACGCAGTTGTTTCCTGACGGCCGAGTTGTTCAAGAGCATCAGTCGCCTGCACCTGCGAATATGATTTGGTTTTCTTTGCCATGATATAGACAGAAAACTCCCAGGCAGTATCTGACGGCTGACCAAAGCCCGTAACGACTACTCCGGAGTTCTCAAAGGTTTTTCGGCTCTCGCCGTATGTCTTTTATTATCAGTTGGTCATTTTCAGATGAACGTTACTATTCCTCAGACAAAAGTACATAAAAATCGCTGGATTCTTAAACCGTCAGGATAAAAAGACAAGGGTCAAGTCATTGTCGACTGGCATAATTTGCAAAAATTTAGATCACGATAATTTGGGCACCAGTGGTGTCACAATTTATGAGTCGGGGGGGTGAGTTAATCCAAGATGTTGAAGCCTAACAGAGCGGCAATTCCATAGAGAACCATGAAAATGACCCAGTAAACAAGCAACATGAGGGGGACGGTGATACTCTTTGAAGAGATATTCTTTCTAATTATTCTGTCCACAAATGGCTGAAATACAAATGAGAAAATAGCGCACACTATGATTATTATGAGTAACATATAAAAATGGTTCTTAAGTAACAGCTCCCGGCATTTAGCCGGGAGCCTGGAGAGATCGGTATGAAAAGCTGTATATTTATGATCAGCAGACTACCATTGACAAAGAAACAACGATAGCCATAATCACTAACCAAATAATGAATGTATAGAGGCTCTGCATCTCATTGTCATTGACATACTTAGACACAAATTTCCTGATTCGTGGATAGCAGAATAGTGTTATCCACGAGAAGATCAACAATAACCAAATAGGCGTTGAATCAGCACCAGTCGCAACTGCCGACAATATTATTGATGTGATAATATTTGCCATATTACTTTAAGATTGCAGAGGCTGCGCCTGATTGTTCGCCGACTTCATTGCCTCGCTGTACTTTCTTGCCGTAGCCAAATGTATAAGTGGCTGTGAAGTTTATGCGAGGGTGTGATGATGTTCCGATGATAGTCTGTAGCTCGCTATAATATGGTGAGATAGTAGTGTTTGTCGCACCGTCCCATCCTTTATTGAAGAAGTTGGCAGCCATGACACGGAGATTCCAATTGGCATTCGCCCATCCAACTGTCACGCTATGGAAATTACGTATATTCTTTATTTGTGGTAAAGCCGAATCCATACTTTTTTGAGGACTCTCATAATAGGCTTGAAAATAGAAGCTGTCGAGATAATAGCTCGCTTGCATAGTTATCCGAAAAGGATTGTATCTTTCATTAAAGATGCCAGTTGATTTGTAAAACGATTGACTGGGGTTGGCATAGAGTTGCAGTTTTCCTCCGAGCAGTTTCCAGTTGACAGCAATACCAATCTCACCATTAAAATAATCACCATTATTGAGGTAAGATCTTAACAGGGCTTTTCCATCCTCATAGGGAGTATAGACAAGCAACTGTCGGTCATATATGCCAAAGTATCGTCCGTATGCACTCATGCTGAAAGCATTTGAAGGCATCCATGTATATGAAATGTTCCCGATGGTTTGGTTGCTGTTTTTCAAAGATGGATTTCCTGTAATATACATCAACTCGTTTTCGCGAAGAATATCAGAGGACTTTTGAGAAACTCCCAGACTGTTTGTGACATATTGGAAATATAAAGAAAAACTATTCTTCTGATTTGGAACGTATCTCACATTGAGATGTGTGAGAGGGTAATTAAAACTATTTTTTTGCGTATTAATGTCGTTGTTTTCCCATGCCCATCCAGCATCGAAATTTACTGCTATTTTTTGCGTATGGAAATCATATCCGACCATTGCAGCTGTGAAATCATTGATGAATTTATCCTTATATTCCTCGTTTCCTGTGTAGTTGATGTGGTTGATTATTTCCCCGCGGTTGGCTCCGAACATTAATGAATGCTTCTGACCGAAAGTCTTCCGGATATATAAATTCAGACGGTAATAATATGCGTTCTCTTCAGCATGACGATGTATTGCCGGCTGCTCAGATGCGGCATAGTCAGTATAATCGTTGCCGTGGGTATAGTTGAACGATGGGGAGAAGTCAACAGAATATCCCTTTGGCAGAACGAAGAAATAAGTACCAGAATAAGCGACTGAGTTGGATCGGTTCGGATTCTTCCGATCAAAAGAATATCCCTGAGTTGAATTGGGCGAATACTCCAGTTTACCGGAATATTCATTTGTGGGTATGCCTAAGTTGGTAAACGCAAGTAGATTGCGTATCTGGATTTTGTTATTATTATATGTGGCGCGGAAAGTTACGGGATATTGATTCTGCTTATAATGTGAGGATTCAAGTGTTTCCTTACGGGTTAGCGAAATTTCTTTGCCGTCCTGCCCGGTCAAACGGTAAATGCCCTCTGTCGTACTACCAATATGGTGGTTGTTCCAGTTATTGGCACCGGCATACAGGTCGTAGGTCATCTTCTTGTAAGAGAACTTTGAGAAGATGTTGACACGACTTGACAATCCGACAAGGAAATTTTCATCAGCAGTCACCTTTGTGTAGCCTCCGTATGCGTATTCCTGCACGATAATGTTTATCACTCTCTCTGCTCCACGGAAACGAGGGTCGGTAGGAAATTCAAGATATTCCACACGCCTTACATCAGCGGTTCGCAGTCCTTCCATTTCCTCTTTGGATGCTTCAAGGAAATTGATGTAAATGGCTACGCTGCCGCCTACATTGTCGGTGACGGTCTCATCAATCGGGTTTATTCTGATTTGAGGAATAGCCATCTGACGCAGAAGATCCACAGCATTTTGAGCCGCGTTTTTCTGTTTCCCTGTCGGGGTATAGGTTGACTTTGCCGATGAAGTACGTTGCATCTGTGCTTGCACAACAACCTCATTCAGCTCTTGTGTCTTTAACGTGTCGGCTTGTTCCTGAGCAGAAACAGGAATTATAGCTACTGCCGACAATATGATTGATGTGATAAACTTTGTCATAGTTTGTCTTAATTTGTTTGGAATGAATGGACAAAGGTAGAGTCAATGAAAATAAAAACTCTCAACATATGTTGAGAGTCATGGGTTTTAACGCGGGGAGTTGTAGATTTTTTTGCGGTGGGGGTTGTTGTTTGACGGCGAGCGGGCTTTTAACCGACATTAGCTACAAGTCCACTGGCGATTACTTTTTAATCCGCAGGCGGCTAAGATGGGTGGGGGTGATATTGAGGAATGAGGCGATGTCTTTGAGCGTAAAGAGGTCGAAAAGGTCGGGATGCCGGGTGATGAGTTCAACGTATCGTTGCTGCGGTGTCTTGACATACAGATCGACGTATCGATCGTATATAGTGCCATAGACAGCTTCTGTGGTGTGCATCACCATATCATTGAAAGAAGGGTCAGAGGCTCTCTTTGCCTGGACGAATTTGTCGGTGATACAGAATATATCACAATCGGATGTGGCAATGATGGCTACTGTAGCTTTTTTACCCTGCAGAAAGTTACGCCAGTCGACAACGAATCCGTTGCCAAAGACCAATCCCATAACATGCTCGGAGCCGTCGGCGGAACGAGCCACATATTTGAGTGTGCCGGATTGGATATATCCGGCATAACGGCCTACGCTGCCGATAGAGACAAATTCCTCGCCTTTGGCAAAATGCCGCAAGGTGCCCTGGCTGACACAAAGGTCGCGCCACGCGTTGAAGTCGATCCGGTCGATATATGTATTGAAATTGCAGGCCATTGTTGTTTTTACAAAAAGGGGATGATGCAGGATAATGCAGGATGGTGCGGGTTATTTCAGCTCTGTTTCTATGTCCTCGATGGTTGGGTTAGGAGGTATCATGATCTGTCGGAGTGAAGCAGTGAAGCGTTTGGTTGTGTTCTGCTGTTGCAAAAGTACATAAAAATCGCCGGATTTTCACAGCGGCAGGATAAAAGCAGGTGTCAAGCGTCAGATAGAGGGTGTGACTGAAAGATGGGCAGGGATTTGGATAATCTGCGGGCAATGGCTAATTTTGCCATCACAACAGACCTGACATGCGGGTCAACACCTAATATCGCAAAAGAATGATTGACGGACATGGAGATGATATGTACCGCTATGGAGATATCATCCGATCAAATTTCAGCAGCAATATTCCCTCGCGGGCCAATCATGAGGAGCTGATGGCACATCTGTCGGCCTGCGGGAAGCTGATATCGCGCTATCCGGAACCGGAACCGAGGTCACTTGAACGCGAGATTGCGGAATGGGAAGGTGTGGAGCCGGAGAATGTGATCGCGACAAACGGCGCCACGGAAGCGATATATCTGCTTGCTCACGCAACGGAGGGCTGCCGGTCGGCTATATTGACGCCAACGTTCAGCGAATATGAGGATGCATGCCGCATGTATGGACACAGGGTGATACATGTGGCGGAGATATCGGAATTGCGGCAGACCGATGCAGACGTAAGGTGGATATGCAATCCGAACAATCCGACCGGAGGTGTGGTGGAAACAGGGTCCTGGCAGAGCGGAATAATTGCCGTAGATGCGTCGTATTCTGATTATTCCATCGTAGAGACAGAAACAGCCGCGGATTTTGCCGCCAGGCCGGGTGGGATAAGGTTTTCGTCGCTGACAAAGCGTTTTTCGATTCCTGGGCTGCGGATAGGTTATGCTGTAGGTGACAGGGAACTGATAGGGCGTCTGCGCCGATTGCGGATGCCGTGGTCGGTGAATGCTCTGGCCATCGAGGCGGCCAGATGGCTCATGAAACATGCCGACAGGTATGCGGTGGACGCCATAGGGCTAAACAATGAGGCCGTGAGGATAGCAGAGATGCTGAACAGGATGGGCATAGAGACGGCTGAGACCTGCTGCAACTTCGTATTGGCCAAACTGCCTGGCGGACTGAGAGCTTCGGATATGAAGGAGTATCTTGCGCAGAGACGTGGAATTCTCATAAGGGATGCGTCGAACTTTCATGGTCTGACGCCATCGCACTTCCGTGTGGCCGCGCAGACGAGGGAGGAGAATGACGCGCTCGCTGAAGCCATAGGAGAATGGATGAGACAACAGGAAGAGGATATAGAATACTGATAATCTGAGAGGTCGGAATGGAGATCACGGCATTGCACGCACTGGTTGTGCTGACACCGCTGCTGGCGGGATGGTTTATGGACATAATTCTTGGCGATCCGGCGGAGCTGCCCCACCCCGTAGTGTGGTTCGGCAAAGCGATATCGGCGTGCGAGCGGAGGCTGAATCATGGAGACGAACGGGTCAGGAAGGGGGCATTTACCGCGATAGGATTGATTGTCAGCGTATATCTGTCGGCGGTACTGATATTACGCGTGCTGGCACCGCTGCCATGGATAGAGCTGTCGGTGGAGGCAATCGGCGTGTTTTTCTGTCTGGCGGGGACCACGCTCGCGCGTGAGGTGAAAATGGTGTTTGAGGCAGCCGACCGATCGGTAGAGGAGGGGCGGCGACAGGTAAGCAGGATAGTAGGGCGCGACACGGCACATCTCACGGATCAGGAGGTAAGGACGGCGGCACTGGAGACTCTGGCCGAGAATCTGAGCGACGGAGTGATAGCGCCATTGTTCTGGTATGCACTGCTCGGTGTGCCGGGGATGCTTGCCTACAAGATGGTGAATACGCTCGACTCGATGATAGGCTACCATAGTCCGCGATATCTGGAATTCGGGCGCTGGGCTGCAAAAATAGATGATGCGGCCAACTATATCCCGTCCCGTCTGACCGCACTGCTCATGATAGTAGCCGCCGGACGCATTGACCTGCTGGGATTTGTGAGGAAGTACGGACCCGCGCATGCAAGTCCAAATTCAGGATGGCCAGAAGCCGCGCTGGCGGGTATTCTTGACTGCCGCTTCGGGGGTCCGCACGATTATTTCGGCGAAGTGTTTGACAAACCGTATATCGGGACCAATCCACGCCCTCTCACATCTATCGATATGATAAAGGCCATAACCATAAACCGCAAGGCGGAAATAATGATGGTAATGCTCGTGGCGGTAGTGAGACTGACCGTTGGATAGAATGTAGGATTTTGCTAATTTTGCATCCATGTGCGCGAAAATAATAATGGTGAGCGGTGGGCAGCGCTCGGGAAAGAGCGAGTATGCCGAGCGGCTGACACTTGAAAGGTGTGAGCGCCCCGTGTATATAGCCACCGCCCATATCGGTGATGAGGAGATGGAGCGCCGCGTGGCGATACACCGCAGTCGCCGCGGCGAGAGGTGGGTTACGGTAGAGGAGCCGCTGCATCCGGCCGACAGCGAGCGGCTGACACGTGGCAGCGTGGCGCTGCTGGACTGTCTGACACTTCTTGCCACAAACCACTTTCTGGCAACTGACTGCAATGCGACAAAGGCACGCGACGCCGTAATAGAGGAACTTGAGCGTCTGCACACCTCGGAGGCCGACACGATAACAGTAGTGACCAACGAGATAGGCCTTGGCGGCATAAGCGCGGACGCAATGCAACGCGCATTCACCGATCTACAGGGGTGGGTAAACGCCTATCTGGGCAAGATAGCAGATGAAGCATATCTGACCGTTTCCGGTCTTCCGATAAGACTCAAATAAACCAATCATGAGAACATTTCATATAAATCGTCCCGATCAGTCAATAAGACAGGCACTTGCCGACAGAATAGACAACCTGACCAAACCCCGCGGCTCGCTCGGGCGCCTTGAAGAAATAGCTCTCAGACTCGGACTAATACAGCAGACACTCCATCCGCGCCTCAACAAGCCGGCAAACATACTGTTTGCGGCCGATCACGGCATAATAGAGGAGGGAGTGAGCGTATCGCCCAAGGAGGTGACATGGCAACAGCTGGCCCACTTCGCCAAGGGGGGCGCGGGGATCAACTTTCTGTGCAATCAGCACGGCTTCCGGCTGGTGCTTGTGGATGCCGGCGTAGACTATGACATACCGGCGGGTCACGGGATAATCGACATGAAAATGGCACGCGGAACCGCCAATTTTCTGCACGGCGCGGCCATGAGCCGCCAACAATGGCAGGAAGCACTCGACCGCGGCGCCAGAGTAGTTGAAACGGTTCAGGCCGACGGATGCAACGTGGTGAGTTTCGGCGAGATGGGCAGCGGCAATACATCGCCCTCGGCCATGTGGATGAATCTGCTCACGGGCATCGAGATAGCAAGGTGCGCAGGTGCGGGCGCAGGTCTCGACAATGCCGGCATAAGGCACAAGGCCGATGTGCTCCAGCGAGCTCTTGACAATTGCGATCTGCCCAAAGATGACATAGAGGGGCGTCTGGCATATTTCGGCGGATTTGAGATGGCCATGGCCGTAGGCGGAATGCTACGCGCCGCCGAACTCGGCATGGTGATACTCGTAGACGGATTTATCATGACGGCTTGCATGGGTGCGGCCATGAGTATGCATCCCAATGTGAAGGATTATGCCATATTCGGCCACTGCGGCGATGAGTCGGGGCACAAGCTCATGCTGGATCATCTCGGGGTGAAGCCCCTGCTCCATCTGGACCTGCGCCTCGGCGAAGGCAGCGGAGCCGTATGCGCATTCCCAATAGTAGATTCGGCGGCAAGAATGATATCGGAAATGGATACATTTGCCGACGTGGATGTGACAAAATACTTCTGAGATCAAGGATATATGGACCGTCTGTTTGCCACAATAACATTTTTCACGAGAGTACCGCTGTGGCGTCTGCGCAACATACCGGCGGATGCCTACCGCAGGGTTGTGGAGCTATGGCCCCTGGCCGGCTGGCTGACGGGAGGAGCGGCCGCAGTGACGCTGTTTATCGCCGCGCAGGTGTGGGCAGCACCAATAGCCGTGACAATGGGTCTGTGTGCCCGCCTGCTGCTCACCGGCGCACTTCATGAGGATGGTCTGGCCGACTTTATCGACGGTATGGGTGGCGGCACCGACCGCGAGCGGATACTGGCTATAATGAAAGACTCCCATATAGGCACATACGGTGTGATAGGTCTGACAATATATATCATTCTGAGCATTCTTCTGCTTTCGACGGTTCCGCCCGTCGTGGCCGCGCTACTGATGTTATGCGCCGATCCATGGAGCAAGTGCTGCGCAGCGCAGGTGATCAATTTCCTGCCATACGCCCGAACGGCAGAGCAGGCTAAAAACAAGACGGTGTATACCCGCATGTCGGCCGGTGCGATAATGGGGCTGATAGCAACCGGACTGATACCTACCATCATAATATTCAGTCTGTCGGAGCTGCCGGCAATGCTGCTGTATGGCTGGATAGCACCGGTAGTGACAGTGGCAGCCATGATAGCATATATGCACTACAAAATACAAGGATATACGGGCGACTGCTGCGGCGCTACGGCACTGCTGGCGGAGTTGTCGCTCTACATCACAACCACAGCCTTATGGAAGTAACAGCGATACGTCATACGTCGGTCAACGTAGCCCGTGGTGTGTGCTACGGCCGGACAGACGTCGAGGTAAACCATGACAGCTTTCAGGCGGAATCGGCAACCACACGAAAGGCCCTAAGCGAGATAGACGACAACTATGATGCCGTATTCACCAGTCCCCTGACACGTTGCCGGATGCTTGCGCAAGCGTGCGGGTATAGCGAAGCGATAGTAGACAGCCGTCTACAAGAGATGGATTTCGGCGATTGGGAGATGCAGAGCTTCGACTCCATAACCGATCCGCGGCTTCAGGAATGGTATGATGACTGGCTGAACGTATGCCCTACCGGCGGGGAGTCGTTTGCCGACCAGTATGAACGTGTAAGCAACTGGATAGACTACTGCCGTGAGCAGGGCTACAAGCGAATACTTGTGTTTGCACATGGTGGTATAATAATGCAAATGATGCGTTTGTCGGGCCTTGATGTTATGGAAGCGGTGAGAAATCAACCGAAATATGGCGAAATAAAGCAACTTATCATAAAATAATTTTGCAGATTAGAAAAATATCACTACCTTTGCAACCACAAACGACCAAGGAGAGATGGCAGAGTGGTCGATTGCGGCGGTCTTGAAAACCGTTGAGGGTA
>CANRVB010000001.1 GCA_947643165.1 uncultured Porphyromonadaceae bacterium | reverse complement strand
CGCTATATGCAGCAGCTCAATCAGGTGTATGAGAACATGATACAGGCCATGACGGTAAATATGTACCGACCTATGGGCATGGCTGAGACTGTAAAGTCGCGAGAATCCATAGACAATTGATCAGAGGGCATCATGGCAAAACATACGGGACGTCTGTCACCGCGACAGCGAATGATCAACCTTATGTATCTCGTTCTGACGGCTATGCTGGCCCTGAACGTATCGAGCGATGTGCTTGACGGCTTCACTCAAGTAGAGGATGGGCTGTCGAGGTCGAATGCTACAATGTCGTTGCGCAATGATGCCATACTTGAGCGTTTGCGTGCCTTCGCGGCCCAAAATCCCGAGAAGGGTGGTGTATGGCTCGGAAAGGCCGAGGAGGTAAAGGCAGAAACAGACAGGCTTCTCGCTGATGTGGATGCTCTCAAGCTTGCCATAGTACGCAAGTGTGACGGTGAGGATGGCGATCCGGCAAACATACTCAAGACATACGATATGGAGTCGGCCGGAGCGGTCATGCTCAATCCTGTATCGCGGGAAGGAGCTAAGCTAAGAGGCAAAATTGACAAATTCCGTGACTATATAACCGGTATGGTTGCCGATTCTGTCAAGAGATCAGGAATTGAAATGGCGCTGTCGACCGCGTCGGTACGATTCAAGGGCTCGGATATAGACCGCAAGTGGGAAGAGGCTAAGTTTGAGAATCAGCCGGTAGTGGCGGCGGTTGCGTTGCTCACCAAGCTGCAGGGTGATATACGTTTTGCCGAAGGTGAGGCTCTGGCAAATCTGCTTGGAAGCGTTGACGCCGGCGATCTGAGGGTGAACAGGATCAATGCATTCGTAATCCCTGAATCGAGGCTGGTGATGCGGGGCGACAAGTATTCGGCGGATATTGTGCTTGCGGCGGTGGACACGACTTCGCGTCCTGCTGTATTTGTGAATGGAAACAAGTTGACAAACGGTGATGGCAAGTATGAATTTACAGCCGGAACAGCCGGAACGTTTGACTATTCAGGTTATCTGGAGGTAATGCATGATGACGGAAGCGTCAGCAAGCATCCTTTCAGCTCGGAGTATACCGTAATCGAACCTGTAGCCACGGTGAGCGCGACTATGATGAACGTGCTTTATGCCGGTATAGATAATCCTGTGAGTATCAGCGTACCTGGTGTAGACAGGAAAAGCATATCAGCATCGATGACCAATGGGACACTTGTCAGACAAGGTGATATATGGGTTGCACGGCCATCATCGGTAGGCCAGGATGCAGTGATCAGCATAAGCGCGTCGGGCACCGGGGGAACTCCGCATCAGGCCGGTAGCATGACGTTCAAGGTCAGGCGTCTACCTGACCCGACAGCATATATTAAATCGGGCGGTGACGCGGCTATGCGTATTAGCGGACAACAGCCAGTGGCAAAAGCACAACTGGTAGCATCGCCTGGTGTCGGAGCTGCTATAGATGATGGTATTCTTGATATTGAGTTCAAGGTGACAAGCTTTGAGACGGTCTTCATAGATCAGATGGGAAACTCAATACCCGAGAAGAGCGATGGCGACAAGTTCTCGTCAAGACAATTGGATAAAATCAAGAGGCTTGCCAGAGGCAAGAGATTCTATGTGAGCCGTATACGTGCCATAGGACCGGATGGAACCGAACGAAGCCTCAGTCCTGTGGAAGTGATAGTGAAATGACCTCAATAGTAAAACAATATATAACAGATCAGCATTATGGACTTGACTAAACGTTTTATCATGTTGTTTGGTGCCATAGCGATAGTTGTGGCGGCAAATGGCCAGAACCGTTCGACAGCCACAAGTATCACCCGTAAGACGGCGACCCAGACCAATGGAGTGTCTGTAGCGGACACCGGACAGACAGCGGTGTCGGCAACGTCGGGCCAGGATGCTGATATGGAATGGATTAGGGTGGTGTACAGATCGCTTGATCTGGACAAGACGGCCAATGCTCCACTGTATTATCCGGTAGATCCTGTTGATGGTCAGGAAAATTTGTTTCGTATAATAGTGAGCCATGTGGCGGACAATACATTGCCTGCCTATGAGTTTCTTGACGGACGAGAGGTGTTTACCGACAAGTATCGTGTGAATCCGAGGGAGATGTTTGACAATTTTGAAATTGCCTATACCGAAGGGAAAGGAAGTACCGACAAGAAGCCCCGGCTTATAGTGGATGAGAATGATGTGCCGTCGAGTGAGGTGCTGAGCTACTATGTGATAGAGCGATGGTCGTTCAGCCGTCGTGATAACAAGGTGAAGACCCATATTGAAGCTTTATGTCCTGTCATGCACAGGGTTGATGAGCATGGTATGGGCAGATCGAAATATCCATTGTGCTGGATACGTTATGCTGATCTGCAGCCTTATCTGTCGGGTAGCATAATTATGTCGGATGATAATAATATGGCTACCGGATCGTATGACGACTATTTCCGGCTGGGGCTTTATGATGGTGAGATATATAAGACCCAGAATCTTCGCAACCGCATGCTTGCTGAGCTGTATCCGGATCCCGACCGGTTGAAATATGCACGTGACAGTATTCAGCAGCGTCTCGATAGCTTTGATAAAAAATTGTGGGTGCCATCGCTCGATGAGTTGCAGAAAAAAGGGGCTGTGTCGGCCAGTGACAGCGCGTCGGTGGCGGCCGGAAACAAACAGAAGACCGTAGAATCGAGGTCGGCGTCAAGGCGTAGGTCGCCTGCCGCATCAAAGGCTAAGCCTAAGTCAGCACCAAAAGCCAAGTCATCGACATCGCGGTCATCATCGGCCACGCGCAGTGTCCGCGACCGTAAGCGCTGATGAACGTCTGATTCTTAGTTTGTTGATGAGGAGATTGGTGAACTGGTAGTTCTTAAGTCCCCAATGCGGTGATACAACCATATTCGGAGGGGCCTGACTTACAAAGCGTTCGATGGCTATGTCCGGCCTGATCCTGTCGATGATTTCGCAGCATAGGTCGGCATAAGTATCGGCAGTGAAGTTGATTACCGAGAGTTTGCCTTCGGCTATCTCGCGTGCAAGCCGGGTTCCGCGAATGATCTGCAGCTGATGTATCTTCAATGTGTCGACCGGAAGATCGTTTACGGCATCGATGGTCTGTAGCATCATGTCGGTATCTTCTCCGGGTAGTCCCATTATGAGATGAAGCCCTACTTTGATTCCGCGGTCGGCGGTCCGGGTAACGGCGTCGGCAGTCTGGCGCCAAGTGTGTCCGCGGTTTATGATCTGCAGAGTGGTGTCGTGAGAACTTTCGGCTCCGTATTCCATCATAACGAAGCGTCGTCCGGCTATATCGGCTATAGAGTCGAGCATATCGTCGGGTACGCAATCGGGGCGAGTGCCTATTATCAGGCCGAGTATGTCGGGCTGATCGAGAGCGTCACGATAAAGCCCGAGAAAGTGGCTGCGGTCGCCGTGGGTGTTGGTATAGGCTTGGAAATATGCCAGATAACGCATCTGAGGATACTTTCTGGCGAAAAATTCTTTGCCTTTGGCCAACTGGGACGCTATGTCGGTAGAGGCCGAACAATACGAGGGGTTGAATGACCGGTTGTCGCAATATGAGCATCCTCCGCGACCTATTGTGCCGTCGCGGTTCGGGCAAGACATTCCCGCATTTACTGCCAGTTTCTGTACTTTGCATGAGAAATGTTCGCTCATGAAAGCCGAGAAGTCGCGGTAGAAATGCTGCATGGTCACGGCTTGTGGAGGTGGGTGGTCTGGTTCATGAGCCATGCATCAAGCAGAGTCATGGCCGCCATGGCTTCGACAATAGGCACGGCTCGGGGAAGTACACAGGGATCGTGGCGTCCGCGGGCATGCAGAACTGTTGGATTGCCGGAGGCATCGACCGTCTCGACATCGCGGAGTAAAGTGGCCACAGGCTTGAAGGCTACACGAAAATATATTGGCATGCCATTGGAGATGCCGCCCTGAATTCCTCCGGAATAGTTGGATGAAGTGCGGATATTTCCGTCGGGATCGGTATGGAACCGGTCGACGGATTCCGATCCACGCATTGCTGTACCATCAAACCCCATACCATAGTCGAAGCCTTTGGCGGCGTTGATAGAGAGCATTGCAGATCCGAGCATCGCATGGAGTTTGCCGAATACGGGTTCGCCCAATCCCGGGGGGCAACCACAGATAACGCATTCGATGACTCCGCCGATAGTGTCGCCATCTGCCTTTACGCGGCGTATCAGATCGGTCATGAGTCTGGCTGTATCCATGTCGGGGCATCTGACGGGATTTTGCTCGATCAGTGAGAAGTCGAGAGTGTCCCAGGTGCCCGACAGTTGTATATTTCCAACGCTGCGCGTGAAAGCCGTGATGCTGACGCCTACACTACGTAGGGCCTGCATGGCCAACGCACCGCCTACCACACGTGATATGGTCTCGCGTGCAGATGACCGGCCCCCGCCACGATAGTCGCGCAGTCCGTATTTTGTGGTGTAGGTGAAGTCGGCATGCGAAGGCCGGAAGCAAGACCGCACATTGGAATAATCGGCAGAATGGTGGTCGGCGTTCCGAACTTCGAAGGCTATTGGCGTTCCAGTTGTTTTTCCTTCGAAAATACCGGACAGGAGTTCTACTTTGTCGGCTTCGGAGCGAGATGTGGTTATGTCGCTTTGTCCGGGACGTCGTCGGTCGAGCTGCCTCTGGATGTCATCAATGTCGATCGGTATACCCGCGGGCATACCGTCAATTACACCTCCTACGGCAGTGCCGTGGCTTTCGCCGAAAGAAGTGAGTCTGAATATATTTCCAAATGTGTTCACTGGTCTATATGGTTGGTTGATGGGTCGGTTGCTATATCGGCAACTTTGGCGCCGACATAATTGATAAGATCTGATGGACTGACAGCTATCTGGAGTCCGCGTATACCGGCACTTACGAAGATCGTATTGAAGTCGGTAGCCGAAGAATGGAAAAAAGTTGGAAATGGTTTCTTCATTCCTATTGGCGAGCATCCGCCACGTATATATCCTGTGAGGGGTAGCAACTCCTTCATGGGTATAAGCTCTACCTTCTTGGCGCCGATGACGCGTGCGGCTTTCTTTAGGTCGATCTCGCAATTTCCCGGCAGAACGCACACAGCATGGCCTGATGGGTAGGTATGGAGCACTATGGTTTTGAAGACAGCGCGGATGTCCTCTCCCAGTTCTTCGGCAACGTGTTCGGCCGCCAGATTGTCGGGATCAACGTTGTAGGGGATCAGCGAGTAGCTGATGCCTGCTTTATCGAGCAGACGTGCTGCATTGGTTTTCTGAATTTTTTCGTTGCTCATGAACAGTAGGGATTGAATGACAAAATTAGGTAA
This sequence comes from uncultured Porphyromonadaceae bacterium, assembly GCA_947643165.1. Lineage (GTDB taxonomy): Bacteria > Bacteroidota > Bacteroidia > Bacteroidales > Muribaculaceae > Paramuribaculum. The sequence continues at coordinate 306,179 of CANRVB010000001.1, read as the reverse complement.
AAATGTGGATATTGGCAAGTGAAAGGGATGAGGTTGGCGATTGTCGATCACCAATGTCTTTATGCCGGCAGCCAATCGAAAAAATAATGGAAATAAAGTTGTGGAGAATAACAAATGTTAGCGATATTTTCTGTATATTTGCACCGCAAATAATAGTGTCTTATGCCAAATCCGATGCCGGATCTGGTTTTTTGCGCTTGTTTGTCATAGCATAAAAAGCCTTTAAGCCTTGGCTGAAAAGGCCCGTAGAACTGAATTATTACATTTTCATACAATATGATAGCTTTAGCGATACAAAATTCGACGCTGGCCATGGCTGCAGCACTTACCGGCATTGGCCTGGTGGCATTGGCGCTGTGGCTTGCAGGTCTGATAGGCCCGCGGTCGTTTAATGCCCAGAAGGGAGAAGCCTATGAGTGTGGTATACCTACACGCGGCGAGAGTATGGCCCAGTTCAAGATTGGCTACTACCTTTTCGCAATTCTGTTCCTGATGTTTGATGTGGAATGTGTATTTCTGTTCCCATGGGCAGTGCGTATGAGAGAGCTTGGCGGCGCAGGTCTGCTGAGCATAGCAGTCTTTTTCATAATTTTGGTGCTGGGACTTGTATATGCCTGGCGGAAAGGAGCTCTTGAATGGAAGTGACAACAAAAAGCATGCCCTACGAGGCATGGAAAGATAACGAGTATATCGAAAAACTTGTCAATGAATTGCGTGAGAACGGAACGAATGTCGTTGTCGGTAATCTTGACAAACTGATCAACTGGGGGCGGTCGAACTCCATCTGGCCCCTTACCTTCGCCACCAGTTGCTGCGGCATAGAATTTGTGTCGCTTGGAGCCGCGCGTTTTGATATGGCGCGTTTCGGATGGGAAGTTGCGCGAGCTTCGCCGCGTCAGGCCGACTTCATAATGGTGGCTGGAACGATAGTTCACCGTATGGCTCCTGTGCTCCGTCGTCTTTATGACCAGCTTGCCGAGCCTAAATATGTGATAGCATGCGGCGCATGTGCCGTTAGCGGCGGTCCGTTCCGCAAGAGCTATCATGTGGTGATGGGATGTGACAAGATCATACCTGTCGATGTTTATCTGCCCGGCTGCCCTCCGCGTCCTGAGGCTATGATATACAGCATAATGCAGCTGTCGCGCAAGATAAAGGTCGAGCGATTCTTTGGCGGTGTTAACCGTAAGCAAAAGCAGGAGGAATTCCTTAAGGAGCATCCTATACCCGGAGTTGAGGATTGATACCGATCCGGATAATGACTTATCAATATTAACTGACGAAAATCTATATTATACAGATATGGCAGACATGCAGGAAAAGATAGCCAAGCTGTTTCCCGAAGCTACATTTGAAGCCGGAGACACTCTCTTGGTCAACATTCCCGACAGCCGGTGGCACGAACTGGCCAAGACTCTTCGTGATGACGATGAGCTTGCCTTCGACTATCTGGTGACCATAGTGGGTATGGACTGGGCTGATTCCCTGGGATGTATCTACTACCTCAACTCAACCAAGCACGGTACGCACATTTCCGTTAAAGTGTCAACAACTGATCGCATTCAGCCCATGCTTCACTCGATAAGTGACCTGTGGGCTATCGCTGTGATATACGAGCGCGAGGTGTATGACTTCTTCGGAATTGTGTTTATCAACAATCCGGATATGCGTCGCTTGTTCCTTTCTATCGACTGGAAAGGCTATCCGCTTCGCAAAGATTATGATGCAAGTCCGGAGGTAAACCCGGTATCGACCGAAAACGAGCGTCAGAGCGACTTTACCAACACCTGGGTGGAAGGCCCTGACGGCAAGATAGAGAAAAAAGAGGTAAGAGTGTTTGAAAAGGACGATTTCGTTGTGAATATCGGCCCGCAGCACCCTGCTACTCACGGTGTGCTTCGTTTCCGCACTGCTGTCGACGGTGAGGAGATCAAGAAGATCGATGTGTATATGGGATATATACATCGTGGCATTGAGAAGATATGCGAGCAGCTTACCTATCCTCAGACTCTCCACTTCATGGATCGTCTGGATTACTTCTCTGCCCATCCGTATCATCATGGCCTCTGTATGACTATAGAACAGGCTGCCGGCATTGAGATCAGCCGTCGTGCGCAGGTTATAAGAGTCCTGATGGATGAGCTGTCGCGCATTGCCAGCCACTGTCTGTTTATCGGTACTTTCTGTATGGACCTTGGCGCTACCACAATGTTGTTCTACACACTGCGTGTGCGTGAACAGATCCTCGATATCATGGAGAAGACATGTGGCGCCCGCATGACGTTCAACTATGAATGCATAGGCGGAGTGATGCAGGATCTGCATCCTGACTTCGTCAAGGATGTGAAGGCTCTGCTGGAGGTTCTTCCTGCAAACATAAAGGAATACAACAAGATATTTACAGGAAATGTCATTACCCGTGGCCGCATGGAAAATGTAGGTGTGCTGAGCCGCGAAGATGCCATAAGCTGGAGCATCACCGGTCCTTCAGGCCGTGCTTCGGGTTGGGCATGCGATATACGTAAGACAGATCCGTATAGCATCTATTCTGAGCTTGACTTCGAGGAAGTTACACGTACAGAAGGCGATTCTATGGCCCGCTTCAAGGTCCGCATGGACGAAATGGTACAGAGCGCACGCATCATAGAGCAGCTTATTGACAATATCCCGGAAGGTGAGTATTGCGTGAAGGTTCCTAAAGTTCTGAAGCTGCCCGTAGGACATTGGTTCAGAATGGTGGAGGGTTGCCGCGGAGCTTTCGGTATCTATATCGAGAGCGACGGTACAACATCGCCTTACCGTCTGAAGATAGTGCCTCCGTGTCTGCCGGCTGCTGCAGTGGTCGATCACCTGACCCGTGGCAACAAGATCGCCGACCTTATCACCATAGGCGGCTCAATGGACTATATCGTACCTGATATCGACCGTTAATCACGCCAATAAACATAACCACTCAAATATCACAAAATACAGCTATGTTCGACTTTTCACAGTTCACAACTTGGCTTCATCAGACGCTTCTCGGATTCATGCCCGAGTGGCTCGCTGTAACAGCAGAGTGCGTTCTGATAGGGTTCGCTCTTCTTCTGGGTTACTCCGTGCTGGCCCTTTTCTATATTCTTTACGAACGCAAGATCTGCGCGTATTTCCAGTGCCGTCTTGGTCCGGTGCGTGTAGGTCCGTGGGGCTTGCTCCAGAGTGTTGCCGATATGTTCAAGATCCTTATCAAGGAGCTCATATCGCTCAAGCATGTCGACCAATTTTTGTTCGCGCTTGCACCATATCTTGTGATATTGGCGTCAATGCTCTCGTTTGCCGTGCTGCCCTGGGGCAACGGAATGCAGATCATCGACTTCAATATAGGTATCTTCTTCCTGATAGCAGTATCGTCGATAGGCGTGCTGGGTATACTTCTGGCCGGATGGTCAAGTGCCAATAAGTTCACTCTTATCGGCGCATTGCGTTCTGGTGCTCAGATGGTCAGCTATGAACTGTCAATCGGTTTGTCGGTGCTCACCATGGTGTGCTTCGCCGGCACTATGGAAGTAGGTGGCATAGTTGAGGCCCAGAGCGATCTGTGGTTTATAGTCAAGGGTCATATACCGGCAATTATTGCTTTCATTATCTATCTGATAGCAGGTACGGCTGAGACTAACCGGGGACCGTTCGACCTTCCCGAGGCCGAGAGTGAGCTTACAGCCGGCTACCACACCGAGTATTCAGGTATTCACTTCGGTTTCTATTATCTTGCCGAGTATCTGAACCTGTTTATCGTGTCGGGTGTCGCCGCTCTTCTGTTCTTCGGTGGATGGATGCCCTTGCATATACCCGGATGGGATGCGTTTAACGGTGCTATGGACTGGATCCCCGGTATCGTATGGTTCCTTGTTAAGGCTATTGCAATAAGCTTCATCATAATCTGGTTCAAGTGGACATTCCCGCGTCTGCGAATTGACCAGATCCTTAAGCTTGAATGGAAATATCTTCTTCCGATCAACCTTGTCAACCTCGTGCTGATGGCCCTGATCGTGGTTTATGGTATTCACCTTTAAATCTCCCCAACAAAAACAACAGCTCTCCTAATATTACGATAATTCCAATATGAGCGACAAATTCGGAAAAATCTCGCAGGTGATCGGCCCTGTTGTCGATGTGTCCTTCGAAGGCGACAACAACGAGTTGCCCCCTATTTATACAGCACTCAAGGTAGATCGTCCTGACGGTACGGCTCTGATACTTGAGGTAGAGCAGCACATTGGCGAAAGCACTGTGAGATGTGTGGCCATGGAAAGCACCGATGGATTGCAGCGCGGATTGCGTGTCGACAATCTGGAGCATCCCATTGCTGTTCCAACCGGCAATCAGGTGAAAGGCCGACTGCTCAATGTGGTTGGCGAAGCTATCGATCGTCTGCCTCAGCTTGAACGCGAAGATCTGCGCTCTATTCACCAGCCTGCACCAAAATTTGATGAACTGACCATCGGTACTGAGATATTATATACAGGTATCAAGGTGATCGACCTTCTGGAACCTTATAGCAAAGGTGGTAAGATCGGTTTGTTCGGTGGTGCCGGTGTGGGCAAGACCGTGCTCATCATGGAGCTTATCAACAACATTGCCAAGGGACACAATGGCTACTCAGTGTTTACCGGTGTCGGCGAGCGTACGCGTGAAGGCAATGACCTGCTGCGTGAGATGATAGAGAGCGGCGTCATAAAGTATGGTGACAAATTCCGCGAAGGCATGGAACGCGGTGAATGGAATCTTGAGGACGTCGACATGAACGAGGTAGCCAAGTCGCAGGCAACCTTGGTGTTCGGTCAGATGAACGAGCCGCCGGGCGCACGTCTGCGAGTTGCTCTTTCCGGCCTTACCGAGGCAGAGCAGTTCCGTGACACTGACGGCGGCGGTAAGGAGATTCTTCTGTTCATAGATAATATTTTCCGTTTCACCCAGGCTGGTAGTGAGGTGTCGGCTCTGTTGGGCCGAATGCCGTCGGCAGTAGGCTATCAGCCTACCCTCGCATCGGAGATGGGTGCGCTTCAGGAGCGAATTACATCAACAAAGAACGGTTCGATCACATCGGTTCAGGCGATCTATGTGCCTGCCGACGACCTTACCGACCCGGCTCCCGCAACGACTTTCAGCTTCCTCGACGCTACTACAGTGTTGAGCCGTAAGATTGCAGAGCTTGGCATATATCCTGCAGTGGATCCTCTGGAATCTACCTCGCGTATACTTGATCCCAATATTATTGGTGAAGAGCATTATAATGTGGCGCAGGCAGTCAAGCAGTTGCTTCAGAAGTACAATGAGCTTCAGGACATCATAGCTATTCTCGGTGTTGATGAACTTAGCGATGAAGATAAGCTTGTGGTATCGCGTGCACGTCGTGCCCAGCGCTTCTTGTCGCAGCCGTTCAACGTGGCCGAACAGTTTACCGGTCTTCCTGGTGTTATGGTGCCTCTGAGTGAGACTATCCGTGGCTTCAAGATGATCCTGTCGGGCGAAATGGACAAGTATCCTGAACAGGCATTCCTTAATGTCGGAACAATCGATGATGCCATAGCCAAGGGTAAGAAGCTGTTGGCTGAGGTAGAGGGCTGATCGACAATTTAAATTTTGCAGACGATGACACTTAAAATTATATCGGCCGAAGATATCCTATTTGAGGGGGAGGTTAAGATAGTTCACCTGCCGGGTGAGCAAGGTGCTTTTACCGTGCTTCCTCATCATGCGTCGTTAATATCGACTCTTACATCGGGCAAGATAGGGTTTGAGCAGACTGATGGCTCACGTTCAGCACTTGATGTGAGCGGCGGTATAGCCGATATTGACAATGACATAGTGTCAGTTTGTATTTATTGAACAGTATACCAACCTGATATGAGCAAGATCTTTCGCATATTTCTGATAGCGGTCATGATGACAGTGGGCTCGCTGGCGGCATATTCAATAGCCGGTAGTGAGAATGCTGTGGATGTGGCTGTTGACAATCGACAGGACGAAAAGGAAGATCCGGCCAAGATCGATCCTAAGGCAATAATTTTCGAACACCTTGGCGACGGTTACGGTTGGGAAGTCCCTTTCAATCATCACATGCGCATACCCCTGCCGGTGATCGTATTTGGTAAGACAGGGCTTCACTGCTTCTCATCATCGCATATCACGCATGGCCAGACATATACCGACGGCAGCGTCAGCTTCAAGATTGCCGGTGATGATAGCAAGTATAACGGTAAGGTCGTGGAGATATTGCCCGATGGTACAGAATACCGTCCTTGGGATATATCGATAACCAAAAATGTCTGTGCACTTTTCATAAGCATTCTTCTTGTGATGTGGGCAGTCTTTTCGGTTGCACGTTGGCATAAGCGCATGGGCACTAAGGCACCCCGGAAGGTTGTTGGCGCAATAGAAGCTCTGATAACTTTTATATACGACGGTGTCATCACACCCACGCTTGGCAAGCGTTCGGCTAAATTTGCGCCATATCTTCTTACGGTATTTTTCTTCATACTGTTCATGAACCTTATGGGACTGATAGTGGTATTTCCCGGCGGTGCCAACCTTACGGGAAATATAGCGGTGACTCTTGTCCTGTCTGTCCTCACATTCCTTGTGACCAATCTGTTTGGCACGAAGCATTATTGGAAAGAAGTTTTTTGGCCGGATGTACCGCTGTGGCTTAAGTTCCCACTTCCTATAATGCCGGTGATCGAGATATTCGGAGTTTTCACTAAGCCGGCAGCCCTGACAGTCCGTCTGTTTGCAAACATGATGGGTGGTCACATGATCGTTATAGTGCTGACTCTCCTGATTTTCATCTTTGCGGCTATGGGGCCGGTAGTGATAGGCGCTACAACGGTAGTATCGGTACTGTTCTCAATATTCATGCTGCTGATAGATGTGCTTGTGAGCTTCATCCAGGCTTATGTGTTCACTATGCTGTCGACACTATTCATAGCGTTCGGTCAGGAAGAGGGTGAGCATAACAAGCATGAGGCAAACCATAAACTTGATCCGGCAGAAGCTGCCTGATGAAATGAAAGAATGAAATAACAACAAAATATATACCAACCTTAAAAAACTCTCACTACTATGTTAGCAATGATTTTAGCAGCCATTGAAGGCACCCTCGGTATTGGTGCATGTATCGGAGCCGCAATCGCAGCAATAGGCGCCGGTCTTGGTATCGGCAAAATTGGTGCCGCAGCTATGGAAGCCATTGCGCGTCAGCCCGAAAGTGCCGGCGATATCCGCAGTAACATGATCGTTATTGCCGCCCTTGTTGAAGGTGTGGCTCTGTTCGCAGTGATCGTGTGCGTACTGTCGATGTTCGTCTGATTAATTAGAACCCACAAAGGTCATAGGGCAGCGGCAATGCATGCTGCCTGCGCGTAAGTAATTCAATTAACCCAATTTCTATTCATTATGGAATTGTTCACGCCCGATTTTGGCTTGGTATTCTGGATGTTTGTGGCGTTTGCCATACTCTTTATCGCCCTGTATAAATGGGGTTGGCCGATCATACTCAAAGGGGTAGAGGCTCGAGCCGATCTGATAGATAAAGGAGTGGAGTATGCCCAGAACGCTAAGGAACAGCTGGATAACGCCCGTCAGGAAGCCGACAAGTATATAGCGGACGCACGTCACCGTGAGGCCGACATACTTCGTGAGGCCGATAAGATGAAGACACAGATCATAGAGGAAGCCCGCGAGGCCGCCCGCGCTGAAGCCAAAAAGGTCATGGATGCCGCTAAAGTGTCCATAGATCAGGAGCGTAAGCAGGCGGAACAGGAGCTCCGCAATCAAGTCAGCGCGTTTGCGTTGGCTGTTGCCGACAAGGTGGTCCGTAACGAGATGTCTGACGAAAAGGCCCAGAAGCGCCTGGTTGACACTCTCATCAATGAGATGGAAAAGAATAATTGAAGCAACTGCGTCACTCAATTATAGCTAAGCTGAAATGAACGAAGGACTTATACCACGGCGATATGCCAAAGCCCTATATAAGGTGGCTCTCGAGAAGGGAGTAGATACACGTGTCTATGAACTCATGAAGACCCTTGCAGGAAGCTTTGCAGACGTCCCGGGCCTGAACGAGGCCGTAAGCAATCCGTTTGTCGGCCGGGATGATAAATCCAGGCTGATAATGACGGCCTGCGGTGCGACGGACAGCGATACGGTGGTGGCCGACTTCATTAAATTGCTTGAGAAAAACCGCAGGATCGACCAGACACGTGAGATAGCTCTTGCGTATCTGTCGATTTATCGGGAGGCCCATGGTATTTACATAGTCCATGTAGACACCGCAGCTCCGATGGGCGAGGCTGAGGCTGCAAAGCTGAAAAGTCTTATAGCCCGTCATCTGGGAGACAAGGCCACTATGGAGTATTCGACCAGTGTCGTGCCGGATCTGATAGGCGGATTCCGCGTGTCGGTAGGAAATGAACGTTTGGATGCATCCATTGCCAATGAACTTAAGCAACTCAGGCAGAAACTTATTAATTGATCCAATTAGAAATTAACCCAACAAATCCCTCTAATCCACACCAACGATGATCAATCCCAGCGAGATTTCGGAGGTTCTGAAGCAGCAACTTGAGAGTGTAAACTCCAAGGTGTCGTTTGAAGAAACAGGTACGGTCCTTGAAGTGGGCGATGGCGTGGCCCATGTGTATGGCCTCGACAATGTTTGCGCCAACGAACTTGTAGAGTTTGAGAATGGCGTCACCGGCGTTGCTCTCAACCTTGAGGAGAGCAATGTGGGAGTCATATTGCTCGACAATGTCAATGAGGTGGCCGAAGGCATGTCGGTGAAGCGAACCGGCGAGATTGCATCAATTCCGGTAGGCGAGGGCTTGCTGGGACGTGTTATCAATGTACTTGGCGAACCTGTAGACGGTAAAGGACCTGTGACGGGCGATCTGATGCGCCTTCCGCTCGAGCGCAAGGCTCCGGGAGTAATTTTCCGTCAGCCCGTCAAACAGCCTCTCCAGACAGGTATAAAGGCTGTAGACTCGATGGTGCCCATAGGCCGCGGTCAGCGTGAGCTTATCATCGGCGACCGTCAGATAGGCAAGACTGCCATAGCCATTGACACAATCATAAATCAGCGGTCGAATTTTGAGGCCGGTAAGCCTGTCTACTGCATCTATGTAGCGATAGGTCAGAAAGCATCGAGCGTGGCTGCTATTGTGGAGACTCTCCGCAAGTATGGCGCTCTGGACTATACCGTGGTTGTCGCTGCAACTGCTGCCGATTCCGCGTCAATGCGCTATTATGCACCCTTTGCGGGTGTTGCCATCGGCGAATATTTCCGTGATACCGGTCGTGATGCCCTTATCGTTTACGATGATCTTTCGAAGCAGGCTGTGGCCTACCGTGAGATCTCACTGATACTTAAGCGTCCATCAGGACGTGAGGCTTATCCCGGCGATATCTTCTACCTGCATTCGCGTTTGCTTGAGCGTGCCGCCAAGATCATCGACAATCAGGAGGTTGCCTCGCAGATGAATGATCTTCCGGAGCCCCTTAAGCCTCTTGTAAAGGGCGGTGGATCGCTGACGGCTCTGCCTATTATCGAGACTCAGGCCGGAGACGTATCGGCATATATTCCGACCAATGTGATTTCGATCACCGATGGTCAGATATTCCTTGAGACAGCCCTGTTCAACCGAGGCATACGTCCTGCCATCAATGTCGGCATAAGTGTGTCGCGTGTGGGAGGCAATGCCCAGATCAAGTCGATGAAAAAGGTAGCTGGAACACTGAAGATCGACCAGGCTCAGTTCAGAGAGCTGGAGTCATTCACTAAATTCGGTGGCGACATTGACCCTGTGACAGCCCGTGTTATCGACAAAGGCCGCAAGAATGAACGCCTGCTCATCCAGCCGCAGTACCGGCCGGTAGCAGTAGAAGATGAAGTGGCAGTGATATTCTGTGGAACCAAGGGCCTTTTGGAGAATGTGCCCATGGAGAAAGTTGCAGAGTTCGAGCATCAGCTGCTTCAGCTTCTGCACGCAAAATATCAGAGCGACGTGCTTGATCCAATCAAGGCCGGACAGCTCACCGACGATGTGACGGCCAAGCTAACTCAGGCCGCCAGCGAAGTAGCTGCTCGTCTGAATGGCTGAATTATAAGTACCGTCAAGTCAGATTAAATATAGAAAATAACAGTTAGATCAACAAACGCAGACAATGGCAACATTACGTGAACTGAAAGGACGCATCGGATCTGTGGCATCGTCGGAGAAAATCACCGGAGCCATGAAGATGATATCGTCGGCCAAGATGCATAAGGCAGAGCTCGCTTTGCGCCGGCTCAAGCCTTACCGTAGCCAGATCGAAACGATCATCGGAAATCTATTGTCGGCCGACACCGAATTCACGTCACCACTGCTGGAGCAGCGTCCTGTTGAGAAACTGGCAATTGTAGTGTTTGGCAGCGACGATGGTCTCTGTGGAGCATACAATATCAATATATTCAAGCAACTGCTTGCCAGGATAGGTGAATACCGTTCGGAGTACGGACCTGATGTGCACATCAGTATATTCCCAATCGGTCAGAAGATGCTCAAGGCTGTAGGTAAACTCGTGACATCGGGCGTATATGCGAATCTGCATATGGAACGTATGGAAGGGGTTGATTCGAAGACTACCGGCGATGGTGTGCGCGTGTTTGTCGACACTCTTACAGCTCACTTTATTGGAGGTGTGTATGACCGTGTAGACTATCTCTACATGAATTTTGTGAGTCTGAGTCGCCAACGGCCGGCCGCGGAGCAATTGTTGCCCGTAGTCCAGTCGACATTCAACGCCAACGGCGTCAAGGCATCCAACCGTCCGTATTTGTTCGAGCCTGACGCTGAGTCGATATTCCGTACGGTCCTTCCGATGTTTCTGCTCGCAGTGATGCAGGATGTCTTTACCGAGAACCGGGCGTCAGAACAGGCGGCACGCGTCATGGCAATGCAAAGTGCCAACGACAATGCAAAGAAACTTCTGGAGCAACTGCAGCTTGAATTCAACAAACTCAGACAGCAGAGCATAACCACCGAACTGCTCGATATATTGGGCGGTCAGGTGAGATAAAATGATAAAAACAACAACGATTTAATAAATATGGGTAGTGTAAAAGACTATTTTTCATCGCTTGGGAGTGGCATTGCAAGCCTTATAAAGGGCATGCAGGTCACCGGCAAGGAGTTTGTTACTCCTAAGATCACTGAAAAATATCCTGAGAACCGCGAGACTGTGCATGTGCCCGACCGCTTCCGAGCCATACTGACACTGAAGTATGATCAGGAGGGACGGCACAAATGTATAGCATGCGGAATGTGTGAACGCAGCTGTCCTAACGGAACCATCAAGATCGTATCGAAGATGGTGGATACTCCGGATGGCAAGAAAAAGAAAAAACTTGATAACTATAGGTATGACCTTGGCAGCTGTACATTCTGTCAGCTGTGTGTGACCAACTGTCCTACCTCGGCAATTGAGTTCAGCAATGATTTCGAGCAAGCCGTGTTCACACGCGACAAGCTTGTAAAAAAACTCAATTATCTGCCGGAGAAGGAGGAACCGGCACCGTCGCCTGAAGAGCTCGCCCGCATACAGGCCGAGCGCGAAGCCAAGATAGCCGCCGCCAAGGCCGCCGCTGCCGCCAAGAAAGCCGCGGCTGCAGAAGCTAAGGCTGTTGACGCAGCCGAAGAAGGTAAGAATCCCAAATCGGAGACACCTCAAGGTTAAAGAGTCAATAGTTATTCTATCACAACCAATCACTCCCAATTCACAATAATGGAATCAGCAGGAAGTATCATCATGTATTGGATAATCGCTCTGTCGATTGTCATCTTCTCGGTACTTACAGTTACGACGCGGCGCATATTGCGCTCGGCAACGTTTCTGCTTTTCACACTGTTTGCAGCCGCAGCTCTATATTTCAAGCTCGACTATGAGTTTCTCGGAGCTGTGCAGATAGCAGTGTATGCAGGCGGCATCGTCGTACTGTTTGTTTTCTCAATTTTGCTTACCAGCCATCCGGGTCACAAGAGCGAGCGCCTTGTTTCTCATCGCAAATGGATCGGCGTTCTGGCCGCACTGGCCGCGCTTGTCGTTACCGGAGGTGCCCTGATAAGCCGTTGCGGTCTTGCGTGCGCTTCATTGCCCGAAATGAGCAACCCGACCATGAAAACCATCGGCGCAGCCATGATGGGAACAGGCAGCGAACAATATCTTTTGCCTTTTGAAGCTATCAGCGTGCTTCTGCTCGCCTGCATTATCGGCGGTGTGGTAGTTGCCCGTAAACGTTAACTTGTAATCCGTAGAAACAGTCATGGACATAACACTTATCTACTATCTGGTGCCGTCGCTGATAATGTTCTGTTGCGGTATATACGGTTTCCTTACCCGCAAGAACATGATCGCCATGCTCATCTCGCTTGAGCTAATGCTTAATGCTATAGATATCAATTTTGTGGTGTTTAACCGCTTCCTCTATCCGGGATCGATGGAGGGTATGTTCTTTACCCTTTTCGCAATAGCTATAGCAGCTGCCGAAACCGCGATAGCGATAGCAATAATCATCAACATATTCCGCGCCGACAAGAATATCAATGTCGAGGATGCATCCCAAATGAAAAACTAAAGCTTTATGGACTTCACAATACCTTTGCTCATACTTGCTATCCCGCTGGGGATGTTTCTTCTGCTGGGTCTTGCCGGCATGAAGATGAGCCACAAGACGGCCGGTGTGCTTGGCACTCTCGGCATGGGAACAGTGCTGGTGCTTTCGTACTTCACTGCGTTTCAATATTATTTTTCAGGAAATCCTGAGTTTATCAGCGAGGCCGGTCAGCGCCTCCAGTCGATTATTTTCAACGTCGACTGGCTTGCCTTCACCCCCAATCTGGTAATACGTCTCGGATTCCTGCTCGATCCTATCTCGGCGATGATGCTCATTGTCATCCCTACCATATCGTTTATGGTACACCTCTATAGCCTTGGCTACATGAAAGGTGAGAAAGGATTCCAGCGTTACTATGCATTCCTGTCGCTGTTCAGCTTCTCGATGCTCGGACTTGTCGTGGCTACCAATATTTTCCAGATGTACATATTCTGGGAGCTGGTGGGTGCTTCTTCTTATCTGCTGATCGGTTTCTTCTACACTCTCCCTTCTGCAGTAAGCGCATCGAAAAAAGCATTTATCGTTACCCGCTTCGCCGACCTTGGCTTCCTGGTGGGTATTCTGATCCTCAGCTTCTACACTCAGACATTCGACTTCATCACCCTCACAAGCGATCCCGGCAGTGTGCTCGCCTCTACAGCTGGCGCTACTTTCATGGGTTGCTCAGTGCTGACCCTTGCTATGGTGCTCATCTTCATGGGTGGCATGGGTAAGTCGGCCATGATGCCTCTTCATATCTGGCTTCCCGATGCTATGGAAGGCCCGACTCCTGTTTCGGCCCTGATCCACGCAGCCACGATGGTTGTAGCCGGTGTATATCTGGTGGCACGTATGTTCCCCGTTTATCTCCAGGTACCGTCATCTCTCGAATTTGTTCTGGTGATAGGCGCCATCACTGCGCTCTATGCAGCTGTGGTTGCATGCTGCCAGATCGATATCAAGCGTGTGCTCGCGTTCTCCACAATCTCGCAGATTGCGTTCATGATGGTTTCGCTCGGTGTTGCACGTCCCGAAATTCATGAGTGTCTCGGCTACATGGCTTCGATGTTCCATCTGTTCACTCACGCCATGTTCAAAGCCCTGCTCTTCCTTGGTGCCGGTGCTCTGATTCATGCCGTCCACTCTAACAACTACACAGCTATGGGTGGCCTACGCAAGTATATGCCTATCACTCACATCACCTTCCTCATCGGCTGTCTCGCCATTGCTGGTATTCCTCCGTTTGCCGGATTCTTCTCTAAGGACGAGATCTTGGTAGCCGTTTACGGATACAGCACATTCTGGGGTATCTGGATGAGCTGTGTGGCCGGTCTCACCGCTTTCTATATGTTCCGCATATACTACCTGATATTCTGGTGGAACGAGCCCGACTATCACCACCGTCCGCACGATGGCGAAATGGTCATGAGCCTCCCGCTCATTATTCTTGCCGCCGTGTCTACCGTCGCTGGATTTATCCACTTCGGCGAATTTGTCACCTGGCAGGGCCACGAATATCAGATCCACATGGACTATGTCGTTGCCGGCATAAGTGTGGCTATAGCGCTTGTAGGCATATTCTTCGCACGCTTCCTCTATCTCAAGGAAAACGATCGTCCGCGCCGTATGGCCGATAGCTGTCGCTGGCTCTGGACCGCCGCCAACCGTCGTTTCTACTGGGACGAGATCTATATGTTTATCACCCACAAGATAATCTTCAATGGCATCTGCCGCCCGATAGCTTGGTTTGACCGCGCCGTGATCGACGGTTCGATGAACGGCCTTGCTATAGTTACCAACAAGGCATCTGTCGCTATCAAGAACCTTCAGAGCGGACGCGTTCAGCAGTACGTGTTGCTCTATCTCATCGGAGCATTGCTCCTGGCTGTCATCACAGCTTGGTGCGTACTCTGACAATGGCATGCCAATCATTATCTTTAGCTAAGAAAAGTACAAATATAGTAAGCTCGATAAACTTATGTTTTCAAATATATTAATCTATTTCGTGGTGATACCCCTGCTGATGCTCGGGTTGCTCGCCGTGAGCCAAAACATGAAGCAGATTCGTGCGGTTGCCGTAACCGGCTCACTTGCCCTGCTCGGCCTGTCAGTATATCTGCTGACAGACTACCTGAGCCTGCGCGCCGCCGGTGCTGACGCTCCCATGCTTTATACCGACTCCTGGAGTTGGTTTGCTCCGCTCAATATCAATATGGCCGTCGGAGTCGACGGTATCTCTATTGCGATGCTCATCCTGTCGTCGGTTATCCTTCTGACTGGTTCGTTCGCATCGTGGAAAATCAATCCTCACCCCAAGGAATTCTTCCTCTGGCTGGTGCTCCTGTCGACCGGTGTGTTTGGCTTCTTCATCTCCATCGACCTCTTCACGATGTTCATGTTCTATGAGGTCGCTCTTATCCCAATGTACCTTCTCATAGGCGTGTGGGGTAGCGGTAAGAAGAACTATTCGGCCATGAAGCTTACCCTGATGCTTATGGGCGGATCTGCATTCCTCATGCTTGGCCTTATCGGTATTTACTACAACGGCGGTCATACCTGGAACATCGTAGAGATAGCCCAGGGCAATCTGATCGATCCCTCATGGCAGAATTTCCTCTTCCCGATGACATTCGTGGGATTCGGTGTTCTGGGTGCTATGTTCCCCTTCCATACTTGGAGTCCCGACGGTCACGCTTCTGCCCCGACAGCGGTTTCCATGCTTCACGCAGGTGTGCTCATGAAACTTGGCGGCTACGGCTGCTTCCGTGTAGCCATCTATCTGATGCCTCAGGCTGCTGAGGAACTTGCCTGGATCTTCCTTATCCTTACCGGTATCTCGGTTGTCTATGGCGCATTCAGCGCTTGTGTGCAGACCGACCTCAAGTATATCAATGCTTACTCATCGGTGAGCCACTGCGGACTCGTGCTGTTCGCTATCCTCATGCTCAACACAACCGCAATGACAGGTGCCATCATGCAGATGCTCTCACACGGTCTGATGACAGCCCTCTTCTTCGCGCTGATCGGTATGATATACGGTCGTACACACACCCGCGACATCCGCGAGATGGGCGGACTTATGAAGATTATGCCTTGTCTGGCCGTTTGCTACGTTATAGCCGGTATGGCTTCTCTCGGTCTTCCCGGTCTGAGTGGCTTTGTGGCTGAGATGACGATATTCATCGGCTCATTCGAGCATACCGACACATTCCATCGCGTCTTCACTATACTCGCATGCTGCTCTATCGTGATCACTGCCGTGTATATTCTGCGTGTTGTCGGCAAACTCCTGTTTGGCCCTGTCTACGACGAACACCATCTCTCACTCACCGATGCGACATGGTGGGAGCGTACATCGACATTCGCCCTCATCGTTTGTGTAGCTGCAATAGGCTGCTTCCCCAACTTCTTTGAAGAATTGATCAAGTTTACATTCAGCCCGCAGATCTTTGCTGTGATTGGCATGAACTAATAGATAGAAAGAACCAATGGATTACTCACAGTTTTTTGCAATGAAACAGGAGATTGGCCTGCTGGTCGTGTTCCTGTTAGTGTTCCTCTACGACACGTTCATGCCCAAGCGCGCGCTTGGTGCGACGGGCTGGGTAGCCGTAGGGTTGATGGCGATTCAGACTCTCTTTGGCTTCTGCCCCTCTGTTTCGCAGTCGGCCGACGCTTTTGCCGGCATGTATGAGACCAATGCTATCACAGCATGTATCAAGAATATCCTTAACATCGGTACTGTCATAGTCATGATTCAGGCTATCCGCTGGTCAAAGCAGGATATGGTAGTGATTCGTCGCGGCGAGTTCTACGAACTTATCCTCCTGACTCTCTTCGGCATGTACCTCATGATTTCGGCACGCCACTTCCTCCTCTTCATCATCGGTCTGGAGACAGCGTCGCTCCCGGTTGCAGCTATGGTTGCATTCGACAAGCACCGCTACGAAAGCCACGAGGCAGCCGTGAAATATATCCTTACGGCAGTATTCTCGTCAGTCATCCTCATGATGGGCCTGTCGTTTGTTTACGGTCTTACCGGTTCGCTCTACTTCTCTAAGATAGCCGGAGCGATTTTCGCCGAGGGAACTATTAGCCTGATGCTCATCGTCGCTGTCGCATTCGTGATCGGTGGTGTTGGCTTCAAGCTGTCGCTTGTTCCCTTCCACCTCTGGACAGCCGACGTATACCAGGGTGCTCCCACCCCCGTTACCTCCTATCTTTCGGTTATATCGAAAGGTGCCGGTGCATTCGCCTTCCTCGTTATCCTCTGGCAGGTGTTTGGCGCCGTTTACAGCGATGCTTGGGAATGGATGCTCTATGCGCTTATTATCCTGACCATAACTATCGGCAACCTGTTTGCAATGCGTCAGAAAAACATGAAGCGCTTCCTGGCGTTCTCGTCAATCTCTCAGGCTGGCTACATTATGCTCGGCATTATAGCCTTCCGCGGAATGGGTGTTGCAGCTCTTATGTACTATGTGCTTGTATACATATTCAGCAACCTCGCTGCATTCGGCGTTATTGGCGCTATCGAAAATGCCACAGGTCGTGTGAGCATGGACGACTATCAGGGTCTGCGTAAGACAAATCCCAAGTTGGCTTTCACAATGATGCTGGCCATGTTCTCTTTGGCTGGTATCCCTCCGTTCGCAGGATTCTTCAGCAAATTCTTCATATTTACCAGCGCCATCAGTCAGGGTTCTGTAGCGATCTACGTTCTTGTCCTGATAGCGTTGATCAATACGATCATCTCCCTCTACTACTATCTGTTGGTAGTTAAGGCTATGTTCATAAGCGAGGAGACTCCTGTTATCCCCGAGTTCAAGAGCGCCTGCAGCGAACGTTTCGCAATGTGGATCTGCGTTGCAGGTATAATCGGCCTCGGTATTGTAAGCTGCGTTTACAACGGTCTGCTCGATATGGTTTCGACCGCCTGCTAAAAGCGGCTCCTCCTCTCACGATTTCAACTGTTTTACGGCTCCGGCTGTGCCTTAGGCATGACCGGAGCCGTTTGTTATTTGCCGATACGCTCTATTTTGCTGTTTATTTGCCCTGTGTTCCACTTTTATCAGTCCGGTAAACAATTCCTCCATAAATATTGTCAATCAGTCAGGAGGCGCCTTGAATCGGCATCTATGGCACACCTGTATATCGCCGTTGATTATATGACTTCACAGCTTCGTTTATCTATATCCCTATGCAATGCTTATGTGGCATGACGGATATATTTATAAAAAAACTGTCCTCTTGACGGAGGACAGACGCTTTCACATGTTCGGTTGTAAGATAAGAAGATTAAATTGAAATGGTAGTAGATTAAGGTAATAGTCAAAAACAGTAGTTATGGTTATTGATATATGTCGTAGAATAGTGTAGTACGGATTATATAACTGTCATCATCATCATGCGAGTGTTGGCTCCGACGATCTGCGGCTCATACGGCTGCCGATTGCAGCTATGCATATCGACATTATCGGACTCAGTATATTGAAGATACAGAACGGAGCATAGGCTACCGTCGCTATGCCGAGAACAGTCGACTGAGTCATACCGCAGCTGTTCCAGGGGATGAGTACAGATGTCACGGATATCGAATCCTCAAGCGAACGGCTCAGAATGCGTGGACGTATACCGGCCGTACGATACGCCGAATGAAACATATTACCGCCTATTATTAGCGATATGTATTGGTCGCCAGTGGTCAGGTTGAGGAAGCAGCCGCCGGCTACAGTCGAGCTTATAAGCGAGAGTCGGTTGCGTAGACGCTTGATGGCCGCCGTCGTAATGGCCGACAGCATTCCTGTGCCTATCATTGCTCCACCAAACATCATTGCTGCTGTCACAAGCCACACCGTTGGCATCATGCCCATCGCTCCGGAGGTCGATAGCAGGGGATCGAGTATTTCGTTGCCGGTCGCGAGCTCCGAACCGTTTATGAGTATTCCGAGAGATCCGGCTAATATATTCGACTGACCTATGATTGTATTGAACAGTTCCGGCTGAAATACTATTGCCGACACAAGTCCGGCCAATGTGCTGACGCCCAGAGTTACTACAGTATTGGCTTTAAAAATGATGAGAATGCACGTGATGGCAGGTACGGTCAGCAGCCACGGGGTGATGTTGAATGTCGATCTTATTGCCTCCGAAATCTCGGCGATCTGCGCCTCCGATTGTACCTGTATGCGGTAACCCATTATTGCATAAATCACCAGAGCTATGCAGATGGCAGGTACCGTGGTTATGAGCATTGACCGGATGTGGGTGAACAGGTCAACGCCGACAGTCGATGATGCAAGTACGGTAGTATCGCTCAGAGGAGAGACTTTGTCACCGAAGTACGCACCTGATATTATTGCCCCGGCTATCCAGGGGGCCGGGTAACCCATCACTGCGCCTATGCCCATGAACGCAACGCCTATTGTGGCGATAGTTGTCCACGACGACCCGGTCATCACGCTCACAAGAGCGCACACAATACATGCCAACGGCAGGAAGGCTGCCGGATAAAGCATGTGTACACCATAGTCTATCAGCATCGGAACCACGCCCGATATCATCCATGTTGCCGAGAGCGTGCCTATAAGAAGTAATATTGGATATGCCGGAATAATCTGCCGGGCACTTTTGCGGAGGCCCGAAAGCAGATGGCTATTGGTTCTCGACGTAGTGAAATAGCATAGTGCTACGGCTATGACAGCCGACGTGAGCAACAGCCAAGGCGAAAGATCGAGAACTCGATCAGCACCAAGAGTGAGGATACATACTATCAGTGATGCCAGCAGAAACAGAATCGGGGTAAACGCTACCCACAGCGGCGGATTGACAGGCTTGTTGTTACGTTTTTCCAATGACGTTGTTAGCGTTTTGTGGATTAATGTATTAAAGTCTTAGAAATTGGAGTGCAAAGGTAAGAAAAAAATGGTAGAAAAGGATACGGTAAGTGTCAAAATGCGTAAAACTTTAGCTAAAACAGCCCAAAATTAGTGAATGATATGTGAAAGTCTATCCCCAAACGGGTGAAATGTAACCCCGCACGAAATAATAAAAGGGAGCCTCGGCCCCCTTTTATCTTTAAGTCATATGCTGATGGATATCAGTCACCCATTGTTCGCAAAAGCTCATCATTGTCGCGGGTACGCTCCATGCGGTCCTTTATGAATTCCATAGCCTCGATAGGATTCCTGTCTGCAAGGAAACGGCGAAGTATCCACATGCGGCTCTGAACGTCCGAACGCAACAGCAGATCATCACGTCGTGTGGATGATGCCATGATGTCGACTGCCGGGAATATACGCTTGTTAGCCAGCTTACGGTCGAGCTGCAGCTCCATATTGCCTGTACCTTTGAATTCCTCGAAGATAACTTCATCCATGCGCGAGTTGGTCTCGGTAAGAGCTGTGGCTATGATTGTGAGAGAACCTCCGCCTTCAATATTTCGGGCTGCGCCGAAAAATCTTTTCGGCTTCTGGAGCGCGTTGGCCTCTACGCCGCCCGAAAGTATCTTGCCCGAAGTAGGAGCTACATTGTTGTATGCTCGTGCGAGACGTGTTATGGAGTCAAGCAGAATCACGACATCGTGTCCGCACTCAACGAGGCGTTTGGCTTTCTCAAGCACGATACCTGCAATTTTGACGTGGCGGTCGGCCGGCTCGTCAAATGTCGATGCTATGACCTCGGCGTTGACGCTGCGGCTCATGTCGGTCACCTCCTCCGGACGTTCATCTATCAGGAGAATCATGATGTAAGTCTCAGGGTGATTACGGGCTATCGCGTTGGCTATATCCTTTAGCAGGACAGTCTTACCTGTCTTGGGTGGTGCCACGATAAGTCCGCGTTGACCTTTACCGATAGGCGAGAACATATCTACCACACGTGTTGAAAGATTGAGCGGGTTATCGCTGGTAAGATCGAATTTCTGATCAGGGAAAAGTGGCGTGAGATGCTCGAACGGCACCCTGTCGCGGGCATATTCCGGGCTTCGGCCGTTTACGCCGAGAACAGTTGTCAGATAGAAATATTTTTCACCGGGTTTGGGTGGACGTATCGAAGCTTCTACTACATCGCCTGGCTTCAGTCCGTTGGTCTTGATCTGCTGCTGCGACAGATACACATCATCTGGCGATGCGAGATAATTGTAGTCGGCGGAGCGGAGAAATCCGTGGCCTTCCGGCATAACCTCAAGTACGCCCATCGTACTGAGTATTCCGTCAAAATTGAAGGTCTGGTCATCGCGTCGCTGCTCCTGCTGGCGGTTGCGGTTTTTATTTTTGCGGCCTTGCTGCTGAGGTTGCTGAGGCTGAACCCACGGTTCGTTTATTACAATTGGCGCATTTGCTGCAGCTGCTGCAGCCTCCTCCTTTTCACGTTGCGAGCGAGGTACGAACTTTTTACGCTGAGAGCCTGGAAAGAACGCTCCAAGTTCAGCACCGGCATGTCCCGGACGGAAATCCCGGCGCTGCGCGTTAGGTTGCTGATTGGGTTGAGGCTGTTCACCTTCCGTATTATTCTGAACCATATCTTCAGTTACTGGCATTTCCTGAACCGCTTCTGGAGTCTCTACATGAGCTTCAATCAATGCTACGGGTTCGGGCTCGGCTACAGGCATAGGCTGTCGGTCAGTTGTCTGAGTATTGTCTTGCTGGCGCTGACGGCGTCCGCGCTGGCGTTTCCCCGACATATCGGCTTCTGCTGCCATGACTTCGGTCGGCTCTGCAGGCAATTCAGTAACTGCCTGTGTAGCAACGTTATCTGCGGGAATTTCTTGGCTGGCGATGGTTGCCGTTTCCTGTTGGTCGTTGGTCTTGGCGGCTGCCGCTTCAGCCTCTTTCTGAGCTTTTGATTTGCGTCCGCGCTTTTTGGGGGCGGCTTGCTGGGGAGCAACACCGCTGTCTTGCGCTTCTGCGCTCTGATTATCCTGTTTTGGCTCAGTAGGTTCGGCTTTTTTCTGTTTGGGGGCCTTCGGTTCTGCATTTTCAGGCTTTGCAGCCTTCTCTGCTTTAGTCTTAGGCGGACGGCCCGGGCCACGTTTCGGTTCCTTAGGCTGGCGCGGAGTGCGCTCACCGGCAGCCTTACCGGCAATTTCAGCCTGGCTGTCAAGGATGTAATAAAGATTTTGCTCGCGGTTTTCGTCGGAAGCCTTTTTCAGGCCCATGGATTCGGCAATTGCGCGGAGCTCAGCATTGTCTTTTGCTTCTAAATCCTGGATATTGAACATAGGAAGGAAAGGAGAGAAATAATTTTGATGACTAAAAAGCAGCTGTAAATAGGTAGTCGGCAGTCTGCTATGTGACAAAAGTACGGTAATATAGAGTTGGAATACAGCCTCGCCGCCGCAAATGCGGCAAATTAGGCCGAAACCAAACTACACAAGACAGTCGTATGAATGCGGCAGTCTTATAAATACAGATTGGGTGAGTTGGAAGATGAGGAGGATTAGGAATTGATTCAGTGCATGAATCCAACAAAACTGAGAAGAGATCCGGTTAAGTTGCGCTGAATGATTCGCAAAGGTAAAAAATATTTTTGATGTTATAACGAAAAGGAATAAAAAAAGTTTCGGGTGAGATAGAAATGTGTTAGATTTGTGGCGGAAAAAATTAAGTACCGGCATTTTGCGTTGCAGATAAACGCGTAAATTCCGGTCGGAATATCGATAATATATTGACGTTAAAAGAGTAATGGCGAGCTTGATCGACAGATTGATATTGTCCTGCATACTTATGGCTTCGGTTGTTGCGGCCGCGGCCAAGGATTCGGTGATTATGACTGTGGCCGGCAGAGATGTCGGTTCAGATGAATTCCTGCGTATGTACGAGAAAAACAGCATTGCCGGAGTCGAACAGATATCTATCCAGCAGTATGCCGAGATGTTTGCCGATTACAAGTTGAAAGTAGCCGAGGCCGAAGATATGCACCTCGATACAGCTGCGGTATTTGTGGCTGAACTTGAGGCCTGCAAGGCGGATTTGGCCGGCAAATACCGGTCCGGACATGAATATGAACGGCTGGTAAGCGAGTATCGGGAAGGAATGCTGCTGTTTGAGATAAACCGGTTGAAGCTGTGGGATCCGGTGGCGTCCGATACTGTGAGACTTGCCGGATACTTTGAGAACCACCGTGACCGATACCAGTGGGGCGAACTGCATTTCAAAGGTTATGTGGTGATGGCCGAATCTGACAGCCTGGTGGATAAAGCTGTGGAATATCTTGACCAACAGGGGACTACTGCCGATGTGAAGAACCTCTCAAGATTGCTTAGACGCAAATTTGGCACAGCCGTGAGGATCGAACCGCTTTTGTCACCCAAAGGCGTGAGCGAAATGGTGGATTACATAGGATTTGGTGGAAAATACCCGGACCCGAGCGGACGGTGGCGCAGTTTCAGAGCATGGCAAGGTCGTATCATAGACCGTCCTGAGGAAATGGCCGATGTTCGTGCGGCCGTGTCAAATGATCTGCAACTTGAATTGGAAGATCAATGGTTGTCCGATCTGCGACAGCGCTACAAAGTAAAGATCAATAAGAAAGCGATAGCTAAATTAGGTAGACAGCGGTGAAATAAGCTCCCGATAAACTGAAAAGAGCATACAACACTTGGCATGAATGCGAAAAGCAATGAAAAAAGTGGGTATGATTTGTTATTGTGGAAGATATTGCCTACCTTTGCGCAGTTTTTTCAGTAAAATCAATTGTTGTGGGAAAGTTCACAGAATTCAAGCTACAGCTGAAGAGTATGCCGGAAGGTACGCATGAATATGCCTACCATCTCGACAAGGCATTCTTCGCAAACATGGAGAACGCCGACATACATGACGCCGATGTGGATGTGACGCTTGTCGTTGTCCACAAGGGTGATATGTATGACCTGTCGTTTACATTCAAAGGAAGCTTGACACTGTTGTGCGACCGCTGTCTTGATGACTTGCTCTTCCCGGTGGATACCTCTTATCATATCTCCGTGAAGTATGGCGATGAGTACAGAGACGAGTCGGACGACCTGCTGATCATACCGGAAAGCGATCCGGCGCTCAACGTGGCGTTTATCATCTATGACACAGTGGCATTGACCATACCGATGAAACACGTTCATCCGTTAGGTAAGTGCAACAGAGCGATGAGCGCAGTCCTCCGTAAGCACCGTGCGCATCGTCCGGGTGATGAGGACACCGAACTTGAGGACAGCCTTATCGATGAGATGGAGGCTGCTGAAGATGTTGATGAGGCAGCTACCGATCCTCGTTGGAATGCCCTGAACGGTCTGTCGAGCAAAGGATCAGAACAGAACGATAACAACTGAACTCGCTGATAATAAAAGAAATAGCAAAACAATACAAACAATAAACAAAAATGGCACATCCTAAACGCAAACAATCGAAGACCCGCACTGCAAAGCGCAGAACTCACGACAAGGCCGTAGCCCCGACACTGGCACTGTGCCCCAACTGTGGCGCATGGCACATCTACCACACAGTATGTGGCGAATGTGGCTACTACCGTGGCAAGCAGGCCATCGTAAAGGAAGAAGTGAACTAAACCACTTCTCGTAATGGCGGGGTCACCGCCGTCTGGCGCACAAGCGCCAAACAATCAGAAGTGCGAAAAGACCATAAGCTGAAGCGGACGCGCGCAAGCGCGTCCCGTCCAGCTGGTGGCTTATGTCTGTGTATGGCCGGTAATGAAACCTAATACGCAGACACACAGCGCAAAACAACAACAAGAAACAAACAAAGAATCAATATTTCAATCATGCTTCACGCCCGCATATCAGGTATAGCTTCCTATCTGCCTGATGATATTCTTGACAACGAGATGCTGTCGAAAATGGTAGATACAAACGATGAGTGGATCACTACCAGAGTAGGCATAAAAGAGCGCAGAATCCTGAAAAAGGATGGCGCCGGATCGTCTTATATGGGCGTAAAAGCCATCGAAAAGCTGCTTGCGGAGACCGGTACCAAGCCCGAGGAGATAGAATTGGTGATATGCGCCACTTCAAATCCCGACTACCGTTTCCCTTCTACAGCTTCAGTTATCGCACATGACGCCGGACTTGTGAACTGCTATGCCTATGATATCCAGGCCGCTTGCGCCGGGTTTATAGTGGCACTGCAGGATGCGTCGGCATACATCCGCGCCGGCCTGAACAAGAAGGTGATAGTAGTGTGCACCGAAAAGATGTCGTCGATGGTGAATTATGATGACCGCTCCACATGTCCTCTGTTCGGTGACGGTGCCGGCTGCGTGCTGGTTGAGCCTACTGAAAAAGAGGTCGGAGTGATTGATACAGTGCTTCATGTGGACGGTGTAGGCCGTGATCATCTGATAATGAAGGCCGGAGGTTCTGTGATGCCGACAACCCACGAGACTGTGGACCGTGGCGATAACTTCCTGTTCCAGGACGGAAGATTCGTTTACAAGCACGCCGTGACCGACATGTACAACTCAACTCTCGAGATAGCCAAGCGTAACAACCTGACTATGGACAGCATAGACTGGCTCGTACCTCATCAGGCAAACCTGCGCATCATAGAGGCAGTGTCGTCGAGAGCCGGAATTGCAGAAGAGAAAGTGCTTGTGAACATAGAGCATACCGGAAATACGAGTGCAGCGTCGATACCTATCTGTCTGGATGAGTACAAGTCGAAGCTGAAACCGGGCGATAAGATCGTTCTGACAGCTTTCGGAGCCGGATTTACATGGGGTGCCATGTATCTGATCTGGGATATATGATCGTAAACTGCTGAGAGGCAGTACAGATAGCATCAAAGAATAAGTTTTTAACGGGAATAGCATCTTTTGGGGTGCTATTTTTGTTTATATAGACGGAAGGGTTGCCGCGGAAGTGGCGACCAAAAACAAAATCAAAATTTAAGTAACTATGGCAGAACAACATAAGGCAGGCTTTGTGAACATCGTAGGTAACCCTAATGTGGGTAAGTCGACGCTGATGAATGATCTGGTGGGCGAGCGCGTGAGCATCATAACATCGAAGGCACAGACGACGCGTCACCGTATCATGGGAATCGTGAACACGCCTGAGTATCAGATAGTTTTCAGTGACACACCGGGAGTGCTGTCGCCCAAGTACAAGTTGCAGGAATCGATGCTGAGTTTCAGCGAAGAGGCCCTCACAGACGCAGATGTACTGGTGTATGTGACTGATGTAGTGGAAGATACGACGAAGAACGCCGAGTACCTTGCGAAGGTCGCAAAGGAAAAAGTGCCTGTTCTGCTGGTAATCAACAAGATAGATCTTTTGAAGGATCAGTCGGAGCTTGAGCAGCTGATAGCCCGCTGGAAGGAGATACTTCCGAAGGCTGAAGTATTCCCGATCTCGGCCAAGGAGCACTTCAATGTAGCGAACCTGATGGCCCGCATAGTCGAGCTGATTCCGGAGTCGGAGCCGTACTTCGGCAAGGATGCCCTGACGGACAAGCCGGCCCGCTTCTTTGTGACGGAGATAATCCGAGAGAAGATACTTCTGAACTATGACAAGGAGGTTCCGTACTCGACGGAGGTGATAGTGGAGAAGTATGACGAGAAGGAGGGCGCAATACATATCATGGCTGTGATCTATGTGGAGCGCGATTCGCAGAAGGGTATCCTGATAGGCAAGGGCGGCACGAAGATCAAGCATGTCGGGATAGAGGCCCGCAAGGATATCGAGAAGTTTTTCGGCAAGAGCGTCTATCTGGAGCTGTTTGTGAAGGTAGAGCCTAACTGGCGCAACCGTGAGAACAAGCTCCGTGCGTTCGGCTATATCGAATAAAAAAGGAACAAAAGGGATATTTCGCAAAAAAAGCGGATGGCCCGGATGTAAATTTGTGAACAAATCGGAAAAGCCGATATTTCTTGAAAAAAACTTTGTAAATTTGCCACTTGGCTCGGCTATGAATGCCGAAGCAGAACATTAACCCTCAGAAAACGAAATGGGACAATTAATAGCGATAGTAGGCCGACCCAACGTCGGCAAGTCGACACTCTTCAACCGTCTGACGCAGACGCGTACAGCCATAGTTGACCCTACGGCGGGTACCACCAGGGACCGTCAGTACGGCAAGGTAGACTGGAACGGCAAGGAATTCTCGATAGTCGACACCGGCGGCTGGGTGGTTAACAGCGAAGATATATTTGAGGGCGAGATCAACAAGCAGGTGAATCTGGCTATAGACCAGGCAGACGAGATACTGTTTGTCGTAGATGCCATGAACGGCGTGACGGATCTTGACGATCATGTAGCAGAGATACTGCGCAAGAGCAAGAAGCCGGTGATCCTTGTGGCCAACAAGGTTGACTCGAACGACTGGCTGTATAATGTGGCCGAGTTCTACAAGTTAGGATTGGGCGATCCGTATCCGGTATCGGCCGCGAACGGTTCGGGCACAGGTGATCTGCTCGACGAGGTCGTAGCAAAGCTGCCTGAGGCGGAGCAGGACGAGACTGTGGACGATATACCCAAGTTCGCGATAGTAGGACGTCCGAATGCGGGCAAATCGTCAATAATCAACGCCTTCATAGGCGAGGACCGCCATATAGTGACCAATATCGCAGGTACGACGCGAGACAGTATCTATACGCGCTACAACAAGTATGGCTTTGACTTCTATCTGGTAGATACCGCCGGTATCCGCAAGAAGAACAAGGTGAACGAGGATATAGAGTATTACTCGGTGATACGCAGTATACGTGCGATAGAGGCGAGCGATGTGTGCATACTGATGATAGACGCGACTCGCGGCATAGAGAGTCAGGATGTGGCCATATTCTCGCTGATCCAGAGAAACAAGAAGGGTCTGGTGGTATGTGTGAACAAGTGGGATCTTGTAGAGGACAAGAGCACCGCGGCGATAAAGCACTTCGAGGAGGCGATACGCTCGAGGTTCGCGCCGTTCACAGATTTCCCGATCATATTCACCAGCGCACTGACGAAGCAGCGTATCTACAAGGTGCTGGAGACAGCGGTAGATGTGTATAAGAACAGGAAGCGCGTGGTGCCGACGTCGCAGCTGAACACAGTGATGCTTGATGCGATAGCCGCGTATCCGCCACCAGCCAACAAGGGCAAGTTCGTGAAGATAAAGTATGTGACAATGCTCAAGGGGGCATCCCTTCCGACATTCATATTCTTCTGCAATCTGCCCCAATGGGTAAAGGATCCGTACCGCCGTTATCTTGAGAACAAGATACGCGAGAACTGGGACTACTGCGGAACTCCCATCAACGTATATATGAGAGAGAAGTAATGGACAGAATAACTGTAAAGATAATAAACAGGAGCGGGCACAGCCTGCCAACCTACGAGACACCGTCGGCCGCCGGTATGGATGTGCATGCGTGTCTGAAGGAGCCGGTTGTACTGAAGCCTATGGAGCGTGCGCTGATACCGACCGGTCTGCGTATACAGCTTCCCCAGGGATATGAGTGC
Organism: uncultured Porphyromonadaceae bacterium; assembly: GCA_947643165.1. Taxonomy (GTDB): domain Bacteria; phylum Bacteroidota; class Bacteroidia; order Bacteroidales; family Muribaculaceae; genus Paramuribaculum. The sequence continues at coordinate 278,082 of CANRVB010000001.1, read as the reverse complement.
CAGATGAGGCCGCGCAGCGGGCTGGCGCTGAAGAAGGGGATAAGCCTTGTGAATACTCCGGGCACAGTAGACGCTGACTACCGCGGAGAGATAGGCGCGATAGTTATAAATCTGTCGAATGAGGATTTTGTGATAAATGACGGTGAGCGTATATGCCAGATGGTCGTGACGCAGTACAGTCATGTGAAATGGGAGGAGACAGACCGTCTTGACGAGACCGTAAGGGGAGACGGCGCCTTCGGACATACCGGACTTGAATGAAAATAATGAAATCACGGATAAAAGAGATAGCGACCATTATGGCGGCCACGGCCGTCATAGCGGGTTGCGCCCTAAGCGCCACGGGAGCGAAGCCTAACCGGAGCAATGTGGAATCGGACCGCCGAAAGGCGGATATGATATATCTGGAGGCGCTGAACCAGAGACTCGGCGGTCATGACGACGCGTACAGCCAGCTGGTGGAGCGGGCTTATCAACTTAATCCGGATGACAAGTATGTGGGTTCGGAATACGGCACGATACTGGTGAGGACCGGAGTAGTGTCGAATGACAGCACCCGCATAGATGAAGGTATGAAACTTCTCAAGGCCTACGCCGAAAGCGAGGAGGGAATGCCGGACTACTATACACAGGCCGTTGTGGCGCGAATGGCGTCGATACTTGGGGATGACGAATATGCCCTGAAAGTGCTGAAGCGAGTGTATGAGGATAATCCCGACCGCCCGGAGGCTGCCCTGGAGTATGCTGACAAGCTGTCGGACTCGCGCGAAGAGTGGCGTATAAATGAGGCCTTGGCTGTGCTCGACACGATAGAGCAACGCGAGGGACCGTCGGTAGTCCTGACGGGGCGCCGCTTCAACATATACATGATGAGCAACGACACGGCATCTGTGCTGAACGAGGCACGGCGTCAGATATCGCTTATGCCGACAAGCGCCGACCCGATAATAATGGCCGGCGATGTGTTCGGACATTTCAACAAGACGGACTCGGCACTGGCGTACTACAACCGTGCCATAGAGCTGAATCCGGAGAACGGCATAGCGTACTATTCGCTTGCGAACCTGTATATGAACCAGGGCGACTCGGTGGGTTACGGGCGTGAGATGATGAAGGCGCTTGAGCTGCCGGATCTGGACATAGACACGAAGACAGAGCTGATAAGGGACTATGTGGCGCGTCTATACAAGGATCAGTCGAAGCGTCCGGAGCTGGAGCATATGTTCAACAGAATGCTTGAACTGAATCCGCACGAGGCGTCGGTGCATGGTTTTTACGGCGGTTATCTCGCGACGGTGGGCCAGTATAAGGATGCGGCGGAACAGATAGAATATCAATTAGCTCTTGATCCGGGCACATCGGACAGCCAGTGGGGTATGCTGACATCGCTGTACCAGCTGTCGGAAGAGCCGGAGAAGGCTATAGATGCAGCCCAAAGGGGCATGAAATATTTTCCGGACAATGAGGATCTGCCATTGCTGCTCGGTGCCTCGTACACTCAGGCGGGAGAGCCGCTGAAGGCAGTGGAGGTCCTGAAACCTATAGCAGAAGCGGCGAACGATGTGTCGCGCAAGTCGGATCTGCTCACGGCCATGGGCGATGCGCTGTATGCGGCTGAAATGGCGGACAGCGCGTTCACGTACTATGAGCAGGCGATGCAGCTGAATCCGAACAATCTGCTTGCGATGAACAACTGCGCATACTTCCTGGCGTGTCAGAACAAGGATCTGGATCGTGCGCTGATACTGATAGAGACAGTAGTGGAGAGCAAGGAGGATGATCCGACCAGTCTCGACACCTACGCATGGGTACTGTTCAAGATGGGTGATTACGCGAAGGCGGGAGAGATGATAGACAAGGCTCTTGCCGGAGAGGACACACCATCGGCAGAGCTGTATGAGCATGCCGGGGACATATACTTCATGAACCGCAAGCACAAGGAGGCGGTGGAGTACTGGAAGAAGGCGCTCGAACTTGACAAGGATAATGAGCTGCTGAAGCGCAAGGTAACGAACAAAACGTATTTCTATGAGTAAGTTGAAGCATATAACCGCGGGCATGGTCGCGATAGCACTGTCGGCCGGAATGTGGTCGTGCAACGGCAACCGCCAGAGTGTGAAACAGCCCGCAACGGAACAGCGCGTGACATCGGCTGATCCGTTTGAGAACATGCTCATGGGCTACAAGGAGTGGGAGAGCCTGAGAGTGCCGGTGACACTGAGGGTGAGAACCGACAAGAACCTGTCGATAAGCGGTACGGCCACTATGGTCAGGAACAAGAGCGTGGCGCTGTCGTTGAAATTTTTCGGAATGGAGATAGGTCAGCTACACGTGAGCGAGGACTCGATAGTAGTGGTGGACAAGGTGAACAAGCAATATATGGTCCAGCCGATAGGGAGCGCATTGGGCGGATTTGACGTGAATGTGGCGAATCTGCAGGATCTGCTGACCGGTCGAGCCTTTCTGTTGGGAACGGAGCAGCTGACAGCCCAGTCGAAGAAGGACTTCGAGATATCGGATACGAACGGGAACGTGAAAATGACACCCCGGAAGCAACCGAGCGGAGTGAGCTACGAATTCATGATGGACGGGCAGAGCGGAAATGTGTCGTTGCTGTCGGTGACAATACCGGGACATGACCAGGCCACGTGCAGCTATACGGATGTGGCCAATACGGATGTGGGCAATATGGCCGGCGCGGCAATGCTGGCAGTGGTACTGAAGGATAAGCCACTGAGCGTAGAGTTTGACTGGAACTTCGGGAAGGCCAGATGGAACGATCCGGCGGACAGCAAGGAGATAACCATACCGTCGAACTATACGCGCATGAACGCGTCGGAAATTATAAAACAGGCTCAGAAATCGCTGTAGCCGAGATAGCCGGGGAACCGGACAAAGAAAAAGAACATCCTCCAATAGAAGCAATGTCAATCCGATCAATAGCCTTAATGATGATATTTCTGGCCACACTTGTGGCCGGTGAACCGCTCCACAGCGCCAAACCGAGAGATATAAACAAGGTAAAGAAGGAGCAGCAGACACTGAAGCAGCAGCTGAAGGAAACTACGAAGGCTATATCGGAGAATAACCGCGAAACGGAGCGTAACCTGAACCGTCTGAGCCGTCTGGATGCAGATATGGCAGACAGCCGGGCGCGAATATCGCGTATAAGCGGAAGCATAGACTCGATAAACAGCGCGATAAAGCTCAGGACGGATTCGATAGCGGAGCTTGAGGGCCGTATAGCAGACATGAAGGCGGCTTATGCGAAGGCGCTGCGTGCAGCCCAGCCATACAGGGAGCAGAATACGCTGCTGTCGTTCATATTTTCGTCGGAGTCGGTGAGGCAGGCTTATCAGCGCTTCAGGTATCTGAAGCAGTTCTCGTCATGGCGAACACAACGCACGGATGAGCTGAAGGGGGCCATGGATGAGCTTGAGAAGCGCCGGAGCGCACTGGAGTCGATAGAGCAGAAGCGCAGAAACGAGCTGTCGGCGATGAATCAGGAGCAGGCGAAGCTGGCCAAGCAGCAGGAACAGACTTCGGCTCTGGTGGCTAAACTGAAAACTGAACGTACGAGCCTGAACCGGACGCTGAAGCAGCGTGAGGAGCGTGCGAGGGCACTTGACCGGGAACTGGACCGGCTGATAGCCGAGGAGCAGGCCCGGATAGAGCGTGAGCGAAAGGCAGAGGCGGAACGGCAGCGCAAGGAGCTTGCGAAGCAGAAGGAAAAGCAGAAGGAAAAGACCGGAACGGAGAAGGATAAGGCAAGTAAAGGCAAGGAGACGGCTTCGGGCGCGAAAGGAAAGAGCTCGGCGAAGCCGGAACTCAGCGCAGAGGCTGCCGCCGACCGTAAGCTGACAGGCTCGTTTGCCGCTAACAAGGGCCGGTTGCTGTTTCCGGTGGCAGGCAAGTACAGGGTGGTAAGGACGTTCGGCCGTCAGAGACACCCGGAGCTGCAGCATGTGGAAACGAACAACAGCGGTATAGACATAGAGGTGAACGCCGGGACCACTGCCAGAGCAATATTCGAGGGTACGGTGAGCGCCGTGTTCAAACTGCCGGGCTATGCGACCATAGTGATGGTGAGACACGGGGAATACATATCGCTGTATGCCAATCTTCAGGATATATATGTGAAGAAGGGGGATACGGTGAAGGCCGGGCAGAATGTTGGCCGGATATATACGGATCCGGAGGATGACGGGCGCACTACCTTCCACTTTGAACTGCGTAAGGAACGCACGAAGCTCAATCCTCTGGAATGGGTGAAGTGACAGCAGGCACAGCAGGAGCAACGGGGCTATCGCGCCGTGTGGTGAAGGCGATGTGTGTGTTCGGAGGCACGCAGATGCTGACGCTGCTGTGCTCGATAGTAAGGACCAAACTGATAGCGGTAGTTGCCGGACAGGCGGGAATAGGTCTGTTGGGCCTGTATGGCGCGGCCATAGAGATGCTGTCGGCGTTGTCGCAGATGGGGCTGCGGACGTCGGGGGTGAGGGAGATAAGCGGATCGACGGGTAACGAAAGCCGCAAGGCGGCAGTGAGACGCGTATGGACCTATGGGGTGACGGCGGCGTGTGTGGGTGCGGTGGTGACGGTCGTGCTGTCACCGTTGCTGAGCCGGATAGCCTTCGGGGACGGCAGCGGGACGGGCGGTTTCGCGTGCATAGGGCTGATAGTAGGGCTAAACGCGTTGACGGCAAGCCGTCAGGCCATAATGCAGGGTACGGGACGACTGAGGGCGTTGGCGAGGGCCTCGGTGGCCGGAACTGCGGTGAGCCTGATAGTGAGCGTTCCAGCCATATATATGTTGAGGGAGAAGAGCATAATAGCCGTGTTGCTGATATATGGGGCAGTGACGGCTATGGCGTATATGTACGGGAGCCGTGGTGAGACGGGAATGGCAACTGGGGGGGGGGCAGTGAGCGGCGGGGTGAAGCGGATGCTGCGGTTCGGTGTTTATATGACGGTGGCTGACGGGGCGGTGTGGCTGTGTGAGTATCTGTTCATGTCGTGGCTACGCGGGGCTGCGGGTGAGAATGAGCTTGGTCTGTATCAGGCGGGACATACGCTGTCGGTGAAATACATAGGGATGATCTTCACGGCTATAGCGATGGAGTATTATCCGAGGCTATCGGGTGTGGCGGGAAGCCGCAGGCGTATGAGCGCTTATCTGGATCATGAGCTGCGGATAGTTGTAAGAGCGGCTGTTCCGGCGGCAGTGGCGTTCATAGTGCTGATGCCAATGGCAGTGGATGTGCTGTACAGCGATGAATTCGCAGGAGTGACTACGATGGTGCGTATAGCTGTTCCGGCAACTTTGCTGAGGGCAGTAGCGTGGTGTTCGGGGTTTGTGATACTGTCGAAGGGCGACGGGAGGGTGTTTCTGCTGACGGAGTGTGTGAGCGGAGTGACGGCGCTGGTGCTTAACGTGGTGTGCTACAGCGCGTATGGTATAGACGGACTGGGGCTGGCGTTTGCGGGGACATACGCGATATATACGCCGCTGGTAGTTGGGATAGTGTGGCGGCGGTATGGAGTGGGCATATCATGGAGGACGTGGGGACTGGTGTCGGCAGGACTGGGAGTGTGCGTACTGACGACGGTAATGTTATCCATTTAGACAAAAAAAGAGCCCGGACTACGGAGAGGTTGTCCGGGCGGAGAAGGTTATCTTCATTTATGGGTTCGGCTTTTTAATAACGCCAGCAAAATGCCTTCTCTTGATAGTAGAACAAGGGTAAGGAAAAAAGGTTCGGCAAGATGGAATAAAAAGTCGGGATCAAACGGGGGCGAGGTAAACAAATTCTAAAGTAAAGTGGTGAAAAAGGAGCAGATTGTTATTTAACGGTGAGAAAATGTTGGAAATTGTTTGTAAAATGCAAATAATGTTGTAAATTTGCAGTCGATCGTAAGTGAAGCATAAGTGTAGAGAACAGAAACAGGCTTATGATCGGATAGCCAAAAAGAGTCTTATTAATTTCCAATAGTCAAGTCAAGACAATGAAAGCAAAAGAATTTGTGGATGGCCTGAAGCGCCGTTTTCCTAACGAACCTGAGTATATCCAGGCAGTAGACGAAGTAGTGAGCTCGATAGAGGATACATATAACGAGCATCCGGAATTTGAGCGCTACAATCTGCTTGAGCGTCTGTGCATACCGGACAGAATATTCTCGTTCAGAGTGTCGTGGGTAGATGACAAGGGCAATGTGCGCAACAATATGGGCTACCGCATACAGCACAGCAACGCGATAGGACCGTATAAGGGCGGAATACGTTTCCACTCGTCGGTAAACCAGTCGATACTGAAGTTTCTGGCATTCGAGCAGACATTCAAGAACAGTCTGACCACGCTTGCCATGGGCGGCGCGAAGGGCGGCAGTGATTTCTCGCCGCGCGGCAAGAGCGACATGGAGGTGATGAGGTTCTGCCAGGCATTTATCACGGAGCTTTGGCGCCAGATAGGCCCGGATACGGATGTGCCTGCCGGAGACATAGGAGTAGGCGGCCGCGAGGTGGGCTTCATGTATGGATGGTATAAGAAGATGGCCCGTGAGTTTACGGGAACCTTCACCGGCAAGGGCCGTGAATTCGGCGGGTCGCTGATCCGTCCGGAGGCTACGGGCTTCGGCAACTGCTACTTTCTGCTGAATATGCTTGCAACGCGCGGTATAGATATAAAGGGTAAGCGTGTGGCTATATCGGGCTCTGGCAATGTGGCGACCTTTACGGCGGTGAAGCTGATGGAGCTTGGCGCGAAGGTTGTGTCGATGAGCGACAGTGACGGCTCGATAGTAGTGGCTGACGGCCTGACGGAGGAGCAACTGCAGTATATACTTGAACTGAAGAACATATACAGGGGCAGAATACGCGAGTTTGCGGAGAAGTATGGTTGTGAATACTATCCGGGCGAGCGTCCGTGGCACCACGTGAAGTGTGACATAGCGATGCCTTCGGCTACTCAGAACGAGATAGACGGGGATGATGCGCAGGCACTTGTGGACCAGGGCGTGATAGCCGTGAGCGAGGGCGCGAACATGCCGTCGACGCCGGATGCTATCAAGGTATTTCTGGGGGCGCGGATACTGTATGCACCGGGCAAGGCGGCGAATGCCGGCGGTGTGGCAGTGTCGGGTCTTGAGATGGCGCAGAATTCGCAGAAGATGTCGTGGACCGCAGAGGAGGTTGACAGCCGCCTGAAGAATATCATGGCAGACATACACCATCAGTGTGAGTTGTTCGGCAAGGAGCCGGATGGATTCATCAATTATGTGAAGGGGGCAAATGTTGCCGGCTTCATGAAGGTGGCCCGTGCGATGATGGATCAGGGCGTGCTGTAAGGCGCTGTAAAAAAGGAAAAGAGAGAGTTGCCGCGACGACAAAGGTTGTCGCGGCAATGCTTTTTTTGAGGAAAATAGGATGATATTGCGCCAAATGGGAAAGATTTTGTAACTTTGCGATGATTTTGCCCTATATATGACAACCTACCAGGATATACAAGCATCCATAGCGCCAGAACTGGCGCAGCTACATGAGCGGATAAAAACGGAGCTCAAATCGCAGAACGCCTTGATGGACAGGGTGGTGGATGGGTATCTTGAGTCGAAGGGCAAGCTGATAAGGCCGATACTTGTGATACTGACGGCGAAGCTGCTCGGGGAAGTGAACGATAGAGTGATCTCGGCAGCGGCGGCAGTGGAGATGCTTCACAATGCATCGCTGATACATGATGATGTAGTGGACGAGTCGACGACCCGCAGAGGCCGCGCAACGGTGAATGCCATCTGGGATAACCATATAGCGGTGCTGGTGGGTGATTTCTTTGTGTCGGGCGCATTGCAGCAGGCCATATCGACGGGGGATCTTCGGATAGTGAATTCGCTGGCTCGTCTGGGCCGGATGCTGTCGCTGGGTGAGATAGACCAGATATATAACGCGCGGTATCAGTGTCTGGATGAAAAGGCTTATTATAATATAATCAACCACAAGACGGCGTCGCTGTTTGTGTCGTGCATAGAGATGGGATCGTATGCCGTTGGCGTGGATGACCGTCGCCTGGAGCTGATGCGCCGTTTTGCGGAGCTGCTGGGTCTGTGTTTTCAGATAAGGGATGATATATTTGACTATTATCCGGATACGGACGGGACTGTAGGCAAGCCGACGGCGAATGATCTGCGTGAGGGTAAGATCACGTTGCCGCTGCTGTATGCGCTGACACGCGATGATGCGGCTGACAAGGATGAGCAGGCGCGGATGGTTGAATTGTCGCGCAAGGAGATGCTCAGCGGGGATGAGATAGATGTGCTGTATGATTATGCTCGCAGGAACGGTGGGATAGAGTATGCCTACCGGTCGATGGAGCGTATGCACGGTGAGGCTGTGGATCTTCTGTCGGAGTTTGATGAGGCTGCCGTGGAGCCGCTGAGAGCGATATTCAGCTATATAATAGAGCGCCGGAAGTGAACGGAGTCGCTGAGGGGCGGTGATAGGAACGGAAAGAAATAAGAAGGGAGACTCCAATGCGGTGTCTCCCTTGATGATAATATACGGCTATATATGGGACTCATTGCACTGGCAAGTGAGTCCGTGTGGTAAAAAATCACTTGCGTAGCTTGTCGGCAAGTTTGTCGGCAATGTCGGCACCGTTTTCGAGTGCGGAAGCTGCGAAGCCCTTGATTTTGTCGCCGAGGCCTTCGGTGGCGTCGGAGGCTTTGTCCTTTAGGTCGTTGAACTTGTCGGATGCCTGGTCTTTGATGTCGCTGAACTTGTCGGCGGCCTGGTCTTTGAAGTCGTTGAACTTGTCGGCGGCCTGATCCTTGAGATCGTTGAACTTGTCGGCGGCGGACTGTGCTGTATCCTGAGCTGCTACCTTGGCAGCTGCTGCCGAGAGTTCGGCAGCGGCCTTTGCCTGCTGGTTGAGGTTGGTGTTGTCCATAGTGGTTACATTTGTGTGATTATGACAGTATAACGCTGATGGAGTGGGTAAAGTTTGGGTGAGCGCGGGGCCGTAGGATAAAAAAGTGAGGTCGGGATGTCACAAAAGTGACGTTTGGACGGTCATATATATGAAAGCTTCTGAAAAGAACAGCAAAATCTGAAAGATGACAACAAAACAGTTTAAAGATCTCGTAGTGCCGGAGCAGCAAGCCATGTGGCGGGTTGCGTATGGTCTGCTTGGCGATGAGGCGGAGGCTTCGGACGCGCTGCAGGAGAGTATGCTGAGGCTGTGGAATGTCAGGATGAAGCTCGATGGCGTGACCAATCAGAGGGCATATTGCATGGCTACGGTTAGAAATGTGGCGCTTGGAATGCTTGATAGCGGCAACCGGAGGATGGTTCCGATAGATGCTGCCGAGGATCAGGCGAGCGGGAGCGATGTAGCGCATGAGCTTGAAGTGCGGGAGGCTGTAGCGAGGGTTGAGCTGGAAATAGGCAGGATGCCGGAGTCGCAGCGTGAGGTGATGCGCATGAGCTCGTTTGGCGGTCTGTCGAATCAGGAGATAGCCGAGGCGACCGGAATGACGTATGATAATGTGCGTGCTGTGTTGTCGCGCGGCCGGAGAAAACTTAGAGAGCTTCTGATGAACTCATCAAAATGAAAGCGTTATGAACAGTAAAGAGACGGAAATAAGGAATTTGCTCGAACGTTTCTACGAGGGTGAGACTTCGGCGTCGGATATGTCGCGGCTGAAGGAGCTGTTTGACACGTGGACGGATATGCCGGAGTGGGCAGCTCGGGAGCGTAGGGCTTATGAGGCTATCAGCAGCGGGTGTCCGGATATGCCGGCAGATGTTGCGTCGCGTATGATAGACGTGATAGATGGCGCGGACCGTCGTTGGCGGCGGCGATGTGTGCTGCATATAGCGGCGGTGACTTGTGCTGCGGCAGCATGCATAGCGGCGATATTCATACCAGTGTATGATGGCAAGGTGAGCGTGAGTGGCGATATGGGTATCATAGCGAGAGCGGAGAGTGTGGCTGATGTCAGCGGGGAAGCGGCGGCGCGTGTTGTGGCTGCGGAGACCCGGACTGAGGCTGCGGAGAACCGCTACGTAGGGCCCGGGAGTGGAGTGGAGGCCGTCAGGAAGGTTGCGGATGATGTGAAGCCGCAGAAGAAGGCGGTCAAGCGTGCGAGGATCATAACGGATCCGGATGAGGCAGTGCGATTTGTGAACGGAATGCTCAGTGATATGGCTGAGAGTCTTCAGGAAGGCGAACTGACCGTAGCCCGTGCTATAGAGGATCAGAGGAAGTGTGAGGAAACAATCAATAAGATACTACAATGAAAAAGAGAGTGACAACTTTGGTGTCGGCGGCGATAGTGGCCGCGGCCTCGCTGGTGTGCAATGCACAGATAAACAGCAGTATAGTGGATAAGCTTGAGGCTGATGACGGAGTGACATCGGTGTATCTGAGCAGAGGTATGCTCAAGTCTGTGAGATTTGCGCTGAATACACAGCTTGATGGTGCGATAGACATGATGTCGATGCCAGTGCCATACGATGTGCAGTCGATGCAGGTGTTTGAGTGCAAGAACTCGAATTCGGCTGCTCTGGCGAAGGAGCTTGTGGAGCAGTGGCGCAAGGAGCATAAGGATGTCGAGCAACTTGGCCGTGTGAAGAACGGAGGTGTGATTACCAATGTGTATGGCATCCTGAAGGATGAGACTGAAGAGGGTGAACTGAGATATAGTGCGGTGATGTTCTATCAGTCGAATTCGAATGGTGATAAGGCCAAGGTGATCTATTGCGATGGCAAATGACCGTAGACAACACATAGAACAGCTAAGATAGCCTGAGCAGCGGCTTGTGAGAAGATGTTGCCCAGGACCCAAAAGAGAGAGGGATCATGCCGCGGCATGATCCCTCTCTCAATGTATAAGGGTATGTAATGTTTACTCGAGGTCGCGCGGTATCGCTACTATCTTGAGGTTGTTGCCACGGATAAAGTCGACGATAGCATCGCGAACGCGTGAGGGCTTTACGTCGGCCTCAATGCGCTTGAGAGCGTTGAATACAGACGTGCCTGTCTGATAGATGTGGCGGTATGCTTTGGCGATGTCATCGATCTCCTTGTCGGTGTAGTTGCCTTTGCGGAGGATGACGGCGTTGACGCCGAAGTAGGCGGCCGGATTGTGGGCCATGATGACGTATGGCGGGACATTTCCCGAGATACGGCAACCGCCCTTGATGAGCACCCAAGCTCCGACTCTGGCTCCTTCGTGCAGGATAACACCTGAGCTGAGGATCGTGCACTCGCCTACATAGGCAGATCCGGCGATTGTACAGCCGTTTCCGATGACGCAATGGTCGCTGATGACGGAGTCGTGTCCGATGTGTGAATCGGCCATTATGAATGTGTCATTTGCGATACGCGTGCCGGATTCGGATGTAATGCCACGGTTTATGATGACATGCTCGCGAATAACGTTGTTGTCGCCAATATGGCAATATGTCTGCTCGCCTTTCCAACGGAAGTCCTGAGGGTCGGCACCAATGATAGATCCTTGATAGATCTTGTTGTTGCAACCCATTCTGGTTCCGTTGATAATGCTTGCGTAGGACATGATCTCACATCCGTCGCCAATCTCGACATTAGCATCGATGAATGCGAAAGGATGGATAGTCACGTTGTTGCCGATTTTGGCTGACGGATCAACGTGTGCAAGAGGACTGATCATAGTTTTGGGGTATTAGATGAATGAAAAAGATCAGCGGCCGCCACCGAGTGCCTGATAAAGATTGACAAGAGCCCGGGCCTGGGTCAGATCGCAAGCGAGAGCGGCGGTCTGCGCGCCGAGGAGATTCTGCTGAGCTGTGATAACCTCAAGATAGGTGGTATTGTATCCACCGACTTTGAGGAGGGTCTCGTTGATATCGACGGCACGAGCGAGGCTTGCCACCTGGTCCTGGAGATAGGCGGCCTTGGCAGTGGCCTGTTCATAGATAGTCATTGCGTTTGAAACCTCGGAGGAAGCAGAGAGCAGGGTGTATTCAAACGAGTTGAGCGCTTTCTGCTGTGCAGCCTTGGCTGCTTCGAGACGAGCTATGTTCTGTCCGCGAGCAAAGAGGGGTGCGGTGAGCTGTCCGGCGAGCTGATAGAACCAGTCGCCAGGGTTAGTCACCATACCGAGCACGTTGGTGAATCCGCCGTTAGCCGTGATGTTGATCGAGGGGTAGAAGGCGGCACGTGCGGAGGCTGTCGTGTAGTATGCAGCTGCGAGCGAGTATTCGGCAGCGCGAACATCGGGACGTGCTGCAAGCTCACGCATAGGAATAGACTCGCGCATCATGGAGGGCACTGACAGAACCGCAGGCGATGATACAACCCAATCCTGAGGAGGAACGTTGAGCAGCAACGACATTGTGTTGTAGAGCTGTCGGAGCTGGGCTTTAGTATCGGTTATGTTGCCGAGGATACTGTAGTACTGGGCTTCGCTCTGGGCGATGGCAGCTTCCGTACACTTTGCGGCCTCCTTGAGGTCTTTCATTGTCTGGACTGTCTCAAGCCACTTTTCGGAAGTGGATTCCTGCAGCTGAAGCTGGCGCTGTGTGGTGGCTATCGAGTAGTAGGTATTGGCTACAGCGGCGATGATCTGAGATCGAACTGCCTGTTCCAATGCTTGCGTCTGCTGATAAGAAGCCTGTTGCAGACGTTTGTTGTTGAGCAGTTTGCCGAAGATGTCCACTTCCCAGCTTACAGACATGGGTATCTGGTATGTCCACGACAGGTCGCTACCGGCATAAGATGCTCCGGCACCATTTGGGCTGAGAGTCACCGAAGGGAGATAGCTGAGCTTAGCACCCTTGAGGTTGGCATGGGCCATGTCGACGGTGAGCTTGGCATTGCGCAGATCGGTATTGTTTGCAAGAGCCTGATAGATCAGGTCAACAAGAACCGGATCGGTGAATACCTGCTGCCATTTGAGATTTCCGAAGGCTGAAGAGTCGACTTGTGCGTCGCATGCGCGAGCGTACTCTTCGGTGAGCTCGGAGTCGGTCGGCATTTTGAATTTGCCGTAGATATTGCAGCTGCCCATGGCTGCGGCCAATGTTATGGCCGCAGCAGGCAGGATTATGATCTTTTTAAGATTCATGTTTGTTTGAGCGTTATTAATTACGTGAATACTGCTCGATTTCGCTTTCGATACCCTCGTTGTCGGTATCTTCCCACTTGAGCGGAGATATCTTCTCCTGGAGGAACTGGAATGTGACAAACAGTGCAGGTACGAAGAAGATCTGGCAAAGCATACCGATAAGCATACCGCCTACAGATCCGGCTCCGAGGGCACGGTTGCCGTTAGCGCCTACACCAGAAGCAAACATCATGGGCAGCAGACCAATGATGAGGGCCAGTGAGGTCATGAGGATAGGACGCAGACGTGCTATAGCACCCTGGACGGCTGCATTGAAGATCGACATGCCTGTGCGTCGGCGTTCAAGAGCGAACTCAACGATAAGGATGGCATTCTTAGCAAGCAGACCAATGAGCATGATCAAGGCAATCTGCAGGTAGATACTGTTGTTGATGTCGCCGATGCGTGCGAATATGAATGTACCCATCAGACCGAACGGAATGGAAAGAATTACGGCGAAGGGCAGCATGTAGCTTTCGTACTGAGCCGAGAGCAGCAGATAAACGAAGAGCAGACAGAGACCGAAGATTATGGCCGTTGTGCTGCCGCTTGAATTTCCAGCTTCCTCACGTGTCATGCCTGAATATTCGTAGCCGTAACCTTGCGGGAGGGTTTCGGCGGCAACGCGCTCGATGGCAGCAAGGGCATCGCCCGATGAGTAGCCGGCAGCCGGCATACCGCTGACGCTGATGCTCTGGAACATGTTGAATCGGTTGAGCAGGTCAGGGCCGTATACGCGGGTCAGTGTAACGAAGTTGCCTATCGAAGCCATTTCGTTTCCGTTGCGGATCTTGATGCTGTTGAGTGTCTCGGGGCTTACGCGTGCGTCGGGTTCGGCCTGCATCATCACTCGGTAGAGTTTACCGAAGCGGTTGAAGTTTGATACATACATACCTCCGTAGTAGCCCTGCAGTGTCGACAGAATGGTCTGCGGTGACAGTCCGGCCTGTTTGGCCTTGGCAGCGTCGATATCGACCATGTACTGTGGGAAAGTGGGGTTGAAGGTGGTGTAGGCCATCTGTATCTCGGGCTGCTGGTTGAGTGCGCCGAGGAAGCCCTGCACGATAGCGAAGAAGTCGTTGATGTCGCCACCGGTCTTGTCCTGCATCTTCAGGTCGAAACCGTTGGTCATGGAGTAACCTGTGATCATAGGCGGAGCGAACACCATGACACGTCCGTCCTTGACAAGTTTTGCGGTCATGCCGTAGATCTGCTGAATCACGGCATCCGAGCTTTCTGTGTTTTTATCACGTTCGGCCCAGTCCTTGAGTTTGATGATGAATGTGCCGTAGGTAGCACCCTGACCAGCAAGGAAGCTATAGCCATTGATCATCGTACGGGTCTGGATAGCGGGAATCTGACCCAAGATTTTGTCGACCTGGTCGAGCACTTCACCTGTGCGTTCCTGAGATGTGCCCGGGGGCATGTCGATCATACAGAACACTGTACCGGTATCCTCGTTCGGCACAAGTGTCGACGGCGTGCTGTTCATGAGCCATACGAGTATGGCAACCGTTACGGCAACTGCGCTGAAAGCTGTCACCTTGTGACGGGTGAAGAAGGTCACACCTTTGCGATAGAAGTTGAGCGACGCATTGTATACCTTCTCAAACGATGCGTGGAAGCGGTCATCGAATATACCTACGAGTGTCACAACACCGAATGCGCAGGCAATGATGCCGTATACCACATTGCTGAAGCTGAACCATCCGAGCACCATGAGGGTGACTGTGATCACCAGGAAGATGAAGGTGATGAACGGATGCAGGCTGATGCGATAGCGCTTTTTCATTGTATCGGCGGCAGCACCCATAGCCTTGCCCATGCGCTCCTTAACTGTAGAGTTCTCGTCGACAGATCCGTCAGCCTTATGAGGCTTGAGGAACACGGCGCACAGTGCCGGAGAGAGGGTAAGAGCGTTGATAGCCGAGATACCGATTGCCGACGCCATGGTAAGACCGAACTGGCGGTAGAACACACCTGAAGTGCCCGACATGAATGATACGGGGATGAACACAAGCATCATGACGAGAGTGATCGACACGATAGCTCCGCCGATCTCGTTCATGGCATCGATAGACGCCTTGCGTGAGCTCTTGTATCCGACATCGAGTTTGGCGTGTACCGCCTCGACTACCACAATGGCGTCATCGACCACAATGGCGATCGCAAGCACGAGAGCCGAGAGTGTGATAAGGTTGATCGAGAATCCGATGATGTTCATCAGGAAGAAGGTACCGATCAATGCCACGGGGATGGCGATAGCCGGCACGAGAGTGGAGCGCAGGTCCTGGAGGAAGATGTAAGTAACGAGGAACACGAGGATGAATGCCTCGATGAGGGTCTGGATCACATGGTGGATCGAAGCATAGAGGAAGTCATTGTTGTTCATCGGGATTGCTATCTCCAGTCCATCGGGCAGGTCTTTCTCCACGCCGTCAAGGAATGCAAGACAGTCATTGATGATGGCTGTAGCGTTTGAACCGGCTGTCTGGAACACGATGGCTGTAACACCAGTGAAGCCGTTGAGCTTGCCGTGGAAGCCGTAAGTCACACGGCCGAGTTCAACATCGGCAACGTCCTTAAGGCGGAGTACCTCGCCGTTTGAGGTAGCGCGAACAACGATATCCTCAAACTCCTCGGGGGTGACGAGACGACCTTTGTACTTCATTGTGTACTGGAAGGTCTGGTTGCCCTGTTCACCGAAAGCACCGGGAGCGGCCTCGACGTTTTGTTCGGCGAGAGCGTTTGAGATATCTGTAGGCATGAGGCCATACTGGGCCATGACGTCGGGCTTGAGCCATATACGCATGGAGTAGTCAGCACCCATGACCATAACGTCGCCCACACCTGAGATACGCTGCATCTGCGGGACGATGTTGATCTTCATATAGTTTTCTACGAAGCTCTCCGAGTAGCGGTCGTCGGTAGCGTAAAGAGTGGCACCAAGGAGCATCGAGGTCTGACGCTTCTGAGTGAGCACACCTACGCGCGTAACTTCGGCCGGGAGCAGGCTCTGAGCTTTTGCCACACGGTTCTGCACATCGACGGCAGCCATGTCGGGGTCGAAGCCCTGCTCAAAGTAAACGTTGATGGTAGCCGAACCAGTGTTGGTGGCAGTCGACTCCATATATGTCATGCCTTCGGCACCGTTGATCGACTCTTCGAGAGGCGCGATGACCGAATTCAGCACAGCCTGTGCATTTGCACCCTGATAGGTAGTTGTCACCGAGATAGTCGGTGGCGCGATATCGGGGAACTGTGTTACGGGTAGCGACACAAGTCCGATAAGACCCAGCAGGACGATGAATATTGAGATTACCGTCGAGAGTACAGGCCGGTTAATAAAAGTATCAAGTTTCATCTGGGAAATTGAATAAAAACATTAGGATTGCAGACTTGAGGAAAGAGGCGAGCTGTTTGCTGTCCGGATTACTTGGATTCGGCTGCGGGCTGCTCCTGCTGTGCCGGCTGTGCGGCAGGCTGGGTAGCATCGACAGGGGTAATCACTATGCCGTCGCGTACATTGCTGGTACCTACGCCTTGAACAACGATGCGGTCGCCGGGCTGCAGGCCTGAGGTGACAACAAATGTCTGACCATCGCTCACGGGGGTCACGTCGATATGGCGTGATGCGATCTTGTTGCTGTCGCCTACTACATAGACGAAGCGGCGGTCCTGAAGCTCGTAAGTAGCCTTCTGGGGAATAACGATAACGTCGTTGGAATTCTGAGGAATCACAATCGAACCGGTAGATCCGCTGCGGAGTATGCCGGTGGGGTTATTGAAGAGAGCGCGTACGCTTGCTGCTCCGGTGGCGTTGTCGATAACACCAGATACTGTAGCAACAGTGCCTGATTCGGGATATGTAGTGCCATCTGACAGACGGAGCTGAACGGCGGGCATGGCTTTTACGGCATCATTCACGCTGCGTGCGCCGCCTTCGGTCATTTTCAGAAGGTCGCGTTCGGTGAGCGAGAAGTAGGCATATACCTGCGAGTTGTCGCTTACGGTTGTGAGGGGCTGGGCCGAAGAGGGGCTTGCCAGAGAGCCTTCACGGTTGGGGATTGTTCCGACAACACCGTCGCTGGGAGCGGTCACAACTGTGTAGGCCAGATTTTTCTTGGCGTTTACAAGGCTTGCTTTGGCCTGTGCGAGAGTAGCATTGGCACGTGCAAGGTCGTCCTGAGCGGTCTGGTACTCAAATTCCGAGATGATGTTCTTGGCGAGGAGTTCGCGTTTTGTGTCGGCGGTGCGCTTAGCGGTCGAAACAGCTGTCTGGGCAGAGTTGACTGCAGCGGTAGCCTGATCGACGGCTGCCTGGAATGTTACCTGGTCGATGGTGAACAGAGGCTGGCCCTTGCGTACGTGCTGGCCTTCATCGACATGAACCTTGGTGATGAATCCGGATACCTGCGGACGGATATCAATATCGGTCTTACCCTTTATCTGGGCAGGGAATGTGTTTTCCGACTCGCTGTTGCTCAGAGAGACGGTCATGACCCCGAGCTCGGGAGCTCCCATCTGGGGAGCCTGTCCGTTGCCTCCGCAAGATGCGAGGGCCAAGAGGACACTTCCGGCAAAAATAGCACCGGCAGACTTCACTACATTGGTTTGCATGATTGGATTATTTTTTAATATGTATGATTAATTGTTTCTGATGTGTAATAAAAGCGTGGTCAGATAGATACACGAAGTTACTATTGCACCTAATTCAAAGCGCAAAATTACTCAAAATGGCGTAAAAATCTATGTTAAATTATCCTTTTTGGCAAAAAGGGGAGTGATAATTCGACTTATTGACCAATCGCTTGACTGTTGTCCTGCGAATTTACCGGAGAAAGGCCAAGTTCGGCGCCCTGAACGAGCATGAAAGCGTAGGCCGCATCGTGGTTGTTTTCAACGCGTCCGTCGAGTATGGCCTCTTTTATCGCGCTCTTTATTATGCCGACTTCGCGACATTGACCTATGCCGAATGTCGACATTATTTCAAGTCCGTCGACAGGCGGCTGGTAGTTGCGTATGTTGTCGCGTTCCTCGAGCTCTATCATCTTTTGCCTTACATGCTCGAAGTTTTCGAGATGGCGTTTCACTTTTTCCGGATTTTTCGAAGTGATGTCGGCACGGCAAAGCAGCATGAGATCCTCGATGTCATCTCCGGCATCGTTGAGCAGACGTCTTACGGCAGAGTCGGTCACCTCATCCTCGACAAGTGCGATGGGACGCATGTGAAGTTCAACCAGCTTGGCCACATACTTCATCTTGTCGTTGAGGGGGAAGCGCATCGAACGGAATAATCCCGGTATCATTTTGGCTCCTATGAAGTTGTGGTTGTGGAAAGTCCAGCCTATCCGCTGGTCCCATCGTTTGGTGCGTGGCTTTGCGATGTCGTGGAGCAGGGCGGCCCAACGTAGCCAGATATTGTCGGATTTTGCGGCTACATTGTCGAGCACTTCAAGAGTATGGAGGAAGTTATCCTTGTGTCCGCGTCCGCCGACGGTGTCAACTCCGCGCATAGCCGCGAGTTCCGGAAAGATAAGCGGCAGCAGCCCGGATTTCTCAAGCAGGAGCCATCCTTTCGAAGGCCGTGCGGAGCCCATTATCTTCATTAGTTCGGTCATTATGCGTTCGCGCGCTATTATCTCAATGCGTGCTGCATTACGGCCAATGGCATCGAATGTCTCGGGCAAAATATCGAAGTCAAGTTGTGTGGCAAACCTTATGGCTCTCATCATTCGGAGCGGATCGTCGCTGAATGTTATGTCGGGGTCGTTTGGTGTGCGTATTATCCCGTTACGCAGGTCTTCCAAGCCACCATACATGTCGACGAGTTCTCCAAACCGGCTGCGGTTGACGCATACGGCCATGGCATTGATAGTGAAATCGCGGCGGGCGATATCATCATCGAGTGTTCCATCCTCGACAATCGGGTTGCGGCTGTCGCGGGAATAACTTTCGCGGCGGGCTCCGACAAATTCAAGTTCCAGATCTCCAAAACGTACCTGGGCGGTACCATATGCCTTGAATACCGACAGACGTGCTTTACGACCGAGCTGAGAGGCAACCTGTCGGGCAAGTTCTATGCCACTGCCTACGGCCACGAAGTCGATATCCTGTGAACAGCGTTTCAGAAAGATGTCGCGCACGTAGCCTCCTACTACGTAGGCATCGCATCCGATCGAATCGGCGGCGTCTCCTACGGTGTGAAAGTGAGGTTTGTCGATTGCTTCGGCTATCTCGGGCCGCGTGTTACCGTGTGTTGAAGTGGATGATGGCGTGATATTGTCTGTCATCAGTCGAGTGAAACTAATTCCTGTGGGGCGTTGGTTATACATTCGGCTCTGTCGGCCATTATCAGATAGGTGTTTTCTATTCCTACGGCACCTGTGCCCGGTATCACAAATTTTGGCTCAATGGCCATGGCGTTACCCTCGGCAAGAATATCCTTGCTGCGTGGAGCTATCACGGGCATCTCGTTGATCTCGATGCCAAGTCCATGTCCAATGAAGCCGGCTTTCTGTCTGTGCCCCATGAAATATTTGTGCAGACCGGCTTCTTCGGCCATATGTTCGGCTATGAAGTAAAGATCTTTGGCTGGGGTGCCCGGTTTGGCAGTTTCTTCTATGCGGTGGCATATGTCGATTGACAGCTGATGTGCTTTTACAGCCAGAGGGTCTATGGTTCCAAGCCGGAATGTTCGGGTCATATCGGTCATATAGCCGGTGTAGTCGCCGTTCATGTCGACCATGACAGTATTTCCAGGACGAATGAGTGTGCCGTTTGCGCCTACCGGCAAGGATGGATTGAGTCCGGCACCGCCCATCGCGAAGTCGTAGGGGGTAGGCGAGTCGGCGTTATCGCCTACGAGAAGATTGCCCATGTATATTTCCATGGTGTCACCGCTTATGCGGAACTGTCCCAGGCATCCTTCAAGGCGTGACAGGCGCTCTATCTCTACCTGTAGTTCAAGGTCGGTCATACCGGCCTTATAGAGTCGTGGCACCATACGGTAGACATGCTCATGCTTCAGTCCCGACTGTCTCATCAAGTTCTGCTCGCAATGGGTCTTGACGGCGCGGGCGCGACGCATGATGGGGGAGGCATTCACTATATCGGCTTCCGGATAAATGGCCTTGAGACGCATGACTGTCGAATAAGGGGTCACGTCGAGCTCTATACCGAGTGTTATGTTTCCTCCTGTTGTATAGCCGGCCATTTCCTCCGGTTTGCGTATGTAGTGCACATTGCTGCCGGAAAGTTCGACCGGACGGCGTACAAAGTATGCCGGATCACCTTTGGCCGGTATGTATATATATCCTGAAAACACTCTGCCTGTGAGGTAGAATGTATTGGCATTGTCTGAAATGATCATGGCATCGACGCCTGCGTCGGCCATGATAGACCTGATACGGTCGAGTCGCACTTGCTGCTCCTCCGGAGTGAGAATTACCAGCTGGCTCATATTATAGTATGGGGATTAGTTGTTTGTATGTGAGGAAAGTAGCAGCCCGGCAAGTTCGGCGAACGATTGCACATGAGCTTCTGCCTGAGGAGCTGTGCCAAAACCGTAGGCTGCATGTATCATGGGTATTCCGGCCTTGTGCGCTGCAGTGCAGTCGCTTTCAGTATCTCCGACATAAACGGGGGCTTGGAGCCGGTATTTTTCGCGCAGCAAGTTGATGTTGCCGTCCTTGCCAAGATGAGTCTGCCCAAAAGTCAGAGTGTCGGTCATACATGGTGACAGACCGGTAAGTTCAAGGAAATTGTGTATTCCTCCGGCTCCGCAGTTGCTCACCATGAATAGTCGGTAATGCTGCGCCAGCAGGGGCATGTAATGGCTTACACCATCATAGAGCTTGCCTCCAAGCTTTGGCATCATCGATTGTTCGTTGGAATCGAGCACGCGAAGAAAATTCTCACGGTCTATGCTTTGGTCGGTGACAATACGATCGTAAATCTTGTCGATAGGCAGCCCCATGCACTTTATCAGTTCTTCGCGGGTCACTTTAAGCTCCGGGCGTCCGGTCTGGGCAAAAGTGACATCCCAGACCTCACAGTAAGAGTCGACAGCGTCCCATAGGGTGCCGTCCATGTCAAAGATTATGCTGTCGAAAATGGCGGTCATTTTGTCTTTTCAATGAATATGCCTACTTGTTCAATGTCGCGCAGCGTGTCGGCTCGCATAATGTGGCGTACCAGTATATGCGAACCGCTGTCAACTCTTACGTTCTGCCTCACGGGTACGCGTAGTTGGCGCAGTGCGCCCAGTCCGGTGCCGCGCCACAGCCCGTATCGGTCGGCCAGCTCTATAGCTACGGTATCGCGCATGGTTATGCTGTCAGAGCCGACAGGCGTGGTTATCTCCAGCCACAGGTTCCGGTAGGGGTAGCTGCCGTTATGTCGTATACCCACCGACAGCTCTCCTTCTGCATAGGGTGCTATGGTTGGGATAAACACAAGAGTATCTTCGTATGGCCACTCTGCATTATCGAGCGTGTCATACTTGCTGAATGCCTCAGGTGTGGGCGAACAAGCCTGGGCCGTGAGCATCCATATCGCTGCCGTAATGAAGAGATGAGGTAAACGGTGCATGAATATGGTTCAGTCGTTTGTCGCTTCGGCCGATGGCTTGTGCTGCTGATCGCCTCCGGTGTTATTGTCATCCTGACGAGGCTTGCGCGGCTGTCTGTCATGGCGCGGCGGCTTCTGGTTATTGTTTTTCTGAGGCTGTTCACTACCCTGACGCGGCGGCTTCTGCGGTCTTGGCTGGTCCTTGCTATCGCGTGTCTGGTTGTTACCACCCTGAGGCTTCGGGCCTTTCGGCTGGTTATGCCTGTTTTTATCGCGTGGCTGAACCGGTTTCTCCGATGATTGCGCCTGTTGTGCCGGCTGCTTGTCGGCTGCCGGCTTTTTCGTGCTTTTCTTCTTGCGCTTTTTCTTATCGAAGCGGGTTATGTCCTGACCGAGAATATCATTATAAGGCGAGCGCTCGCTGTTGGCCAGATCCTCGTCGCGCATAAGCGACTGGGGCTTCTCTCCGGCCTTGTTGAGAGCTATTACCTCAAATGCACGCGAGGCGTCTATTGTCACCAGATTGGCTGCTATCGACTTGTCGGTGGAGTAGGTTATTTCGCGTTTGAATATATCGTGTTTGAAGTGATAATACGTGTTGTCTGTCGTCTCGAGGCGTATGTCCTTTGGTGGCAGGTGTTTCACGCTCTCCACGTAGGCATCCACTTCAAAGTTGAGGCAGCACTTCAGTTTGGCGCACTGTCCGGCAAGCTTCTGCGGGTTGAGTGATATGTCCTGAAATCTGGCCGCGGCTGTGCCTACCGATACGAAGTTGGTCATCCACGATGCACAGCATAGCGGACGGCCGCAGGGACCTATACCGCCTATGCGGCCTGCCTCCTGTCGGGCACCGATCTGCTTCATTTCGATTCTCACCTTGAATGTCTCGGCTAGCACCTTGATGAGCTGACGGAAGTCCACACGTTCATCTGCGATGTAGTAGAATATGGCTTTATTTCCGTCGCCCTGATACTCCACATCGCCTATCTTCATGTTGAGCTTAAGGCTCTCGGCAATTTTGCGGGCGCGTATCATGGTGTCGTTTTCCTTGGCCTTGGCCTCCTCGTATTTGTCAAGGTCGCCCTGACGCGCTATGCGGAACACGCGTTTGAGTTCGGCGTCGCTCTTCACCCCCGACCGTTTCATCTGAAGCTGCACAAGCGGGCCGGTAAGCGTGACGCAACCGATATCGTGGCCCGGAGCTGCCTCCACGGCCACCATGTCGCCTGTATTCAGGTCAAGCTTGTTGGAGTTGCGGAAAAAGCCCTTGCGGGTATTCTTAAATTGCACCTCCACCAGGTCGGTGTCGGCCATCGATCCGGGTATATCGTCAAGCCAGTTGTAGCAGTGTAGTTTACCACGCGGATCACGCTTGCGGCATCCTCCGCCGCACGATCCGCAGCAGCCGCCGTTAGGCTTGCCGCAGGCGCGTTCAGTGTCGCGTGGCTCGTCTGTCTGATTGTCGCTCATTGTGGCTCTGATTATTTGGCGAAGCTTACTGAGCGGGTTTCGCGTATAACGGTTATCTTCACTTGGCCGGGATAGGTCATCTCGTCCTGAATGCGTTTTGCTATTTCAGCCGAGAGCTTTTCGGTCTCAACGTCATCTATCTTGTCGGCACCGACTATCACGCGCAGTTCTCGGCCGGCCTGTATGGCATATGTCTTGATGACACCTGGATAGCTCAGGGCAAGCTGCTCAAGATCGTTGAGGCGCTTTATGTAGGCTTCTACAATCTCGCGGCGTGCTCCCGGACGCGCACCCGATATGGCGTCGCACACCTGTACTATCGGAGCCAACAGCGATGTCTGCTCTATCTCGTCGTGGTGGGCACCTATGGCATTGCATATCTCAGGTTTCTCCTTATATTTCTCTGCAAGCTTCATGCCAAGCAGTGCGTGAGGCAGTTCCGGCTCCTCGTCGGGCACCTTGCCTATATCGTGCAACAGGCCGGCGCGGCGTGCCTTCTTCGGGTTCAGGCCAAGCTCCGATGCCATCACGGCGCACAGATTGGCTGTTTCGCGTGAGTGCTGAAGCAGGTTCTGTCCGTAGCTCGAACGATATTTCATTTTACCTACCAGGCGGATCAGATCGGGATGCAGTCCATGTATACCCAGATCTATAGCCGTACGCTTACCGGTCTCTATTATCTCTTCCTCGATCTGTTTGCGCACCTTGGCCACTACTTCCTCGATGCGGGCCGGGTGGATGCGGCCGTCGGCTACGAGCTGGTGCAGAGCCAGGCGTGCTATCTCGCGACGTACAGGATCGAAGCCCGACAGTACGATTGCCTCGGGCGTATCGTCTACTATTATCTCGATACCAGTTGCAGCCTCAAGTGCGCGTATATTTCGACCCTCGCGACCTATTATGCGGCCCTTTATCTCATCGCTGTCTATCTGAAACACTGTCACGCTGTTCTCTATGGCAGTCTCGGTAGCTACACGCTGTATCGACTGTACCACTATACGTTTGGCCTCCTTGTTGGCGGTCAGCTTAGCGTCGTCCATTATATCGTTTATGTAGCTCTGAGCCGCGGTCTTGGCCTCATCTTTCAGCGACTCTATCAGTTTTTCCTTGGCTTCTTCCGAGGTCAGACCCGACACGTGCTCAAGTTCTTCACGAGCCTTGGCCGTCAATGCGTCGAGTTCTTTGTCGCGGGCTTCGACGCGCATCCGCTGATCATCCAGGCGTGCCTTCTGTTGCTCTACATCGTGGCGCGAACGCTGTATCTCGTTCTGTTGCTGGTTAAGCTGCATCTCGCGCTGTTTCAGTTTGCTTTCTGTCGACTGCACTTTCGACAGACGCTGTTGAGCCTGCTTCTCGGCCTCTGAGGTTATCTTCATGCCCTCTTCCTTGGCCTCCAGCAGTTTGTTTTTCTTTATCACATCAGCTTCGCGGTTGGCTTCCTCTATGATTGCCTTCGCACGGGTGTTCGCCATATTGCGGGTCACTATGACAGCTCCGGCAACACCGAGGGCTATGCCCAGCAGACATCCTATGATGGTTAATATTGTTGTCATGATATGAATAGGGTAGGGTTAATACTATATTACTTGATTCAAGATAGTTATATAAAACAAATGTCCGCACTCACCATCACTTACGCTTATTCCCGGATGCGGACATAGCGGGAAGGCGGCGTTGGGCGTGCAGACGTCGACGGGCTCGAGATGTATGGAATGCAGTTGCGACCTTGTCAGTCTTCCGGCATCCCGGTTGATGTCAGCAGACGGTCAAACTCTGAGTCGAGTTCCGACAGTAGCTGATCGACATTGCCGTTTGCCTCCTTCTGTACAAGGTAGGCGCGGGCAAAGAGGAGGCTTACGCGGGCCATGATGTGAAGTGCCGAGCGGTCGGCAAATCGCGAACTCCATTTGCGCCATGCCGAGTTTATTTGGTCGGCGGCTTGACGGAGTATGGCCTCTTCGGCGAACGGTATATTGTTGAGCGATATATATTCGCCTGCTATATTGAGGTTTATGTCGAGAGTTTCTCTTGCCATAGCATCAGTCGTTTAGATCCGTGATGCATCTGTCTATTTCATGCACTAACCGGACAAGCAGATCCCTTGTCCCGTCTACATCATCGGCTGTAGGAGCCAGTGAGCTTACGATGGCGGTGTATTCAAGCTTGAGATTTGCTTCCTGAAGCTTTCGCTCCAGATCTGCCACTCGTTCTTCAAGCTCGGCTATATGCCGTCGGTCGGCCGCGCTGGCTGATTCGAGAATGTGGATGCGCTCGGTCAGAAGACCTGCCTTGCGCCTTACAGTTTCGATGCGCTGCTGTAGATCGGAGGACATACTCGTTCCAAATTTTCACAAAATTAGCAAAAAATCCCAATACTTACCCATTTTGGAATATTAAAAATGTCCACTTGGCTCTATTTTTTTGCCACTTCCGACTATAACACCGGGCTCAGCAGTCTCAGTATCGATTCAAATGTCTTCTGTGGCAGAGGGCGGTGGCGCCAGCGGGATGCACGAATACTTTCCGACAACCCCTGGGCTGTGCTGAATCGACGGCGCAGTTCAGCGTTAAGCTCAGTGCTGTACACCATCATATTGCTCTCGAAATTATGTTCAAAACTGCGGAAGTCTATATTGGCCGACCCCACCGATGAGAATTCGTCATCTACTATCACAACCTTGCTGTGAAGCATGCCGCCATCAAACATCAGTATTTTTATTCCGGCCTTCAGACATTCCGATATATAGCTGCGCGAGGCATATGTGAGTATCAGCGAATCGCTGTGCCGGGGTATCATCACCCGCACGTCCACACCTGCCAGCGCCGCGTCCTGCAGTGCCTTGAGCATGCTCTCAGGTGGCAGAAAATATGGCGTTTGTATGAATACGCGCTTTTTCGCATTTCCTATAGCCTTGAGCATCACCATTGCTACATTGCTCCATTGGCTCGTAGGCCCCGAGGTGACCAGCTGCATTCCGGCCTTCATTCCATCACTTCCCGGCATACTTGTCGATTTGTCTATCAGAAGGGGGTTGCCCATGAAGTTCCAGTCCACGGCAAAACTGAAGTTAAGTGTGGCCACTGCCGGGCCTTCTATACGCAGATGTGCGTCGGTCCATCCGCTGAAAGTTTTGCCGCCGTCTATATAGCGGTCAGCTATATTCATTCCGCCTATGTAGCCACACCTCCCGTCTATCACGCATATCTTACGGTGGTTACGCCAGTTTATGCGTGTCGCGAACGTTGGGAACGCTACTTTGGCAAACGGTTCGGCATCTATACCCGCCTCCTTAAGCCGCTTGAAGTACTTGCCGCTGGTCGACATCGATCCTATGGAGTCATATATAAGCCTCACTTTCACTCCCGCATTGGCGCGGTCTATCAGTATGTCGGCTATCTCCATACCCAGACTATCGTCGCTTATTATGTAATATTGCAGGTTTATATACTTCTGGGCCGCTTTCAGATCACGTTTCAGCGATTCGAATTTCGACCGCCCGTCTGTAAATAGTTTCACCGTATTCCCCGGATAATAACGCGCTCCCGACAGCGACTTTGCCAGCTGTATATTCTGTCGTGATTCCCTCGACAGAACGGCATCAGCAGGGTCCGCTTGGGTTTTTATCATCGGTTCAGCCCTGAGCAGCTTGCGCTTTTTGCGCCGCGATATCATTCGGGTGTTCCTTATGCTGCGCCCGAAAAATATATACAGTATCAGTCCTCCTATCGGGAATGTAAGCAACACCGTCACCCAGGCCAGCGACTTCACAGGGTTACGGTTTTCCGACAGCACGACAGCCACGATACTCAGTACCGTGACGCCATAGGCTATCGTGAGCGACCAGTATACCCATGGTATGCTGAGAAATGAAGCTATAGTGTGAATCAATGGTGTGGTTTGATGTTAAGGATGTTGCATCACATCGGTGGCGAAGATAATAAAAAGCATTATTTTGCGCCAAAATCCTGCACATAAATCTGCGCTTTATGCATATTCATGCCCGATTATTACCCTGAAATAACGGTTTGCGGCGCCACGATCCGTAGGTCCGGATCATGGCGCCGCAGCGCTTTATCTGAGTCAGCCGATATTATTCAGCTACAACTTCAAAGGGTATTTCTACAGCTACTTCCTTGTGCAGACGGATAGTAGCGGTGTAGTTGCCAACCTCCTTGATAGTTTCCTTCACTTCGATGAGCTTGCGGTCTACGTTGTGACCCAGCTTCTCGAGAGCTTCTGCTATCTGGATGTTGTTTACCGAACCGAAGATGGTGCCGGTCGAGCTTGTCTTGGCGCCGATGGTCAGTGCTACGCCCTCGAGTGCTGCTGCTGTTGCTTCTGCATCAGCCTTGATCTTGGCGAGCTTGTGGGCGCGCTGACGCTGGTTCTCCTCAAGAACCTTGATAGCGCCGGGTGTTGCGATGACTGCTTTGTTCTGCGGTATGAGGTAGTTACGGCCATAGCCGTCCTTCACTTCGACTACATCGTCCTTGTAGCCGAGGCCGGTGATATCTTCCTTAAGAATGATCTTCATTGTGTCCTGAATTTGAGTGATGATTGGAGGTGGATTACTTCATCAGGTCGGTTACGTAGGGAAGGAGGGCCAGGTGACGGGCACGCTTTACGGCCTGGGCTACGCGACGCTGAAACTTGAGTGAGGTTCCGGTGATACGGCGGGGAAGTATCTTACCCTGCTCGTTCAGAAATTTCTTCAGGAACTCGGGATCCTTGTAGTCGATATACTTGATACCGCTGCGCTTGAAGCGGCAATATTTCTTTTTCTTCACGTCCACCGACAGGGGAGTGAGATAGCGGATTTCTGAATTTGCTTGTGCCATGATGTTTGTTTAGTTCTCCTTGGTTTCTGCTTCGGTTGACTGTGCCTCGCTGGCCTTGTTTGCGTGCAGGGTGCGGCGCTTTGCTGCGTATTCGGCTGCATACTTGTCCAGACGGAAGACGAGGAAACGAACTACGCGCTCGTCACGACGGAATGCTGTCTCCAGCTTCTTGACCAGTGTCGGGTCGCCGTCAAATTCGATCAGGTTGTAGAAGCCTGTTGACTTCTTCTGGATGGGGTAGGCGAGCTTGCGAAGGCCCCAGTCCTCGGTGTTGACGATGGTGGCGCCATTGTCGGTAAGCACCTTCGAGAACTTTTCTACCGCTTCCTTTGTCTGGGCATCAGACAAAACGGGAGTTAAAATGAAAACGGTTTCGTACTTCATGCTTTTATTTTAAGCGTGTTATATATTGATTGGTTGCTTTGTGGACGTGGTTGTCCACAAAATCGCCGCAAAGGTAGCGCTTTTTTTCTTACTGGCAAAGTCTTTGCCTCATAAATTTATGCCCGTTATGAAATACGTCAGCAATACTCCGGCAACGACACCGGCTCCTACTTGACTCGGCGTATGGCGTTCAAGTATCAGGCGCGACGTCCCCGTAAGTCCTGTGGCTACTATGGCCGCCAGCAGCCAGTAGAATGTCGGCCGGAGCGTTTGTCCCGACACCATCAGTCTCAATATGAACCCTGTCAGGCCGCCCATGGCCGCCAGGTGTATCGAGATCTTCCATTTCAGGTTTATCAGACACGCGGTTATGGCTATGGCCAGACCGGCGGCGCTGAAGTTGGTCAGCCAGTAGGGCGCATTGAGCATCCGGAGATATATGAAGCACAATATGTAGCTCACCGCGCTTATTATGAACGGTATGGTGCGCTCGTTGCGGTTGTTTAGCCCTGGGTCGCTCACCTTGCCGGTCTTGTAGAGCACTCCTATCGATATGAGTGGGAACAGGCATGTCAGCGCAAATACTGTCAGTGTCACTTTGACCAGTGTTCCGAATGGTAGCACTGCCATATACGACAGGTAACATGCCAGACACATCACGTATAATGGTATCAGCAGCGGACTGAATATGAACGATATGAAATGAGCCGCATTGACTATGATGCGGTCTGTTGCACTGTAGTGCCTTTGTGTCTCCGGGATTTCCTGTTCTGACATTATGGTAAGTATTATGATTGTAATCGACGGCGCAGCCGTGCCACCGGTATTCCGGCGCGGTCTCTGTACTTGGCCACAGTACGGCGTGCTATGTCAAATCCTTTGGTGCGTAGTGCGTTTACGAGAGCGTCATCGCTCATTGGCGACGATGGATCCTCTTCCGATATCAGCTCACGTAGGGCCGACAATACCTGGGCTGCCGACGCATCGGCTTCCGGGCCGCCCGAACGTTCGTTAAACAGGCTTTTCAGCGAGAATAGACCGTTGCGCGTAGCTACATATTTACCGGCCGCTGCACGCGATATCACCGATACGTCGTAGCCTGTGGCGTCAGATACATCGCGTAGTATCATCGGGCGAAGGCATGACGTGTCGCCTCCCGACATGAAGAATTCCGGTTGAAGGGACACTATGGCCCGCATCATGTCATACAATGTCTGCCGGCGCATTTTTATTGCCCTTATGAATCCGGCTGCCTCGTCATGCTTCGACTTGATGAACGATATCGCCTCTCGCTCTCTCGACGATGCCCCTTTTGCCGGCAACTGTACGTCGCTTATATCAAAACTCTCCTCTATCTTCAGCGAGGGTAGGGTGTTGGGCATTGTCAAGGTTATCTCCGTGCCGTCGGTGTCTACTATGAAGTCCGGAGTCACCTGAGTCTGGAGGTCATCCATCGGGTTGCCTCCCACCAGTGTGCCCGGTTTGGGGTGCAGTGTCCGCACTACCTCTATGGCTTCCGACAGAGCTTTGCTGTCGATCTCCATCTCGGCCATCAGCCTGTCATAGCGCTTGTGAGCGAACAGGTCGAAATAGTGGGCTATCATCTCGCGGGCGGTTTTCACGGCCACGTCTGCTTTGCGACGGTCAAGCTGCAATAGCAGACAGTCACGCAGGTCAACGGCGCCGACACCTGCCGGGTCGAGTGCCCTCACCCTCTGCCATAGTCCGTTCACCTCATCGGGTGTGGTGTCAATGCCGAGCTGCATGGCTGCGTCATCCGATATTCCCGCTATCGATCGGGTCATGTATCCGTTGCCGTCTATATTGCCGGTTATCAGGTGGATTATGGCGTCCTCACGACCCGAAAGGTTTAGTTCCGCTATCTGGCGGTCAAGGTATTCTGTCAGCGACTCCGGTTCGCCTGAATCATAATTGCTCCATTCGGCGGCCGAGCCGCTTCGCGATGCTATGTCATGATAGTAGTCCGACACATCATGATTATGGTTATTATATGTGTCGCTACCCGTAGAAGTCTGGTCCGTGCCGTTGTCATTCATGTCCGGATCAACTTCAAGAGCCGGATTGTCATCCAGCTGTCTCCTCACTTCCTCCTCCATCTCTGGCGAAGTCATCTCCAGCAGACGCGCATACTGAACCTGTAGCGGCGACAGTTTTTGCTGCAACCGCTGCTCCTGGTTCATGTTTAGTGTCTGCTTCTCTGCCATCTCGATCCTTGGTTTGGGTCAGTCTGTATATATCAGGGAGTCGTATGCGAAGTCGGCTACGGCGCGGGTGCCTTCTATCTCATCCCAGCGCATCGGCGATATGCCACCCCCGGGACGTTTCACGGTCATGTTTTCCTCCGTGAGTAGTTCTCCCTTGCGGATATTGCGCGATGCCACTATGCTTTTTCTTGCTATCTCGATATTGTCGGCCTCGCTTGCCGCCACCTTTTTTATTGGGCTACCCATGGCTTCCTCTGTCTGGCGTATGGCCTTGACCATCTCTCGCAGTTCTTCCGGATCGAGCGATGCCCGGTGATCCGGTCCGGCCATATTTTTGTCGAGTGTGAAATGCTTCTCTATTATAGTTGCACCCATTGCCGTAGCGGCGATAGGTATGGTTATTCCCGTCGTATGGTCGCTGTAGCCTATCCGTCCGCACCCCAGTGAGCGCAGGGCGTTCATGGCCCTTAGATTCACATCGCAGTAAGGCGTAGGATATTGGGTGGTGCAGTGGAGCAGCGAAATGTTGCGGCGGCTGGTGCCTGCAGCTTCAAGTATGTCAACCGCCTTGGCCACCTCGCTCAATGTCGACATTCCTGTCGACATTATTACCTTTCCGCCGAGTGAGCCTATCTTGCGTAGATACGGAAGGTTGGTTATCTCGCCGCTGGGTATCTTCCAGTAATCCATTTCGAGCGGTATCAGCGTGTCTATGCTTACCAGGTCGAAGGGTGTGCTCATGAACCCTATGCCCTCGCTGCGGCATAACTCGGCAAGCCCGGCGTAATCCGACAGCGGCAGGTGTATCGCCTTGCACATTTCAAGCTGGCTTTCCTCATTGCCTGTGGTCTCCTCCTGATACTTTGCTTTCGGGGCTATGCTGCTTATCACCAGTTCTGGCACAGCGGTCTGAAATTTCACATAGTCGGCTCCTGCGCGGGCGGCCTCCCTGACCATGCGGCGTGCCAGTTCGAGCGATCCGTTGTGGTTCACTCCGGCCTCGGCTATGATTATGGTGCGGTAGTTGCTTGGCATATCTGTTATTTGCTGTCGTTGCGGAATACTACTTCCTGAAAGTAACGTGCTATTTCTATTGAAGGTTGTATGGAGTCCGGCGCTTTCGGCTTTTGGCCTGCGGCTTCGGCTACTATCATTTGCGGTATGTTGCCGCCTGCATGGACTGTACAGACTGCGCCGCCGCCCAGACGCGGATTTATTTCCATGAGCATGGTCCGGCCCGACTGATTGCGCAGAAACTGCAATGTCACGGCTCCCCGCAGATCAAGAGCTTTTAGAGTCTTTCTTGATAGGCTTGTCAGCTCTGCGTCCGCTACTGTTATGGTCCTTGTCACTTCACCACCGGTCGTTGCAACCCTCAGGCGGGGGCTTATGCACAGTATATCGCCATCGCGGCTCACAAAGCAGTCTACCGTATATTCCTTCGGATGTTCTATATATTCCTGTAGCAGATACCTGTCTGTGTCTGTCCCATTCAGGTCCTCGGCACTGTAGGCTATCTTTATACCCTTCGATGCTGACCCCAGCCGGGGCTTGGCTATCAACGGAAACTTTAATGCTCCTGGAGCGTATGTCGCTGGTATCGGAAGACCGCATTTCTCAAACAGCACCGCCGAATCCGCTTTGTCAAACAGTGCGTGCGATCTCTCTGGCGACGATACCGGCGCGTATATCCATTCATGCTTTGCGGCTATTCTGCCGGCTACCTCTATTGCCCCGTCTACAAATGGGATCAGTGCGCACACACTGTCATGCTCTCTGTTAGGACCGGCACCGTGGTCGCGGAGCACTCTCACTATGTCCCCGTCAACTCCGGGGTCCGACCATCTCAGCCCCACGGCTACACTGCCTATCTCGGCTATAGGCTCATGTTCGGTCAGCTCATAGCTTATCAGCTTGGGCTCCAGTCCGAGCTTCCGGCATTCCTCACATATCATCCTGCCTATCGACACCCTTTTGGCGCCTCCGAGCATCAGTATGACTATCCTGCGTCCCATGATTATCGGTTGTAAATATCAGCTTTATATCTGGCCAGGTTTGCCGGCTCTGTAAACCATTCTATAGTTTTGCGCAGACCATCCTCAAGGCTGTATTTCGGAGCCCATCCGGTCAGCTCTCTGAGCTTTGAGGAGTCGCCGAGCAGGCGCCTTACCTCGCTCTTCGATGGACGTAGACGTGCCGGATCCGTCACCCAGCTTACCTCTTTCCCCATTAGCGTGGCTATTGTGTCGAGTGTTTTGGCCATTGTGACTTCGCTACCGGTGGCAATGTTTATCTCCTGGCCCTCTACATCGTTTGCACGCGCTATGGCCAGGAAGCCGCGGGCCGTGTCTTCCACATAGTTGAAGTCGCGGGTAGGAGTCAGATCACCCACCTTGATTTCGGTCGCTCCCGATGCTATCTGGGTTATTATGGTTGGTATTATGGCACGAGCGCTCTGGCGGGGCCCGAAAGTGTTGAACGGCCTGGCTATCACGACCGGCAGATCGAACGCCGCGTGAAAGCTCAATGCCAGTGCGTCAGCTCCTATCTTGGTCGCGGAATACGGCGACTGAGGCTGCCGTGGGTGGGTCTCCGCTATTGGTACGGTCAGCGCTGTCCCATACACCTCGCTCGTCGATGTGATTATTATCCGTTTTAACGACTTGTTGGCTCGTGCCCCCTGAAGCATGTTCAGCGTCCCCCTTATGTTGGTGTCGACATAACTGTCCGGTGCGACATAGCTGTAGGGTATGGCTATCAGAGCTGCAAGATGGAATATTATCTCACATCCATCCGATATCTGACGGCACAGGTCAGGATCGCGCACATCTCCCGATATTGTTTCAAGCTCAGGGTGCGACACACCTTCCAGCCATCCGAGCGAGCCGAATGAGTTATACAGACAAAGGGCTCTTACATGATAGCCCTCATTCAGCAGCAGTTCGGTCAGGTGCGATCCAATGAAGCCGTCGGCTCCGGTAACCAGTACAGTGGGTTTTGTTGACATGTTCGTTGTTTCTCGTGTTTTATCAACAAAGTTACTACAAAAAAGTGAAATGTCGAAAGATATCTTGATAGAATCGAGTTGACGGTTTTTGGGGGCGGCATAGCGATAATTCTTGAATGCTTTTCTAATTATGGTTCAATGGCAACGAAATTGTAAGATGGTGTTTGATAAGAACTGTTGATGGATTGTTTCCATCGAAAGCCTTGCAAATCCCGAAGATTCTAACGAAATTTGCGATGAAGTTCATAGCATTGGTAATTAACGGTGTGTTTGCTACTGATTTGTTAACATCCTGCCTTTTGTGCGACTTTTTCATCTCTATTTAGAATTTTAATTCAACCCACCGGGTTGATAATAATCTTTTACAGAACTTACTATAACGACAAGTTCCATCAAGTATATGATTCATATATTGATTACTACCAAAGAATCAGCCATGAAATTATTTATAACACTCTTGTGCTTGTTATCTGCAATATCGGCGACAGCTATCGCAACAGATAAAAAGATGATCGAATTCAGAGTGGAGGGATATATTACCAACATGATCACCGGCGAGCCTGTTACTGAGAATGTGACCGTCGAGGTTCTTGCGCCCGACAGCACTGTTGTTGGGCGAGGCGAATCGTTTTATTCGGAAAACGGAGCAAACGGTACTCGCAATTTCTTCAATCTGCGGGCCAAGGGCGCGGGAAGCAGTTTCATATTAAGATTTACGTTGCCGGATTTTGACACTGTAGTAAGACCGTTTACACTCAATGGCGCGGTATATGAGGCCGGAACAGTAGAAATGCGCCGTCTTTCAAAGTTTGAAAAGAGTCTGTTGCTGGGCGAAGTCACAGTCAAAGCTTCGGTGCTCCAGTTTGTCAACAAGGGTGACACTATACAATATAATGCCGACGCTTTCAAGATAGCCCAGGGTTCTATGCTTGACGCTCTGATAGAACGCATGCCGGGGGTGGAGCTGAAAGAGAACGGACAGATTTATGTAAACGGCAGGTTTGTTGAAAAACTGTTGCTTGACGGCAAAGATTTTTTCCAGGGCGACAAACTTGTGCTGCTGCAAAACCTACCTGCTTATACCGTGAAAAACATCCAGGTGTATGAAAAAGCTAACAACGTGGCCGAAGTGCTTGGAAAAACTGTAGCAGGACGCGATCAGTACGAGTATGTGATGGATGTGAAGCTGAAAAAAGGCTATAACGCCGGATGGATGGCAAACGCCGAAGCCGGCGGTGGCACCCACAGCCGCTACCGCGGCCGTGCTTTCGGGTTGGGATATACCAAATCAATGCGACTTGCCGCCTATGGATTTATAAACAATCTGAACGAGACCCGAAATCCGGGTCGTAACGGCGATTGGAATCCTTCCGATTCCCGCAATGGCCTGACCAATGCCAAAGGTGGTGGTATTGACTATGGTTACTATCACGGAAATTCTTTTCAGATAACAGGTAATGTAGCTGCATCTTACAAGCACACCGACCTCAATACACGCACAAGCCAACAGAACTTCCTGACAGGCGGCGACACCTATACACGCCGCTGGGATAACTCGCTCAACCGCGACCTGCAGCTTAACACACAGCATATCCTTACATTCCGCCCATCGCAGGGCAATAAGTATAATACCCGCATAGAACTATATGGTAATTATGGTGACACGAAAAAACGCGCCGATCTAACCGAAGGTTCATTCAGCAATAAGCCCGATGCAGGTCTGGAACTTAAGGACGAATTGGTTGCCGGTATGCCCGGTGGAACCGATGTCATAAACCGATATCTCAACTATCTGGAGTCAAGACAACGAGAGTGGGGAGGTAGTTGGCAACACAATTCTACATTCAGGATAAAGGACACCCCACACGGTGTCACACTAAGCAGCCATGGATATTACTACCGCGGTCTTGCCGATGCTAACAACAATTATACCCTGCAATATCATGGAGAGTTACCTCAGGACGACCGCCGTCTCAACCCTGGGCACAATCACCGTTATGAATATTGGGTGGGCGCCAATTCGTCAATCAATCTGTCATCAACAGTCACGATAATGCCCTCGATAGCCTACTGTCACAGGTATCTTTACACTGACAACACGTGGTATACCTCAGAGACTGACGGTAACGAGACTCTACGGGATGCAAGCTCTAATGACACCTATTTTTATCCGACCGACAGGATGTCTATTATTGACAAACTGATGCAACTCGATCCTCGCAATAGCTATATCACTGGGCAACAGCACAGTCATGAATATATCACCATGTATTTCAAATATTTCAAGGAGGAGAAGCGCGATGGCAAGAGCTATAGTCTGCTTTCGGTCAATCTGAACGCCGGTGCCAATATAAACCACGAACGGTTCAAATATGATGGCTTGGTATCCAGATTGCTGAAGAAAAACTACGTGAGTCCCTCAAGCAATCTATCAGTGTTCTGGTCGCTCCCAAAGCGTATCCATACCCTTGAGCTGCAATATAATCTAAACGGTGTGAGCTATGATATGATGGACCTTGTTGACGTGACTTTCGACTCGGACCCTCTCAATCTGCGCACCGGAAATCTCGACTTGAAGCAGAAAATAAACAGCACTCTGAAACTCAACTACACGTCAAGCAAACTGTGGCAGGACCGTTTGTTTGTCAATGCGAGCATAAATTGGAGACACCCCTTCAACGATGTGACCATGAGCTACAACTATGACCGCACAACAGGAGTACGCACTTACAGGCCTGTCAATGTCTCCGGCAATCAGTCAATGATATACCATCTTGGCTGGAATGTGTTTGTTGATCCAGCCCGCAAATTCTGGTTTTACAACAGCTCGGATGTAACGCAAGGGCGTCTGTCAGATATGATGTCGACAGATGGTTTTGCTTCAATAACAAAAAACATAGTCAATACTTTAGGATTTAGTGATAAAATAGGACTGGACTACGATTTCAAAGGTCACACGGTGGGCATCAAGGGAAGTGTTGACACTGAACATTCTTCTTCGTCGGCACATGACTTCACCCCTTTCAATATAACCACTTTCAGTTATGGAGCGAACTGCCGTTTTGCGTTGCCATGCAACATAGAGATTACCTCTGATCTCACAATGTATTCTAACCGTGGTTATGACTATCACGAGATGAACACCAACCAACTTGTGTGGAATGCTCGCATCTCTAAGCAGCTGCTCAAAGGGCGGCTTATGGTGGCGCTCGACGGATATGACATACTTGGCAATGTGAAGAGTATAAGTTATAACATATCATCGCAGGCACGCACCGAGACGTGGGTCAACTCCATTCCATCCTATGTGATGCTTTCCATGAAGTGGAACTTCAGCAAAAGGCCCCGCGAATGATCACGTGCTGTCGCTTGTGAAGTTTACGCGTCAATTCGGCACAATGGACTGTGGAGCGGTATGTGTGTGCATGATGGTCTCGGTTCATGGCAAGCTTTTTTGTGATTTGTAGTTCTGCAAAATTATAGAATTTGACCTGGCAATTTTTGCGAAATATCCCCTTTGTTGATATTTTTCGTTCTATCGGAGTTTCCCATATCCGTTCAATGGTTGCGTCCTATGCTTTTTGGCCTTGAATAGCCGGCAATTCCACACATTTTTGCTACTTTTGGTCATCTTTTTACATTCAGAGCTGTTCTTCATATATGTTGCTCGATATTTTCTACATGTTGCTTGGACTTGTGCTGATACTTGTTGGTGCAAGTGCCCTTACCGATGGCGCCTCAGCCATCGCGCGTCGTTCTGGTATTAGCGAACTTGTCATAGGTCTCACAATCGTGGCGTTTGGTACATCCGCACCCGAACTTGTCATCACAGCCATGTCTGCCGCCCGTGGCGCTACTGAGATTGCAGTCGGCAATGTAGTCGGTAGTAATATCTTCAATGTATTGGTTATCATAGGTATTACCGCCATGTGTCGTCCCATACTTATCGACCGTAGCATCATGACCAACGAGATTCCTATGGTAATCCTCTCCTCGCTCGTGTTGCTCATTATGGGCAACGGACCCTTGCTCGATGGGCAGAGTCCAGCAATGCTTACACGCGTCGACGGCCTTATCCTCCTCATCTTCTTCATGATTTTCATGCGCTACACCTTCAGCCGTGCAAAGGAGCAGCTACCTGTCCCTGAAAATACCGACCGGCCGCAGAAACCGTCTGCGGCCGCGTCAATGTCCATGCTCAAAGCCTGGATCTGGCTCCTTGGAGGTCTGGCAATGCTGATATGGGGTGGCGACCGGTTTGTCGACGGTGCCTCAGGTATCGCCTCGGCTCTCGGAGTCAGTCAGGCTGTTATCGGACTGACTATCGTGGCTCTGGGCACATCCCTGCCTGAATTGGCTACATCTGTTGCCGCCGCCCTCAAGGGAAGCCCCGGCATGGCACTTGGAAATGTCATAGGCAGCAACATATTCAACGTATTCTTCGTAGCGGGTGTCGGCGCCACTATACGCCCCCTCCAATTCGGATCAATCGGAAATGTCGACCTGCTCGTGCTCCTTGCCGCATCGGTCCTCTTCTGGGTGTTCGGATGGATCATTCGCCGGCGCACAATAACCCGCGTCGAGGGTGCGGTCATGTTCCTGGGCTATGTCGCCTATACTGCCTGGCTTGTCGCTACAGCCATCGGCTGATCACGCGGTCAGCGATATGTCGTGATGCTCCGCTATGCGGCGCATGTTTATCAGAGCGTAGCGCATCCTGCCGAGAGCCGTGTTTATACTCACGTTCGTCAGATCTGCGATCTCTTTGAACGACATATCCTTGTAATATCTCAGTTGCAGCACCTCCCGCTGATTCTCCGGCAGCAGATTGATTATCTTCCGCAGATCGTCGGTGATCTGGTCACCTATCATCTGGTCCTCTACCGTCGGATCGCTGAAATCGCGCCGGTTCAGCATATCGCTTTCACACTCGTCAACCGACACCAGACTTTCCGATTTCTCCTGCCGGTAATAATCTATGATCAGATTGTGTGCTATCCGCGATATCCACGCCCCGAACTTGCCCGTTTCAGAATATCGCCCCTGCTTAATGGTCATGATTGCCTTGACGAATGTCTCCTGAAAGATATCATCGGCTATATTGCGGTTTTTTACTACCGAAAAGATGTACGAATATATACGCGCCTGATGACGGCACAACAGTATGTCGAATGCCTCATTGTCGCCATTGGCGTAAGTTGCAACCAGACGATCGTCTGTGAGCGTTCTTTTATTTTGCATTACTATTGTCTCTTAAAGTCGAGTAGTAGTGTGCAATAGGCAGAAAGTGATAAGGTTAGTAAATCATTTTATTTTCGCAAAATTAATTCAAAACCACATTTACTCCAACCCGGACGCCCCCTATTTAGCAAATTTTAATATTGGCGATTCCCGATCTCCGACGTAGTTGTCTACTTTTTTGACACTTACGGCCCAAAACCCACCGAAAATTACTACTTTTGTGCGTTTATTGCTTATGCAACCGTTTAGTTACTTCCAAGTATGTTAACATGATGAGGCATTTGAAATTAGTAATAATATCCTTGTTTGCCGTGTGTTCATCGTCCTTGGCCTTTGCTACACATCCGCTTGCAGGACAATGGATACTTATCAGTGACTCAGGACGTTCCGTCCGCAAACATGCCGTTTATATCAAGAATCTCAAGTCCGACGGCACATTCACGGTCCACATGTCGGAAGACCGTGGAAAGACCTATAAATTAATACAATGGGGCACCTATACCGACCCCATTGCCTACGGCGTATACATCGAATCACCGGTAATCGACAACAACCTCAACGAAGTCCCCGAAATCGCTATCAATTACAATCTTGAGGGCAATGTGGTGCGCTTGAGCTACAGTTGGAAAAACGAGCGCAACCACCCCCAGGTATGGCAACGGATAGGCAGAAAAAATCACCTCTGAATATACTAACACCACATTGGCCACGTTTATCATGTATGATTCAATCACATGAAAACAGATTTGCCTATGGGTGGTACTATCGATTCGCCTGACGATGATCTCCGGTTTCCCCTGGAAAGTGAGGCCCTGTCAGATGCGGCTGATAGCTGCGTGCCTGACAGTCAGGAGGATTGCAGAGATCTTTTGCCTGGCCGTATGGCTGTATTCTTTATCCGCCAGTTTGCCCGTTGCTATTCAAGCGAGTCGGCTCTTGGCTGCGGACTTGGTCCGTTTATAGCAAACTGAAATGCCCGATTTGCGCAGATTGGGAATATTGAGTACTTTTGTGGATTAAAACGAACGTACACATCTATAAGTGAAAAACGTAAATATCATGACCCCAAAAGTTAGCATAATCATGGGCAGCACCAGCGATCTGCCCGTGCTTCGCAAGGCCGCCGATCTTCTTGATAAGATGGAAGTTCCTTTCGAGATGCACGCACTGTCGGCTCACCGTACTCCCGCCCAGGTAGAGGAGTTTGCGCGTGGAGCGAAAGCGCGTGGCGTTAAAGTTATCATCGCCGCTGCCGGAATGGCTGCTGCTCTTCCGGGAGTCATAGCCGCCATGACCCCCCTGCCTGTGATAGGTGTTCCTATCGACAGTACCCTCCAAGGTCAGGATGCCCTGCTTGCCATAGTTCAGATGCCTCCGGGCGTAGCTGTTGCGACTGTAGGTATCAATGGAGCTCTCAATGCGGCTCTTCTTGCCGTACAGATGCTTTCGTTGGGCGATGAGGAGTTGGCTGCAAGGCTCGATGCTTATCGTGCCGGCCTTCAGGACAAGATAGTCAAGGCTAATGCCGATCTGGCCGAAGTTAAATATGCCTACAAAACCAACTGATATATCGTTCGGCTGCAATAGGCGCCGGACAATGACTGTAAAGGTCGGGAATGTCCATATAGGTAGCGGTTATCCCGTTTGCCTGCAGTCGATGACCGATACATCGACTATGGATACAGAAGGCTCTGCCGCGCAGTGCAGGGCGCTTGCCGATGCCGGTGCGGCGTTGGTGCGTCTCACCACACAAGGCGTGCGCGAGGCTGAGAATCTGGCTGCTATAAAGTCTGATCTTGCGGCGGCCGGTTATGGGGCGTTGCCGCTTGTCGCTGACATTCATTTCAATCCGCGGGCTGCCATGGCTGCTGCCGGCGTGGCTGATAAAGTAAGGATTAATCCCGGAAATTTTGTGGATCCGGGACGTACTTTCCGCAAACTCGAGTACTCCGATGAGGAGTATGCAGCAGAGCTCGTAAAGATTGATGATGCTATGCGTCCTTTGCTCAAACTTCTTGCTGCCCGCGGGGCTGCATTGCGCATAGGAGTGAATCATGGCTCCCTGTCAGACCGCATAATGAGCCGTTACGGCGATACTCCGGAAGGTATCGTGGAGAGCGCTATGGAGTTCCTTCGTGTATGCCACCGGCATGATTTCGACAATGTGGTCGTGTCTGTCAAGGCATCCAACGTTGTGGTCATGGTCGAGACTGTCCGTCGTCTTGCCAAGGCCATGGACAGCGAGGGTATGAACTACCCGCTTCATCTTGGAGTGACTGAGGCCGGTGATGGTGAGGATGGCCGCGTGAAGAGCGCTGTCGGCATAGGAACGCTGCTAAGCGAGGGACTTGGCGACACTATACGTGTGTCGCTCAGCGAGTCTCCGGTGTGCGAGCTGCCTGTGGCGGCACGTATCGCTGATTATATTGAGACGATTGCTGCCGCCGGCGATATTGTTGGCCCTGTAGCTCCTGAATATGATAGTGTCCGTCCGCAGCGCCGTCATAGCGCCGTTGTGGCGACTGTCGGATTGCACGACGATCCTGTCGTCAATGTTGGCGGGACACATGTTCCGGTCGTTGTCGGCACCGATCCGGATGCGGAATATTCCGAATGCCGTCGCCCCGATTTTTTCGATGGCCACGTAGCGAATATTGTTGAGATAGATGCAGCCGATATGATCGGCAAGAATCCGGAGGTCGATCCTAATATGATTGTGATGTTGACCTCCCGTCATGCCAACTATTCGGCGCAGATAAGCGCCGCGATACATGCCATGACTTGCCGAGGAATGCGTAATCCTGTGATAGCGCGCCGCAATTTATGCGGAATGTCGGCCGACGACGTTATCGTCAGGGCTTCTGTCGATCTCGGACGTCTGTTGCTCAACGGTCTTGTCGATGGTGTGATGATCGATAGCGATTCCCTCTCGCCCGCCGACAACGCGCGTCTTGCTTTCGGAATCCTCCAGGCTGCCCGTCAGCGCACTACAGCTACCGAATACATCAGTTGTCCAGGTTGCGGACGGACAATGTTCGATCTTTCCGACACTTTGCGCCGCGTCAAGGAGGCTACCGCCGGACTGCGTGGCATGAAGATCGGTGTGATGGGCTGTGTGGTGAATGGCCCCGGAGAAATGGCCGATGCCGATTACGGTTATGTAGGTGCTGCCGCCGGTTGCGTCAGTCTATACCGCGGCCGCGAATGCGTAGCCAAGAATATACCTGAGCAGGAAGCTCCGGCACGTCTTGTCGAACTGATAAAATCCGACGGTAATTGGAAATAAACGAAAAATACATGAGGCGGGCTATCCAGCTCGCCCGTCTCGGTGAATTTGATACGGCGCCAAATCCTATGGTTGGCGCCGTTATAGTCGCGCCCGACGGACGCATAATAGGCGAAGGCTATCATCGGCGTTGTGGCGAGGGCCATGCAGAGGTCAATGCCGTTGCCTCTGTGTCCGAATCCGACAGATCGTTGTTCGCTGAATCGACTGCTTATGTCACCCTTGAGCCATGCTCACACTATGGCAAGACTCCGCCATGCGCGAAACTTTTGATTGATTGCGGCATAAAGCGTGTGGTGGTCGGCATGACAGATCCTCACGACGTTGTCTCCGGCCGTGGTATACGTATGCTCCGCGACGCGGGAGTCGAGGTTGTCACCGGAGTCCTTGAGGACGAATGTCGGGCACTGAATCCCCGATTTATAGTGTCGCATACTCAACATCGTCCGTTTATCACTCTGAAGTGGGCTATGAGCACCGATGGCTATATGGACATTAGGCGTGCTCCCGGCAGCAGTGCGATGAAGTTTTCTACACCGCTCACGTCTATGCTTGTCCATCGTCAGCGTGCGCTCCACGATGCCATAATGGTAGGATCGGATACGGTGCTGGCCGATAATTGCCGCCTTGACGTGCGGGGTCTCTCCGGGCGCCAACCGCTTAAGGTGGTGTTAGACCGCCGGGGACGCATCTCGCCCGATGCTGCCTTGTTTTCATCGGGCCGTGCATTGGTGTTCACCTCAGTTCCGCGTCCCGATCTGGAGGCAATCGGTGTCGATGTCCAATTTATCTCGCCCGATGCCGGTGTGGACGTGGTTGTCAGCAAGCTTCATGCCAGGCATATCGGTTCAGTGCTCGTTGAGGGCGGGGCATCTGTGCTTGGATCGTTCATTGACTCTGGCCTGTGGGACCAGGCCTGCATAGAGATATCGCCGGTATTGCTCGGAAAGTCCGGTGCCGTACGTGCACCCGCTGTCGGCATTGCAGATTCCCGGGAAACCATAGTCGACGGACGCAGGATTGTGATAGTATCCAATCAAATTGTTTGCTCGCGAAGCTGATCTTAATTGTCTGATCTGCAAATATTAATGCTGTCTGTCACAGTGGCCTGCAGATGATGAGTTAGCAATTTTAACTATAACGTAAGGGAAGTTAACGAATTTGTTGTTAACTTTGCACGTTGAAATTAAATGATTTATGAACAGTCGCAACATTCTTAACATACTGTTGGCTACACTGATAGCGCTTAGTGTATGGTCGTGTAACTCAGACGATACCGAAGAGGTA
Source organism: uncultured Porphyromonadaceae bacterium (assembly GCA_947643165.1). Taxonomy (GTDB): domain Bacteria; phylum Bacteroidota; class Bacteroidia; order Bacteroidales; family Muribaculaceae; genus Paramuribaculum. Next base: position 234,632 of record CANRVB010000001.1, on the reverse strand, counting down.
TATATCAGTGCCGATTACAGCAACGTTTCGGTGCTGTCGTTCTCACTTGGAAAAGATGACTCTATCCTCCAATATCTGGATACGGTGTTTTTTTCGGTAGATCTTGATAATGCCCGTATCTTTAATGCCGATTCTCTTCCCGTAGGAACAAAGATCAACAAGAAGCTGACCGTCAACATCTCCTTGCCATCTGTCAGCAAGGCAATGCTCTATTTCAACGGAACTGAGGGCCGCGATTCGGTTGACTATCTGACATCCTCTACCGATTCTGTCGACTTTACTAATGGCCCTGTCCTGCTGCGTGTGGTCAGCCTCGACGCTACCACTGCCCGCGACTATTCCATACAGATCAATATCCACAAGATGAATCCCGACTCGCTGGAGTGGTCGCGTGCCGCCCGCCGGGATCTCCCTACAAATATTGTCGACATACGTGCCACTAAGACAGTGGAGTGGCAGAGCAAATACTACTGCCTGACAGCGGGCGCTTCGTCGGCCGAAATGGCTGTCGCAGCCAATCTTGCTGATGACGAGTGGACTGTAAACGAATCCCATCTGCCTGATAACGCCCGTGTCGAGACCCTTGCGGCAACTACCGAGGCGCTCTATATCCTTGACTCGGATAACACACTCTACCGTTCCGTCGACGGCGGTATCATGTGGGTGTCTACCGGCGTAAGCATGAGCCACATCTATGGCGGCTACGGCGATCAGCTGCTCGGTACCGTGAAGTATGGTGCCACATACGTCCAGTTGAGCTATCCCGATGCGGTGGATGCATCGGTGGCTCCGGCGCTCCCTGCCGGCTGTCCTGTGAGTGGAACGAGCAACACATTGCTCTATACTACCGAATGGTCGGAATATCCGATGCTTATGATGAACGGAGGCCGTATGGCCGACGGTTCGCTTACCGGCGCATCCTGGGCCTACGATGGCAAGCAATGGGCCAACATATCCATTGATCCGGCACTTGCGCGTGAAGGCGTGTCGCTGATACCCTATTTCGCATTCAAGACCTCGGCCTACTGGGTAGTGAATTCCTACAGCGTATTGCTCGCGGTCGGTGGAAGCACCCTGTCATCAAACAGAAATACCGTCTATATCTCCTACGACAAAGGTGTGCATTGGGCTGTAGCCATGGAGTCGCTCCAGTTGCCCGATTATATCCCCGGATTTGCCGATGCATCGGCTCTGATCGGAACTTCGGTCCTTGGATCCCGCTCGTCATCGGCATGGACCTCTCTCGAACCTAAGGGAACCATGATTGTCCCGCAATCATTGCCGGCAGGACGCGCCAGTCAGCTCATCACCCAGTGGGAATGTCCCTACATCTACCTGTTTGGAGGTGTCACATTCGAGGGACAGACCATGAACCAGGTATGGCGGGGAGCCATCAACCGTCTCACCTTCCGTCCACTGCAATAATATCCAACAGCCATAATGTCAAAGTCATTACGTGTACTTGGTCTGAGTGTCGCTTCCTGCATGAGCCTATGGGCGGTAGGAAACGACAATACGGATGTCTACCGTTTTGACATAGGGGCCGGTTTAGGCATGAGCGGCTATCTTGGCGAGGCAAATTCGAGCTATCTCTATCAGCACCCCGGTCTTGCCGGATATGTGAGCGGACGCTACATATTCAACGAGCGTACAGCCCTGCGTGCCCAGCTTGGATTGGCCGGTCTGTCTGGTAACAGCGCCGACCTCGACAATGTGCTTCCCGGTATGGCCAGTTACAGCTTTAATGCTCTGGCTACGTCGTTTGATGTGCGCGGCGAATTCAATTTCCTGCCTTATGGCATCGGCGAGACCTACCGGCGCCTCAACAGAATAACCCCCTATATGGCTGCGGGTGTTGGAGTGACGATGTCAAGTTGCGATGGAAAGACTGCCGCTGCATTCAGCATCCCTCTGGCTTTCGGAGTGAAGTACAAACCTGCAAAGCGGGTCAACATTACTGCCGAATTTGCCATGGTCAAGGTGTTTGGCGATAAGCTCGATGGCGAGACGCTCGACGACCTGTATGGCATAGAGAGCAGTTTTATAAAAAATACAGACTGGTACTCGACTCTAACCGTGGGTGTCAGCTATGAGTTCGGTCCACGATGCGTGGCGTGTAACAGATTAGATTGAAAAGAGTATGACAACCGATAATTACCCACTCGATCCCTCGCGCATACCATCGCATATTGCCATCATCATGGATGGCAACGGGCGTTGGGCACGTAGCTGCGGACGTGAGAGGACCGAAGGCCATGTGGCAGGTGTCAACACTGTCAGACGTATCACTGAATCCGCTTCGCGTCTCGGTGTGAAATATCTGACACTCTACGCTTTCTCAACCGAGAACTGGGGCCGTCCGCGTGCCGAAGTCGATGCTTTGATGCATCTGATATCAATGGCCATAGAGCGCGAGACCCCCGATCTGATACGCAACAACGTCCGTCTTGGCCTGATAGGCGATATGCAGCGTGTGCCCGATGATGTGCGCCGGCGTCTCGAAAAGTGTGTTGCCGACACCTCGTCATCTACCGGCCTAAATCTTATTCTGGCCATCAGCTATAGCTCGCGTGTGGAGATTACCGCCGCATGCCGCCGGCTCGCCGCTCTTGCCGCCGCCGGACGGATTGACCCCTCCGCCATCGGCGAAGACGATATCTCGGCCAACCTCATGACTGCCGGCATCCCCGATCCCGATCTGCTGATACGTACAGGCGGCGACAGTAGGCTTAGCAACTTTCTGCTCTGGCAGGCCGCTTATACGGAGATCGTCATCGAACATGCATTTTGGCCTGATTTCGACGAAGCTTTGTTTGTCAAGGCTATAGCTGACTATCAACGGCGCGAGCGGCGCTACGGTCTCACCTCCGAGCAGGTCAGCGATTCTTCAGAACCATCCGGCACTTGATGCCGTCAATCATAAACCTTTCTTCTCGCATTAATCCATATCATTATCACCGAATACTCAAAAAGACTATATGCTCCACAAGTTCGTCCTCACCTTGGCTCTTCTTTGCGCCCTGCAGGCACCTGCACTAATGGCACAGGTTCCTGTCGACACTGTATATTCGCCTAAGGTCAACTTCGGAGGAATTCCTTCGGTATACGAGATCGCCGGAATCAAAGTGAACGGCGCCGACAACTATGATGATGAAACCGTGATAGGATTCACTGGCCTTAAGATAGGAGAGCGGATCGAGGTACCGGGCGAGGCGCTGACTGTAGCTGCCAAGCGCCTGTGGAATCAGAGACTCTTCAGCAATGTCTCCATAGCCGTCGACAAGACATCGGGCAACAAGGTGTGGCTCCAGATCAATCTGCGTCAGCAGCCGCGCATATCGGCCATCAACTACAACGGCACCAAGAAAAGCGAGCGTGAGGATCTGCAGGAGAGCTTGCAGCTCATCAAGGGCAACATCATCACCCAGAACATCATAAACCGTGCCGAGCAGATCATCAAGAAATACTACGGTGACAAGGGCTTCAAGAATGCCGACGTCGTGATCACGCTTCACGAGGATCTCTCTGCTCCCAACGAGATGATAGTCGACATCAACGTCGACAAGCACGACAAGGTGAAGGTGCATAAGATCTACATCTCCGGCAACGAGGTGATGAGCGACAACGCCATCCAGCGTACCATGAAGAAAACCAATGAGAAGGGTAAGCTTATCAACCTGTTCCGTCAGAAGAAATTCGTCAATAATGATTACAAGGACGACCTTGTCCGTATCATTGATAAATACAACGAGAAGGGCTATCGTGATGCCGAGATCGTTGCCGACAGTGTTGTTCCCTACGATGACAAGACCGTCGATGTGTATATCGACATCAACGAGGGCAACAAGTACTATATCAACAATATCACATGGGTCGGCAACACGGTGTTCACTACCGATCAGCTCAACCAGTTGCTCGACATACGTCCGGGAGAGGTCTACAATCAGAAGTACCTCAACAAGCGTACACGCGAGGATGATGACGCTATCGGCAACGTATACATGGACAAGGGTTACCTGTTCTCCAATCTCGTTCCGCTCGAAACCAATATCAATGGCGACAGCATTGACCTTGAAATGAGAATAATCGAGGGCCCCCAGGCAAACATCAACCGGGTCATAATCAATGGTAACGACCGTCTTTATGAAAAGGTGATACGCCGCGAGCTGCGCGTTCGTCCGGGTCAGCTGTTCAATCGTACCGACCTTGTGCGCTCTGGACGTGAAATCGCCCAGACCGGTCACTTCAATCCTGAGAATATGGGTATTGAGCCTATTCCTAACGAGGAGGACGGTACTGTCGATATCGAGTTCAATCTCGAATCCAAAGCCAATGACCAGGTTGAGTTCTCGCTCGGCTGGGGTCAGACAGGTGTGATAGGCAAACTCGGTCTGAAGTTCACTAACTTCTCTATGAAGAACCTCCTTCACCCCGGCACATATCGTGGTCTCCTGCCTCAGGGCGAAGGTCAGACATTCCAGATCTCGGCACAGACTAATGCTCGTTACTATCAGGCATACAGCGTCTCGTTCCTCGACCCCTGGTTCGGTGGCAAGCGTCCGAATGCTCTTTCGCTCTCGGCTTACTACAGCCGTCAGACCGGTGTCAACTCTTCCTACTACAGCCGTGCATGGCAGAACGCCTACCAGAGCATGCTCAACAATTATTGGGGTGGCGGCAGCTCGATGTACAACGATTACTACGGCAATTCCTACCAGAATAGTTACGACCCCAACAAGGTGTTGCAGATGGTGGGTGTGACTGCAGGTCTTGGCAAGCGACTCAGCTGGCCCGACGACTTCTTCCAGTTCCAGGCCGAGTTGAGCTACAACTGGTACTATCTGAAAAACTGGGATTACCTGTTCGACATGCGCAACGGTACTTCCAACTCTATAGTCCTTGGCCTCACATTGAGCCGCAGCAGTATCGACAACCCGCTTTACACACGTAGCGGTTCTACATTCTCGGTCAATCTCCAGATGACTCCTCCGGCCAGCCTGTTCTCGGGTAAAAAGGATTGGGAAGCGCTCAGCAAGGCCGGAACCGAGGAGGCTGCGAAAGAAATGTACCGTTGGATAGAATACTGGAAGCTACGCTTCAAATCGCGTACATACACCCCGCTTACCGATCCGATGGGCCAATGGACACTCGTGCTCATGACCCGTGCCGACGTAGGCCTTCTTGGCAGCTACAACCGTTGGTTGCACTCTCCGTTCGAAACCTTCTATGTCGGTGGTGACGGTATGACTGGCAACTACACCTATGCTACCGAGACCGTTGGTCTGCGTGGTTACGACAACGGTCAGCTTACTCCATGGGGCCGCGAGGGTTATGCTTACACCAGGTTTGGCGTCGAGCTTCACTTCCCGTTCATGCTCCAGCCCACATCGACCATCTACGGACTTGCTTTCGTTGAGGGCGGTAATGCCTGGACATCTGTCGGCAAATTCAATCCCTTCGACCTGAAGCGCAGTGCCGGTGCCGGTGTGCGTATCTATCTGCCTATGGTCGGCATGATGGGTATCGACTGGGCGTATGGTTTCGACAAGGTGTTTGGCGAGCGCGGCGGAAGCCAGTTCCACTTCATTCTCGGTCAGGAATTCTAAAAAATTGCCCGACTAAACCTTTTAGCCTTGAAATTGTCTAAGTTATAGAACTATAGATAAAAACTAATACAGCATGAAGAAGTATCTGGTAATAGCGGTGGCCGTCATAGCGGCCATCATAGCGATACCCAATAGCGCGAATGCACAGAAGTTCGCTCTGGTCGACATGGAGTATGTGCTCCAGAACATACCGGCTTATGAAGTGGCAAACCAGCAGCTCAACCAGATGAGCCAGCGGTGGCAGAAAGAAGTGGAGGCCGTGGCACAGGAGGCCGAGACCCTCTACAAGAACTATCAGTCCGAGATGGTCTATCTCACCGACGCCCAGAAAAAGGCGAAAGAGGCCGAGGTTGTGGCCAAGGAGAAGCAGGCGGCCGAGCTGAGAAACAAGTATTTCGGTCCCGAGGGCGATCTGTACAAACTTCGCACCACTATGATGCAGCCTATTCAGGAAGACGTCTACAATGCCGTGAAAAAGGTTGCCGAGGAGCGTGGTTACCAATGCATATTCGACAGAGCCTCGTCGAGCGATATAATTTTCGCCTCACCGCGTATCGATGTGTCTAATGAGGTGCTTGAGAAGTTAGGTTATTCCAAATAAAACACTTATCTTTGCAGACACGTTAATCATATAGCGTAATAATAAATAGATTAGTAAAAAAATATATCAATGGCAGAGGTACAGCTCTGCATATATAACTTAACCAGCTATGTTGAAAAAAATCATTCTGGCAGTGTTGATAGCTCTGCCGTCCTTTGCTTTCGGACAGAAACTCGCAGTGATCGATACAGAGAGCATTCTCACATCAATGCCCGAGATCAAAGATATGAACGCAACCATCGAGGCTGCATCTAAGAAGTATGAGGAAGAGCTCAAGAATCTTCAGGACAAATTCCAGAAGGAATACACCGACTTCCAGAACCTTCCCGCCGACACCCCCGAGTCAATCAAGCAGCGCCGCACTCAGGAGCTGAACGAACTCGACCAGAAGATGAATCAATTCTACACAACTGCCCAGCAGGATATTCAGCAGCAGCAGCAGCGTCTGTTGGCTCCCATACGCGAGCGCGTCCAGGCCGCTATCCAGACTGTTGGAGCCGAGGGTGGTTATACAATGATATTCGAAAAGCAGATGCCGCTCTATGTAGGTGCTGATGCCGTTGATATTACATCGGCCGTCCGTACGAAGCTCGGAATCTGATACTGATAACAGCAAACTCATAAAGTCGCCGGCAGCCGGAGTCTCAACGCGGGACGAGGAATGCCGGCGACGCTTTTTTTGACAAATGGACAGCTCGCAAATTACAACAGGCCCGATAGGAGTGTTTGACTCCGGTTATGGTGGCCTGACGATCCTCTCGGAGCTTAGGAAGAGACTTCCCGAATACGGTTACATGTATATCGGCGACAACGCTCGGGCACCCTACGGTACCCGCTCGTTCGACGTGGTGTATAAGTTTACCCTACAGGCCGTCAACTATCTGTTTGAAGCTGGATGCCCGTTGGTGGTGCTGGCTTGCAACACAGCCTCGGCCAAAGCCTTGCGCTCCATTCAGCAGCGCGATCTGCCCCGTATGGCCGATCCGACGAAGCGTGTGCTCGGAGTGATACGGCCTACGGTTGAGGCGCTCGACCGGCTCAGTGTGAGCGGTAGTGTAGGTGTGTTCGGAACTCAGGGCACTGTCGCCTCGCGTAGCTATGAGCTCGAGGCCGCGAAGCTGCATCCTGATTTCAGAATTTACACGGAGGCGTGTCCGATGTGGGTCCCGCTTATAGAAAATGGCGAATCGGGCGATCCCGGAGCCGACTATTTTGTTGAGAAATATGTAAGGGCGTTGTTAGCTCCTCATCCCGACATTGACACTATAATACTCGGTTGTACGCACTATCCGTTGCTCTATCCTAAGATTCGCGCGGCGGTGCCCGAACGGGTTAAGGTGGTTAGGCAAGGCACTCTTGTGGCTGAAAGTCTTGCCGACTACCTGCTGAGGCATCCCGAGATGGATGTCCGGCTGTCGAAAGACGGACAGTGTGAGTATCTGACTACTGAACATCCCGATAAATTCGGTGAAATGGCAGGAATGTTTCTGAATGAGACTATAACAGCCCGCAACGTATCATTAACATAACCTTATCGAGAGTATGAATCTGAACGGACGCCGACAGAGCGACAACGTGGATGACCGCCGTGGCAGCAGTGGCCGTGGCATCAAACTTGCCGGAGGAGGCATAGTAGGTATCATTATAGCGGCTGTTATAGCGTGGATTGGCGGTGGTAATCCGCTCAACGTGTTGAGCGGAGCGATGTCATCGGCCGATTTCGGTCAGCCGGAGCAGTCATATCAGGCTTCTGCCGAAGATCAGGAGCTCGAGCAGTTCTCTAAACGCATTCTTGCCGGAACCGAGGATGTGTGGACAAAACTGTTCAGGGAGCAAGGACTCGAATATGAGGCCCCCACTATGGTCCTGTATGATGGCACTACGACAAGCGCATGCGGCGGAGCCAACGCTTCGGTCGGTCCGTTCTACTGTTCTGCAGACCAATCCCTCTATATCGACCTGTCGTTTTTCAAAAATATGAGGCAGACACTCGGTGCGGATGGCGATTTCGCCTATGCGTATGTTATAGCCCACGAGGTAGGCCATCATGTGCAGTACCTGCTCGGAACGCTCGGCAAGGCACATGAAGCCATGAACCGACTGAGCGAGGCGGAGGCAAATCAGATAAGCGTGAGGCTCGAGCTTCAGGCCGATTTCCTGGCAGGTGTGTGGGCGCATCACGACAATGAGATGTTCGGCTCCATAGAACCCGGCGATCTTGACGAGGCTCTTGACGCGGCACAGAAGATCGGCGATGACTATCTGCAGCAGCAGGCTCAGGGATATGTGGTGCCCGAAAGCTTCAGCCACGGAACGGGCGCGCAGCGCCACCGATGGCTTAATCTGGGCCTCTCTACCGGCGATTTGAGTCGCGGAGATACATTCACCCCACGCTACACCGATCTATGAGTCTGACGTATCGCCAGGCCGCTGACAGGGCGGTAGAGAAACTCACCTCGGCCTCCGTGATGGATAGTCGTGAGGCAAGAGCCAATATTGACCTGGCAATACAGACTCTTAAAGGTTGGAGCCGTATTGACATGGTGATGAAGGAGGATGACGGAATATCCGGCTTCATGGCCGGAAAACTCGAGTCGGTGGTCGGCAGGTTGCTTAAGCATGAGCCCTTGCAGTATATACTCGGCGAGGCATACTTCTACGGTCTTAAGCTGAAAGTCGATGAGAATGTATTGATCCCACGGCCCGAAACGGCTGAGCTTGTCGACATGATAGTGAGCGATTGCGAGGGGCGCCGTGATCTGCATGTACTCGATGTATGCACAGGCAGTGGTTGCATAGCCATCGCTCTTGCACGTAACCTTCTGTTTGCCAATGTCGTAGCTATCGATATCTCTGCCGGAGCTATAGACGTGGCCAGATGCAATGCAGCCGATCTCAAAGCTAACATATCTGTCATTCAGGCAGATGCGTTGAATTTGATGCCTGAAAAAGCCCCGAAATATGATATTTTGGTGAGCAATCCTCCGTATATTGTGGAGAGCGAACGAAAGGATATGGATCGGAATGTGCTTGATTATGAGCCTTCTATGGCACTGTTTGTTCCCGATAGCGATCCCCTGCGTTTTTATCGCGCCATCTCCCGTTACGGTGCCACCGCCCTCCATGGTGGAGGTCGATTGTATTTTGAGATTAATCCGCTGTTTTCCAATGATTTGGCCGATGATTTGCGAGGGCAGGAAGTATGGCAGGACATCACACTGACACGCGATATTCATGGTAAAAACCGTTTTATTACGGCTAAACGGGCAGTAGACTGATTTTTAGATGGTTACAGCAAAGAAATTGTCGGCTGAAGCAGCCGCATCGAGGTTGGAAACTCTGTGTGCGCGGAGAGAATGTTGCACTTACGACCTGATGAAGAAGTTGTCGGGTTGGGGAATATCGCATGACGACGCATCGGCGATAGTCGAAAAGCTTGAACGTCAGAACTTTGTGGATGATGCCCGATATGCTGAAGCTTTTGTGAGAGACAAGTACCGGTTCGCAAGATGGGGACGCCGTAAGATAAGGATGGGGCTCGTAGCCAAGCATATAGGACGCCATGACATTGAGAGTGCTCTTGAAGCCGTAGACAGTGAGGAATATGAGGATCTGATGATGGCCACGCTGCGGGCGAAGATCCGGACTATGCCCGATGATACCGTAAAGACTTACGAGGGCCGTATGAAACTGCTCAGGTTTGCAGTTGGGCGCGGATATGAGCCTGATTTAGTGATACATGCTATGGAGAGCGGTAGTCTATGGGATTGAAAGCATGGGGTCAGGACCTGCTGGCTATGGTCTACCCAAGGCTGTGTGAGGTATGCGACAGACCTTTGGTGCGGGGCGAGGATGTGATATGTCTTCACTGCCGCATGTCGATGCCTGCTGTCTATCTGACTGATTTTGACTTCAATGAGCTTCACAGGCGTATGGCCTCGCCGGGAGTCCCGATACATAGAGCTGCCGCTTGTTTTGAGTATCATAAGGAAGGAGACTATGCGAAGCTTATCCATGCAGCCAAGTATCATGGCCGTCCGAATGTCGGACGGATGCTTGCACTCGAGTTTGCGCAACAGCTTGAGTCCAAAGGCTTTTTTGATGGAAATGAGGTGATTGTGCCGGTTCCGTTACATCCGCTCAAAAGGTTGAGAAGAGGCTATAATCAGACCGAGTACATTGCCCATGGAATAAGCGACGCGACCGGACTGCCGGTCGACGTGCATGTCCTGAAAACAACACGAACACACTCCTCGCAGACGCGAAAGGGTGTGTTCGATAGATGGATCAATACTGTCGGTGGTTATGATGCTGATGCCCGGCAGCTTGCGGGTGTCGTCAGTGTGTTGCTGGTTGATGATGTGATAACCAGCGGCTCAACCCTACTGTCGTGTGCAAAGGCACTTCTCAAAGCCTCACCCGGATTGAGAATTTCGGTTCTTACTCTTGGGATGACTTGTGATTGATACCGATCGTGCTGAAATTATCGCATAGATACGTCTCGATCAGATCTGTAGCTCCCAGATGCGAGGATATGTAGTTGCCGGCGGCGTTGCCTGCTTTGGCGCGGTACATGTTGTCGCAGACAAGCGAGTCGGTGATATCGGCGAATTCGTCGGCTGATGAGATGGAAAATCCTCCTCCTGCTGATATTATGCCTGATGCCTCACGGAATTTCTGATGACGGGGACCGAATATTACGGGAACACCATATACTGCCGCCTCGGTGAGATTGTGGATTCCGGCTCCGAACCCGCCGCCTATGTATGCGATTGACGCGTAACGGTAGATCGAGGCAAGGAGTCCGAAACAGTCGATTATGACATAACGTATACCGTCGGGGATAACTCCGTCATGGGCTTTTACTGTGCTGTAGAGTATGGTTTTATCTTCTCCGAGGCGCTTTATAAGCTTGCTGAGACGCTCGTCACTGAACTCATGCGGAGCAATTATGGCCCTGACGTTGGGATGGTTCAGAAGCCATGGGATATAGATGTCTTCATCGGGTTGCCAGCTGCTGCCTACAACGAGGCGGATAGAATCCGGATCTTTGTCAAGCCAATCGGCTATAGGCTCTACAGGAGCCGCGTTGCGCAGTGTGTCGCTTACCCGGTCGAAGCGCGTGTCTCCGGCTACGGTGACATTGGTCAGGCCGATTCCCGCGAGAAGTCGTTGCGAGTTTTCATCCTGAACAAACAGGTGAGTGTAACAGCGCAACATGTCGCGAAACATTCCTCCCCAGGGTTTGAAAAACGCCTGAGTGCTGCGGAAAATGCTTGAGATGAGGATGGTAGGTATGTCAAGGCGTTTGAGCTGATGGAGTATATTCCCCCAAAACTCATATTTTACAAATATCACCAGATCAGGGCGTACGGCTTCTACAAACCGGCGGGCATTGGCCGGGGTGTCGAAGGGTAAGTAACAGACGCAGTCGACTGCAGGATAATTCTTTCGTACCTCGTATCCGGAAGGTGAGAAGAAAGTCAGGAGAATAGCCAGATCCGGATTGTGTTGCCGAAGGCGTTCGATCAGAGGTCTTCCCTGCTCGAACTCACCCAGCGACGCAGCGTGCAGCCATACGAGCTTGCGTGAGCCGATACGTTTGCGCAGATCTTCGACTGAAGCCATCGTAGCCTTGTGTCCCTGCACCATAAGCCGGGGCTTGCGCGAGCGCATGGCCGCCGTGCGTACGGCGAGGGAATATAAGGCTATTCCGGCGTTGTAGATGGGGTTCACGCCTGTGGGGTCTTGATATTTTCGATGCCGAGGCGGATGCGTGCGATAGTCTCGTCGGGACCCATGATCTCGGTGATGTCAAACATATGCGGGCCTTTGCATGCACCTACCACGCATAGGCGGAAAGCGTTCATGACATTACCCAGGTGATAGCCTTTGTCGGCTATCCATGCAAGCACTACAGGCTCGGCCTCGGCTGATTTCCAGCTCGGTAGCGTACGTAGAACCTCGATGAGTTCTTCCATGATGCGGGGCATATCGTCGCTCCAACGCTTTTTTACGGCCTTTGGATCGTAGCTGTCCGGGCGGCGGAAGAAGAATCCGGCATGATCCCAGAGATCGCGGACAAAGCTGATGCGTTCCTTCACCATGCCGACTGCAGCGGCGATATAAGCAGGGTCAAATGCCTCAGTATCAATGCCGTTATCGCGTAGAACAGGTATGAAGAGTTCAGCAAGCTGCTCGTTGCTCTTGTCCTGCAGATACTTGTGGTTGAACCACTTACCTTTTTCAAAATCGAACTTGGCACCCGAACGTGAGCATCGGTCGAAACTGAAGCGTTCGGTGAGTTCGTCAATAGACATGATCTCGGAGTCATCGCCGGGATTCCATCCGAGCAGAGCGAGGAAATTGACCACAGCCTCAGGCAGATAACCCGATTCACGGTAGCCTGAGGAGATGTCGCCGCTCTTGGGATCGTGCCATTCGAGAGGGAATACAGGGAATCCGAGGCGGTCGCCATCGCGCTTGGAGAGTTTACCTTTGCCATCGGGCTTGAGAAGCAATGGCAGGTGGACAAAGCGCGGAGCGGTGTCAGACCAGCCGAAAGCTTCGTAGAGCAATACGTGGAGTGGTGCCGATGGCAACCATTCCTCGCCGCGGATCACGTGTGACACTTCCATGAGGTGGTCATCGACTATATTGGCGAGGTGATATGTGGGGAGGTCATCTGCGCTCTTATAGAGTACTTTATCATCGAGCACGGAAGAGTTGATGGTCACTTTGCCACGGAGCAGATCGTCGACAACGACGTCGCGGCCGGGCTCAACCATGAAGCGCACAACGTATTTCTCGCCGCTGTCGATGAGGTCGCGTACCTGTTCGGCGCTCATGGTGAGTGAGTTGCGCATTTCCATGCGGGTTGATGCGTCGTACTGGAAGTTGGGATGCGTATTTCGCTTAGCTTCAAGCTCTTCGGGGGTGTCGAAAGCTATGTATGCTTTTCCGTTGTCGAGCAGCATGCGTACGTGCTGGCGGTAAATGTCGCGGCGCTCGCTCTGTTTGTAGGGGCCGAATGCTCCGCCTTCGCGTACCCCTTCGTCAATCTTGATGCCGAGCCAGGCGAGAGCTTCGTTGATGTAGTCCTCAGCTCCCGGAACAAATCGCTGGGAATCAGTGTCTTCAATGCGGAGAATCATATCGCCGCCGTTTCGGCGGGCGAAAAGATAGTTGTAGAGGGCGGTGCGTACGCCGCCGATATGAAGAGGTCCGGTAGGGGAGGGAGCGAAGCGAACCCTCACTTTGCGGTGGTGCATAGTGTATACTTTTTTGGGGGATTGTGAATGATAAAATGGTTTGGGGGACAAAATTACAAAAAAAGCGGAAAAAACGGGAGAAACGGGATGAGAAAGCGGTGGTAACTGTTAATTAACATTGTTAATTTTGGTGGTTGGAAAATTTATTGCCATATTTGTTTGTTGAACGTAAAGCCGTGATTCACAGCGAGACGGCAATGTATAAAACTAAAAGGAAAGAAGATGAAAAAGTCGTATGTATTTCTGGCCGACGGTTTTGAGGAGATCGAGGCACTGACACCGGTAGACGTGATGCGGAGGGCCGGAATGGAGGTATTGACGGTATCGATAATGGAGGGCCGGAAGGCTGTAAAAGGCGCACATGGAGTGTGTATTGACGCTGATGTCCAGATAGATAGCGTCGAGATCGAGGATGCCGAGTGGCTGGTTCTGCCCGGAGGTATGCCGGGAGCGACCAATTTAGCGGGGTGCTCCAAGCTAACCGAACTGCTTAAGGCACAGCAAGATGCGGGCGGCAAAATCGCCGCAATCTGCGCCTCTCCGGGGGTAGTTTTAGGTCCGTTAGGGTTGCTTGACGGCCGGGAGGTGACGGGCTACCCCGGATTCGAGGGTGGCGCACCGGCCGGGAAGTGGCGCGACGAAGCGGTCTGCGAGAGCGGTGGAGTCGTGACCGGGCGCGGTCCGGGCGCGGCGATGGCGTTCGCACTCGCGATAGTCAAGTCGACACTTGGAAGCGAGACGAGCGAGCGGATCGCTTCGGAAATGCTGTGGCACAGCTGAACCAGGAAAAACGGATGAACGGGCCGGCCGATATGGCCGGCCTGATTTATATATAAATGTTAAAGAAAGGGGTAAAGGGGATATTTCGCAAATTAAAACGTGAAAAAGTGTTATCTTTGCATTCAGAAAGTTTAAACCAATTATTATATCACATTCAACTAAAGATTCATGAAGAGACTTATTCTGTTAACCAGCGCTTTGTGGCTCGTGTGTCTGTGTGCGTTCTCGGCACCTGACATCACAGTCAAGGGACTGGTTGTCGATGATCTGGACGAGCCTGTAGTCGGCGCCACAGTGACAGCTGTCGGAACGTCGGTTGCGACGTCGACAGATCTTGACGGACAGTTCACGCTTTCGGTACCGTCGAGTGCGAAGCAGCTCCGCATCACATTTATCGGCTACAAGCCGGCGGAAGTACCTGTGAAGGCCAATGTTGGAACGATAGTTCTGACCACAGAGAGCGTGATGCTTGGCGACGTACTGATCACACAGTCGGTGGGCAAGACCCGCGAGACGCCTGTGGCCATGTCGACCATCGACGCGAGCCAGATAGAGTTCAAGCTCGGCAACCAGGAGCTTTTCGAGCTGCTGAAGACCACCCCGGGTGTGTACACGATCCGTCAGGGTGGCGGCTTCGGCGATGCTGAGACCCGTATGCGCGGCTTCAAGAGCGCCAACGTGGCCATGATGGTGAACGGTATACCTATCAACGATATGGAGTGGGGCGGCGTTTACCAGAGCAACTGGACCGGCCTGAGCGATGTAGCCTCGAGCATACAGACCCAGCGCGGCCTCGGCGCGACGATCGTGTCGACCCCGTCGATCGGCGGTACCATCAGCATCACCACCCGCACTACGGACGTAGAGAAGGGCGGCAGCGTATGGTATGGCATGGGTAACGACAATATGAACGTGTATGGCCTGAAGGTATCGACCGGTCTGATGAAGAATGGCTGGGCCATCACCTTCTTAGGTTCGCGCAAGTGGGGCGACGGCTATATCCAGGGCACCGATTACAACAGCTACAACTACTTCCTGAACGTGTCGAAGCGTCTGAACCCGGACCACCAACTGGCATTCACAGTGTTCGGCTCGCCTCAGGAGCACTACCAGCGCTCGAACTACGACGGACTGTCGATAGAGGGCTGGCAGCAGGTGAAGGACTACATGAACGGCGAAAGCATGTACCGCTACAATCCGAGCTACGGTTTTGACAACGAGGGCCGTCAGATGTCGCGTTACAAGAACGTGTATCACAAGCCGCAGATGTCGCTGAACCATATATGGCAGATAGACGAGACCTCGTCGCTGTCGAGCGCGATCTATGCATCGATGGCATCGGGTTACGGCCTGGGCGGCTATGCGCGCAACGGCTACAGCTCGAGCGACTGGTATGGCGCCAACAACGGTGTGCTGAACATGAAGTTCCGCAACCCGGACGGCACTTTCGCCTACGGCAAGATCCAGGACATGAACGCAGAGTCGACCACGGGTTCGAACATGATACTGAGCCGCAACAACAACAACCACGAGTGGTATGGTCTTGTGAGCTCATACAAGAAGCAGATAAAGCAGCGGAACGGCAATCTGCTGAACATAACCGCCGGTCTTGACCTGCGCTACTATGTGGGCCACCACAAGAACACCATCGACAACCTGATGGGCGGCGAGTATTATCTTGACGATTCAAACCGTAAGCAGATAAAGAGCTACAACAGCTCGCTTGCCGGCAACCAGGCCTACATCTACCAGAAGCTGACAGTCGGTGACGTCGTGGCACGTAACTATGACGGCTTCACATGTCAGGAAGGTATCTACGGACAGGCCGAGTACTCGATGCTTGACAAGAAGCTCAACTTAGTGCTGAGCGGCGCACTGAACAACAACACATACTGGCGCAAGGACTTCTTCTACTATGACAAGGAGAACGAGCGTTCGGAGACAATGAACTTCATCGGCGGCACAATAAAGGGCGGTGTGAACTATAACATAGACCGTCATAACAATGTGTTTGTGAACGCGGGCTACATAAGCCGCGCACCGTTCTTCTCGGGCGGCGTGTTCCTGAACTCGCAGAACTCGAACATCACCAACCCGAACGCGGTGAACGAGAAGGTAGTCAGCTTCGAGGCAGGCTACGGCTTCAAGTCGAGAGTATTCGCACTGACACTGAACGGCTACTACACCAAGTGGATGGACCGTACGATGGCCAAGGGCGGCTACATAGAGACCGGCGAACACGCAGGCGACCGCTACACCATGAACATGGAGGGCGTGGATTCGCGCCACATGGGTGTAGAGATGAACTTCACCTATATACCCGTGCAGTGGTTTGAGGTGAACGGTATGATCTCGCTGGGCGACTGGCAGTGGGACAGCGACGCCACCGGTTATTTCTACAACCAGGACGGTGATCCTCTGGCAAGCGTGAACGGCACCATAGCCAGCGGCATCATGGCTCCCGACCACCTGAAGGCGACACTGGAGCAGAAGGGTGTGAAGGTAGGCGGCTCGGCGCAGACCACCGGCGCAGTAGGCCTTGTGTTCAAGCCGATCAAGGGAATGCGCGTAGGAGCAGACTGGACAATGGCATCCCGCAACTACAGCGACCTGAACATCACAGCATCGACCCTTCAGAACGGCGGCGTGATAGTAGCAGGCGAACCGTGGCGCATACCCTGGGGCCAGCAGCTGGATCTGAGCGCAAGCTACAAGTTTGATCTGGGCGGCATCTCGGCAACCGTTTACGGCAACGTGAACAATGTGTTTAACTACAACTACATCACACAGGCATATTGCCCTGTATCGGCAGTGGGCACATGGGAGAACGCCTATCAGGCATTCTACAGCTTCGGCCGTACATTCAGTGTGAGAATGCGTGTGAACTTCTAAGCGACAAAGATATATGAAAAAAGAATCAATAATATGCATAGGCGCTCTGTCGCTGATAGGCTCGCTTAGCTCGTGTGACGAGAATTACTGGAACGATCATGAGCTTGAGGGATTCGAGACACCCGAAGTGACCGAGGTCAAGACCATCGACTATACGATGACCTTGACAGATTATGCCACACTGGCAGCCAACAGCACTAACAAGGCGCTTGCCGGCACGGAGCTTGCCAACGCCCTGAAGGCTGTGGGCACGCAGGGCTATTTCACCGAGCAGATCTCCGCGCGTGAGTATATCCCGGCATTGCTGAGCGATCCGTCGTTCCCATATTTCACCCTGAGCAACGGCTCGGCGATCAAGATGACCTATAAGACAGCCGTGGGACTTCCGGCAGCAGTAGGCGAGGGCGCAGCCTCGGGCAGCTATGTAGTGACCGAGGAGGAGTATAAGGCAGTATGGGGTAGCGACAATGACTATGTGAACGCTTTCGCTCCGAGCCATCCGGCATCGCGCTCGATCCCGTCGATATTAGCATCGGCATATCCCGACGCAGAGGAGGGAGCGATGGTTGTAGCGACATATCAGGTATCGGCGACAGATCCGGTGTTCAACGCTCCTGAAAATCCTGATGAACCCGGCTTCGAGATGAGCGATGTGCTCGGCACTGCAGCAAAGGGTGACCAGGTGACAGTGAACGGATATGTAACCGCTGCCTGCAACGCAGGATTCATGTTAGCGGACAAGGGCGGAGCTATCTTTGTGTATATGGGCAGCAGCTATGACCCTGCCACATACGCGATAGGCGACCAGCTGACACTGACGGGCGATGTAAGCTCGTATAACAAGGGTCTGCAGATAGCAGGTTCGAGCGCCGAGATGGAGAAGACCGGCCACGGGGAATATACCTATCCGACGGCCATCGACTTTACGGGAGCTGTGCTTGACGAGGCCATCACCCGCGCTGACGATGCCTTAGGCATGTATGGCACAATGAGCGGCACCGTATCGGTGAGCGGAAGCAACATCAACATAAAGGTGGCCGGAGCTGAGACCGCACAAGGCAGTATCTACTATGCGACGGATGAGCAGAAGGCAGCTCTGACAGATGGCGCCGAGGTATCGGTAGAGGGTTATTTCATAGCCATCGCCGGCAAGCGCTACTGCAACTTCGTGGTAGTGAAGGTAGGCAGCACAATGGCCACAGCGAATGTGATGAGCCGTTCGGTGAGCATCGCATCGACACAGGAGAGCGTGATGTACCGCTACAGCGGAGGCCGCTGGTCGGCAGACACGCAGTACAGCGTACTGACACATGATGACTATCAGGCGATGGGCCAGCGCTATGACAACCTGACGAACGAGGATCCGGAAATACTTCTGCCGAAGTATCTGAGCCAGAAGTTCCCGTATGCCATGGCTGATGACCAGAAGATGGTGGTATACACCTACTACGCATCGTCGACATCGAGCCGCCGCTGCGATCTGTATACCTATAACGGCAGCGAGTGGGTTGCAGACAACGGTATCGTAGAGGAGACCGCGCAGTTTGTAATGACGGGAGGCAAGTGGATATATGATCCGAATGTGACCATCACACTTCCCGCAGGCAAGGGTATAGAGATATCGACTCTGTACTATCAGACATGCGTAGACTGGGTAGCAGCCAATATCGACAAGCCTACCGGAGCGACCTACGTTACAAGCTACGGCAACAACGAGTATTATTCGGGTACATCGGCATATCAGGGCAATGTGGACGTGCGTGCATCGAGCGCCCGCGCACAGTATGCCGCCGGCTATGAGGGTATGACCGATGATGAGGTAGTAGAGGCCATGAAGGGCCGCTTCCTCAAGGAAGTTCTGCCCGCAGCGTTGGGTATACTGAATCCGGATGCCAACACGATACCGGGTGTGGATGTGATCTACACGGTGAATTTCTCGGTGTATAACGGCACAACGACCGCATATACCGCGAAGTATAAGGTAGTAAGCAAGGCTACATTCGAGTTTATAGAGTGCGATTGGTAAGCCGCAAGCAATAATGACTGATAATAGTCGGCCCGACCGGTTCGGGCCGACTATTTTTTAATATGGAGGGGATTTAACGGAAGAATGTTAATATTAACGGGTCGTTTTACATTTGTTTACAGGTTTCGGTAGGGAAAAATGCTGGGATGAAGAGTGTGTAAAGGCGTATCTGACTTAATATTAGGTGATGTCGGGTCAGGGCGGTGTAACTAAAATTAACAGAAGTTTGTTTTTTTTGTGTTTAGCGGTTCGGTTTATTAGGGTATCTTTGTCCACAATACTTAAGAAAAATTCGTAGTAATTACCTTAAATTTTCATAAACCTGACCAATTCATTATGATCAATCATCGTACATGTGCCTTGGTCCTATTGGCATCGACGCTCTCGGTGGGCGTAGCCAATGCTACAGGCAGTGAAAACCCGGACAGATCGCCGGCGTTTTCAGCAGAGTCGGCCAAATGTACCGGCGTGGTTGTGGATGAGACGGGTGAGCCCCTGATGGGCGCCACGGTCCGCGTGGAAGGCACCTCGAACGCCACAGCAACAAATCTTGACGGCCAGTTCTCGTTGGCAAACGTAGAAGTAGGCGCCAAGCTGACAGTTTCGTACATCGGTTATGATCCGATGACCGTAGTATGGAACGGCAAGGAATTAACAATCGAGCTCCAGCCCAATGCGAACGCTCTGGATGAGGTAGTAGTAGTGGGCTTCGGCACACAGAAGAAAGTGAACCTGACCGGTGCCGTATCGACAGTAAGCGCGAAGGAGATCAACAACCGCCCTGTGACATCGGTAGTAGACGCTCTGCAGGGCTTAGCTCCGGGTCTTGACGTGCTGGGATCATCGCTCGGCGGTCAGCTGAACGGTACACGCACGATGAATATCCGCGGTACAGGTACAATCGGATCGGGCTCGTCGGTTACGCCTCTGGTGCTGATAGACGGCATGGAGGGTGACCTGAACACACTGAACCCGAATGACGTAGAGAATATCTCGATATTGAAGGACGCAGCAGCATCGTCGATCTACGGTAGCCGTGCAGCCGGCGGTGTGATCCTCGTTACGACCAAGCGTGGTAAGGAGGGCAAGGTGCAGGTGAACTATTCTGACAACTTCAGGTGGCGCCACGTGATGCGCATGCCGAAGATGATGGATTCGTACACATGGGCCAACTACATGAACCAGGCAGGCATAAACGCCGGTCAGGTAGCATGGTGGACAGACGAGAAACTCGCACAGCTGAAGGCAGCGCAGAGCGATCCGACAATGCAGACGATGTTTGCCAACGGTCAGGGCCGCTGGGAGGTATGGGACGATGATCCAATCCTGCCTATAGGCAACACAGACTGGCTTCAGGAGCACTTCGGCAAGACATCGTTCGGCCAGGAGCACAACGTGAGCCTGACAGGCGGTACAGACAAATTTGACTACTACTTCTCGGGTAACCTGCAGACGCAGGAGGGTGTGCTGCGCTATGGCGATGACCACACCAACCGCTACTCGGTGAACGCCAAGATCAACGTGAAGCTGACCAAGTGGCTGCAGTTCGGCTACTCAGGCCGCTGGACACGCGACCAGTATGACGCACCGTCGATAGTAGGTGAGGATGCATCGAACGTGGTGTATCACAACATAGCCCGTTACTGGCCGATCATCCCGACAAAGGACCCGAACGGCTACTATGTGCGCGAGTCGTATATCGAGGCTCTGGAGAACGGCGGACGTTACCAGACCTGGAAAGACAGAATGGACCACCAGTTCACATTCCGCCTGACCCCGATAGAGGGCATGAGCGTGAACGCCGAGTTCAACTACCGCAGCGACCACAACGACACGAAGCAGTATTTCCTGCAGACATACATGTGGGATGTAGACGGAAACCCGATAGCGAACAACCCGGACAACTGGCCCATGGGCGGTGTAGGTTCGCGTGTATACAACTACAATATACGTTCGAACTACTTCAACCCGAATATCTATGCAGACTACGGCCGTACGTTCAACGAGGTTCACAACTTCAAGATAATGGCCGGTTATCAGAGCGAATGGTACCACCAGGACTACTTCAACGCAGCGCGTGAGGGTATCGTGAACAATCTGCCGTTCCTGAACACGACATCGCAGAACCCGACAGTAGGCGGCGGTGCCGACACCTGGACAACAGCGGGTGTGTTCGGCCGTCTGAACTATGACTACGCAGGCCGCTACCTGATAGAGGGTAACCTTCGCTACGACGCATCGTCGCGTTTCCGCAAGGGCAGCCGCTGGACATGGAGCCCGTCGTTCTCGCTGGGCTGGAATGTTGCACAGGAGGAATTCTGGAGCGACATGATAGACAAGGTGAACACCTTGAAGTTCCGCTACTCGTGGGGTAAGTTGGGTAACCAGAACACCAACAACTGGTATCCGACCTACGCAACCCTCGGCTACAACTCGAACAACTACACCGGCTGGCTGACCGGCGTGACACAGGGAACGGCATCGATGCCCGGCCTGATCGCCACCAGTCTGACATGGGAAAAGAACCGCACATGGGATATAGGTTTCGACTTAGGTATGCTGAACAACCGCCTGACCCTGACCGCGGACTACTACAACCGCAAGACTATCGATATGGTAGGTCCCGGCCCGGTTCTGCCTGATGTGCTCGGCACAAGCTCGCCGAACATCAACAACCTGGCGATGACCTCACGCGGCTGGGAGCTGACAGTGAGCTGGCGCGACAGAGTAGGCGAGGTGACATATGGTATCACCGCCAACCTGTATGACCACACCACAGAGATCGACGATTATCCCAACCCGACCTCAAACCTGAGCAACTACTTCAAGGGCCGCAAGCTCGGCGATATCTACGGCTTTGAGGCAATCGGCCTGGCAAGAAGCGATGAGGAGATGAACGCACACCTCGACGCTATGGACGAAGCCTATACAATAGCCAACGGCCACGCTCCCGCTAATCCCCGTCAGGGCCAGAGCATACTCGGCACAGGCTGGCAGGCTGGTGACGTGATGTATAAGGATATCGACGGCGACGGCGAGATAACCCAGGGTGACTTCACCAACGGCAACTCGGGTGACTACAAGGTGATAGGTAACTCGACAGCCCGCTACAACTTCGGCGTTAACCTGGACGCACAGTGGAAGGGCTTTGACATACGCGTGTTCCTTCAGGGCACACTGAAGCGTGACTACTGGGCAAGCGGCGTGATGATGTTCGGTGCAACAAACTCGGGCAAATGGCAGGCCATCGGTCTTGAGCCGCACCTTGACTACTTCCGTCCGGAAGACACCACCGACCCATTAGGTCCGAACGTAGACGGCTACTATCCGCGCGTAATGTTCGGCGGTCCGAACAATACCTATACCAACTCACTGTATCTGCAGAACGCAGCATACTGCCGCCTGAAGAACGTGACAGTAGGCTACACCCTGCCGATGGAGCTGACCCGCCGCTTCTATGTAGAGAAACTGCGTGTGTTCTTCTCGGGTGAAAACCTCGCAACACTGACCAACTTCACCAAGACCGGTGATCCGGAGCTGATCGACGCCTACAACAGTCAGGGCTGGGGTTATGGTAAGGTTTATCCTCTGTCGCGCGTGTTCTCGTTCGGTCTTAACGTAACCTTCTAATACAACGAAATCAATGAAAAAATACATATCGGCGCTCGTGATAGGCGCATCGTTAATGGGGTTGACTTCGTGCGACGATTTTCTGAATCGCGAGCCGGAATCAAACCTTACGGGCGAGGGCTACTTCAACCAGGCCTCAGAGCTCGCCACATATAGTGTTCCGTTCTACACACTGCTGCCTTACAGCGGCTCGGCATACGACTATGGAACGTTTGCCACGGACAACGGAACCGACAACCAGGTTGCGATATCGGCATCGACCCGCTACATACCGGGCGAATGGCGAGTAGGCAGCGACTCGTGGAGCTTCAGCACCATCCGTCAGATAAACTACTTCTTCGCTATGGCGCAGGAGAAGTATGACAACGGAAGTATAAGCGGCGCACAGAGCGAGATAGACCAGTATATGGGCGAGATGCACTTCTTCAGGGCATACGCGTTCTACAGCGGCTATTCGAGCTATGGTGACTATCCCATCTATACCGTTCTTCCGACGGAGAACAAGGAGGAGCTTCTGGAACTTGCCAAGCGCAAACCGCGCAACCAGGTGGCCCGCTTCATATTGAGCGAGCTTGACGAGGCAATACGTCTGCTTCCGGAGACCAGCAAGTATGGCAAGCAGGGTCTGAACAAGACAACAGCACGCTTGTTCCGCAGCCGCGTTGCACTGTTCGAGGGCACATGGCTGAAGTATCACAAGGGCACAGCGCTCGTTCCCGGCGGACCGGGCTGGCCTGGCGACCTGGCAGATCTTGGCTCGTTTGACATAGACAGCGAGATCAACTACTTCCTGAGCGAGGCCATGACATCGGCCAAGCAGGTGGGTGACATGGTGGTGAACAACCTTGTACAGAACACGGGCGCTCCGGAGGGCATGAACTCGGCACTGGCATCGCTGAACCCGTATTACACAATGTTCTGTGACGTAGACATGGATCAGTACAGCGAGGTGCTGCTGTGGAAGAAGTTTGACGCATCTCTCCAGGTGACCAACAACTTCCAGATGCAGATGATGCGTAACGGCGGTAACACCGGCTGGACACGCGGCATGGTGAACTCGTTCCTGATGCGCAACGGTCTGCCTATCTATGCAGCCAACTCGGGTTATGATCCCAACTGGGAGAACCAGGGCATCAAGGCTACACTGCAGGACCGCGACTCGCGTATACAGATCTTCACCAAGAATGACGAGAGCGTAGACTATTATGATCCTAACTCGGGTGAGCCCGTGCTGTGGCGTGAGGGCTGGCTGCTTGATGGCGGTACAGACGATACACGCGCGGTGACCGGCTACTGCGTGAAGAAGGGCAAGCACTATAACGGTGCATGGGCCAACTCGCACAATGTGGGCCTGTGTGGTTCGATAGTATTCCGCGCAACGGAGGCTATGCTGAACTACATGGAGGCATCGTATGAGCTGAACCACACCATAGACGCAACAGCCCAGAGCTACTGGCGCGCACTGCGCACCCGCGCTATGGTAGATCCTGACTACACAAAGACTATCGCTGCCACTCAGATGGACGAGGAGGCAAAGTGGGACTGGGGCGCATATTCGCACGGCGCACTGATAGACCCGACTCTGTATAACATACGCCGCGAGCGCCGCAACGAGCTGTGCGCAGAGGCACTGCGTCTGAACGACCTTCGCCGCTGGTGTGCAATGGACCAGATGATAACCACTCCTTATCAGATAGAGGGTATCAAGTATTGGGGCACTGTATATGCAGACAAGAACAGCCCGCTGTGTCTGAAGCGTTCGGACGGCTCAATCCTGGAGCCTGTAGTGAATGTTGATGGTGCCGGCAATATGTCGAGCGAGAGCATCTCGGGCCCGTATGTACGTCCTTATCAGATAACCCGCGTGCAGAACCTGGCCTTTGACGGTCTGCGCTTCACCCGCGCCCACTATCTGAGCCCGATACCTCAGGCAAGCTTCTCGAATGCATCGCCAGACGAGAGCGTGAATAACTCGGTGATCTATCAGAACCCGGGTTGGCCGAAACTCTCAGGTAAGGGAGCTGAGTCGATCGATTGATAAATAAAGATCAATAGCCTAATGGCGCCGGCAGCGATGCCGGCGCTTTTTTTAGTTTATAGTTTTTAGTGGAGGGTGGAGAGTGGGTTTTGGGGAGAGTGGAGAGAGGAGAGTGGGTTTTGGGGAGAGTGGAGAGAGGAGAGTGGGTTTTGGGGAGAGTGGAGAGAGGAGAGGTTTTTGGGGTTTATGGGGAAAAATGAAGCCCCGCATCAGGGGATGCGGGGCTTGGTGTATGTCGGGGGAGGGATTGATCAGGCGAGGCGGGCGAGGGCGTCGGCGATGCGGCGGATGGCTTCGCGGATGTTGTCGTCGCTGGTAGCGTAGCTGAGTCGAATGTATCCGGGGAGGCAGAATGCGTCACCGGCGACGGTTGCTACGTGGGCCTGTTCGAGGAGGTAGAGGGCGAGGTCGTTGGCGTCGTTGATGACGCGGTCGCCGAATTTTTTGCCGAAGTATGCGGAGACTTCGGGGAAGAGGTAGAATGCGCCCTGGGGTTTGTTGACCTTGAGGCCGGGGATCTGTGAGGCGAGCTCGACGACGAGGTCGCGGCGGCGCTGGAAGGCGGCACGCATCTCTTCAACGCATTCCTGTGGGCCGGTGTAGGCGGCTTCGGCGGCTTTCTGCGCTATGGATGATGCGCCGGAGGTGTACTGGCTCTGGAGCTTTGAGACGGCTTTGGCGATGGGTGTGGGGGCGGCGCAGAAGCCGATGCGCCAGCCGGTCATTGCGTAGGCCTTGGAGACGCCGTTGATGACTACGCAGCGGTCGGCGATCTCGGGGAATGTGCCGAGGGATGTGAATGAGCCGGTGTAGTTGATGTGGCGGTAGATCTCGTCGGCGAGGACGATGATGTCGGGGTATTGTGCGATGACGTCGACAAGTGCGCGGAGCTCGTCGGCGGTGTATACGCTTCCGGTGGGGTTGCTCGGGGAGCAGATGAGGACCATGCGGGTGCGCGGCGTGATGGCGCTGCGGAGCTGGTCGGGGGTGATCTTGAAGTCTTGCTCGATGCCGGCGGGGACGAGGACGGACTGGCCTTCGGCGAGCTTAACCATCTCGACGTAGCTGACCCATGCGGGTGTGGGGATTATGACTTCGTCGCCGGGGTTGATTGTGGCGAGGATGACGTTGCAGAGGGCTTGCTTGGCGCCGTTACCGACGATAATCTGCGCGGGGTCGTAGACAACGCCTTCGGTGGCGGCGATGTTGTCGACGATGGCCTTGCGCAAAGAGAGGTAGCCCGGGACGGGAGTGTAACGGGTGAAGTTTTGGTCGATGGCGGCTTTTGCGGCCTCCTTGATGTGGAGAGGAGTGTCGAAATCGGGTTCACCAACGGAGAGGTTGATGACGTCGACGCCCATAGCCTTGAGTTCCTGGCTTTTCTGTGACATAGCCAGAGTGGCAGATGGCGCGAGATTGAGCACGCGGGTGGAAATCTGGGTCATGATAGAGGTTTGTGTAATAAATTTTCGGCAAATTTAGTTGAAATGATTTACGCTTGCAAAAAAACATTAACTTTGCGGGATATGTTAGGACTAATGACGCGGAAGCGTTGTCAAACACAAGAAAAAGGAAAAGATATGACAATGAGGCGATTTGCAGCGAGAAGATTGATAGTGGCCGCCGGGATAGCCGTGGCGGGAGTGAGTGCCGGCATGATGAGCTCGTGCTCGGGTGACCGCGGGAAGGTGCTTGACCTGCTGCCGGCTGATACAAGGGCGGTTGCGGTGGTCAACGTTGATGAACTGGCCAAGGAGGCCGGGAGTGCTGGAAGTATGGCGATGCTCGGGAGCTTGTCGGAAGATGGTCGCGTGACATTCGTGAGCTCATCGTCGGCGAAGCAGTATAGTGTCGTGATTCCGAAGGATATGGAGTCGGTGCGGGCTACGTTGGCAGACTCTGGCTATACGTCGGTGAGCGACGGAGATTATGAGGTGTACAGCCGCAGTAACCGCAGCGCGATCGTGTTGGCCAATGACGGCAGCGGCGCGTGGGAGACCGGCGAGGCACGTCCGGCGGAGTTTGTGAAGACGCAGCATGCTGAGGCGGCGCAGGCTTCGATGTCGGCGCTGAAGGGTGTCGCCGAGTATATAGAGTCGGAGAAGGGTATCGTGACAGGCGCCGTGTCGCAGCGTGCGATGGGTGCCGGGACAGCCAAGGAGGGCGAGAGCTGGTACTGCTTCAACGGGAAGCAGGAGAGCGGTGTGCTCGGTGTGGCGTTCAGCATCATGGAGCAGAGCGGCAAGCCGGTGAAGATAAAGGGTCTCAAGCGTGTTGATACAGATTTCCTGAGGTATGTGAACGGCGGGACCGGTGTGGTGGGTGCCGTTGGTCTGACTCCGGAACTGGACTGGGACGCGGCGGGCCGGATGGCGACGTCGCTGGCCGGAACCGAGGCAAGCCGTTATATTCCGGCTCTGTTGCCGTATCTTAAGAGTATAGACGGAACTGTAGCGGTGGCTGTCTCGCCAAAGGATCCTGAGAACCTGAGGTCGTGGAACGATCCGGAGCAGTGGAACCTGCTGCTTATGGCGCGGATGCCACAGGAGCGAGTTGATGAGGCTCTGAGGACTGTAGGTGTGCTTGCAACTATGGCCGGTGCCAAGACCGTGGCCGACGACAAGAGCGGCATAACGAGGATAGAGATGGGTGGTATCCAGCTATATGCCGGCAATGTTGACGGCAACTTCGCCATATCGACCACTCCGCTCGACGGTAAGGGTGAGAATGATCTGACCACGACATTCGAGGGTAAGAATGGCGGTGTTGTTGCAAATGTGCCTGCCGAACTGGTATTTGGTGCCAGTGAACCTGGTAATATGCTACTGAAGATACAGATAGAGGAATCAGGCGGCAAGATAGAGATGTCGCTGCATGACGGCAAGGATAATCCGCTGAAGAAGCTGACGGCGACCGGGATGTCGCGTATGCCTGGCTTCTAAACCGTAATTACGGAAACGTAAAGAGACTTACTGCCGCCGCTGACAGCTTTCATGGCTTGTCGGCGGCGGCAGTCGCGTATGCGTGCCGGATTCAGCCCGGAATGTGCTGAATAATAGGGGAAAAGGGTGGGGCGCGTATCAAGACATATTTGAAATAAGAAAAATGTGACAAATTTTTGAGGAAAAATTGTGAATTATTCAAAAAAAATGCCTTAATTTGCAGCTGATTCACCATGAAATGATTCATGAAAACGATTCGGTCGAGTAGATATAGCCACAAGACCAGACAGATAGAATAAATAACATGATCGCCACCATGAAAAGTTTGTGGCTGTAGAGATTATAGAAATTAACCAAAAAATTTATATTAACTTACATGACCTCTTGCATGAAGAACGTTTGTTTCAACCTGAGCCGGAGAGCATGGCTTGTACTTGTTATGGTATTATGCCTGACATTGCCAGCTCTGGCGCAGAAGATTACGGTTACCGGCACGGTGACCGATCCCGAGGGTGAGCCTCTGATAGGGGCGAGTGTCGTGTCGAACGGCGGCACAGGCGCAGCCACCGATATCGACGGCAACTTCCGTCTGGAAGTAGCACCTGATGCAATCCTTACCGTTAGCTACGTTGGCTATAACACCCAGGAAATAGCCGTAGAAGGCCGTACGCACATCGATATCGTGATGAGCGAGAACTCTATGGTGCTGGGCGAGGTAGTAGCCATAGGTTACGGTGCAGTAAAGAAGAGCGATGCCACCGGATCGGTAGCCCTTGTCAAACCAGATGAGATAGAAGCAGGTATAGCGACATCGGCGCAGGATCTGCTTGTCGGCGCTACTCCAGGTGTGGTAGTAACCAGCTCGGGCGGTAGCCCGGAAGGCGGCGCGACAATCCGCATACGTGGCGGTTCGTCGCTGTCGGCCAGCAATGACCCTCTTATAGTGCTTGACGGTGTGCCTCTGAGTAACGATGGAGTGCAGGGTATGGCGAATCCTCTCGCTATGATCTCACCTGACAACATCGAGTCGATGACAATCCTCAAGGACGCATCGGCAACTGCCATCTACGGTAGCCGCGCATCGAACGGCGTCATTATCATCACGACGAAGAAGGGCCGTGGCGGCCGTCCGCAGGTGAACTTCTCGGCCAATATGTATGTGAACACAGCCCGCAAGACCTGGGACGTGTTGAGCGCAAACGAGTTCCGCGATATGATAACCAATTACTGGGGTGCGGAATCGGATGCTGCCAAGACACTCGGCAATGCCAACACCAACTGGCAGAAAGAGGTGCTCCGCACCACTGTTTCGCAGGACTACAACCTTAGCGTAGGCGGTACGGTAGGTTTCCTGCCATATCGTGTGAGCGGTACATATACCAATAACGAGGGTATCCTGAAGGGTTCGCAGATGCAGCGTGCGACAGCCGGTTTCAATCTGACTCCGACATTCTTTGACGGCCTTCTGAAGATAGCCGCCAATGTGAAGGGTTACTACATACGCAACCGCTTCAGCAATGAGGGTGCGGTCGGCAGTGCAGTGGCGTTCAATCCGACAGTGCCTGTAATGAGCAACATAGCATCGGGCAACTCGCAGTTCCCGTACTTCTATAATGGCTACACATCGGTTACCACCGACCAGTTCAACTCATGGAACATCAACGGAACAGTAAACCCGGTAGCTGTGGTAAACGACAAGGATGACGTTGCGAATGTGTATCGTTCGAACGGTAATTTCTCGATAGACTACGGTTTCCATTTCCTGCCTGATCTGCATGTGAACCTTAACCTCGGTTATGACGTGAGCAAGTCGAACGAGCATATCTATGTTGCCCAGAACTCGCCCACATCATGGAACGAAAACATCAAGAATGGTGCCGGCACGCACTATCAAGTGCGTGAGTTGCGCCGCAACACACTGCTTGACTTCTATCTCAACTATAAGAAGGATGTAGAGTCTATCCAGTCGAACATCGACGTGATGGCCGGTTATGGTTGGCAGCGTTTCGATGCCATGGGCTGGAACAACGGTACAGAATACACATCGTACGGTTTCTATGGTCCGGCAACAACCGGCGGCATACTTACGGAGAACACATCGACAGCCGCACCGGGCTCGCGTATCGCACCTGAATACCGCTGGAATACCGGTAATCTGATGCTTGTCAGCTTCTATGGCCGTCTGAACTATACCTTCAAGGACACATATCTTCTGACATTCACCCTGCGTGATGACGGAACATCGCGATTCAGCAAGAACAACCGCTGGGGTCTGTTCCCGTCGGTAGCACTTGGCTGGAAGATCAACGAGATGAGTTTCTTCGAGCCTCTGCGCGACACAATGAACGAGATGAAGCTCCGCCTGGGCTGGGGTGTCACCGGTCAGCAGGAGGTTGAAGGATACTTCCCCTATATGCCTGTATACAGCCAGAGCATCCAGGGCAGCTACTATCCGAATATGTATAACGGACAGTATGTGAACGGTAGCACGGTGATAGGCAATACACTCTATCCTGGCGCCTACAACCCCAATCTGAAATGGGAGGAGACCACAACATGGAATGTCGGCCTTGACATGGGCTTCCTGAACAACCGCATGAGTGTAGCTTTGGACTGGTATCTGAGAGAGTCGAAGGATCTGCTGTCGTTTGTGACTGTGGCTCCGGGTTCGGCAACATCGAACATGATGAACCAGAACATAGGTACACTGCGCAACCTGGGTCTGGAAGCGACTATCACCGCCCGTCCGATAGTTAGCGATGACTTCAATTGGTCGACCGGCTTCAATGTTGCCTGGAACTCGAACAAGATCACCAAACTCAATAATACAGATGACCCGAACTCGTTTGTAGCTACCGGCGGCATAAGCGGCGGTACAAGCAACAACGTGCAGGCTCACAAGGTGGGCTATCCGGCATACACATATCTGCTCTACGAACAGGTTTATGACCAGGACGGCATGCCCATAGAGGGTTGCTATGTCGATCAGAACGGTGACGGCACGATAGACGACAATGACCGCGTGTTCCGTCATTCGAAGGATCCGAAGGTGACACTGTCGTGGAACAACACATTCAACTACAAGAACTGGGACTTCGGCTTCCAGCTGCGTGCATCGATCGGCAACTACGTATACAATGACGTGGCTTCGACCCACTCGACTCTGTCGGACACCTATAACACATCGGGTGTGGCAAATCTGCTGAAGACTGATTTCTACTTCAAGGGCGGTCAGACCAGCAACACATATCTGTCGGACTACTGGCTGAGCAACGCAGGTTTCGTACGCTGCGACAACATAACTCTCGGCTATACCTGGCAGGACCTGATGAACAACAACCTGCGTCTGCGTCTGTTTGGCGCCGTGCAGAATCCTTTTGTGATAACAAAGTACAAGGGCCTTGATCCGGAAGTGTTCAGTGGCATAGACAACAATATCTATCCGCGTCCTATCACCTTCACCCTCGGTCTGGTGGCCACTTTCTAATCTAATATCACCCATACTACCAAGGAATAGATATGAAACTTAATATAAGCAAATTCTTCATGGGTGCCGCACTGGTGGCTATGTCCGGCCTCGCCTCATGTACAGGCGATCTTGACCAGATGCCGAAGGACCCTAACCAAACAACTCCGGGCAACTTCAACGAGAATCCCCGTGATTATCTTGCACAGGTGATGGCCAAGTGCTACAGCAGCCTCGCTGTGAGCGGACAGGGTGGTCCCGGCGGTGATGCCGATATATCGGGTCTCGACGGCGGTACGTCGAACTGGAGCCGCGTGATCTTCATGCTCAATGAGTTCACTACAGATGAGGTGAACTGGATATGGCCTGATGTGGGTGTGTTCGATCTCTGCACCAACACCTGGGGCTCGTCGAATGGTAACCTTTATGGAGCCTACGGCCGCTTCTACACCCATATAGCAGTGTGCAACGACTTTATACGTACGGTGCGCGACGGCAGCTTCAATCTTGACGCCGATCTCCAGTCGGAGGCAGACCAGTTCATACTGGAAGCCCGTGCATTGCGTGCGCTGAGCTATTACTATGTGATCGACTTCTTCGGAAACGCCACTTACGCATGGGATGACATGGCCTATGGCGAAGTACCTGAGCAGAAGACCCGCACAGAGCTGTTCAATCTCGTTGTGGCCGATCTTGAAGATGTGCTGGAGAATTTCCGCGACAGCGGTGTATACGGCCGTGTAGGCAAGGATGGCGTAGAGGCTTTGTTGTGCCGTTACTACCTGAACAGTGAGGTGTTTACCGGAACCCCGGCCTACGACAAGTGCTGGCAGCATGCCCAGAACATCATCAACCGTCACAGCGGCGGTGGTTTCCAGGGTTCGGGTCTTGCCAACGACTATCTGGCACTGTTCTGCGGCAATAACGATATGTTCATGCCCGGCGGCTCTCTGAAGGATCAGAATGAGATACTCTGGGGTATACCTTTCGCTTATCCGTATACCCAGTCGTATGGCGGCACGATGTTCATACTCGCATCGTCGATCTCTGCAGCCAGCATGCCTACCGTGCTCTATGGTCTGAACGCCGACTGGAGCTGTATGCACGCCCGCGAGCAGTTTGCAGAGAAGTTCAACTTCTCGGGCGGAGTATCGGCCGATCCACGCACATATCTGTGGTGCACGGAGAAGCAGGGCTTCACCATCACCAACGATGAATTCTCGACCATGACCAACGGTTATGCGGCCATCAAGTTTACCAATACGAAGGCAAACAGCGACGGCACACTTCCACGTCATACATACGTAGATCCGTCAAGCGGCTATACATATAACTGGGCAGGTCTGGCAGAGGTGAACGGTCTTCCCGCACAGACCAATGAGTTTACAGATACAGACTTCCCCATAATCCGTCTTGCCGATGTGTATCTGATGGCAGCAGAGTGCGCACTCCGTGGCGCCGGAGACCGCAATACCGGTCTGCAGTATGCCAACATAGTCCGCGCACGTGCAGGCGTTGAACCATGGAATGCCGTAGAGTACAATCTGAATAACATGATTGACGAGCGTGCCCGTGAGCTTTATTGGGAGAATGTACGTCGTACTGACCTGATACGTTTCGGACTGTTCACAGGCAGTGCCTACACATGGAACTGGAAGAACAACATGCCTGCCGGCGGCAGCATACCCGAGTATATGAATCTCTTCCCGATACCCAGTGACATCATGGCCACCTACGGCTCGAAGATGACTCAGAATCCCGGTTACTAATCATTAACGATGTCTGAACGACGGGTGGCCGACAGAACGGTCGCCCCCGTCAGACCGAAAAGCAAAAAGCAACTTCAATATGAAAAAACTCATATTCCTCTGGTCGCTCATAGCAATGATAGCCGTGACTGCGACATCGTGTAAGGAGGACACCGAGCCCAGGCTCGAAAAACCTACGGAGTTTGTGCTCAACACACCTCCTATGGCCGAGAATACCTATGTACTTTCATCGACCAGCGGTATAGAATTTACCCTAAGTCAGCCCAATTATGGACTTGGCGTTGTTCCTTTCTACTCGATCGAGATAGCCAAGGATGAGGCTTTCAACGAGAGTGTGGCTGTAGAGGGTCAGTATACCTCGGCAGCATTCACTGTTCCCGGCGAATCGATGGCACTTGCCATCTGCTCGCTCTGGGGCTATGACAGCCGCGAATCGTTTGACGGGGCAGCCCGTCCGGTATATGTACGTGCGGTGAGCGACATCAATAATGTCGATTACGCCCGTATAGAGAGCA
Source organism: uncultured Porphyromonadaceae bacterium (assembly GCA_947643165.1). Taxonomy (GTDB): domain Bacteria; phylum Bacteroidota; class Bacteroidia; order Bacteroidales; family Muribaculaceae; genus Paramuribaculum. The sequence goes on along the minus strand of CANRVB010000001.1, from coordinate 201,096 downwards.
ATGTGATTGAGCTGAAGAGCGTGAAGCCATACTTTGCCGTCAAGCTCCCCGCCAAGATGTATCTGATAGGTCAGCCTCAGGGTTGGGATATAAACAATGGCAGCATGGTGCTGAGCGAACCCGACAACGGCATAGGCAGTGACATATATACCGGTACATTTGAGATAAGTGCCGATGACGCGGCCAGCGGTTTCCGCTTCTATACGGAGCTTGGCAGCTGGGGCGACAACGGAGTGCTCCCGTCGGTAGGCGCAGCAGCCGATGATGGTGACAATCAGTCGGTATCGGTTGACGACAGCGGTACTTATGCAGGCAAGTGTGTAGCCGGTAAGGGTAACTGGAACATCACCAACTGGCCCGGCGGAACAATGAAGATCACAGTTGATCTGAAGTCAATGCAGGTTGTATTTCAGAAGGTCAACTAATTAGCTCACCCCATTAATCATAGAAGAAACAATGAAACTGACAAAATATATCGCGCCCGCGCTGATGATGCTCACGCTGGCAGCCTGCGACGATACGTCGGATCTGGGCGTGATGCAGACTAATCCCCAGGAACCCGTCCTCACTCCGGCCGGTGTGCTTACAGTGAGCACCGTACAGCCCGTGAGCGGTGGTCAGGTAGTGTTAGGCGACTACGAGAATTCAACCATACCGGCAGTGCAATACGCTTTTGTTGACTCGGTGATTGAGAACGGTAGTGTCAACATAGTGATGCAGGTAGCAAGCAAGGAAGACTTTTCGGATGCTATCGACATCCCTCTGCAGTCGGTAGCTGGAAGCACTACATGCAGTGTCGATGCCAAGAGCTGGGATGACGCATTCCGCCGTCTTCTCGGTAAGGCTCCGGCAGCCAAGACCAACTATGTCCGCTATGCAGCATATCTGCAGATAGGATCGCAGATATCGCGTATAGGCACAGAGGATACATGGTATGGCCAGACTGAAGTAACAGTGACACCTGTAGACTTAGGTATCCATGTCGAGGAGGCTTACTATCTGGTAGGTACCGTAAACAACTGGGATCTGGCTACGGCCATCAAGTTTGAGCATTCGGACAAGAATGTGTATGATGATCCTATATTCACACTCGCTATCGACATCACAGCCGATCAGGCTGCAGGCGGATGGTGGTGGAAGATAGTTCCTGAGAGTGCGTTCAAGGAACAGTCGTGGAGCGGTCTGTATGGCGTAGAGAAGGATGGCGACACAGCTGCTTCCGGCAATCTCTTCGCCGATGGTAATTCGGGTATGCTTGTGACTCCCGGCCAGCAGCTCTTCACTATCGACATGCTCAGTTGCACATACAGCGTCACCAACGCTGTGCCTCAGCTCTATACTCCCGGCAATTCCAATGGCTGGTCGATAGATGGAAGCTCGATCCTCGCTACCAGCGATTATACCAATTATACCGGTTTCCTGTATCTCAACGGTGAATGGCTCCTTCTGCCGGCAGCCAACTGGGACAACAAGTATGCCGCCGGTACATCGGACAATACCATTGTATTCAATGGAGCAAGCAATCTGCCTTGTCCCGCACAGGGAGCCGGTCTGTACTGGACTTCGGTAAATCTCGGCAATCTGACCTATACGACCGACCTGATCTCGAGCCTCAGTGTGATAGGCGGTTTCAATGATTGGAACGGTGATGTGGATCTGACTCCGAGCGCAGACTTCCTAACATGGACCGGCACTGTGACTTTTGCAGCCGAGACAGAATGGAAGATACGTGCAAACCATGATTGGGCGATAAGCCTGGGCGGTGATGCCGACAATATGGAGTATAACGGTGGCAACCTGATCAGCCCGGCAGGTACATACACCATGACTCTCGATCTGCATCAGCATCCGTATAAGGTGACACTGACAAAATGATGACTAATTGATCGGATAGACTTTTCAATTATATATCATGTTAAGGAGGCGGCTTCCATGCGAATGGAGGTCGCCTTTTCTATATAGGAGGGGGAGATGGTATGATGAGTAGGAATACGTCGGTGTGCAATTAGAGTGCCTCATCAGGATATAAGAGGATGATTAATGATAGATCCATCAATGTTTCTTATTAACCATGCTATAAAAATTGTCCGGTAAAACTGCCGTCGAGAGTATGACGGGCAGTTTTACCGGACAATTTTGGAGTATGTATCTGACGCCTAAGGCGTGATATTACTTGAAGAGATACTGCGAAGAAATCGACTGGTTGTTGTGGACACGCGAAATTGTGTCGGCGAACATACGGGCTACGCTGAGCACTGTGACCTTGTCGCACTTCTTGCTGTAGGGGATTGAGTTGGTGAAGATCATTTCGGTCATCTCGCTGTTTTCGACACGCTCGGTGGCGGGATCGCTCATCACGGCGTGGCTTGCGAGTGCGCGTACAGACTTGGCACCTTTCGACATGAGCAGGTCGGCAGCTTTAGCAATTGTACCGGCAGTGTCGACCATGTCGTCGATAAGAATTACGTTCTTGCCCTCAACATCGCCTATCACGGTCATCTCGGCAACAACGTTTGCTTTGGCGCGCTGCTTGTGGCAGAGAACCAGAGGTGCGTTGAGGTATTTTGCGTAAGAGTTTGCACGCTTCGCACCGCCAACGTCGGGAGTCGCAATAGCCAGGTCAGGCAGATTGAGGCTCTTGATATAGGGGATGAATACGCTCGAAGCATAGAGGTGATCGACAGGAACGTCGAAGAATCCTTGTATCTGATCGGCGTGAAGATCCATGGTGATGATTCGGTCGACACCGGCAGCTATGAGCAGGTTGGCTACCAGCTTGGCACCGATACTTACACGGGGCTTGTCCTTGCGGTCCTGACGCGCCCAGCCGAAATAAGGCATAACGGCGATGACGCTGTGGGCAGAGGCACGCTTTGCGGCATCTATCATGAGCAGGAGCTCCATGAGGTTGTCGCAATTGGGGAATGTTGACTGAACGAGGTAAACTTCGCAGCCACGTATGGGCTCTTCGAATGATACCTCAAACTCACCATCGGCAAAGTGGGTTATGTTCATCTTGCCGAGTTCGATACCGAGTTCGCTGCAAATCTCCTCGGCCATGTAGCGTGACTTTGTGCCAGAAAAGATCTTGATTGGATGGATGATGGATTTCATAAGGATATGTAAGTCATCTTACGAGTGAAGGCTTTGACATTGCCGGTGCAAAATTACACAAAATGGCTGAATAATCGTTAATGGAGCGGTATCAATTTTCGTTGTCGAACTCAATACCCTCCAATCTCCATACTGTAGCGCCGTATGGAGCGACAAAAGCCGGGAAGCTTTGGGCCGGGTCAAACGGGAGGGTGGTGCGTCGTCCGGTGAGCAGTTCGCAAGCATCGGCTCCGTCGGTAGGATTGATATGGAATATGTCGAACAGGTGCTCAGGCAGGTTTATGCGCATATTTGCTGTGTTCTCGCCGAAGTTTACTGCGACAACCACCGCGGTACGTGTCGGTTTGTCAACTCTAACGAACAGGTAGTGGCGGTGAGGATCGACCGAGGGATTGTTGTAGTTGACATACATCAGGTCGAAGAATTTGCCGTTTACTATTGCCGGTTCGGTAGATGCGGCTGTCAGGACGTCGGCATACATTGATCTCAGAGCCCGCTCGTCGGCTGTCAGTTTGTCGGTAGAAGGATGGCAGTCTTCACCAAGCCAGCGGCGCAAAGTGTCGAGACTCCAGTAGTCGAATATCGTGGTACGTCCGTCGCGTCCGCTGAAACCTTCGGCATCGGCTCCTGGTTCGCCCAGTTCCTGGCCCATGTATATCATCATCGGTCCGGGATTTATCATAGAGCTTACGACAAGGGCCGGGAGCGCCTTTTGAGGCTTCGCGCAGTAGAAAGTGGAGGCATAGCGCTGCTCATCATGATTTTCGAGGAAGTTGAGCATGTGGTCTGATATACCTTCTACGGTCTGCCAGCAGAAGGTGAGTGCCGCCGCCGATGTGCTGCCTGTCTGTATGGCGCGGAGTGTGTCGTAGAGTGTCACTTTATCATAGAGGTAGTCGAATCCTCCTTGGAATATGAATGGCCGGTATAGAGCGGGGTCGTAGATCTCGGCTATGAATTTAACCCCGGGATAATCGGCCTTGACAGCTCCTATGGCCCACTGCCAGAATTCAAGCGGAACCATGTGTACCATATCACACCGGAAAGCATCGACACCTTTCGATGCCCAGAACCGCAATATATGCAGCATCTTGTGCCAAGTGTCGGGTATGGGATGGAAATGGTGCGTATGGTCGCCATAGTCTACTCCATAATTCAGTTTCACGGTGTCATACCAGTCGTTTTGGCCTGGGAAGGCATTGAAGCAGTCGTTGCCCGATGCTTTGGCTGGAAATTCCACATATCTGTCCTTGCCACTGCCCATGTCGGCTCCCGGCATGAACTGTTGCCGCGGTATATAGTAGTAGTTGTTGTCGGGGAAGAAGAACATGTCGGAACGGTCGTCTGTACCGAAATCTTCGGGGGCGTTTTCGGGGCGGGAGTCGCTGACGTAGCGTCGTGCCGTATGGTTGGGCACAAAATCGATCACTACTTGCATACCGCACCTATGTGTCCGGTCGACAAGATCCTCGAATTCCTGCATACGGCACGGCACATCTACAGCCAGATCGGGATCGATGTCATAGTAATCCTTGATTGCGTATGGCGAACCAGCGTTGCCTTTCACCACATGAGGGTTGTCGGGAGTGATGCCATATTTGCTGTAGTCGGAGCAATGGGCGTGCTCGATCACTCCGGTATACCATATGTGGGTGGCTCCGAGGTCGCGTATGGCTTCGATTACTTCTGTAGTTATGTCATTTAGTTTTCCCGAACCGTTTTGCTCTATAGAGCCTCCAGGTACAGGTAGCGGACATCTGTTTGAGAACAGACGGGGCAGCAGTTGGTAGATTATCGGTTTTCTGTCCACAGTTGTGAATGATAATGATTGGAATAAATAGATTGTTTTAAGTCCCTGTATGGTATGTCATCAGATTCTTGGTGGCGTATCGCCGGGACCAAGCGGTGGAAATCCGGCTTTGCGTAGAGCCGCTATAGCGGCGTCATAGCCTGCCTTGACTGTATCTTCTATGTTGTCGAGGTCGAACACACGGCGTCCGGCGATCTCGCGTGTCTCTATGCAAAGATCGCACATGTCGATGTCGCCACGGACATTTGCCGTCGCCACAAGCTTGTAGGACCGCATGGCAGTCGCTGCAAACGACTCGTTGTCGCTGGCCTCGACCAATGGCGAGCAGTTGATACCGATCAGGTAGTGACACCGCTGGCGTATTGCCCACGCCGGCAGATTGTGTAGCACGCCTCCATCTACATAGCGGGTGCCGTCGATCTTTACCGGACGGAATACTATGGGTATGCAGCACGAGGCAGCCACGCGTCGGTCAATGCGTCCGGTCTCGAAAGCTACCGGACGACCGTGGTCGAAATCGGTAGCGCAGATCACAGTGTGTAGCGGAAGCTCCTCGATATTCTGCTGTGACACGTTATTACGGATAAATCCCATGAATTTGTCAAGCTTGAAAAGCCCACCCTGCCCGGCTGCTATCTTCGTGAGCGACATGAATGTGGCTCCTTTAAAAGCATCCAGAATGTTCATGGGGCGTATCCCCGAGGCATACATTGTCGCCACTACCGACCCGGCACTCACTCCTGCTATTATATCGGGCCGCAATCCGGCATGCTCCAGTGCCATCAGTGCTCCTATGTGGGCGAAGCCACGCGATCCGCCGCCACTCAGGGCCACTCCCAGTCGGTAGGGAGTGAGGAAGCGCGAGGCAAGATTGGATATGTTGGGTAATGACAAAGAAGGCATAGTCGGTTGTAGCCGTTTTATAAATCATAGGCCGACTGCAAATTTACATAGTTTTTTTGTCAATACATCCCGGCCGAGGGTAAAAAATGGATAGCCGGTGATGCAAAGCTTTGTAAAAGTGTGACTTGCTCGGCAATCAGCAGCTCAAAATATTGTGCAAACCGAAATAAATGTGTAACTTTGCGGCCGTTGTCGGTCGGAGTGGCCGTAAAAATCCCCCGGATCCGCCAGCATATAACCAATCAACCCTATTTATTAACCTCATTTTAATGACTGAAGAATTAAAAAATTCTCCCATCGCGGATTTCGACTGGGATGCATTTGAAAATGGCGAGACTCAGGGCGCTAAGTCGCGCGAAGAGCTCACCAAGACCTATGACGAATCGCTCAACACCGTCAAGGACAAGGATGTAATCGAAGGTACCATCATCGCCCTCAACAAGCGCGAGGCTGTGGTTAACATCGGCTACAAGAGCGACGGCATCATTCCCATGAACGAGTTCCGCTACAATCCTGACATCAAGATTGGCGACACTGTAGAGGTGTTCATCGAGAATCAGGAAGACAAGAAAGGCCAGTTGATCCTGTCTCACCGCAAGGCTCGCGCAGCACGTGCATGGGTACGCATCAACGAGGCTCTCGAAAACGACGAAGTGATCAAGGGCTTTATCAAGTGCCGCACCAAGGGTGGTATGATCGTCGATGTATTTGGCATCGAGGCCTTCCTCCCCGGTTCGCAGATCGACGTTCGTCCTATCCGCGACTACGACATCTTCGTTGGCAAGACAATGGAGTTCAAGGTAGTCAAGATCAATCAGGAATTCCGCAACGTGGTTGTAAGCCACAAGGCTCTCATCGAAGCCGAGCTCGAGCAGCAGAAGCGCGAGATCATCGCCAAGCTCGAAAAGGGTCAGGTACTCGAGGGTACTGTCAAGAACATCACAAACTACGGTGTGTTCATCGACCTGGGCGGCGTAGACGGCCTGATTCATATCACCGACCTGAGCTGGGGACGCGTTTCGCACCCGAGCGAGGTTGTAGAGCTTGATCAGAAGCTCAATGTTGTTATTCTCGACTTCGACGACGAGAAGAAGCGTATCGCACTCGGTCTGAAGCAGCTCATGCCTCATCCCTGGGATGCTCTTGATCCCGACCTGAAGGTTGGTGACAAGGTGAATGGCCGTGTTGTCGTTATGGCCGACTACGGTGCGTTCATCGAGATCGCTCCCGGCGTTGAAGGTCTGATCCACGTAAGCGAAATGTCGTGGAGCCAGCACCTCCGTTCTGCTCAGGACTTCATGAAGGTTGGCGACGAAGTTGAGGCTGTTATCCTGACACTCGACCGCGAGGACCGCAAGATGAGCCTCGGTATCAAGCAGCTCAAGAAGGATCCCTGGGAAGATATCGAAGTTAAGTATCCCGTTGGAAGCCGTCACTCTGCACGTGTGCGCAACTTCACCAACTTCGGCGTATTCGTTGAGATCGAAGAGGGCGTAGACGGCCTGATCCATATCAGCGACCTCAGCTGGACTAAGAAGGTTAAGCACCCCAGCGAGTTCACTCAGATCGGTGCTACCATCGACGTTCAGGTTCTCGAGATCGACAAGGAGAACCGTCGTCTGAGCCTTGGTCACAAGCAGCTCGAAGAAAACCCCTGGGATGTATTCGAGACTATCTTCACTGTAGGTTCTATCCACGAAGGCACAATCATCGAGATGGTAGAGAAAGGTGCTGTTGTAGCACTTCCCTACGGAGTTGAAGGCTTCGCTACTCCCAAGCACCTCGTTAAGGCCGATGGCTCGCAGGCTCAGCTCGAAGAGAAGCTCAACTTCAAGGTTATCGAATTCAACAAGGACAGCAAGCGCATCATCCTGAGCCACAGCCGCATTTTCGAAGATGAGGCTAAGGCAGAGCGCAACGAGGCCCGCAAGGCTAAGCGTGCCGCAGCTCCCAAGCGTCAGGCCGAGGAGCAGCCCATGCTCAACCAGACTATCGAGAAGACCACTCTCGGCGATCTCGCTGCTCTGGCTGCACTCAAGGAGAAACTCGCTGACAAGGAATAATATTCCCGTCAGTCACTTACTGAGATAAATGATCGCCCCCGGCTCTGATTCCAGAGCCGGGGGCGACACTTTTTGTATGATTTTGAAAGTTATGAGTCCGGATATACGGGCTGATTATTTACGCCCTTTTATTTTTGCGAGCTGATGATCGACGGCGTCCATGCACAGGTCTACGGCTTCCTCAAACGTGTCAGCCTGTTTGGTGGCTACGATCTCGTCTACTCCGGGCATGGTGATCTTGATACAAGCCTCCTTGTTCATGGCTGTTTCCGGCTTGATCACCTTGAGCGATGCATCGACTGCGGTTATATCTACATTGCGGCGTGCCAGACGCTCTGCCTTCTTGTTTATAAACTCTGTCAGACGGTCGGAGATGTCGAAGTGAATAGCATTGATACGGATGTCCATAGTAGTCTGAAGTCCTCCTACTTTTTTTGTGCACGCGGATGTGCGGTTAGATAATTCTGTTTTAGATCACGAAACGTGATATGCGTGTAGATCTGTGTTGTAGCCAGCGAACTGTGGCCCAGTAGTTGCTGGACGGCGTTGAGCGAGGCTCCGTTGTTCAGCATATCCGAGGCAAACGAATGGCGGAGCACGTGTGGACTCATCCGCGAGGAGTGGACGCGTCCCATCATTTCGTTATGCACGATTGCGTAGATCATCTTGCGATATAGTGGCCGTCCGTCGGCATCTCTTATGAAAAACGGATCGCTGGGAGCCGACTGGCCGGTTATGTTTTCTCTTAGGTGTCGGTATAGTCCTATCATTTCGGCAAGCTCGTTGCCAAATGGGATTATTCTATCCTTATTACGTTTTCCATGCACTTTTAGTTCACATCTGCCCGTGTCAACCGCACCTTCGGTCAGCCCCATCAGTTCGGAGCAGCGTATACCCGTGGAGTAGAGCATATCTATCACGAGTCTGTCGCGTACGGAGTTGAAGTCATCGGCATCGAGAGGTGCATCGAGCATTGCTTTGGTTTCCGACGGTTTTATGTAGACCGGGAGTCGTTTGGGCATTCGTCCCGGATTCAGATCGGAGGCCGGATTGCTGTCAAGTCCGTGCCGCTTCATCAGGTAGAAAAAGAAAGTGCGGAGTGACACGACCTTGCGCCGTAGCGATGCAACGCCTACTCCATTCTTGGCAAGTTCGGCTATCCAGCCGCGCAGCTGGGTCTGGGTGGCATTCATTGGGTCAAATTGGCCGTCATTAGCCACGACATACCTTTGCCATTGCTCCAGGTCGGTGCGGTAGGCCTTGAGGGTATTCGGCGAGCGTCCGAGCTCGGCTTGCATGTATGTCAGAAATTCATTGATCATGTCGCTGGCAAATATATATTATTATTCTGAGATTTCCTATCAGCCATATTATGTTGTGCGGCATAAAAAAAAAGAGTCTGCCACTTTTATGTGACAGACTCCCGTATCGTTTCAACGTAGGGATTATTATGCCTTGCCGTTGCTGCCAAGAACGTTAGTGATCTTGTGCTTGTAGAGGCGCTCCATTTCGTCGCGGGCCGGGCCGAGATACTTGCGCGGGTCAAATTCGCCGGGCTTGGTGGCGAATACTTCGCGTACAGCGGCGGTCATGGCCAGACGGCTGTCAGAGTCGATGTTGATCTTGCATACAGCGCTCTTTGCAGCCTTGCGCAGCTCCTCTTCGGGAATACCGATAGCATCGGGCAGCTTGCCGCCATACTTGTTGATGGTGTCTACATACTCTTGGGGCACTGAAGAAGAACCGTGAAGTACGATGGGGAAACCGGGGAGCTTCTCCATTACTGCATCAAGCACATCGAATGCCAATGGGGGCGGAACCAGGCGACCCTCTGCGTTGCGTGTGCACTGCTCGGGTGTGAACTTGTATGCGCCGTGGCTTGTGCCGATCGATATAGCGAGGCTGTCGCAACCTGTGCGGGTAGCGAAATCAATTACCTCTTCAGGATCGGTGTAGGTGTGGTGGTCAGCGGAAACTTCATCCTCGACACCGGCCAGTACGCCGAGTTCGCCTTCAACTGTTACGTCAAACTGGTGAGCGTAGTCTACAACCTTCTTTGTCAGAGCTACGTTTTCCTCATAAGGCAGGTGTGAACCATCGATCATCACCGAAGAGAAACCATTGTCGATGCAGCTCTTGCAAAGCTCGAAGCTGTCACCATGGTCAAGGTGAAGAACGATCTGGGGATTCTCCCAGCCGAGTTCCTTGGCATATGCTACTGCACCCTGTGCCATGTAGCGGAGCAGGGTAGCGTTGGCATAGTTGCGCGCACCCTTCGATACCTGAAGGATTACAGGGCTCTTTTCTTCGGCTGCGGCCTTGATGATAGCCTGCAGCTGCTCCATATTGTTGAAGTTGAAAGCGGGGATGGCATAGCCGCCCTTGATGGCTTTAGCAAACATCTCACGGGTGTTCACCAGGCCTAAGTCTTTGTAACTTACCATTGAGCTATAGATTATAATGGGTTAGTAATTGTTGTTTTTACTTACGGGGTTGGTATGGAATACCGACTGCGAAGTTACGAATTTTTTTTAATAAATGGCTGTTCCTTCTATAGATTAATGTAATAAAACTTGCTTGGGTTCATCTGGTGCTGCTGTCGGCATTGTTGCTGCTCCTCAGATGCATCCATGTCGACAGGCATCCCACAAACAGTGCGCCCCCTATTATATTGCCTATAGTTGCAGGTATTAGATTGTTTACGATAAATGCTCCGGCTGTCACGTTGGCTCCCTCCATCATGCCGAGAGGTATGAAAAACATATTGGCCACGCAATGCTCATAGCCGAGTGCCACAAATGCCATTACCGGAAGCCAGCAGCCAGCCATCTTCTCCAGCAGTGTATGGCCCGATAGAGCGAGCCACACCGCAAGGCATACACACCAGTTGGCTCCTATTCCGCGGATCAGTACTGTAGACCATGGCAGTGAGCACTTCATCTCGGCCATCCCTATTATGGAGCTGTGCCATGGATCTGCTCCCGTCAGCCCGGCGGCATACACCATCACGTAGGCAAATGTCAGAGCTCCCGCAAAATTTCCCAGATATACGAGCGACCAGTTGCGCACTACTGTTCCCGGACCGAAGTGGCGCTTCATGCAGCCGGGCATCAGCAGGGCATTGTTGCCGGTGAATAGTTCACCTCCAAGCACTACTATGAGTATCAGACCTATCGGAAACATCGCTCCCGACAATATCTTGGGCAGCGCAGGATTGCCTTGCGATGCTTCACCCATACCCTGGCCTATGAGCAGCGACAGGGTACCGCCGAGGGCTATATAACATCCGGCCACGACCGCCTGGACTATCAGACGGGTCGTGGCCGATGTGAGAGATGCTTTTTTGCGTCCCGCTTCGAGCGAGGCTTCAGCTATTTGCTGTGGTGTCAGAATCTTCATGCGGTTGGATTGATAGCTTAAATTTGATTTCCGACCGCTAAGTTAGCTATTTTTCCCGATATAGGCTTTATAGTGTCACTACCACTCCTGTCGACAAGGTGTGGAACGAGGGTTGTCCGCTGCCGCGCAAAACGCTCAATGGCGAATATTTCACATATATGCCGAAGTAATGCGACAGTCCTATCGATCCATACAGATCGTAAGTGAATCGGCGGTGACCTATGTGATTGCTCGATTGCTTCACTTTCTGCCCGTTACTGTCGGTCCAGCGGGTCAGAAGCGAGCCGTGGCTGCTATAGCCGAGTATCACGCCTGCCGTGACGCTTTGCTGCTGTCTGAACAGTTTGAAGGGCATCTTCTGCGTGAACAGCACAGGCACCTGCATGGTGAATATCTTCAGTCGCGAGTTTCTCGGGGTACTTCCATCCGGATATGGTGCGGTGATGATATTTCCACCCTCGCAGTCAAACCGGTAGTCTTGCGTGCTTATCTTGTAGTTACGCCAGTTCAGACCGAAACCTACCGATGCCGAGAATCCATGAGTGTGATACTTCACTCCTATTATATTCATCCATCCTATTTCAAGCGACTTGCCCATCTCTATAGGCATATTGCCGGGATGGCCTGGAGCCCCTGTGAATCCTAATGTCAATCCTCCGCATATCATTTCGAAATGCTCTGATGACCGCCATAATACCTTGTCATTGCCCAGACGTATTACTACTGTCTGGTCATCGTCGTCATAGTTCCGGTCGGCTATCTCATTATTTTGGGTGATAACGATTGTCGTGCCGTTTGTATTCACATTCTCTATATCATTGGAGCCATCTGCCGTGTTGGCCGCAAATGCAGGTATCGTGACGGCCATACACATGGCTATACCGATTATTCTATTGAGTTTCATGATTGTTGTGTTGGGATTAGGTCGTGTGATAATGTTTTCTTAGAAAGATAGCGAGAGTCCTATAGCCCAGGTGCGGTATTGTGGCCCGTAAGCCTCATCCCACAGTCTCACTGGATTATATCTCACATACACGCCCGCAGCCTGCGTCCAGCCGAGTATTGCTACAAGCGAGGGTGTGGCCATGCGTTGGTGAAGGCCCTTGTATGATGTTTTTGTTGATATTCCCTCCTTGTCCTTTACCGTGGCTGTGGCATGTGAGTAGGTGTTGAGGTGCAGTTCAGCGCCAAGGCTCAGGCCGAACGATCGGTTGAACTTCTGAGTATACATCAGTGGTATTGAGAAATGGAAATTATGGATCATGCCATCGGCTTTTACGGCGTCCTGTGGCGCAGTGGTCAACAGTAGTTTCCCGTTTTCGGAAACTGGTATCATTCCTTTGCGCACTCTTACCTGGCTGAATCCGAAACCGGCGCCTATCGATATGGACGATGTGCGTGAGAAACGCCATTCTCCGGCTATCACATTGGCCACACCGGCCTCCCACGACGATGATATGCCATCGGGTGCATCGGTTGCTATAACGCCGCCTACATATATGTTTTTGAATGCTGTTGTCACCCCGTATGGTTTTCTACTTTGTCGCTTTGGCTGTCTTTTGCTTAGGCTGTATAAGCGGCTGAATGGATTTTCTATGTCCCATATCGACTTTGTGTCGTTGTCCTCATCCATTTCAACCCTTTTATACCGTCTGTTTGCGGCATAAGGCGATACTACCTCAACGGTCACTTTGTTTCCGTTGCCTATGCCCGGCAATACCGCTGATTTTTGGTCAGCTATCAGTGTTGCGCCCTTTTCTGCCGACAGGTACATCGTATCTGCCACGGCTACATCGCTGTTGAGTATGCTTCTGGTTGCCTCATTGTCTTTTACAACTATGATGATTAGCTGCTTGTCACCATTGCTGCTCCATATATTGAGTTTTGCTGAGCCAACCATCCGTAGCAGTTCTGACACTCCCGATTCTGTCACTTGCAGCGTGTCGGCCGAAGTTATGTCATACTTCTTGGCTGTCTCTGTTATTTCTGTCTGTGCGAAAGCTGCAAGCACAGATGCCATCGCCATTATAGTTGAAACTATGATCTTTTTCATTGTTGATCGTTAAATAGTTGTCTTACATGAGTGATTTAAGTTCTTCTAAATCTACCTTGCCGTCTATGTAGATTATTATCAGCTTATTGCCGCCGGTGAGAAAGCGGTTCAGATAGAATATGTAGCGTCGTTTGCCTGACTTTTTTGGCAGCTCGTAGAACGCGCCGAACAGTTCGCCGTTTTTCATCTTCACCTCCTTGCTCACGGCCTTCTCGCCGTCGAGTTTCACAAGGGGAGCTATATTTTGGGCTATCTTTTCGTTGTTTGTGAATGTGAGCGACCTGAATGTGGAGATATTGTATTTCTTCATTACATCTCCTGTCATGATTGTCTCCTGCGCATTTACATCGTTTCGGAAGCGGCCGTCAAACAGCTGGCCTATGGCCAGATCACTTTGGGCTAACACCGGAATTACGGCGCTGACAAGTACTATGGCAAGCATAGCAATTCGCCGCTTCAGATTGGTTATGTGATGATGTTTCATATTTATTTGGTTCTGACTGTTATTCACTCCATGAGTCTCCGAATTCGCGCAACAGAGATACCGCGCCTTCAGGCTCGGCAAGATTGGCCTCGCCTATATCGCTGAGTTGGCTGTGCATTGCCGCCAGTGCCAGATCTACGTTATGTAGCTCACGTCCCTGGGCATATATTACGGCGGTGCTCTGCTCTCCATGTGTTGCCGTCAGCATCAATGTGGCACACACAGCTATGCTCAGGCCCGTCATTGCTGCTGCGATCAGCCACTTATGGCCCGATTGCCGGCGTATTTTCGGTGTTCGGTTCGCAGCGGCCGCAAATCCAAGAACGGCGCGTGCGGCTCTGATTTCGTCATCCTCCTTCAGTGTGGGCGACGCGAGCATCTGCTTCAGCAGGCGCTCTTCTTCGGTTGTGGTCGACCCCTCGAAGTAGGCATCGATCAGCCTGTATATTATACCTGGTTTGTTGCTGCTCATATTCGTTGTCTGGTATAGTTCATATATGTTTCGCGCACTACCTTGCGGCTCCGGCTTAGAATGGTGCGGACATTGGCCTCGCTTAGACCGAGCTGCTCGGCTATCTCTTCCATCTCATATCCGTCGCGATCCCTCATGTAGAGTACTGTTCGCTGACGTTCTGTCAGAGACGATTCGATCACGCTTGTCACCTCTGCAAGGGTCTCTTCACGCTCCCTCTCTTCTTCCTTGTCTGGAGCGGCGACGGGCATCACGTGGGTTTCCTCGTCATCAAGGCTCCATTGCGGGTGAGCTGACGCATGTCTCAGATTGTCAAGACATAGGTTTCTCACTGTGGTCACAGCCAATCCTTCTACCCTCACTGCGTCTATCTTCGCTTCATCGTCGCTTTGCCTTTTCCATAGCCTGTAGAAGGCTTCCTGAAGTGCATCTTCGGCATCATCCTGCGATTGTAGCAGGCGATCGGCCAGCGCTTTCAGACGTGGGCGAAGGCGGGTGAACGTTTGTGTCAGCAGATCGGTTGGCATTCTGTTTCGTTTGGAGTGCGGCTCTATTTTCCGGCCGTCACTTTATATACGGAACTCCTCACGGTTTGTTACAACTTTTTTCAACTTTTTTTGAAGTGATCATATCCCATACCCATATATACACTGTATCGCCGCCGGTATGCTCATCATCCATACCGGCAGCGATACTCATGGTTTGCCTTAGTCCTGAAAGTTATGTCCCTAAGTCATTTAGCTGTTGTCCTGGCGATCCAGTCATAGAATATCGACAGTACTTCTTTGTTTGGTTCAAATGATTTCTGCGGAGAGGTGTCAACCATGGCAAATGGCGGCAGGTTTACCGCACTTTCTACCAGTTGACCGTCGACATTGGGCCACGCTATGTGGCAGTTGTTCTCTCTGTAAGGTATGCTCGCCTCATACGCGCTGATATTCTCATACCACGGAACGAGTCGGTCGTTCATGCCGTTGATAGTGATGACAGGCACTGTCAGTTGTTCAAGTAGCTTCGGCATATCTATGCTTGCTAATTTCTCTACTACGAATGGTAGAGCGCCGTTTTTGGCCACAGAGTCAGTATTGCTCATTAAAGCTCTGTCTATCTCTATGCGTTTGCGGGTAGCGGTCTCATAGTCGGTGTCCATCCCTGGGTAGTGATACACAAGTTTGTTGAGCCATCTGGCATACTCCGTTACGCTCATAGCCACACCACCTATCGATGCGAAATATTTAGGTGACGTTTCAGCCACAAGTTTCATACCATCTCCAAGCGACAGCATCCCTATCGCTATTACGCCCTCTACTTCAGGCTTACCATCGGAAGCCTTGGCTGCAGCTGTCTTGTCGGCCGTGTGTACAAATCTTACCTCCTTTTCGGTAGATAGTTTGTCTACTATAGCCGCACATAGCGGTTGAGTCTGCGGATAGTCGGAAATTACTATCGTGACAGGCTTTTCACTGCCGAAACATGCCAATCCACCCGACATCGCTACGGTCAGCATAATAATGAGATTCCTTGCAACACGTTTTTTATTCATTGTTTCCATGTCTAATGTGTTTATTCACCTGCAATTATACACTATAACTGCCACTTCTCAAAATCTCATGCTCATCCAAACCGTATATTTAAAAAAATTAACATTATAGGGCTGAAAAATACTGTAGTATTAAAATGTGCAAAAAATGTAAGATTTTTTCCCTATCCTTTTGCTATTTTAAAAACTATCCGTACCTTTGCATCAGTTTTTCATGGTATTAGATTTAAGGTAAGAAGATTATTCGTCGTGACGACGAGTAATTTTTTTTATTCTCTTTTCTCAAGAGACCCTTAACTCTGAAAAGCAATGAATTACAGAGTGTTTTTGAAACTTATGCTTAAAATTGAAAACCGAACATGACGCATTTGTGGGCGGACTACCGCGATCTCTTAAGGTCGACAGGTGTCCGCCCCGGTTTTTTTCAACAAAAATCGGGGCAGACCGCTCATTGTCGGCCTGCCCCGCTGGGAGAGATTAATTATTTACATGGATCAGATTTTTCCTACAAGGTCAATCCCCGGTTTCAGGGTCTTGCCGCCCTTTTTCCAGCGGGCCGGACATACCTGATCGCCATGTTCGGCCACAAACTGTGCGGCCTCAAGCTTACGCAGTAGCTCTTCCGAGTTACGGCCGATGCCATTATCATTGATCTCTGCTATCTTGATCTCACCGGCCGGGTTTACTACGAAAGTGCCTCTGTATGCCAGGAAATCAGTAGGATTCAGCACACCGAGAGCCTCGCTCAGATAACCGGTCTTGTCCGCGAGCATAGGAAACTTTATCTTGCCGATGCTTGCCGAAGTGTCGTGCCATGCCTTGTGGCTGAACTGGGTGTCGGTACTTACGGCATACACCTCTGCGCCAAGTTCCTTGAACTTGTCATAGTTGTCGGCCATATCCTCAAGCTCGGTAGGGCATACAAAAGTGAAGTCTGCGGGATAGAAGAAGAATATCGACCAATGTCCCTCGGTATCTGCACGGTTGATGGTTTTAAATGCACCGTCTACAAATGCCGGTACCTCGAAGTCAGGTAATTTAGTGTTGATTATTGTTCTCATTTATTACGTTTGTTTTATTAGTTCTATGAGGTAAACAATCATCAGCGGTATTTGCTCTATACTTTGGTTTTATTAACGTATCAGCTTACGCGCTTTCGATTATCATTCAATCTTTATACCGAGTTCCTCACGTAGGAAAGGAGCCGTCGGTGAGCCGGTTAGCGCAACCTCCTCTGGCGTTCCTGTGGCTATTATTTCTCCGCCGTTGCGTCCTCCGCCCGGACCCATGTCTATCAGATGGTCCGCACATCTCAGCACGTCCAGATTATGCTCTATCACAAGCACAGTGTTACCTTTCGCCACAAGAGTCTCAAACACATCGAGCAACACCCTTATATCCTCGAAGTGTAGCCCCGTTGTCGGCTCGTCGAGTATGAACAGAGTCTTGCCGGTGTCCCGTTTAGCCAGTTCTGTAGCCAGTTTGACGCGCTGGTTCTCCCCGCCGCTCAGTGTCGACGACGGCTGTCCGAGCTTTATGTATCCCAGACCTATGTCCTGGAGCACCTTGATCTTTTTGACGATCGATGGCATGTTCTCAAAAAATTCCACCGCCTGGTTTATGGTCATGTCAAGGACATCAGCTATCGACTTACCCTTGAACCTCACCTCCAGTGTCTCCCGGTTGTAGCGCCGTCCGCCGCACGCCTCGCAAGGCACCAGCACATCCGGCAGAAAATTCATCTCGATAGTGCGGTAACCGTTGCCGCAGCAGGTCTCGCAACGTCCGCCGCGCACGTTAAACGAGAATCGCCCGGGCTTGTAGCCGCGTATCTTGGCTTCCGGAAGATTCACAAACAAGTTGCGTATATCAGTGAACACACCCGTATATGTCGCCGGATTCGATCGCGGCGACTTGCCCAGCGGCGACTGGTCTACAGTCACTACCTTATCTATATTCTCTATCCCCTCTATCGTCCGGTAGGGGAGTGGTTGGGTCTGCGATCTGAAGAAATGGGCCGACAATATGGGTTGCAGCGTAGCGTTTATAAGGCTCGACTTACCGCTGCCCGACACTCCGGCCACACACGTCAGTGTGCCAAGAGGAATACTCAGATCCACATCCTTCAGATTGTTGCCCGTGGCTCCTGTCAGTCTAAGAGTCTTGCCGTTGCCGGTTCTCCTTGTCTTTGGAGTTGCGATCTCGCGTCTGCCGTTCAGATAGTCGCTTGTCACGGTACGGCAGTCAAGCATATTGCCCGGTGTGCCCTGATACACCACCTCACCGCCTTTGCGTCCGGCCTTCGGGCCTATATCGACTATATAATCCGCCTCGAGCATCATCTCCTTGTCATGCTCTACCACTATTATGGTATTGTCAGCATCGCGCAGTCGCTTCAGTGAGTTTATCAGCCTGCGGTTATCGCGTTGATGCAGACCTATACTCGGTTCATCAAGTATATACAGCACATTCACCAGCTCCGATCCTATTTGGGTTGCCAGACGTATCCGCTGGCTCTCGCCGCCGCTCAGTGTCGAGCTGTTGCGGTCAAGCGACAGATATTCCAGACCCACATCTACAAGAAAGCTGAGCCTGTTTCTTATCTCCTTTATTATCTCATGGCCTATTATGCGTTCCGTTTTGTCGAGCCTCTCCTCGAGCCCCGACACCCAGCCGTTCAGCTCCGATATATCCATACGGCACAGTTCGGCTATATTCTTCCCGTCCACGAAAAAGTGAAGTGCCTCCTTGTTCAGACGGGCCCCGTTACACTCCGGGCAAACGCCGCGCGTGAAGAACCGGCCGCTCCATTTCTTGGCCGATGCGCCCATATCGTCGCTCTGCATCATCTCCAGATACTTCACCAATCCGTCATACGACTGAAAATAGTTGGCTATCGAGCCGCCCTCGTTTGTTATGGCCAGAGGTTCCGTGGTTCCGTTGAGTATATCGTTCACTGCGTCATCGCTCAGATCGCCGAATGGTGTCTTGAGTGTGAACCCATGTTTCTCACACACTGCCGCCAGTTGCCAGAATACCATCGTGTTCTGATACCGGCCGATAGGCTCTATCGCACCATCATGTATCGATTTGCGCCTGTCTGGAACGAGCTTGTCCAGATCTACGGCATTCACATACCCCAGACCCTTGCATACCGGACACGCACCCTGGGGCGAGTTGAACGAAAAGTTATGCGGTGCCGGTTCCCGGTAGCTCAGACCCGTCACCGGATCCATCAGCGTCTGGCTGTAGTGACCGGCCTCATTGGTATCGGCATCCACTATCATCAGCTGCTTCTCGCCCTGGTGAAGAGCCTCGCTCACCGTCTCGCGCAGCCGCGTGTCATCGCCGCCGCTCACCTTCAGCCTGTCTATCACAAGCTCTACCGAGTGGTTCTTATAGCGGTCAAGCTTCATCCCATAGGTCAGCTCCTTCAGCTCGCCGTCTACTCTCACGCGAAGATACCCCTTCTTTCTCAGAGTCTCAAACAGCTCCTTGTAGTGACCCTTTCTGTTCTTCACCAGCGGAGCCAGTATATATATTTTCCGGTCCTTATAGCGGTTCTGTATCAGGTCCACTATCTTCTCCTCGCTATACTTTATCATAGGCTCACCCGACAGATAGCTTATCGCGTGACCTATACGCGCATACAGCAGTCGCAGGAAGTCATACACCTCCGTGGTGGTGCCTATCGTGCTGCGGGGATTACGGTTCACCGTCTTCTGCTCTATCGCTATCACGGGGTTGAGGCCGCTCACCTTGTCTACATCCGGACGCTCCAGCCCCCCGAGCATATTTCGCGCATACGACGAAAAAGTCTCTATATAGCGGCGCTGACCCTCGGCATATATCGTGTCGAAGGCCAGGCTCGATTTCCCGCTGCCGCTGAGACCGGTTATCACCGTCAGCGACTTGTGCGGTATCGTTACATCTATGTTTTTCAGATTGTTCACGCGTGCGCCGAGCACACTCAGCTCATCTATCATCGCCATGTCTGGCGCCGCGTCAGTCATTGTTGTGTTGTCTGTCTGTCTGTCAATGCTTGTCATAGAGAGATCCAGTTGGGATTGTACACGCTCACGCTGCGGTGCGACCGCAGCAGCGCGTCTTTCTTGGGCACCGCTACCTTATACGTCTTGCCGCTCTTGTTCGGAAGGCTCTTGCCGCGTATCCACGGATTCATCTCACGCAGCGACAGGTAGTCTGTACCCCTTTCCTTGGCCCACGCAGGCCACGATGCCACCGGAGTGCTCACCTCTACCGTGTCACACTCCACGGGCATATACAGCTGGTCCGCACGCAGCTTGAACCCATATTCCGACGGATGCTCCATTATCGCCTTCATCGCCATGATTCTGAACACATACCGCGACGTCTCCTCGTTCAGATACAGGTCCAGTGCCTTGTCCGCCTGCTGTGCGGCCAGTTCTCGGCTCACCCGTCCGGTTCCACCGTTATACGCCGCCGCTACTGTTGCCCAGTCGCCATACTTCGCATACGCCTTTTTCAGAAAACGGCACGCCGCACGCGTCGCGAGCTCCGTGTTATAGCGCTCATCCACGCTGTCCGTCACCTCAAGCCCATACTCCTTAGCGGTTGCAGGCATGAATTGCCACAGCCCGCCGGCCTTGGCTCCCGACAGCGCACGGTTGTTCAGCGAGCTTTCTATGCACGCCAGATACAGCATATCCATCGGCACACCCTCGGCCTGCAATATCGGCGCCATTATCGGAAAATAGCGGTTTGCCTTCTTTATTATCGACAGGGTGTTCCCGTGCGTATAGGCCATCGACGTCAGTTCGCGGTCATAACGCTCATACATGTCGTCACGGTCAAGCGATATCTTGTCTCCGCAGAATTCTATCTCGTTCGGTATGTTCGGACTTGTTATGTCGAGCACCACGCTGCTTTCTGCTGCTTCCGTTTCCGGAGCCGCCGAGGCCTTCGTGTTGCTTACCGATATTATCAGTGCCAGCAGTGCTGCGCCTGCTATACAGGCGGTGATTCGTTTTGTCATTGTGTTATGAGTCAAAGAGAAAGGTTGGTTATGTCTTGTCATGGCTCATGGCGTGATGCGCGGGCCATAACATACAAAGTTACTCATCTTTTTCCTCATTCCCAACTGTTTTGACTTTTCTTCACGTTCATTCACGCCTGTAGTCTATTATGTTGATATCCCCGCTTTTCTCATACACCTTCCCGTCCGACCCCTTCGCGCGGATCACATAATAGTACACACCCGCTTTTGCCTTCTTGCCGCCTCGGCGCCCGTCCCAGCCCTGCTCTGCCGACGTCAGGTGCGCCACCTCGCGTCCCTGACGGTCATATATCCGGCAGTCAAACTCTACTATCGACCGGCTCCTTACGCGCCACTCGTCGTTCACCCCGTCGCCGTCCGGACTGAACGCATTCGGACACTTCATCATCGATTCGCCTATCTCTATCGCCGTTGCCTCACTCTCATAGCTGCAACTGCCATCACCGTTCGCACACACAAACCGTGCGTAGCTCCTCCCGCTCTCCCTGAACGTATGCGTCGCCTCCCGGTCATTATACCTGTACTCTATCCGCCCGAAGCTCTCGTCATCGCTTATCTGCCATTCCGTATACACCACCCCGTCGCTCACCGCCGCACTGAAGCATATCTCCGCTGGGGCGCTTCCACCCAGCTCCATACCGTCCTCATTGCCGCCCGTCAGTTGGCTGGCGCTCACCTCTGCCGTCACCGCCACAGCCTCCACGCGCTCGCTCTCCGCCTCGCTGGCCATACCCCATGCACGCCCGAACCGGTCCCCGCTCAGCCTGTACCGGGTGTCACAATACGTTGGCTCACACCTCACCTCATCCCTCAGATACCCCAGCGATATTATCCGCTCCCGCTGCACATATTCATCCCTCTCCCCGTCATATTCCACATTCATATACGTCAGCCATATCTCCCTGTCTATCTCTACGCTACGCCCCGTTATACCCGTATAAGTCATCCTTTCCCCTGTCCCCGACGTCCTTATCGTGTTGCCCGCGCAGTCAGCCACGACGCACTCCACCCCATGCGCCTCAAACGGATGCATCCTGTAGTCCGACACCCACACGCAGTGACGCCGGTTGTTCTCCTCCGCTATATACCCCATATCACCCGCCTCTATCTCCATCACCACCTCGTCACCATCCCTGCTACCCTCGCCCGCATCAGTGGCATACGCCGCACCGCGGCTGTCAAACCTCAGCCATCTCACCTTCCCATCCTTTGACTCAGGCCTGTATCTCAGCTCCACGCCGCTCATCCCGTCAACAACATACACACCCTCCAGACCCGAACCCCTGGCAGGCTCTATCCTCACCGGCGCATGTTCACCTCGCGCCGTCACCCTCAGTTCAGCCGCGGCCCTCAACGCCACAGCCATCACCATTACTGCTGCAAGTACCAATATTCTCATATCCTGCAAAGTTACGATTAAGTGAGAGCAAACGAAAATTTATTTTTGTTTGCCGAACGTGAGTAACTTGGGCGTCAGCCACTGTTACGATTAAGTGAGAGCAAACGAAAATTTATTTTTGTTTGCCGAACGAGAGTAACTTCGGCGATAGCCAAAGTTACGATTAAGTCGAGGGTAATGCCAAATTTATTTGGCATTACCGAGCGTGAGTAACTTGGGCGTCAGCCACCGTTACGATTAAGTGAGAGCAAACGAAAATTTATTTTCGATTGCCGAACGTACCCCCTCCCTATCCACCTTGCCCTATCACGCATCGCGTGGCCGACACACCATCATGTCCACCCCGTTCGCGTAAGCTCATTATCTCTCTTGTTCCATTCAGAACATATATCCGTAGCTCAGACCTACTGTATGCTGAGTCGTTGGCTCGAATGAAACCCTGTGTGTCAGATTGATTGAATACATCGCCTCGATCCTGTGATGTCCTCCCATCTCCACCCCGACACGCGCGTTTGCTCCAAGCCACCAATGATACACATCATAATCTTCCCAGTTGTCCGTATATTTTACCTCTATCAGAGGGCTGTAGTTCACCGATGGACCGATTAACCCATACAAGCCCGTGCTATTGCTTATACCCCATTTGTAGCCTATCATCACTGGTAGCTTCACACTTAAGCTATAATACGACGAAAGTGCATCCTTGTCTGGTGGGGCTGGAATCCAGCTCGACATCATTTTCCATCGGTTCATGGATAGCCCCAGTCTTCCCTCAGCCATCCAGCCATCCTCTCCCAGCTTTATATTGGCCACACCATATATCTCTCCGCCGGGCAGCATCTTCTTTTCCTTGCCGCCAAAGTTCGATGCCTTTTCTAATGGGCTTGTCATATTTATCCCCGCACCCACACCAAGGCGCACATGTTCCTGTGCCATACACCCCATACTTGTCATTAACGCGAGTACGATAGTCATGATTGTCTTTTTCATAGTCGAAATGTGTTTATAGATTGATATTTGCAAATATATAGATGGAATTTAAAAAAAAACAAACAAAAACAGGCTTTCGTGTTATAAAACATAATTGTTATTTGTTTAATCGCATCATATTGGTAATCTCGTGCTTTCTTACTATCTTTTAATCACATTTATTGACTCCCCACCCGTAAAACGCACACCGTCGCGTCATGATCCGGTATATCACGACGCGACAGCGCAACTCCTTTCTTTCCTTGGCAGTTATTTCAGCACCTCCTGCAGCTTCTCTATCAATCTCTCTCCGCGCAGGTCACGCGCTATGATTATGCCGTCAGGATCTACAAGCAGGTTACCAGGTATACCCATTATCCCATATAGTTCCTGCACCTTGTCCCAGGGAGCATTATAGATCATCGGCCATGTCATGCCCTGTTTTTCCATCTCCTCCTTGGTTTTTTCGCGCTTGTCATTGACGGCCACCCCGACAATTTCAAACCTCTCACCCCCGAACATCTCGTAAGCCTTGACCACATTGGGCATCTCCTGCCTGCATGGTCCGCACCATGAGGCCCAGAAATCCACAAGCACATACTTGCCCTTGCCCACATGATCATATATCGCCACATCGGTCGAATCTGCCGATCCGCCCTCTATGGTCATGTCCTTTATTTTATTCCCTATGGCCGTTGCCGCTACTGCCTTGATTTCCTTGGTCAGTGTCGCGTAACCTTCGGTCTGTTTCAGCTTGGGACCTGTGGCACCCTCGATTGTCATGATCGCTTGCTCACACTGCTCCGGCCTGCTCAGCATGAACGAATAAGCCCACTCCGAAAAGTTGCTTTCCGACACTGCGTCATCCGCCTTCATGGCCTCCGCATAGATGCTGTCGAGTCTTGCGTAAAACACATCGTTCAGCGGCTTGAGCTTTGCCTCACGCTCATCAGCGGTCATGGTTGTGTCCTCTCTTATTTCGGTTGATTGTGGTATATACCAGTCCTGTTGTTCTTTGATGGCGTTCTTTATGGCGGCCGCCCGGTCGTTTAGTGGAGTGCCCCACGAACGGTGCTCCGTCAGGTCACACTCTATTACCCCCGGCTCTATGTAGGCCGATGCATAAAGCCTCGGGGGCACCATAACGAATGCCGCTCCGTTTCCCTCCGGAATTGTCCCGGTGAACTCGATCACCTCGCCTGCTATCACCATGCTGTCAACACTCTGTTTCTTATCTGCGGTCTTTATCTGAAAATAAGCCGTCTTTCCTTGCAGAGTGCTGTCTGCTTTCGCTCTCATCTTGAACGTCTGCGCATTGCCACCCGCCGCAAATGCAGCCGCGATGGCTATTATGAGAAACTTCTTCATATATTTCTGTTTTAGAGGATGTTTAATAAGTAATGTTAATGGATTTAAGCTGTATTTTTGAGGAAATTTTTGTAAATGAGGAAGAAGCGTAGCGAGCTACGCGACTGACGAGTTTGCGGAAATTTACCAAAAAGACGGCCAAAGACATTAACAATTAAAATATGTTGAGTGAGTGAATTATCAAAGTGGTTGACACCAACCACTTTGATAATTTTGCGAACGATTCATTTTAAGTTTTGTTATTAAACATCCTCTTAATTGAATGATCGCGTAAAGTTACTGAAATTATCCTGTTTATCCTCCGCTCTGATGATAAGTTTCTGGCCTTTCTTCACAATCTGGCCACGATCCACACACACTCTCTCTTCACAAAAAAAGTCCGGACCGCATTGTCGCGGCCCGGACCCTTCACACTATGCTATGTTTTGTTATTCGGCGAAAATCTCGATTTCCGAGCCTGCCGCATAATCCTGTCCGTCGTGGGCGTTCAGACCCTTGAAGCGTACATATCTGCCCTTCACTGGCTTGCTGAAGTCCACACGCTGTGGCTTGACTGTCCGCTCGAAGCTGCCCTTTGCTACGGGCTCGCCCCATTCCTTGCCGTCGGTCGACACATAGATCTCGTAATCCTTTATCAGACCGGTCCAGCTGTCGGTGCGCGGTACATATTGCAGACCCTTTATCTCATGATCTCCCTTGGTGTCGAAATCAATCCAGTGTGGATACTGCGCAACGGTTACCGACCACATCGAGTGCCAGATTGACTCAGTGTCGCCGTCTGTCAGATTCACTGCCGGATCATCAGGCTCCTCCGAGCTTACAAATACAACCTCTGTCGCTACCTTGTCTATCTTTGGATAGGTGGCGGTGTTGCTTATGTGCGGATTGTCGAGAAGCCACGCCTCTATGGTGCCTCCATCCTTCATGGCTACAGCGCCTTCATAAGCCTTCGCACGTTTCATGCCGTTGGTCTTATACATGATCTTGTCACCCTCCTTGGGTGCTATCACGCTCACATCTCCGGTCATGCCGTTGCGTTCCAGACGCAGTGGGCTTGCTCCGTCAGGTATCACTTTGGCCTTCACGCTTGCGGGCGATGCGGCGCTCACCGGACGGATCACGAGACTCATCTTGTTGGTGCCGCCCATCACACGGTCTGGCTTCAGAGGTCCGCCCTGACCGCAGCTTGCACCGCCAAGACCGGTCATGCCGAGGTCAAGGTGCAGCTGTGTGTTGCCCGGTGCCGGAAGCTCATACGGATGGCCCGACAGTATCAGGTCGCGCTCGGTCCAGGGTATTGCGGTGACGCTCATAGGTTCTGCGGCGGTAACAACAAGGCCCGATCCATCTTTCGATGTCAGCGATGCCCAGCGCACATCCTCACGGTTGGCCATGTTCTGGGGCTTCGGATAGTTCACGAACTGGTCCGCTACGGTCTGCTTGTACTGACCCAGGAAGCTGCCTGTCTTGCGGTCGGCGTAGTTTTCCAGAGGGCCGCGGCCGTAATACTCGAACTGGTCCATGCTCTGAGGTACGCTCATTGTATAGCCTAAGCGCGGAAGTACAAGGCTCGGATTATTGCCGTTGATCACCGACTCAAGCTCTATCGATCCGTCAGGATATACTGTCCAGATCTGGTCCGTCACAAACATGAAGTCGTTCTCACCCTTGGGCT
The DNA here is from genome assembly GCA_947643165.1 of uncultured Porphyromonadaceae bacterium. Taxonomy (GTDB): domain Bacteria; phylum Bacteroidota; class Bacteroidia; order Bacteroidales; family Muribaculaceae; genus Paramuribaculum. The sequence continues at coordinate 174,809 of CANRVB010000001.1, read as the reverse complement.
GATCGGTCAGCTGCTCTATCTCGTGATGTGCGCGGCTCAGCTCATCCGTACCCCATGAGCCATCTATTCTCTGGCTCTTCAGACGCTCTGCGTAGGGTGCCTGGCTCTTTACCTTGAATATCACTACGGCTGTGCCGTTTTCTGTCGTATAGGCATCCGACGACAATACTGTGTGCTTCAGATTGTCCAGTCCGTTCGACCACCAGTTGCGGTCTACCCAGGTATCGTTGTTCACCGGTGCGCGGAACGCATCGAGCTGCGGTCCCTTGCCGTCGGCTATCATCTCCTTGCCGCCATATATCAGCGAGCTCAGCGAGCCGGTCTCCGGCGAGAATACTGCTGTAAATCCGTTGCCCTTCACTGTCAGGGGAGCGGTAACATTGTCTACCTGCTTCACCTCCTTGCCGTTTTCGCTCATGGTCACGGCGTGGCCTGTGGCATCGGCGCTCAGCGCTTTCAGGTTGCTGGCTTCGCGTATCGGAAGCTGTTCGTCCATCTGGACGTAGCCTTTCTTGGCCCACGGCTTGTCCTCGGCAAGCTTGAACTCTACATTCACTGCCAGTTCGCCGGTGCGGCCGTCAAGCTTGTAGGGTATGGTGTACACCGCCTTTTCGCGCGGTCCAAGCGGCATCTTCGGGCCTGTCAGCGCATCTCCGCTCTCTACTGTCACACCATCCTCGAGCAGTGTCCAGCTCATGGTGTAGTCGGTCAGCGGCTCGAAGTAGTTCTTGTTGAAGATCTCTATCTGGCCCTTGGCCATGTCTACCGGTGTCACGCCGACATTCTGATATACCTTCTTCACCTCATAGTACTGGGGCTTCGGGGTCAGGTCGCCGAACATTATGCCGTTCATCACAAACTGGCCGTCGTTGGGGAAGTCACCGAAGTCGCCGCCGTATGCCAGATAGCGCTTGCCCGTCTTCTTGTCATAGTTATACAGGCTCTGGTCTACCCAGTCCCATATGGCGCCGCCCATTATGAAGTTGCTGCTCTCTATCGCGTTCCAGTAGTCTACAAGGTTACCTAACGAGTTGCCCATCGAGTGTGCGTACTCCGATATGTGGAACGGATACTTCGCGCCCTCGCCGCCGTTGGCCAGATACTGTGTGCCGCCTATCGACGGATACTGGTTCGAGCCCATGTCTACTATCTCGTTGTTGCGCTCATATTGCACCGGACGGCTCGTGTCGTATGCCTTTATCGCGTCATACGAAGCCACGAAGTTCTCACCCGGGCCAGCCTCGTTGCCAAGACTCCATATCACTATCGACGGATGGTTCACATGCGCTCTCACCATCTCCATGTCGCGGCTCACGTGGGCCGGCTTCCACTCTTCCGGATGGCTCAGCGATGCCTTGCCGTAGTAATACTCATGGCTCTCTATGTTGGCCTCGTCCTCCAGATAGATTCCATACTTGTCTGCAAGGTAGTACCAGTACGGATCATCATTGTAGTGCGAGTTGCGCACATGGTTTATGTTGCCGCGCTTCATCAGCATCACTTCCTTCTCCATGTTCTCGCGGGTTATTGCATGGCCGCGGTCAGGCATGGTTTCGTGACGGTTGACGCCCTTCAGCTTCACGGTCTGGCCGTTCACATAGTAGTAGCGGCCTGCGCGTCCGAATTCATCCTCGCTTGCGGGAGTGTCCTTTATCTCTACTACTCTGAAGCCGGTAAAGGTCGAGACGGTCTCGATCACTTTGCCCTTCTTGTCCTTCAGCTGGGCCACGAGTATGTAGCGCCACGGTGCTTCCGCGCTCCAGGTCTTCACCTCGCCCGCATCTATGGTAGCCTCTACAGCTATCGAACCGTCTTTCGCTACACCTACCTTTGCGTTCGAGGCGGTTGCTACAGGCGTGCCGTTGGTCGCGTCTTCATACAGCTTGCTGCACTGATACAGTTTGTAGTCCACTGTTAGGTCCTTCTGGTTCTTCCCCGTCAGGTTGCGCAGGGTGGTCACTACATTCAGCTTGCCCTCGTTCATGAAGGTGCCGCTCAGGCTCGGGATTGCCTTCAGGTCCTGTATCTGCATCTTCGGTGTTGAATACAGGGCTACGGTGCGGAATATGCCCGGCAGACGGAACATATCCTGGGCCTCCAGGAAGCTGCCGTCACTGTTGCGGTACACCTCTACCGATATCGTGTTCGCTCCCTTCTTGGCCAGATAGGGAGTGATGTTGAAGCGGGCCGAGTTGCGCGAGTTCTTGCTGAATCCCACATACTTGCCGTTTATCCACAGATAGAAGAACGAGTCTACGCCGTCGAAGTTTATATACACCTCTCTGTCCTTCCAGTCCTCAGGCACGCTGAAAGTGCGGCTGTACTGGCCCACTTCGTTTCTTGCCTTGTAGGTCGTCCAGCTTTCCGGGGGTGTGCGCATCACGCCGCCGCGCCAGTCGTCTACCGCTACCTTGTGCATGAATATCACCGGCTGGTTCACGTAGATGGGCGTGCCATACTTCTGGCTGCCGTCCTTCTGCAGTCCCTGGATATTCCACGAGCCGGGCACGGCTATGTCATCCCAGCTGCTCAGATCCTTTCCTGCCTCATGGAAGGTGGAGTCGCGCTCCCAGGGATTGGCTACCCAGCGGAATTTCCACTGTCCGTTCAGGTTCTGGTAATACCGCGAGCCGTCAGGCAGCACTTTCAGAGCTGCCGTTTCATTCTCGAAACTGTAAAATTCTGCCCGGGGTTGCTCTTTGTTGAGCGACAGACGTCCGGGACTCTGCCATTCCGTGCCGTCAGGGGCCGTTACGCTCAGGTCGTAAGCCCACCCTTCGAGCTGTGGCTGAGGGCTGGCCGCGTTTGCTGCCAGTACACCGGCCGTTGCGGCCGCTATCATCCAAGCCTTTGCTGTGATCATGGTTGGTAGATTGGTTTTATGGTTTTGATTGTTAGAATTATCACACTGTTTGCATGGCATGTCGCTATACCCTGCAAAGTTACGAATAAGTGAGCGCAAACGCAAATTCATTTGCAGTTTGCCGAACGAGAGTAACTTCGACGACAGTCAAAGTTACGGATAAGTCGAGTGTAATGCAAAATTTATTTTAGCATTACCGAGCGTGAGTAACTTCGACAACAGTCAAAGTTACGGATAAGTAGAGCGCAAACGCAAATTCATTTGCGGTTTGCCGAACGTCAGCCAAAGTTACTGCTTCTTCAACGACTTCTTTTGCGAAATATCCCCTTTGTTCATACATTCCTTCATATCAACGCAAAGGAGGAGCTGCAGCCTTGGGTCGCAGCTCCTCCTCTCACGTTTCAACTATTTATTTATGAGAGCCTTATCATCTAATAATCACTATCCAATAATAAGGACGAGGGATGTTGAGTAGTTTGTTGCTTGTCTCTTTCTTGCTGTTGTCTTTCTACTTACGTTTCGTATAATAAACAACCCTCACGCCGCCCTCGCCGTCAATATTCCACTAAAAGTCATTAAAAGATATTAATCCTCGCGCTGCTTTAACCTAAAACAGCACCTTCTGTTAACAATATCCTGCATTTTGCCAATTATTGCTTCCCGATCACCCTGGATATGGCCCCGGCGTCAAGATCTCCCGAGTCAAGCAGACCCCTTGTTATTTCTATCACCTCATCCCTGGTCAGCGACAGCTGTTCCGCAACATAATCCGCCGTATGGCCTCCCGGTTGATTCATCAGCCGTAGCACATTCGCCCTTTTCTTGCCCTCCTGCTCCTTGCTCTCATGCCTCTGCGTCTGTCTGTGCGACCGGCACACATCACACTTCCCGCAAGCCCTGGGCGATTCCTCACCGAAGTAACTCAGCATTCCCGCGACTCGGCACTCTGTCTCGTTGAACACAAAACGCTTCATCGCTTCTATCCTCGACGCCATACGCTCCCGCTGCTTCTCATACACCTCCACCGGATACTTCACATATCTTGGTTCCTCCCGCCCCGTCGTATACATCAGATACGGCGTCTGCTTCTTCGGCACATAGTGTAGCACCCTCTGGCGCGCTAACAGCAGCAACGACTCATACACCTCCTGCTCCGTCAGACCCGTCCGCAGCGACAGCTCGCTCTCATATATCTGGACATAGTCCGCAAACAGTCCCGGATACGATCTCAGCACGGCCTGCAGGACGCTGTCGGTCTTCTCATCCAGACGCAGTCCGTACAGATCACCCTTGTCGGCTGTGATCATGAGCCGCGAACGGGTCGCTATCTCGTCGACATAGTCTATATACCCCGACCTCGACAGTATCAGCAGCGAGCTCCGGGCTATGTTCGGCTGCAGCTTGTACGTCTCGCAGAACCCCGCGAAGTTGAACTCGAACAGCCGTCCGTAACCGCTCCCCACGGCTACATTCAGATAGTTTCCCGCAAGCTCATATACCCGCGTCACCACCTCCTTGTCGGGAAATGCCTCCGCAAGCCGCCTGCTCAGTGTCGATTTGTCACGGTTGTTGGCCAGAACCACTGCATATGCGGCCTTGCCGTCCCTTCCCGCTCTTCCGGCCTCCTGATAGTACTCCTCGAGCGACGATGGCATGTCATGATGCACCACGACCCTCACGTCCGGCTTGTCTATTCCCATCCCGAACGCGTTGGTGGCCACCATGACCCTCACCTCATTCTGCTTCCACCGGTTCTGCCGATCCTCCTTGTCCTGTGGCGTCAGCCCCGCGTGATAATGGTCTGCGCTTATGCCTGCCGAGGCTATCACCTCTGCCAACTCGCGCGTCCGACGCCGCGACCGCACATACACTATCGCCGTACCCGTCGTGTTCGACAGCACCCTTAGCAGCATATCCGTCTTCGAGTCTCCATACCTCACAACATACGACAGATTGTCCCTCGCGAAACTTCCCGCGAATACTTGCGCGTCCTTTCCGAATCTCAGCTGATCCTGTATATCCCGCGCGACCTCCGGAGTGGCCGTGGCCGTCAACGCGAGCACCGGCACATCCGGAAATATATCCCGCAGCGCCGACAGCTTCAGGTAGCTCGGCCTGAAGTCATACCCCCATTGCGATATGCAGTGTGCCTCGTCGACCACTATCAGACTCACATCCATCAGCCGCAGCTCCGCTATGAAGTTCTCACCCCTCAGCTTTTCCGGCGATATGTACAGAAGCTTCACCTTTCCGTGACGGCACTTGTCTATCGCCAGGCGCGATTCCCTCGGCGTTAGTCCGCTGTGAAGATACACACCCTTTATCCCCGCCTGTTTCAGATTGTCCACCTGATCCTTCATCAGCGAGATCAGAGGCGTCACGACTATCGCCATTCCAGGCAGCGCCAGCGCCGGAACCTGAAAAGTTATCGACTTCCCTCCGCCCGTCGGCAGCAGCCCTAAAGTGTCATGTCCGAGCATCACACTCTCTATGATATCTCGCTGCAGCGGTCTGAACGAGGCAAACCCCCAGTGTTTCAGGAGGATATCGTCAATTTGGCTCATCTCTCTCCGTCACGCCTTCTGGTGCTTATGTCCGATCTTCGAGGTATGTATCTCTTTTATAAGTAGTTGCGTGGCGTTTGATGCCGATTGGTGCTTGTTGTCCTCTATCGTGAAACAGATGTCAAATGGCTGTCTGGAGTGTATGTGATCAAAGTGTTTCGCAGCGTTAAATGCTATGCCACTCAGCACTTTACCCGACGTGTCATCCACCAGTTCCAGCTTGATATGCTCCAGGTTTCTGCCCACCAGCTTGCTCGTCCCGAAGTCCATCACATTCCTCGCGCAGAACACAGGCTTCTGATTTCCAGGACCATACGGGTTGAATCGGCGCAGCAGCTGGACAAATTCCGGCGTGATGTCCGCAAACGTCAGATTCGCGTCAATGTCCAGTAACGGAGTCAGTTGGCTCGGCAAAATGTTCGCCGCCACATACTCCTCGAACCTCCGCGTGAACTCCGGTATATTCTCCTCCTTCAGCGACAATCCGACCGCATATGCGTGCCCCCCGAAATTCTCAAGCAGATCCCGGCTCGCGTCTATGGCCTTGTAAATGTCGAAACCTTGCACCGAACGGCTTGATCCAGTGGCTAATCCGTTCGACAGTGTCAAAACTACCGACGGCTTGTAGTAAAGCTCCGTCAGTCTCGATGCCACAATTCCAATGATTCCCTTGTGCCAGTCCTTGTTGTAAATTACTATGGATTTCTTGTCCGAATTCACCTCCCCGCGCGACTCAAGTATCGTGTTGGCCTCGTAAGTGATACGTTTGTCAAGTTCCTTCCGGTCCTGATTGTATTGGTCTATGGCGCGTCCCTTCTCATTGGCTTCGGCCGAATCGCGCGACACAAGCAGATCTACCGCCTCTCGTCCGCTCTGCATTCTGCCGCTTGCGTTGATTCGCGGACCGATCTTGAACACAACATCGCTTATCGTGATTTCCCTTCCCGACAGTCCGCATATTCTGATTATAGCCCGCAGACCCATATTGGGGTTGGAATTCAGGCGCTTAAGTCCGTGATAGGCCATGATGCGGTTTTCGTCGACCATCGGCACTATGTCGGCAGCGATGCTCACGGCGACAAGGTCGAGCATGGCCTCAAGCTCTGTTGTGGGGATGCCGTTTGATATGGCGAACGCCTGCATCAGTTTGAATCCTACTCCGCATCCAGACAGGTGGGGACACGGATATGGCGAGCCTTCCATCTTGGGGTTGAGTATGGCTACAGCTTCCGGAAGCTCATCGTCAGGCACGTGGTGGTCGCAGATTATGAAATCAATTCCGCGCTCCTTGGCATAACGGATCTCTTCGATAGCCTTGATGCCGCAGTCAAGTATGATGATTAGTTTCACACCTTGTGCCGCCGCATAGTCAATGCTGCGAAGAGATATCCCATATCCCTCGTCGTAACGTGTAGGGATATAGTATTCTATGTTGGAGTAGTAATTTCTCAGGTATTTGAAGACCAGCGCAACGGCGGTCGTGCCGTCTACGTCATAGTCTCCGTAAACCATTATCCTCTCCTTTTTACCCATTGCTTGGTTCAGCCGGTCTACGGCCTTGTCCATGTCGGGCATCAGAAACGGATCATGCAAGTCCTTGAGCGACGGATGAAAAAAATGCTCCGCCTCTTCTACAGACTTGATGCCACGTTGCACCAGCAACTCACATATCGGGGGAGTGCCGGCGTATTTCTTAGCTAATTCCGTCTCTAATTCCTGCTCTTGTGAAGTAAGGGGTAAGTAATTCCATTTACAGGTCATTTATGTTATTCTTTTTTTATTATCTCGCTGGGGCCGACGGCAATCCTGATGGTATACCGGCAGCATGGCATGAGCCGCCGTGGCGGTCATGATGTCCCTCTGGCGGGGACTGTATGTCGAAGAGGAGTGAGAGGCGGGCGATCCGTGCGCCCGGGTGAGAAGAGTAGTATGCTTCCTGTCGCCGCTATTACGGCAGGCGGAAGGGTTGATAAGAGAGAGTAGTTGCCGGTCGGACATCCCTGACCTGACAATTTGATTCATACATTTCGCCGAAATATACGATTTTTCGCAAAAGTAGCAAAAAACGGTGAGAAAACCCACCGTTTTAAGTTTATTTATAAGAAAATCAAACGCCCGTTTTGAATGCTTTGGCTCTCTGTTAGTTGACGGGATTGAGGTGTACGTCAAGCTGAGGAAACGGAAAGTGAAATCCGCGTTCCGGCAATTCCTTGTAGATGCGCTCGTTGAAGTCGTAATAAAGCCCCCAGTAATCTGATGTACGTGTCCATGCTCTCACTTGCAGGACTATGGCGCTGTCGGCAAGTTGATCGACCACTACGCTTGCGCTTCTGTCGGCAGGTTTAAGTATTCCTGCTGCGAGAATCGGAGTGGCGGCCGGCTCATCCTCATGAACCACACGTGGATCCTCATTGAGCATTGCCAGCAACTCTCTGCGGGCATCCTCCACATTGTCGCCATAAGCGAGACTGACACTCCAGCTCACGCGCCGGTGCGCCTCGCGGCTCCAGTTGTTGATGCTTCCGGTCGACAGTCCGCCGTTTGGTATTATAATAGATTTGTTGTCGGCTGTACAGATGATGGTATGAAATATCTGGATTTCTCTTACTGTGCCGCCAAATCCTTGTGCTTCAATGTAGTCGCCTACCTTGTAGGGCTTCAGCAGCAATATCAGCACACCTCCGGCAAAGTTTTGCAGCGTGCCGCTCAGCGCCATACCGATAGCGACGCCGGCCGAGGCAAACAGCGCCAGGAACGAACTGGTGTTTATACCCAGTATCCCGATTACGGTGATGATCAGTATAAAGAACAGGACTATCCTCAGCATGCTCAGCACAAATGTAGCCAGCGAGGCATCGATATTGCGTCGTGCGAGGATGCTGCTTGTGAGTATGAAGAGCTTCTTGATTATGAACTTTCCAACATAGAACACCAATACCGCTATGGCGAGATGAATGGCAAAGTCAACCATATCATGCGCTATTTTCGATATGAAATCCTCCAGCGAAAGTCCCTTCAGGGCGGCAAGATCCTCGCGCACATTTCCAATCACCGGAGCTATTGAATCGGTCGGTACTGTAGTTTCTGTCTGTATCATCCTGTTTTTAGGTTCGAAGTGTGTAAATCCTGCTGTTGTCAGTCGGCCGGATTAAGGCTCGGATTAGCGCTGACTACATCCTTCCACCATTCGTAGGTGTCATAACCCATATATTGAGCATCGGCGGGGGAGTCGAGTATGTAGCAGCCAAGGCCACCGAAGTTAGTCAGGTCGTAAGATCCATATTTTGCTGTCGCGGCAAAATATGGTACAACTCTATTGAATGCCTTAGTCCATGCGGTCTTCATATCCGTGTCGACTGGGAGAGCCTTGATGTAGTCGGGCATATCGTAAATTCCATACGATGTCCATCCGTATTTCACAGGCTTATAGGTGCTTTTGGGCATTGCCCCGGTTTCCATTATTCTCCGCGTGGCAGCAGCCAGATCTTCCAGGCCATGTGTACGGATCAATGAAATAGAGCAATCGGTAGCTCCGTTGTCATATTTTCCTGTCTGATAGTCCTCAAAGGTGTTTCTTGCCGCATCCTCAAGGTTTCTGTTCTTGGCGAAGAATACAGGGACATTCAGCTGGTAAGGCATTCCGTATACTCTGGTCTCGGTTCCTGACGCGATGATCTCGGGAGTGCAGCGGCGCATTTCGTATGCCACCTCTATCGTTCCCATCAGGCAAGCGTCGAAGTATATGAAGCTTGGATTGAGGTTTGAATTCTCTATCACATCGGCAAGTGTCGATACCTTCATCCATTGGCTGCCATAAGAATCATCCACACCCCATGCGCGTGTGCTTGCAGAGCGGCTGTTTTTCTCATCGCCCCAACCTGTGCCGTGGCTCCACAACACCAGTCCGTAGTCATCGGCCGAAGCGAGTATCCTTACGTCGCTCAAAACTTCCGACATGCGTTCCGGCGATACAGATGATTTATCACTGGAATATGTCTTCAATGTCTTCTTGCCCTGCTCGGTAATCTCGATGAGCGACTGCGATGAGCGCCAGGGCGCGTGAAACACCAACAGACGTCCGCCGTGCAGCGATCCGGCGTCTACCGCCTGCTGCATTTCGTCGAGATCAAGGTCGTCGTATGCGCTTGATCCGAGGCTATTGTTTGCTGCCATGTATACAAGCACGGTGCGGCTCACTGCGAGCGGATCTACCGGTTCCGGATCATCCTTCTTGCATGATGACAGCATCAGTCCGACCAAAATCCCCGTCATCAGTATGGCTCTTGATGCGATATTGCCTATTATTTGTTTTCTCATGTCTGATTCTGTATATGTTATTAATGCAAAATTACTCAAAATAATGTGGTTATCCGGAATTCTTGTAGCTAATAATCTCTAATTCCGGCTTTTTTTGTCAGCGATGCCCCAAGTTGGCACGGCTTCATCTATATAATCAGTGTTTTTGGCTGATATTGCACCACTTTTATTACTTTTTTTCGGTTTTTAATAGTCAGATTGCGATTTTTCGGTTAACTTTGCGATTATGGTCAGCGCTAACAATGGGTATTGGCCCAAGCGTGATCCATATTTCCAGTTTGAGAAATCAATCTTACTTTAATAAATATCATGACAGCACAAGCTAACAAACCCTACGTGATAGGTATCGACATGGGTGGCACCAATACCGTCTTCGGCATTGTTGATGCCCGTGGTATTGTGATCACAAGCGACTCTATCAAGACCCGCAAGCACTCTAACATCAATGACTATATCGATGAACTCCACACCGAACTGACACGACTGATGCGTTCTGTCGATGCAGAAGACAAAATCTACGGTATCGGTATCGGAGCACCCAATGCTAACTTTTTCACCGGTATGATCGAAGATGGTGTGAATCTTCCCTGGCCTACACCAGTACCCTTCGCGCAGCTCGTGAGCGATAAGTTCGGTATTCCCGTCGCTATCACAAACGATGCAAACGCTGCAGCTATCGGCGAGATGACCTATGGCGCTGCCCGTGGTCTTAAAGACTTCATCATGATCACGCTTGGAACGGGTGTGGGTTCGGGTATCGTTGTAAACGGTCAGGTGCTTTACGGTCACGACGGTTTTGCCGGCGAGCTCGGACATATCATTGTGAAGCGCAGCAACGGACGTCTATGCGGTTGCGGCCGTACAGGTTGTCTGGAGACGTATTGCTCGGCTACAGGTGTGGCTTGCACAGCACGCGAATTCCTTGAGATACGTGCCAACGAGCCTTCGCTTCTGCGCGATATCCAGATAGAGGACATCACATCGAAGGATGTCTATGATGCAGCTATGGCCGGTGACCAGCTTGCCAAGGATGTGTTCGAATATACCGGAACAATTCTCGGTGAGGCTTTGGCCGACTTCACGGTATTCTCCGCTCCGGAGGCATTCATTCTTTTCGGTGGTCTCGCCAAGTCGGGTGATCTGCTTATGAAGCCGCTTGTACGCGCTATGGAGAAGAACATGCTCAGTATCTGGAAGAACAAAGTGAAAGTGCTCCAGAGCGAACTCAAGGAGGCCGATGCCGCTATACTTGGTGCAAGCGCTCTCGGTTGGGAAGCAAAGTTCAAGTGATCACAGATCTCTGAAGGTATAACAAATATATCGCCGGCCGCTGAACATCGGATGATGTCGCGGCCGGCGATTCTTATGGTTGTTTCAGTCCTGTGTTTATTTCAGGTTGGGATTTATCTTGCTCCAGTCGGCAATAGGAGGCAGCACGCCCATTGCTATCACCTCATCGCGGAGTGTGCAGAGGTGACTGTAGCTCTTTTCGAGTTCCGCCTGTTCTGCCGGAGTGCCTTTTACCTCGCGGTAGCTTACGCCATCTTTAGAGATAGTGGTCTCCATGGCCATCATGATATGCTGGAAATGATCGTTGTCGACATATACGCCTGCCGGCCAGCGGAACGGCTTGCCGCCCATTGCCGCAGCTATCATTTCGATAGACAGATAAGCCGGGCTCTGGAATGACGAGCGGCCGCGGAGGTCTATGATGTGCTTGCCGCCCTGTATCACGCGTACCTTCAGGTTTTCCCATTCGCCATCGGGAAGCACCTCGGTGCCTATGATTTCGGTGAGCGGTTTGCCATCAACCTTTGTTGTCGATGCGTACACAGCCATCTGCTCGCCGTGACCGCCGTATGTACGGCAGTTTTCTATTTCAGAAGCCGGCTTCTTGAACCAGCGCGACAGTTCTGTCAGCAGACGTGTCGAGTCGAGTGCGGCCAAAGTGGTCACCTGGCTCGGCTTCAGGCCTGAATAGATCAGAGTGATGAGGCCGGTGATATCGGCAGGATTGAAGATCACAACTATGTGCTTCACATCGGGGCAATACTTCCGGACGTTCTTGCCAAATTCCTCGGCTATCTGTGCATTTCCTTTCAGGAGGTCCTCACGGGTCATTCCGGCTTTGCGTGCTGCTCCGCCCGACGACACGATATATTTAGCTCCAGTCAATGCCTCGGCGATATCGCTTGTATAAGTCAGGTTGACGCCTTCAAAGCCGCAATGCATCATTTCCTCGGCAACACCCTCGAGACCGGGGCCATAGGGATCATAGAGGCATATATTGGGGGTAAGATGCATCATCATGGCAGTCTGTGCCATGTTACTGCCTATCATGCCGGCAGCACCGACTATAGTCAGTTTTTCATTTGTTAAGAATTCCATACTTGATGTAGATAATTTGGGTTATGAGGCATATCCTCACTTAGTCAAACATCCGACGGAGATTAAAGTTAGCGCAGAGCCTCAACTTCATCAGGTGTCAATGGAATCTTCTTGCCCAGACGGCGAGCTCCGCCATCTGTTATGAGCCAATCCTCTTCGTTGCGGATGCCGCCAAAGTTGCGATAGGTATCTACAACATCATAATTGATGAATTCACCACACTTCTTTTCCGACTTCCAGATGTCGATCAGCTCGGGTATGAAATAGATGCCCGGTTCAACTGTAAATACGAATCCAGGCTCCAGAGGTATGGCCAAACGCTGGCTCTTGCGTCCGAACTGTGTGGATTTCTCGCCGCCGGCATATCCGACCCACTTCTCGCCGAGATTCTCCATGTCGTGCACGTCAAGGCCCATCATGTGGCCCAGTCCGTGAGGATAGAACAGAGCATGGGCACCAGCCTTGACAGCCTCGTCGGCGTCACCTTTCATAATGCCAAGAGCTTTGAAGCCCTCGACAAGAGCTTTGGCCGAAATGTCGTACACATCCATGTAGGCAATTCCGGGACGCAGGGCGTTTACGGCAGCCATATGCATGGCGTTCTGGACCAGATATACTTCCTTCTGGCGGGTGGTGAAAGTTTTGTCGGCGGGTACGGTCGACGACATATCGCCGCAGTAGCCCGAAGGAAGTTCGGCGCCGGCATCTATCAGAAACAGGTCGCCCGGTTTTATTATATTCCCATGATAATGGTTGTGGAGTGTCTGTCCGTTAACGCTGGCTATCGTAGCGAAGCTCTCCTGACAGTTGGCTTTGTTGGCCACGTGGAGCATCTCGGCCACCACTTCATACTCATACATGCCGGGACGTATGGTCTTGATGGCAGTTATGTGCATATCGGCGGTCACGTCGCATGCGCGTTCTATCTCGGCTATCTCTTCGGCAGTCTTGTGGTTGCGTTGTTCCACAACAGCCTTTATCATAGGGATTGAGCCTGTCTGGGCATCGGGCATCAGTCCGAGCCAGTCCATCAGCTTAAGTCTATGTTCAGCGCGATAGGGTGGCAGGAAGTGTATGGCACGGCCCTTGCTGCGGGCTTGACGCAGATAATCGGCAATTGAGCCGAGCGGACGCACATCGGTTATACCTACGGCCTCGCCACGCTGGCGAAGTGTGGGTTGCGGTCCCATCCATACGATATCGTCGATTGTCAGTTCATCGCCGAATAGAATTGTCTTGCCTTCGTCGGCGTCTACTATCGCAGCCAGACCGGCTCCGGATATTCCGAAAAAGTAGAGGAAAGATGAGTCCTGACGGTAGCGGAATGTGTTGTCCGCATAGTTCAGGCCCTGCTCATCATTGCCCAGAAACAAGAGAACGCCGGAGCCCACGGTTTCCATGAGCTGCTTGCGGCGGCCGGTATAAGTGTCTTTGCCAAACATAGTCTTTCTGTTATTGATTATTTGCCTCATGGCACCTGCAAATATACAAAGTATATCTGCCCTATCCAAAAAATATCCTCCTACATCGCTTTGCCTGTCGTTATTCAGCCCCTTATAACAATCTTTTTGTCATGCAGCAATGTAGTTTCGTGGATTTTGCGTAATTTTGCACCCGAACAATACATTAATAACCATTTTGAAATGGCACAGCAAGAAGATGTTTTCAAGAAAATAGTGTCACACGCCAAGGAATATGGCTTCGTGTTCCAGTCAAGTGAGATCTATGATGGTCTCGCAGCCGTTTACGATTACGGCCAGAACGGCGTGGAGATGAAAAACAATATAAAGCGCTACTGGTGGGATGCAATGACGCTGCTCCACGAAAATATAGTGGGTATCGATTCAGCCATTTTCATGCACCCGACTATCTGGAAGGCCAGCGGCCACGTCGATGCATTCAACGACCCTCTGATAGACAACCGCGACTCAAAGAAGCGCTACCGTGCTGATGTGCTCATAGAGGATGCTATTGCCAAATATGATGAAAAGATAGAGAAGGAGGTAGCCAAGGCCCGCAAGCGTTTTGGCGAGAGCTTCGATGAGGCCCTGTTCCGTCAGACCAATCCGCGTGTAGCCGAAGTGGCTGCAAAGCGTGAGGCACTTCATCAGCGTTTCTCCGACGCAATGAACGCCAACGATCTCAACGAGCTCCGCCAGATAATAGTAGATGAGGAGATAGCTTGCCCTGTAAGCGGCACACGCAACTGGACCGAAGTGCGCCAGTTCAACCTGATGTTCCGCACCGAGATGGGATCGACAGCCGATGGTGCCATGACAGTATACCTCCGTCCGGAGACAGCTCAAGGTATATTCGTAAACTACCTGAATGTGCAGAAGACCGGCCGCATGCGCATACCCTTCGGTATAGCACAGATAGGCAAGGCATTCCGCAATGAGATCGTTGCCCGTCAGTTCATATTCCGTATGCGCGAGTTCGAGCAGATGGAGATGCAGTTCTTCGTTCGTCCAGGCGAGGAGCTAAAATGGTTCTCTACATGGAAGGAATGGCGTCTGAAATGGCACAAGGCTCTTGGCCTCGGCGATCAGAAATACCGCTACCACGACCACGAAAAGCTCGCCCACTATGCCAATGCCGCTACCGACATCGAGTTTGAGATGCCATTCGGATTCAAGGAAGTAGAGGGTATACACTCGCGTACAAACTTCGACCTTTCGCAGCACGAAAAGTTCTCGGGCAAGAATATCAAATACTTCGATCCGGAGCTCAACGAAAGCTACACTCCCTATGTGATCGAGACTTCGATCGGTGTAGACCGAATGTTCCTCAGCGTTCTCTGTTCAAGCTATGAGGAGCAGCAGCTCGAAGGCGGCGACAAGCGCGTTGTTCTCCACCTTCCACCGGCTCTCGCTCCGGTAAAGTGTGCAGTGATGCCTCTGGTCAAGAAAGACGGTCTCCCCGAAAAGGCTCATGAGATCGTAAACGACCTTAAGTTTGACTTCGCCACACACTACGACGAAAAAGACTCTATCGGCAAGCGTTACCGTCGTCAGGATGCAATAGGCACACCTTTCTGTATCACTGTCGACCATCAGACTCTCGAGGATGGCACCGTCACCCTGCGTGAGCGCGACTCTATGGAGCAGTCGCGTGTCGCTGTCGCCGACCTTCACAAACTCATCCATGACCGTGTGAGCATAAATTCGCTGCTTCGCCGTCTGGCCTAATCTCTTCCCCAATTTTTTATGAAAAAAATCTACAGCCGCATCATCATGGCTTTTGCCATGATATCGGCAATCTGTTCTCTCAGCTCTTGCAACTATAACAGCCTTGTTGAAAAACAGCAGCAGGTCGATCAGTCGTGGGCTGAAGTCGAGAACCAATATCAGCGTCGTGCCGACCTGATCCCTAACCTTGTGGCTACCGTCAAGGGATATGCCGCCCATGAGGAGCAGACCTTCCAGAAAGTTACCGAGGCACGGGCCAAGGCTACATCTGTCACCATCGACGCTGACAATCTCAACGAAGAGACTCTTGCCAAATTTCAGGAAGCCCAGAACGAGCTTACCGGCGCACTGAAGTCGCTTCTTGCTGTCACCGAAGCCTATCCCGACCTCAAGGCCAACGAAAACTTCAAGGATCTTCAGGTGCAGCTCGAAGGTACAGAAAACCGCGTCACCGTGGCCCGTTCGCGCTACACCGAGGCTGTACAGTCATATAATACAAGCATCAAGAAATTCCCTACTGTCATCTATGCCGGTTGGTTCGGATTTGAATCCAAACCACAGTTCAAGGCCGATCCGGGTGCTTCGCAGGCTCCTAAAGTGGAATTCTAAACCTTTTTTTACTCAATGAAGCCCATCTTACCTGTTATAGCTACCGCTCTCATCCTTGCCTCGGCATCGTCATGTATGAGCGACAACAACTGGGATAAGTACGAGGAGTGGCGCAATGACAACATTGCCTGGTACGAGCAGCTCAAGACACGCACCGATGATCAGGGAAACCCCTACTACACCCGCCTCTCTCCGGCTTGGGATCCCAGTTGCGGCGTCCTGATACATTTCTTCAACGACCGCCGTCTTACCGAGGGCAATCTCTCGCCCCTCCAGACAAGCACTGTCGACATGAAGTATCTTGGACAGTTCTACAATGGTGAGCCGTTCGACTCTTCATATACCTCCACTCAGTATGGCGACAGCATTTACCGTAGCCGCGTATCCGATAATATTGTCGGTTGGCAGGTTGCACTCAATGCCATGCATGTAGGCGACAGCGTCGAGGTAGTCATTCCCTTCTCGTCTGCCTATGGCGCCAACGGCTATATGTCGATTCCGCCTTACTCGTATCTACGCTTCTACATGAAGCTTGTCGATATCCCTGCCTACGAGATAGAGACCCCGCAGGACAACTGATCCGCAGCATCACCTCGGATCAACGTTGATACATCTTAAGACTACCGCCGTATATGCGATCGCATATACGGCGGTAGCTTTTTATACGGGCAGGCAGCGATTACGTATGATGTGATTCTGCTGATGTGATTCGGCGTCATTAACCAAAAGAAGCCGGTACGTATCACCGCACCGGCTTCTCTTGGGTTATATATGCCTGTCGACGCTATTATTATTTAAGCGTCTTATACTGCTTGGAGTATCTGAGCATCTGAGTGGGATAATCCTCCTCGTAGGTGATTGTCACATCTACAGGATTACCATTGTCGTCCGTCACAAGTGTGTATACGGGGTTGACAAAGCCCTTGTAAGGTGCTATGTTGAGCTTCGCATAGCGGTCGAGCACCTCCTTATGCAGGTTCTGGTCAACCTTTACACCATAAGTCTCCACCAGATCGCGACCGGCTTCGTAGTCACCCTCGCTCTTGATGCGCTGTATCTCGCCGAGAAGCTCACCGAACAGCTCGCGCATACGCTTGTAGTCGTTTATCTTGACATAGTGCTTGCCATCCTTCTCCACGAGTTCCACCACATTCTCGGGCTTGCCCTTCTCGTATACCCATTCGCATATCAGCTTACGGTTGCGCATGTGCGCTTCCTCCACATCCTTGCCTGGCTCAATACGCATCAGCTGAGTCATAAGGCCATTGAGCATATACTTGTAGTATTCCGCCTTGTAGGCATCGGGATTGTCCAGCAGGCCAAGCTCCAGAAGCTTCGGGTCGGCAAGATAATACAGAGCGAACAGATCGGCGCGGGCCTCCTCGAGAGTAGAGCCGTGAGCTTTCAGCGCATCCGGATCCACACCCGGAAGCAGACGTCCCGAAGCATGTCCAAGACATTCATGCAGGTCGGTGTGCAGATTGTCGGTGATAAACAGATAGTCGTCAAGAAGCTTCGAAGTCTCCTCGTCTATAACAAACTCCTCGTTGAAGCCATTACCGTGGCTTGCCTCATCATAGGCCTTGGTGATATTCTCGATCGTCACCGACTTCGATCCATGGGCTGCGCGGATCCAGTTGGCGTTGGGCAGATTAATACCGATAGGTGTTGCCGGGTAGCTGTCACCAGCCAGTATAGCGGCTGTGATCACCTTGGCCGTCACACCCTTCACCTTATCCTTGCGGAAGCGGGGATCAACAGGCGAGTTCTGCTCAAACCATTCAGCGTTGTTGCTTATGGTTTCGGTGCGCTTGCTGGCGGGTATATCCTTGAAGTTGACTATCGACTCAAAAGCGCCGGTCATGCCCAGCGGATCGCCATAGCTCTCTATGAATCCGTTAATGAAGTCTACCTGCGAGTCGGTCTCGTCGACCCACGCTATGCTGTAGTCATCAAAATCCTTCAGATCGCCGGTGGTATAGAAATCGACAAGCTTTTTGATCACTTCGCGCTGACCGTCGTTCTCCGCATATTCCGATGCCTTGTTCAGCAGCTCCACTATACGGCTGATAGCATCCGAGTACAAGCCACCTACCTTATATACCTGTTCAACCACGTTGCCGTCGGCATCCTTTGTCACTCTTGCGTTCAGACCCCAGCTTATAGGTGTCAGGTCGGTGGTGTCTTTGCGGGCATTGTAATAAGCCTCGACCTCCTGCTGGGTCACACCCTCATACAGGTTGTTGGCTGATGTCACGATCAGATCAGCTCCCTCTGCCTGGTTGACACGCTTGGCCATGAATGTCGGGTCGAATATCACACGCAGAAGTGTCTCATCCTTGGCCATATCGTTCTTGCTCAGTTGGCCCTCAAACCATTCGCGGCTGAATTCCGGCACGAACTTGTCCATAGAGTAGTGGTGATGGACGCCATTGCCAAACCATACCTGCTTGACATACTTGTCGAAAGCCTGCCACTGTTGGTCATCCTTCGGGCCGTCATACGATTCATACACCTGCTCCAGCATATCGCGCAGAGCCAGATTATACTTGCCGTTCTGGTCCCACAGTATGTCGCGGCCGCTTATGGCAGCCTCTGTCAGATAATAGATCAGAAGCTTCTGGTTAAGTGTCAGGTTCTCGAACCCGGGCACTTGGTAGCGCAACACTTCTATGTCCGCAAAGCGGTCAACGGTATAGTCGAAATCAGGAGTGCTCTGCTCACCCGATTTACATCCTACCATTGTTGTCGTTGTGATAGCCAGAGCAAGCGCTCCGGCGGTGATTGGTTTGATCATGTTATTCTATATAGAGGATTAGTCCTTTCAGATATTCTCCTTCCGGATGATATATGTTTACCGGATGGTCGGCCGGTTGAGTCAGTTGGTGCAGTATTCTTACCTTGCGGCCTGTCTGGGCTGCTGCCGAGAATACAGCCAGTCTGAACTGTTCACGCGATATCGCCTGCGAACAGCTGAAGGTGAACAGTATTCCACCTGGTGCTATCTTCTCTATGGCGGCGGCATTCAGTTTCTGATAGCCGCGTAGTGCATTCTTGATAGCTCCTCGGTGCTTGGCGAATGCCGGCGGATCGAGTACTATAAGATCGTATGCGCCATATTCCATCTCGCCCAAAAACTTGAATGCGTCCACAGCATGGCTCTTGTGTCGGTCACACTCGCCGTAGTTCAGAGTCACGTTCGCATCAGTAAGGGCTATGGCTTTGGCCGATGAATCCACCGATACAACACTTTCGGCCCCTCCACGTAGAGCATATACCGAAAAGCCTCCCGTATAGCAGAACATATTTAGCACCTTCTGCCCCTTGGCATACTTCTCAAGCAGGCTGCGGTTGTCGCGTTGGTCTACGAAAAATCCGGTCTTCTGTCCTTTCAGCCAGTCCACGTGAAATTTCAGTCCGTTCTCTATCGCTACATTTCCCGTATTGGCGCCGCGTATATACTCGTTCACCGGATCAAGTTCCGCCTTGTAGGGCAGGGTAGTCTCGCTCTTGTAGTATACGTTCTTTATTCCGGCTCCGGGAAGCTCGCACAGAGCATCGGCTATAAGCTCGCGCGCATAGTGCATTCCAACGCTGTGGGCCTGCACTACCGCATTGTCGCCATATATGTCTACAACCAGACCCGGCAGGAAATCTCCTTCACCGTGAACAAGCCTGAACGCATTGTTGTCGCTGCGCATCAGCCCGAGAGCCTTGCGCATCTCCAGAGCCTTCCCGAGACGATCCTTGTAGAAATCTCCGTCTATCCGGGTCTCACGGTCGGTGCTCAGCATTCTCACGGCTATGGTCCCTATCTGATAATGGCCTGAGCCCAGGGGTGTACCGTCGTGCGATTCTACTACTACTACCTCTCCCTCTTCAAGGTTGTCGACGGGCGATGCGATCGCCCCCGAGAATACCCACGGGTGGAAGCGTAGTAGCGATTCTTCCTTACCGCGGCGAAGTCGTATGGTGTTCATTTCGTTGTGTTGTTATCTTGCAAAAGCCCTGAATAGATCCATGCCGTTGGCGTACAGCAGCAGCAGCAGCAGAAATGCCATGCCTGCATATTGTGCCCATTCGAGCACCTTCTCCGATGGCTTCCGGCGGGTCACTACCTCATACAGCAGGAACATCACGTGGCCGCCGTCAAGTGCCGGTATAGGTATGATGTTCATGAAAGCGAGCGCTACGCTCAGAAAGGCTGTTATCTGCCAGAACGAATACCAGTTCCATCGCTCTGGAAACATATTGCCGAGTGCTCCGAAACCACCTATGCTCTTTGCGCCTTCCGATGAGAACAAGTGCTTCATCGACCCTACATAGTTGGTCAGCGTACCTGTGCCCAGTTCCCATCCCTTTGGTACCGATGACAGCAGATCATACTTCACTCTCACCGTCTCATATACCTCGGTGATAGGTTGCAGCTGGAAGCCAAGTTTGCCCGATTCATCTATCTCGGCTGTCAGTTTCACTGGCTTGCCATCGCGCTCAACAGTGATCACCGCACTTTTGCCTGCGCTTTTGCTCAATGCCTCCGTAAGCTCTGTGAACGACGGTGTGGCTGTCTCGTCTACGGCCACTATATGGTCGCCCGCCATTATGCCTGCTTTGGCCGCCGGCTGTCCGCCGAGCACATTGGCAACATATACCGGCACCCTGTAGGCCATGAATGCTCCGGCATCGTTTAGTCTGAATATGAAGTTCTCAGGTATGTCTATGGTGACTGTGTCGCTGTTGTTGCGTATCACTCTCACCTGTTTGGCCTCCGCCATCTTCAGCATATAGTCACCGTCGGCAGCATCAAGTATCTTTCCATCTGCGTCATACGGTATGTCGCCGTTCCTGAATCCTGCATCCTTGGCGGCTTCTACGAAGTCAAAGCCGGCGTATGCCGATGAAAACGGTATGTATTCAGCACCCCAGTGCCATGCTATGCCTATGTAGATCACTATTGCTGTGATGAAGTTGAACAGCACGCCTCCTATCATCACCAGCAGACGCTGGTAGGCCGGACGCGATCTGAACTCCCATTCCTCGGGATCCTTCGCAAGCTGCTCCTTGTCCATCGACTCGTCTATCATGCCGGCTATCTTGCAGTAGCCGCCAAGAGGTAGCCAGCCCAGGCCATATATGGTCTCACGCCACCCGGCTATATGGGCTCCTTTTTCTGCTCGCAGATCTTTGCCTGTGCGTATGTTTACAAGTTGGCGTTCTTTTCCGTCCTTATCGGTCCATGTGCATAGGCGCAGTGTACCGCGAGCCGGATCATACTGCACCAGCGAGAAGCCGGGGTTAAAAAACAGATAGAATTTCTCCACCCTGATGCCGAAGATACGGGCAAACAGGTAGTGGCCGAATTCATGCACTGCTACAAGCAGCGACAAGGCTGCTACCAGCTGAAGTGCTTTCAGTAGGAATGTCTCCATGTTGGGTTTGTCAGAGTTGGTTAAAGTTTATTCTGGCCACTTCCTGCGATGCTATGGCGCGCGAGGCCGAATTTATGGCTACATAATCGTCAAGTCCTGGTTGCTGGACCGACGGTGCCTTCTCAAGGGTGTCCATTATCACCCTGTAAATATCTGTGAATCTTATCATGCCTTCTCTGAATGCTTCGTTGGCTACCTCGCCGGCGGCATTGATCGTACATGCCGATGTGCCTCCGGTTTCAAGTGCCAGCTTGGCCAGCTTTAGGCATGGAAATTTATCCATATCAGGTGCCATGAACTCCAGACGGCTGTAGTCCTGCAGGCTCATGTGTTCGGGCGATGCTATGCGCTCACGTTCTCCCAGGGCATAGCTTATTGGCAGATGCATGTCGGGGAGTCCTAACTGCGCCTTTACGGCACCATCTTTGAATTCTACCATCGAGTGTACTATCGACTGGGGATGCACCACTGCCTCTATTCTGTCGCTTGGAACTCCGAATAGCCACCTGGCTTCTATGATTTCAAAAGCCTTGTTGAGCATTGTGGCCGAATCTATCGTGATCTTGGCTCCCATCTGCCAGTTGGGATGGCGCAGGGCGTCGGCTACTGTCACTTTCTCCAGTGCTTCTGCTGTCATGTTTCTGAATGGTCCGCCCGATGCGGTGATGATCAGGCGTTCTACTTGATTTCTGTCTTCACCTTGCAGGCATTGGTATATTGCTGAGTGTTCGGAGTCGACAGGTATTATCTGGCTGTTGCTGTTTTTTTCGGCCATATGTGTTATCAGCTCGCCTGCGACCACCAGGGTTTCTTTGTTGGCAAGTGCTATGTCTTTCCCTGAAAGTATCGCTCTCACGGTTGGCATCAATCCGCTGTAGCCTACAGTTGCGGTGACAACTGTTTCAAAGTCATCGCGGTCCATGGCATCTGCAAGTGCTGCTGCGCCGCTTGCTGTCTCTATGCCGAGTGGTTCGAGGTTTTCGCGTAGTTTGTCGTACTGCCGGTCATCAGCGATTATAGCCATTGATGGTCTTAGTTCTCGTGACTGTTTTATAAGCAGATCAACATTCGATCCGGCTGTCAGCAGACTTGCCTCGAATCTGTCCGGATGTTTGCGCAGTATGTCGATAGTTTGTGTTCCTATCGATCCTGTACTTCCTAATATGGCGATTTTTTTCATATACGTTGCAAAGTTACGAATAAGTCGAGCGTAATGCCAAATTTATTTGGGCATTACCGAGCGGTAGTAACTTGGGCGTCAGCCAAAGTTACGAATAAGTCGAGTGTAATGCCAAATTTATTGGGGTATTAATCTCATCTATCGCCCATCCATTTCTTTATACCTTTAGCTACAACCTCATATCCTTTTTCCGACAGATGGATATAATCTGGAGAATACAGGCCTTCGCCGATCCTGCCATTGCTGTCTGTCAGCCAGCCGGTAGGATTCTCATAGTCAACTCCGGCAATTTCCGTTGCGGCGAGTATTTCATGTATCCGGTCGCACTTCTTCCTTATGTCGCTGTCAGGCTCAAGTCCCGATGGATAGAGGCCAAGCAGTAATATCCGTGCATCCGCAAATTTGGATCTTGACTCTTTTGCCACGGCGATTATTCCATCGGCCACATCTTCGGGCTCGTCACCTGCTATCAGATTGTTTATTCCTATGGCGATTACTATATTCTCCGGTTGGCATTTTTCATACTCGCAATTCCGCACGCGCCACAACAGGTTCTCTGTGCGGTCACCCGATATTCCGGCGCTTTCCCAGTTGCCTACGCCGGCGGTTCTGTCCATGGCCTTTTGCCCTGGTTTATATGTTACCGACTTGCGGCTTCCTCCCCACCCTTGGGTGATTGAGTTTCCCAGCAACAGTAGTTTCAGTTTACGTCCATTTATTGTTTCACTTATTTCCTGCGATATTCCGTGCCATTCTTGGCCTTCTGTCCAGCCTGCTCCCGAGCGAAATTCATTGCCCGGCACTGCATGTGTGGTTACCTTTGATCTCTTTCCTGTCGACCGGAGTATAAAGTCAACTATTTTCTTGGGGTCATATAGCGAGTGTGGATGATGACCTGTCCCGGGCTTATGGATCACTGTTATGTCTTGACCTGCATCATGCATCCGTGCCTCGAAAATAGCTGTGTTTTCAGCCACCGGAACAACATCGTCCGCATCGCCTACAACGTGAATCACGGGTATTCCGTACTTTGCTATCGTTGATGCGTGGTCTATGGGATTATTGTCAAATTTTGCTGCATCTTCCGCGCTTTTAAATCCGTACACTTTCATCATGTTTTTACTCTCATCTGGACATCGCGACATATCGCCGTTACTCATCGGCCAACTGTACAGATTCATCACTGGTGCGTCTGCATATATGCATGCGATGCGTTCCGGATGTCTTGCCGCCCAGTTGTATACCGCCAGCCCTCCGCGGCTCATGCCTTCAAGCACAACTTTTTCGTTCATGCCGATCGACTTCATCTCATCATAAAACGCATCCCAGCGTTTCATTGCCTCCTCCGAACCAAACAGATCTGCCACATCACAATACGCTATGTGAAATCCATGCTCCAGCAATGCTATGTCTGTTTGAGGCTCATGACCCCAGAATCTTGCTCTGAGCACCCACGGATTATCTTCAGCCGATACATTCGGTGATACCAGACGGCAATCCACTCCGTTCAGCTTGAACCTCTGGCCACGGTATCCGTGAAAGTTGAAATCTTCCCTCTCATTTCCGGCCGCCACAATCTTCTTGTCATTGCCTACGGGTTGTGTTATGTATTCACCTATCTTCCTGGCTATCATTCCTGCGCCTATTGATGTCGGATGGATCTTGTCTGAGATTATAGCTGTCGACCACTGATCGCCGAACATATTGTGCAGCCTCACTATTTCCGTTCCGTTTTCATAAGCGGCCTCTTCCACCAGCGGTACAATCCTCCGCTCTATCACGCGCCCGTCTATCGAAGTCGAATCCTCCGTAAACGACTTGGTCGGGGTCAGTAGCACTATGCGGGGCTTCGATGGTAGCGATTTATAGCTGTCTATCAGTCGCTTGTAGTCGGCTGCAAATTCATCCAGATGGTCGCGGTTTGCAGGCTTTGAGTCATTGGTCCCGAGCTTTATGAGCACTATGTCCGGATTATACTCCAGCGATCTCATGTAAGCTTCAGTCTTTATATATGGTTGATCACCATTGCTCAGAGCTGTTTTCGAGGGCACTCCGAAGTTCTCTACCTCATATTCATCCCCGAGATAATATTGCAGTTGAGCCGGATAGCTGTTCAATTCTCTGTTGGCTATCAGATATCCATATGTGATACTGTTGCCTACACACGCAATCTTCGTCCTGGCTCCCACAGCGATACTGATGAGTAGCCCTGCCGCCATTATTGCTGTTTTTTTGATATTGATCATTGTTTTTTTGAGTTTCTGATAGTTGGTATTGGTTTGGTGGGAGATAATTGGTATTCGTTCCATCTGCAAAGTTAAGAAAGTGTTTGGTAATGACAGGTTTTAGCTACATGTTTTTTAGAAATTTTCTCAGAAATCCACTGGCGATACTCTCTGGTTTAAATCATCTTGTCCGCAACAGATTCTTGCGGAATATCCGGCTCCTCACATATTGATTAAATCAATTCTTTCAGGCTCGATTTGGTAGTTTTATTGAGGTTTACTAACTTAGTGGTCCGAATTTTTTCCATCTCACATTTGCTCATATGCAAGTCGCTGAGATCCTTTTCTTAATTATAACCAATCATTCAATTATTATTTTATAACAACTCATTCAATTATTATGAACAAACTACTGACTTTCGGAGTGCTCGCATGCGCAGCTCTGGCAGTCTCATGCGATCCTCGGCCTGTGCGTGAGCCGATTGCCGATGTTGTGGATCGAGGTCTGAGTGTTGCCGCTCAGCAAGCTGTTCTGATGGCCAGGGAACTTGAAAACCAGGAGGGACGCCTGCCAAAATGTATCAACAAGCAGGGTACTCTCGAGACCAGCGATTACAGCTGGTGGTGCAGTGGGTTCTTTCCCGGCGAACTCTGGTATCTCTACGAGGCAAATCCTACCGACGAGTTGAAGAACTATGCACGTATGTTCACCGCTCGTGTCGAAGATGCCAAAAACATCACCTATAGCCACGATTTGGGTTTCATGCTCAATTGCAGCTTCGGAAACGGTTACAGGCTTACAGGCGACTCTATCTACAGGGATATCATGCTCACTGGAGCCAACTCGCTCGCTACACGTTTTGATCAGCGCGTTGGTGCTATCCGCTCCTGGGATTTCAACCGCAAGGTGTGGCAGTATCCGGTTATCATCGACAATATGATGAATCTGGAATTCATGTGTTGGGCAGCTGATGCTTCGGGCGACGACAGATTCCGCGACATTGCTGTCTCTCATGCCGACAAGACTCTCAACAATCATTTCCGCGATGATTACAGCTGCTATCATGTTGTCTCCTACGACACTATTACCGGCAATCCGCACATACGGCAGACTCATCAGGGCGCGGCCGATTCCTCTGCTTGGGCGCGTGGACAGGCTTGGGCGCTTTA
This sequence comes from uncultured Porphyromonadaceae bacterium, assembly GCA_947643165.1. Lineage (GTDB taxonomy): Bacteria > Bacteroidota > Bacteroidia > Bacteroidales > Muribaculaceae > Paramuribaculum. The sequence continues at coordinate 148,876 of CANRVB010000001.1, read as the reverse complement.
TGGCTTCACAATGATGTATCGTGAGACGGAGAAGCCCGAATATCTGGCTCAGGCCAAGCATGTTGCCGACTACATCATGAATCATCCCGCTATGCCTGCCGACAAAGTCCCATATTGGGATTTTGATGCACCTGGCATCCCCGATGTCCCGCGCGATGCTTCCGCGGCTGCCATTATGGCCTCGGCTCTTATCGAATTGAGCCAGCTCGACAGTGATAAGCAGGATGCCAAGACCTACCGCGACTTTGCCGAAGAACAGATTCGCTCCTTGACTTCGCCCGATTATCTGGCTCCCGTCGGCGAAAACTGCAATTTTGCCCTGATGCATTCCACTGGCAATTTTCCCTCCGACAGCGAGGTCGATGTACCTCTGAGCTATGCCGATTACTACTACGTTGAGGCTCTTCTCCGTCTGAAAAAGCTGATTGATGCCGAGTGATTTTTGTCCCTTTTCCATAGCATTTTTTGTTATTGAAGTTTTGCGGCAAAGTTAATACGGCGGTACAATCTTTTTTTGCTAAATATCCCTTGACTGTATAAAAAACAAATCAAGCCGTCGGTCTTATATGTTGACCGACGGCTTGTTCTGTCTTTTCTGAAAATAAAGCTATTCGCTTTTCATTACCTTGTCAAGATATTTGGCCAACTCATCTGGAGTGATTCCGAGATCCCTCAGCTGTGATGCCAGATTGGGCACCACATCCTCGAAAAACTCATCCTTGCGCAGCTTCAGTACAAGCTCTCTCGCGTTCTCTACCGTGTAAAATCCCATACCTCGTCTGGGCTGTATGATGCCATGGTTTTGAAGATATTCGAGAGCTTTCATCACAGTTCGGGTATTTACGGTCAGTTCTGTCGACAGTTCTCTTACCGACGGCACTTTCTCCCCGTCAGGCCACTCTCGGTTCAGTATCCGGCTGCACGCGGCTGCCGTTATCTGCCGGTAGATCGGTGTCGTGTTATTGAAATCAATTCCGCTCATTGGTCAGAACTGTCTGTTCAACATTTTTTTGTATGTCAGCCATACCAGAACTGCCGTCAGTACCATCATGCCTATTGATACATAAAACATCGACTCGGCAAGCATATTTCCGAACTCCATGGTCAGCTCTTCCACGTTGGCCATATTTCTGCCGTTTATTGCGTCCTCATAGCCTAACTTGAAGGCAAACCAGCCGCCAAGGGTGCCTCCGACTACAAATAGTAGCAAGAGCACTCCCAACGTCATCAGTACGGCCTTTGACTTGCGGCCGGGCCATGCTGTCACAGCATACAGACACATAGCTGTGGGACCCATGCTGTTGAACGACCCCAGCATATATTTGTGCTGATACACATCATCCAGCAGCTGCAACTCCATGTTGCTCTGCATCAAGGTTCGTATCATCTCTTTAGAGCAGAATATCGACGGAATCATCGTCAGCAATGGCAGCAGTATCAGAAAAAATACCACCAGCACTGCTGATTTCTCACCTGCCGTAGCGGGTAGAAGCGTCTCTATCGATGGTTTGCGGCTGCGGCATAGGCACAGTGGCGACAGATACATTATAAATCCTGTCACACAGCTTACAGCGCCCGCAACCATCGAAAATACAAATGATATATGGCTGAGCATTAGCAATATGATTGTCATGAGCATTCCACCTGCCACCATCAGGAATACTGTGTATAGGCTTGGCCAATAATACCGGGCTACCATCATGGCCCGATGTATGCTGAACTTATCAGTGGCAAGCAATGATGTGTTTGTATTCATATCGAAGGAGGTCTGTTTAGTATTTCTGTTATTACTTTCGAGGCGTTCTTGTCATTCAGAGCCTGATACAGAAGATGGATGTCGATATCTGTCTCATCATACGTGTCGGCGGCCGTGATCGAATGGAATATTCCCGTTTCCTGTGCCACGTATAGCGCGTCGGCCGGTGGAATAGGACTGCATCTGAAAGCCAGACGTTCCACTATCTCCGTAGTCGATGCCGCTACCGCCACACTTCCATGGCTTATATGGATGATATTGTCAAACAACGGCTTGAAATCCGACACCGTGTGGGTCGACATTATCACCGTCTGGTTTTCCGGATCCACACACCGGGCCAGCATCCCGCGTGCCGTATCTCTTGCTCCCATGTCAAGTCCGTTCACAGGCTCGTCGAGTAGCAGCACGTCGGTCTGAAGTGATAGCGCATAGCTGAAAAGTGCGCGTTTCAGTTCGCCCAGCGACATGCTCTGGAGTGGTGTCCTCTCATCGATTCCGAACTCCCGAAGGTTGCTTTCAAGCATTTCACTCGAAAAATTTGGATATAATGGCGCGTGCAACTTCCTGGCTTCCTTGATTGTACGCATGCTCGGAGTGGGGTTGTCATCGAGCATGAACAGGTGTCTCATCAGCGATGGTTTGCGTCCGCGGTTTGGTAACCTGAAGATATCTTCCTCTGTCACAAGCGAATACTCCATCTCTCCTGTCTGTGGATAGAGCAGAGTGGCTATCAGATGGAGCAGTGTGGTCTTACCCGCCCCATTGGCACCCATCAGCAGCGTTACTCCCTGTGACAGAGTTAGATTGGCATTGCTGATAGCGTTGCGGTTCGGCTGGTCCGGATACCGGTAGCTCACATTGTTCAAACAGATGTTAATCATTCTCCAACCGGTGTAACTGTGTATCCCTCAGCGCGTAACAGCTCTATCAGACCCTTCTCTCCCGTCAGATGGCCGCATCCTACGGCTATCAGCACATTCTCCTTCGGAAGAATGGTTTTGAGCTTCTCTACCCAGTCTGCGTTTCGGCTCAGCAGCAGGCGGTTATATGCATCCTGATCGAGTGCCGAGTCTCCCTCCGTCAGCATCTTGTTTATCTGCTCCAGATCTCCGGCTACGTATGCGTCAGCAAGTTTTTTTGCGTCGATTATCGCTATCGAATCGTTTCTTACGCTCTCCATCAGATCTTTAGCCTGTTCGCTCAGAGGGGTGTCGAACAGTGTCTTCAGTTGAAATTCGATAGTTTCAAATCCTCCGGTAGCCTTGCCCCCCGCTTTGGCTATGGCCTGTATACGGGTGTCAAGTTGCTGCGTCGGGTCAAAATCAGGAAACGCTTTCTGCGACTGCAGCAGGGCTATTGTCTGTCCTACAGCTACAGGTTTCATCATTTCAAGTTGCTCTACCTGCACCATTCCGCCTGTATAGTTCTTCAGCAGTGTCCCTATCGAGTCGAGCTGCTCGCTTGTGAACAGCTTGCTTAGTGTCGAATCGGAAGGAGCCATCAGGTGCGACAGTGAAGCTTGCTGTATCTCCATCGCGTTCATGTCTGTCATGTCTATCTCTCCCAGCACTTTATCTACCGAATTGATTGCATCTGTCAGTCCGGTTATTTTCTCAAGCATGGTTGGAGGAGCTATATGGTGTGTACCCACCATGTATGATTTGTTGGGTGACGAAGGACTGGTTATTTGCCACAGAAGTTGTGCGTTGGCGCCGGCGGCCACGAGCAGGGCGCTGATGGCGAGGACTAATTTTCTCATTATGATTGGTTTTATTATGTTGATACGTATAGTGATGTTGTGTTGTACCTCAATGCAACACTGCAAATGTACACTCTTTTTCTCAACCTCCAAAATTTTTTTTCAATTATTCAGAAAAATCTCCGGACTCGGTCTTTATATTATCGTGTCGTTTGTAAATTATAATTTTGGTGAATGAATAGTGAAATACGGGATTTAATGCGTAAATTTGTCGGCAAATACCGATCTATGTCTTCAACCCAGAGTATTTGCATAGACGACCGGCAGATCTCACGTCTCCGGCAAATGATTGATGATGCGCGCTATGTGTGTATCACATGCCACGTGTCGCCCGATGGCGATGCTGTGGGGTCGTCGCTTGGTCTTGCCCACATGCTTAGGGCGCTCGGAAAGGTTGCGGTCGTTATAACCCCCGACGCTCCCGCAAAGAATCTCATGTGTCTCCCCGGAGCACAGGACATTCTTGTCGGATCTCATCATCCCGATGCTGCTGCCCGTAGTTTCATGCGGGCCGATCTTATAGTATGTCTTGATTTCAACGAGATGCGTCGTATCGATCGGCTTGTGCCGATGGTCGATAAGTCACCGGCTGCGCGTATACATATAGATCATCATCTTGATCCAACCGTACCGGCCGATCTTGTCATCAGCAGCCCGGCCAGTTCATCCACCTGTCTGTTACTCTTTCAGATTCTTGAGAAAGCAGGACTTGCCTGTATGATTGGACGTGATTCAGCTACTTGCATCTATACCGGAATGATGACCGATACCGGCAATTTCAGCTACAATGCGTCTGATCCTGATATCTATCGTGTCATATCCGAACTTCTCGGGCGCGGTATCGACAAGGATGAGATATACCGGCGGGTATGGTTCACCTCGACAGTTCAGCGGATGAAGCTATGTGCATTTGCCATCCTCGAAAAAATGCAACTGTATCCTGAACATGGGCTTGCTATAATCTCTTTGTCCCGCCAGGAACTTATTGAACATGGCTATACACGTGGCGATACCGAGAGCCTGGTCAATCAGCCGCTGGCTCTGCCGGGAATTGTCTGGAGCGTATTCCTGCGTCAGGATGAGGATGACTATATAAAGGTTTCAATGCGTAGTGTCGGTGATTTTCCTGTCAATCAGGTCTGTCATGACCATTTTGGCGGAGGTGGCCATAAGAATGCCGCCGGTGGCGAGAGCCATGCCTCGCTTGAAGATACTATCAGCAAAATCATTGGATTGGCGCCGTCCTACGACTCTTATCTGCCCGATCCGGCTACTCCTAAAAGCAATCTCTAACTTAAACCGATGATATTCAACAAAAACTTCATAATCAGCGCTCTGTGCGCATTGGCTTTTCCGCTGATGGCCTTTGTGGCCTCATCGTGCAGCGATGACAACAGTTACACCGATCTGCTTAACACAGAAAGCAAATACGTCAACAACTTCCTTGCCGATCAGGTAGTTATCGCAGAGATACCTGCCGATACTGTTTTCGAGACAGGTCCCGATGCCCCTTATTACATGCTCGATGAGGACGGACGTGTGTTCATGCAGGTCATTAATCCCGGTTTCGGTCCGAAAGTGGCCGACAACGAAATGGTATATTTTCGTTTTACCCGTTATCCGCTCGCTTATTATGAGCCGGGCGAGGATATGATACCCGATCAGTCTAACGAGAATATGGGTTATGATGCAAATTATTTCCGGTTCGGAAATACTACTCTCACATCAACTACCCAGTGGGGAACCGGTATACAGATGCCGCTCAAGTATCTCCCGCTCAATTCTCAGGTCAATATCATCATAAAGGCCGAATTGGGTATAACAAGCGAACTGAGCTACGTGCAGCCATATCTCTACGACGTACGTTATTTCCCTGCACGCAACTGACAAGATTCAAGAACATAAACCTAATCGATCGATATCATGGCACTTATTAAGTCAATTTCTGGTATTCGAGGTACCATCGGCGGAGTTCCCGGTGATGGCCTGTCACCCCTCGATATTGTAAAGTTTACAGCCGCTTACGCAACATTCATCCGCAAGTCTACCACAAAGACCTCAAACGTGATTGTCGTTGGCCGTGATGCCCGCCTTTCCGGCGATATGGTGTGCGGAATCGTTGTTTCCACACTTTGCGGCATGGGATTCGATGTTGTAAACATCGGACCGGCATCTACCCCTACCACCGAGATCGCTGTAACTGGCGAGAATGCATGCGGCGGAATTATCATTACTGCCAGCCACAATCCCAAACAGTGGAATGCACTCAAGCTCCTCAATGAGCATGGTGAATTTCTCAATGATGCCCAGGGTAAGGAAGTGCTCCGCATAGCTGAGGAGGAGGCTTATTCGTTTGCCGAAGTTGATGACCTCGGCCATGAGTTCCACAACACTACCTACAACCGTCGCCATATCGATCAGGTGCTCGCTCTCGAGCTCGTCGACCGTGAGGCTATTGCCAATGCCAACTTCACTGTGGCTGTCGATGCTGTCAACTCTGTAGGTGGCGTGGTTATACCGCAGTTGCTCCGTGCGCTTGGTGTGAAGAACATCATTGAGCTCAACTGTGAGGCTACAGGCAAGTTTGCCCACACTCCCGAACCTATTCCCGAAAACCTCACCCAGATCTCATCGCTCATGGCCGATGGCCGCGCCGATGTAGGCTTTGTTGTCGATCCTGACGTTGATCGTCTGGCCATTGTTATGGAAAACGGCGAGATGTTTGTTGAGGAATATACACTCGTGTCGATTGCCGACTATGTTCTGGCTCATACTCCCGGATCTACGGTGAGCAATCTCAGCTCATCGCGTGCTCTCCGCGATGTTACCGAACGCCACGGTTGCAAATATGATGCTTCTGCTGTAGGTGAGGTAAATGTTACCACTCTTATGAAGAAGACCGGAGCTGTGATAGGCGGTGAAGGAAATGGTGGTGTCATATATCCTGCTGCCCACTATGGCCGCGACGCTCTGGTTGGTGTGGCTCTGTTCCTCACTCTGCTTGCAAAGAGCGGTAAGAAAGTGTCTGAACTCAAGAAGACATATCCGGCTTACTCTATCGCCAAGAATAAGATTGAGCTTACTCCCGATATTAATGTTGATGAAATTCTTGTGGCTGTGAAGAATAAGTTCGCAAACGAGAAGATCACCGACATCGACGGTGTGAAGATTGATTTCCCCGATTCGTGGGTTCATCTGCGCAAGAGCAACACCGAGCCGATCATCCGCATCTATTCTGAGGCTGCTACTATGGACGAGGCCAATGCACTCGCCGAGCAGATCAAGAGCGTGATAAAGGAGATCACTGGCAAGTAATACATTTCGACATGGCCCCGATTCAAAGGTATGTGGTGGCCGTGATCTGCATGATATTGGTATTGGCGGAAGCATTACCGGCGGCTGGAAAGCCTGCGGATGCATCCGCCAATTCTTTATCGGCGGATTCATTACCATCATATCATTTTAATTCTGACCAGCTTATAGTCCCTGCCGCTTTGATTGCCGTAGGCGGATTTTGCGCATCTAATGGATGGTTCCGTAAGCATATCGACCGTTCCGTCGATCATGCGATGGGATCATCACATCAATGGCATTCGGCCGATTATCTTGAGTTCGTGCCTCTGGCTGCCGGCATTGGACTTGGGTGTGTAGGCATACCGTCCGGTTATAGATTGGCCGACAGGGTTTTGCTTGCAGCTACATCGTTTGTTGTTCTTGAAGCTATAACTCAGCCTTTCAAGCGGATAGCCGGACGTTCGCGTCCCGATATGAGTGACTGTCACTCATTCCCGTCAGGCCATACCGCAACAGCGTTCGCCGGAGCTGAGTTGTGTCGTATTGCTTATGGAACTGCTTATGGTGCAGGTGCTTATGCGTTGGCTACAAGCGTGGCTGCAATGCGTCTTGCCGGTCGTCACCATTGGCTGACGGACTGCATGGCAGGAGCAGGCATAGGCATACTGAGTACACGCATAGCCATGTGGCTCTTGCCCTGGGAACGGCGGTTATTCAATCTGGATAAAGGATCCACCACAGCACGCCATTCTGAAGGGCGGCAGTTTTCCATCATACCGCAGGTGTCGGCCGATGGAGCTGCGATTGCGGCTGTTGCCGTTTTCTGAAACAATAGTGCGGTATTTGATGTTGTATTGTCAGACCCTTGTTTAGGTCTTGAATAACAAACACATACTCAACACACCGCATTATGTTCAAACAGCACAAATTGGTTTCTTTTGCCGCTACATTATTTCTGGCGATAGCTGCGACATTTCAGATTAACGCATCAAAGCCCGGCGCACCCGGTAATAGTTCGTCCTCTCGCCAAGTACCGACTTCGTATGTCCTTCTGGCTGACGGATTTGATGAATCCGAAGCTCTTGTTCCGGTAGATGTGCTCCGCCGGGCCGATATGAATGTCAAGACAGTGTCGGTCAGTGCCGACAGCAATGTGAAGAGCTCGGACGGGCATGTGGTTACAGCTGACATGACTATCGACAAGTTCACTCCCGGCGACGCTGACTGGCTGATTGTAAGCGATGGTATCTCAGGCTCGGAAAATCTCAGCTCAGGCACTACATTGGGCGACTTGATAGCCGATTACTACCGCTCGGGTGGTAAGGTGGCTGCGATCGGTGCATCGCCTGCACTGGTGCTTTACCCGCTGGGAATCCTTGACGGTCAGGATGCTACATGCGATTCATGTTATGCTGAGCAGTGCCCTAAGGCTCACATGACGTGCCGACAGGTCGTTTCTCATCCGCGACTCATAACAGCTTCCGGCGATGGGGCTGCATATCCTTTTGCGTTCGCTATAGTGGCCGCTACCCGCGGTATAGAATATGCAAATGGCTTGGCTGCATCAATGGCGCAGAAGTAAGTCCATGCATATTGATCTGAAAGGTTAAAAATAAAAAAAACACTCGGTCATTCTTGCGATTTGCTCTCTAAACTGCTAAATTTACAAAATCAACCAATCAACATTTTATCTATTTAGCAATGAGACTGAGAGTATTTACGCAGATGGCATTGGTGGCGTTGGCCGCGTTGTCATTTGGATCGTGCACGGGCAATGCTCCTGTGGGCGAGACCGAAGGACGTGAACCTATTGCAAAGCACGTTGTGTTTATCGGTTTGGATGGCTGGGCCGCCAACACCTATGAGGAATCTAATATTCCGACTATCAAGGGATTGGCCGATAATGGAGCCCTGACTCTGGAGAAGCGCAGCGTGCTTCCTTCGGCCAGCGCAATCAACTGGGCATCAATCTTTATGGGTGTTCCGACAGAGGTTCACGGATATCTTACATGGGGATCAAAAACGCCTGATATGGAGCAACCTACAGGTGCCGTGAAGAAGAACGGTATAATGCCGACTATCTTCCAAGTGGTTCGTAATCAGCATCCTGACGCTAATCTTGCTCTGTTCGCGGAGTGGGACGGCATAAAACATCTGGTCGACACACTCTCTCTGGATCACTTCGAAGAGCCTGATCTTGAGAACCTTGCGAAGGTGTCGGGCGACTACATCAAGCAGAACAAGCCGGAGCTTGTGGCTATCGTGTTCGATCGTCCTGACCACCCGGGTCATGATATCGGCTGGGGGTCGCCGGAGTATTACGACATGATGAACAAAGTCGATGGCTATATCGCTGATATAGTGAAGTCTGTGGAAGAGGCAGGCATACTTGACGAGACTGTTTTCGTGCTCAGTGCGGACCATGGAGGAATCGAGACAAGACATGGTGGAACGACTATGTCAGAGATGCTTTCACCCCTGGTTATTTCAGGCAAAGGAGTGAAGGGGGGATATAAAATTACGGAGCTGGTGATGTCGCCGGACATTACACCGACAATAGCGTATATACTTGGTGTAGAGCCAGATTCGATCTGGACAGGAGAGCCAGTAAAATCGGCTTTCAACTAAAATAAGAGTAAAAACCATGCTGTAATCATCTGGAAAACAGGTGGTTGCGGCATGGTTCCTTTATAGATCCGCGGGTCTAAATCCGCGCCAACAGCGTTTCCGACTATAAATCAATATATTACCTAAAAATCTATTGCCATCATGATTATTGGAATACCAAAAGAGATCAAGAACAATGAAAACCGCGTTTCGGTGACTCCGGCGGGTGTGAAAGAGCTTGTGAATCACGGCCATACGGTTTACGTACAGATGACCGCAGGCATAGGAAGCGGGTTCAGCGACGATGAGTATGCATCGGTGGGCGGAAAGCTGCTACCGAGCATAGAGGATGTGTATGGGAAAGCGGAGATGATAGTGAAGGTGAAGGAGCCGGTGAAGGCAGAGTATCATCTGATAAGAAAAGGTCAGATCGTGTTCACGTATTTCCACTTTGCCTGCGACCTTGAGCTGACAGAGGCGATGCTTGCGTCGGGAGCGGTGTGTATCGCTTATGAGACGGTGCGTCTTCCGAACGGAACACTACCGCTGCTGATACCGATGAGCGAGGTGGCGGGCCGGATGTCGGTGCAGGAGGGTGCCCGTTTTCTCGAGAAGCCCCAAGGGGGCAAGGGAGTGCTGCTCGGGGGCGTTCCGGGCGTGAAGCCGGCGAAGGTGCTTGTGCTCGGTGCGGGCGTAGTGGGCCGCAACGCGGCACTTATGGCAGCCGGACTGGGAGCTGATGTCACAATAACCGATATATCGCTGCCGACGCTGCGCCATGTGGCGGAGACGATGCCTAAAAATGTGAAAACACTCTATTCGTCGGCACACAACATAGAGCAGGAGCTGCTGGATGTGGATCTGGTGATAGGGTCTGTACTGATACCCGGAGCGAAGGCGCCGCGTCTGGTCACTAAGGAGATGCTGCCGTTGATGAAGCCGGGAACCGTATTGGTAGACGTGGCCATAGACCAGGGCGGATGTTTCGAGACATCAGTTCCGACAACCCATGCGGATCCGGTGTATGAGGTGGACGGTGTAATCCATTATGCGGTGGCGAACATACCCGGTGCTGTTCCACAGACATCGACACGTGCGCTTACGAATGCCACACTGCCATATGCGGTGAGGATAGCCGATCTCGGATGGGAGGAAGCGTGCCGCCGTGATGGGGTCCTGGCCGAAGGAGTGAACATAGCGGACGGCAAGATAACATATAAGGCTGTGGCCGATGCTTTCGGAATGAAGTATGAGCCATTGAAGTTGTGAATGACCTATTTGCTCGGTACGCCAATTATGTGTAACTTTGCAAGGAGAGGGCAGGCATAGTGCGTCCCGATAATCTTAATATAACAATCCCGATATAATGACTACTGTTGTAGACCGTTTCCTACAGTATGTCAAGTTCGACACACAGAGTGACGAACTGACAAACCTGACACCGTCGACCCCGGGTCAGATGATATTCGCCCAGCATCTCGAGAAGGAGCTGGCCGAACTTGGTCTTACTGAAATCAGCCTTGATGAAAATGGCTATCTGATGGCAACCCTTCCGGCCAATCTTCCTGATGGAACAGATGAGAAGAGTGTGCCGACAGTCGGCTTCATAGCTCATCTTGACACAAGTCCCGATATGTCGGGCAGGCATGTGTCGCCCCGCATAGTAGAGAAATATGACGGCGGAGATATAGTCCTGAACCAAGACAAGGGAATAGTGCTGTCGCCATCGGAGTTTCCAGAGCTGAAGCACTATGTAGGCCAGGATCTGATAGTGACAGACGGCAACACACTGCTGGGCGCAGATGACAAGGCCGGTATAGCCGAAATAGTCAGCGCAGTGGTATGGCTTCAGGAGCATCCGGAGGTGAAGCACGGCAAGATACGCATAGCATTCAATCCGGACGAGGAGATAGGCCAGGGTGCGCACAAATTTGATGTGGAGCGCTTTGGCGCTGACTGGGCCTATACCATGGACGGCGGCGAGATAGGCGAGCTTGAGTTTGAAAACTTCAATGCAGCCGTGGCCAAGGTGACATTCAACGGCCGCAATGTGCATCCGGGATATGCAAAGCACAAGATGGTCAACTCGATCCGTATAGCCAACCAGTTCATCATCATGCTTCCGCGCTGGGAAACACCGGAGCATACGGAGGGTTATGAGGGATTCTATCATCTGAACTCAATAGAGGGTACGGTAGAGAAGACTGTTCTGACCTATATAATCAGAGATCATGACCGTGACCGTTTCGAGCGCCGGAAGAAGGAGCTCGAGCATCTGACCCGCAAGATCAACAATGAGTTTCCGGGAGTCGCGGAGATCGATATCAAGGATCAGTACTACAACATGAGAGAGAAGATAGAACCGGTGATGCATATCATAGACATAGCCGAGGAAGCCATGCGCCGCAGCGATGTAGTGCCCAAGGTCGTACCCATACGCGGCGGTACAGACGGAGCGCAGCTGTCGTTCAAAGGACTTCCGTGCCCGAATATATTTGCCGGTGGTCTGAACTTCCATGGCCGTTATGAGTTTGTGCCCATACCATCGATGGAGAAGGCCATGATGGTAGTTGCCCGCATAGCGGAGATTGCAGCGGAGCGTAAATGAAGACACCGACACTCATAGTGGTGACCGGTGCCACGGCCTCCGGAAAGACCGGACTGGCTGTAGATCTGGCCCAGCGACTTGGGTGTGACATAATATCGGCTGATTCGCGACAGATATACCGCGATATACCGATAGGGACGGCTCAGCCGACCGAAGAAGAACTTGCGGCGGTACCCCATCATCTGGTGGGCGTACTGCCGCTTGATTCGTATTATTCGGCTTCGCTGTTCGAGCAGGATGCCCTAAGGCTGTTGCCGGACATATTCCGGCGATCGGGTGGCAGGGCCGTTGTGTGCGGAGGTTCGATGATGTATGTCGATGCGCTGTGCAACGGTATAGATGATCTGCCGACAATTTCCGACCAGACAAGACAGCTTGTGCTCGACCTGTACAACCGGGAAGGTATAGGGGCCGTAATGTCACGACTGATGGATCTGGATCCGGAATATGCCGGAACGGTGGATGCTTCCAACCATAAGCGTGTGATACACGGGCTGGAGATATGCCTGGAGTCGGGATGCAGTTACAGCAGTCTCCGCACGGGAGAGAGGCGGAAGCGTCCGTTCAATGTGGTACGGTTGGCTATAGACCGTGAGCGGGATGATCTGTTCGGGAGGATAAACCGGCGTGTGGAGCTGATGATGGCGAGCGGCCTTGAGGAAGAGGCACGGCGTGTGTATCCTCAACGGGCTTTGAATTCGCTCAACACGGTCGGCTACAAGGAGATGTTCGCATGGTTTGACGGACTGATGGACCGGGAGACGGCAGTGGCGAGGATACAGAAAAACACGCGTGTCTACGCGAAGAAGCAACTGACGTGGCTGAAGCGCCCGAGTGTGGCGGAGACGGTGATGCTGTCACCGCAAACGGCCACAGAGGAGGCTATGGAGATAGTGCGGGCGAATGAAACAGAGTAATGAACAGAAGAACAGTAATGAGTAATGGAAAACGAGAGGACTATAACCGGCGGGCGTGAGCGTCTGGGATGGGTTGATCTGCTGAGGGTGGCAGCATGTATGGCTGTGGTGTTCAGTCATTCGTGTGACGCCTTCACGGGTCAGTTTGATATGGACAAGGATGCGTTTCTGACGGGAGTGTGGTCCGGAAGCCTTGTGCGGCCGTCGGTGCCGCTGTTTGTGATGATGACGGCGGTGTTGCTGCTTCCGCTGAAGCCGGGGACAACGGTAAATACATTTTACAAGCGGCGTATAGGAAGAATATTGCCTCCGCTGATATTCTGGTCGCTGGCGCTGCCGATACTGATGCATCTGTATTTCGTGTATGTGAGCCCGGGCAGCGGCAATCCTCTGCTTGATACGTCGGCGTATACGTCGGGCGGTCTGGTGCAGAAGCTGAGTACGTTTGTATTCAACTTCAACTTCGATACAGTGCCGCTGTGGTATCTGTATATGCTTGTGGGAATATATCTGGTGATGCCAATAATAGGCGCATGGCTTGAACGGGCGTCGCGGAAGGAGATACGTACGGTGCTGAAGGTATGGGTAGTGACGTTGTTTCTGCCGTATGTGCAGTTGCTGGCACCATACGCAGGATATGCGGGCAATTACGGTAATATGGGAATACTGGGTGTCTGTGACTGGAATCCGTTCGGTACGTTCTACTATATGAGCGGTTTCACGGGTTATGTGCTTTTAGCCTATTATCTGGTGAAGTATCCACTGACGTGGTCGAGCGGGAAGATGGCGGCCATATTCATTCCGATGTTCGCGGCGGGATATCTGATCACAGCGGGCGGATATATATGGCTCAATAATTATTATCCGGGCAATTACGCTTATCTGGAGATAATATGGTATTTCTGCTCGATCAATGTGCTGATGATGACGTTGCCGGTGTTTGCGGCGTGCAGCAGACTGAAACTGGGCAGCGGAGGGTGGCTCGGAAGGCTTGCGGGTCTGACATTCGGCATATATCTGTGCCACTATATATTTGTGTTTGTGGCGTATGATCTGCTTGATGCGACGGGTTGGCCGATAATAGCGCGGCTTGTGTCGGCGTTTGCGGTGGCATTTGCCGGCGGAGCGGTGCTGACGCGTCTGTTCAAACTAACGCGATTGACTTCGCGATTGGTAGACTGAATCTACAAGTATACGTTTTTATACCTCCCGTCCATACCATGAGGTATAGACGGGAGGTATAAAAAATCAATGTCGGTCCGAAGCGCAAGGCTCAGGACCGACATTGATTTATCTGGTCGTGTTGACGATTATTCGCCCGGTTCGATAGCTTCGCTGGGGCAAACAGAAGCGCAAGTGCCGCAGTCGATGCAAGTATCGGGATCGATGTGGTAGATTTCGCCTTCAGAGATGGCGCCTACGGGGCACTCGGGCAGACATGTGCCGCAAGCTACGCAACGGTCGGTAATAACGTATGCCATAGTTTTTTAAATTAATTTGTTGGATAAAATGGATATTACGAATGCTGGAAATTAAGTTCCAAAAGATGTAACCGCAGGGATGCGGCTACATTATAACGCTGCAAAAGTAGAAAATTTGTTTCAAACTACCTGCATGTTTTCGAAAAAATTTATCAACAACGGGTGAATAACGCTATACAGACAGCGTGTCACGGTGGTTGATGGGGTCGTCAGGAAACGAGGTCGCGACCTTTAGCAAGGGCTTCGTGGTTAGCGCCGAGGAGGTTGTGGTGACGCTCGGGGATAACCTTGCGCAGGGCAGCATAAACGCTTTCGACGGGTATGATGGGCTTGATAGCGAGGAGCGCGCCCAAGACAACCATGTTGTAGCTTTTGGAGCTTTTGAGGTCGAAGGTGGCTTCCATAGCGTCGATGCGCTTGACAGTGATGTCGGTGCGCTGAGGCGCGTGGTGAATACCGTAGGAGTCGTAGATGAGGGTTCCACCGGGCTTGACGCGCGATTCAAACTTGTCGAGGCTCTGCTGGTTGAGAATAACGGCGGTGTCGTAGGTGTCGAGGACGGGAGAGCTGATAGGCTCGTCGCTAAGAATGACAGTGACATTGGCGGTACCACCACGCTGTTCGGGACCATAGGAGGGCATCCATGTGACCTCGAGGTTGTCGATCAGTCCGGCATAGGCCAGAATTTTTCCCATGGAGAGTACTCCCTGACCTCCGAAACCGGCAATAATAATTTCTTCTTTCATGATGGTTCAGTCTTTGAAATTCTTGAGATCGCCCGGGGGATATGCGGGGAACATGTTCTCGACCATCCATTGGTTGGCTTTCTCGGGTGTCTGCTTCCATCCGCTGCTGCATGTGCTGACGATCTCGACTATGCTTGTGCCGCGTTTGTCGAGGGATGACTGGAAAGCGCGCCTGATGGCTTTCTTAGCCTTGGCGACTGCCGCGGGGGTGTGTAC
This sequence comes from uncultured Porphyromonadaceae bacterium, assembly GCA_947643165.1. Lineage (GTDB taxonomy): Bacteria > Bacteroidota > Bacteroidia > Bacteroidales > Muribaculaceae > Paramuribaculum. Next base: position 133,492 of record CANRVB010000001.1, on the reverse strand, counting down.
GGCCTGACGGGTCACGTAGCATGTTCCGGGGAGCTGGGCAAGCAATGGAGTGATGACGAGGGGGTAGCCGTTGAGCTCGGGCTGGCGGCCATAAGGGGTGGTGGATGTCTTCATGCCCTCGAGGGTAGTGGGGGCCATCTGTCCACCGGTCATTCCGTAGATAGCGTTGTTGATGAAGATGATGGTGATGTTCTCACCACGGTTAGCGGCGTGGATAGTCTCGGCGGTACCGATAGCGGCGAGGTCGCCGTCGCCCTGGTATGTGAACACGAGCCGGTCGGGGTTGAGCCGTTTGGCTGCAGTGGCGACCGCTGGGGCACGTCCGTGGGAGGCTTCGATCCAGTCGACGTCGATATAGTTGTAGGCAAAGACGGCACAACCGACAGGTGCTACAGCGATAGTGTTGTTGTCCTGGCCCATTTCTTCGAGTACTTCAGCCACGATACGGTGAACGACACCGTGGCTACAGCCCGGGCAATAGTGCATGTGCCTGTCGTTGAGGAGACGCGGCTTGGCATACACCAGGTTTTCGGGGCTTTTAATCTCGTCAATAGTCATTATAGTGATGATGAGAAAATGATCAAATTAGTTTGCGGCTTCGGGGAAGTGGGAGAGGAGCGCGTCGGCGACTTCGCCGGGGTTGGGGACGATACCGCCCATGCGTCCGAAGTGGAAGGTGGGGATGCTGCAATCTGTGGCGAGGCGGCAATCGTCGATCATCTGACCGGCGTTGAGCTCGACAACGAGCATACCCTTTGTGTGGGCCGCAATTCCGGCAAGCTGTTTCTGCGGGAAAGGCCAGAGGGTGATGGGGCGCAGGAGTCCGACCTTAATGCCTTTGGCGCGCATTTCCTCGATGGCCTTGAGGCATATACGTGCAACGGATCCGAAGGCTACGATGAGGTAGTCGGCGTCGTCGGTATAGTATGTCTGGCAACGAGATTCGTTCTCGGCAATGAGCCGGTATGTGCGCTGGAAGCGCTCGTTGTTCTGCTCCATAGTAGCGGAGTCGAGCTCGAGAGTCGTCATGACGTTGGGCTTCCGTGAAGCGGCCCGTCCGGTAACTGCCCAGGGGCACTGGCGGGCGATCTCCTCGTCGGTGCGGCGTGGGCGGAAGGGTGGGAGGACAACTTTTTCCATCATCTGGCCAACGATGCCGTCGGCGAGAATCATGGCCGGTGTGCGGTATTTGAAAGCGAGGTCGAAACCGAGTCCTACGAAATCGGCCATTTCCTGAACGGTGGCGGGAGCGAGGACGATGAAGTGGTAGTCGCCGTGACCGCCTCCGCGAGTGGCCTGCCAGTAGTCGGCCTGTGACGGCTGGATAGTGCCGAGTCCGGGGCCTCCGCGCATTACGTTAACGACAAGGGCGGGGAGCTCGCCGGCGGCTATATATGACATGCCTTCCTGCATGAGGCTGATGCCGGGACTGGAGGATGATGTGAAGACGGCTTTGCCAGTGGCGGCACCGCCGTAAACCATATTGATCGAAGCGATCTCGCTCTCGGCCTGGAGGACAACCATGCCGGTGGTTTCCCAGGGCATCAGAGCCTCGAGGGTCTCGAGGACCTCGCTCTGAGGGGTGATGGGATATCCGAAGTAGCCGTCACAACCGTAACGTATGGCAGCGTGTGCGATGGCTTCGTTGCCTTTCATGAGCCTCACGTTGTCGTCGGGAGTGATCTTGCCGGGAACATTGGAATTGGATTCCATGCTATATAGGGTTTTTACAGTTGACTGAAAGAAAAATGCGGTTGAGAAAGAGGGGCGGAAGGGGCCGTATCAGCGGGCCACGGCCTTGGGGCGGACTCTATAAACGGTGATACATCCGTCTGGACATACGGCGGCGCAGGCAGCGCATCCGATACATGCCGAAGCGTTGTCGGCAAAAGCGAAGTGATAACCGCGGTTGTTGACTTCCTTGGGTTGCAGCTTAAGAACATCGCAAGGGCACGCGACAACACAAAGGTCGCAACCTTTGCAACGCTCCCGGTTGATCTCTACAGCACCTTTAAGCCTATTGTTGTTTTCTGTCATTATGATAAGATTCTGGAACTGAAAGAAGAGAGAAAACAGCTATGACAGCTATTGTGAATGCAAAAATAATGAAACTTTTCTTATTTCAATCTTTTTAACATTAACTTAACCTATGGCACAATTAATGTTGGAATGTGCGATAGGCTGAAGTAAGAGTTGAGGAGTCAACGCTTTAGCAGCGAGACGCGTACTTTTTTGCCTTTGAGGCGGCACTGCGAGAGGGTTGCGAGGGCATCGGCGGCGTTGGCCCGGGGGATGGCGACAATGGCCGAATGGTCTTTGACGACAATCGTTCCGACCTGGTCGGGAGAGAGTCCGGTGTTGGCCATGACGAATCCTGCGACGTCGCCTTTGCTGACTTTTTCTTTTTTGCCGAGATTGAGGTAGAGTGTGGCTACGTGTGATCGGATAGGATCGGGGCTTTTAGCAGTGGGGACGTAGTCGCGGTCCCAGGTGATGTAATCGGGGATTGAGTCGGCTTCGGAGGTTATGATGTAGACTGTGCCGTGTGCGCCCTGGCGAGCGGTGCGTCCGTTGCGGTGGGTCCAGCTTTCGGCTGATGGGGGAATATGGTAGTGGATGACGGCGTCGACGTCGGCTATGTCGAGGCCTCGCGCGGCGAGGTCGGTGGATATGAGGATGGGTGTGGAGCCGTTGTTGAGCAGGTCGATGGCGAGCTCCCGCTCGGGCTGGTCCATGCCACCGTGGTAGAGGCCGACGGGGAGGCGGCGGGATTTGAGGGATTCGTAGATGCGGGTGGCGGCGTCGCGGTGGTTGACAAATACGATGACTTTGCCATTGGGGAGAGAGTGGAGGAGGTCGGCGAGAGTGTCGAGCTTGTCGCGCGAGGGGCTTTCGATATGGACTTTCTGGATGCGTTCCTTAGGGCTGATGACGCCTTTGCCCTGGATGACGACGGCGTTGCGTGCGATGGGGAGGTAGTCGGGCATGACGTCGAGGGTAGTTGCCGAGGTGAGGATAACCCGAGAGAGGCGTGTCATGAGATTGACGAGGGCTTTCATGTCGGCTTCGAATCCGAGTTCGAGCTGTTTGTCGTATTCGTCGATGACGAGCAGGCGGACTGAAGAGAGGTCGATGCGATGGCGCCGAGCATGGTCGAGGAGTCGTCCGGGGGTTGCGATGACAATGTCGGGAGTGACTGAAAGGGAGTTCTGCTCCTCGCGGACGGCGTGTCCGCCACGCAGGGCCGTGGTCTTGAATCCGGATGCAATAGGGCGTATGACCTCGAAGGTCTGGAGGGTGAGCTCGCGTGAGGGGGAAAGGACGACAGCCTGTACGGATCCGTCGGGGGCAGCGAGGCTGCGGAGCATGGCGCAGGCGAACGCGAGGGTCTTGCCGGAGCCGGTTGGCGCGATGAGGACGGTGGCTTGGGAGGTGTCGGCCAACATTTCAAGCTGCATGGGGTTGAGGGTATGTATGCCGAGGCGTTGGGCGATATTGCGGGTTATCTCTTTTTCAGTCATATTGTCAATCTGTTTTTCTATGCAACAAAATTAATGAAAAATAGTTGAAAACCGCACAAACGGGTGCGGGGTGTGTTGTAAAAGTAGAGTAAAACAAAATGTAAAGATATGAAACATATAATATTGCTGCGCCACGGGCAGAGCGAGTGGAACCTGGAGAACCGATTTACGGGCTGGACGGATGTGGAACTGTCGGAAAAGGGGCGTGAGGAGGCAAAGGAGGCCGGACGACTGATAAAGGCGTCGGGTCTGGAGCCACGGTATTACTTTACGTCGTATCTGAAACGTGCTATACACACGCTGGAGATAGCCGCGGCGGAGATGGACAGGGACTGGGTGCCGGTGATAAAGGACTGGCATCTGAACGAGCGTCACTACGGGGCGCTGCAGGGTCTGAACAAGGCGGAGACGGCGGCGAAGTATGGTGAGGAGCAGGTGCATCTGTGGCGGAGGAGCTTCGACGTGCTGCCGCCGCTGCTGACGCCTGATGACGAGCGCTATCCGGGGCATGACCCGAGGTACGGAATGCTGCCGTCGGCTGACCTGCCGTTGAGCGAGAGCCTGAAGGATACGATAAAGCGTGTGCATGCGTGCTGGGACGAGGTGATAGCCCCGAAGGTGAGCATGTATGACACGGTGCTGATAGCGGCGCATGGAAACTCGCTGCGCGGGCTGGCGATGATGCTTCTGAATCTGACGGCGGAGGAGGTGGTTGGTCTGGAGATACCTACGGGCAAGCCGTGGGTGTTCACGCTCGACGACCGGATGCGCGTGACGAAAACCGAGTATCTGTGAGAAATATGAAAGAACTGTAAGAAAAAGGGAGGATCCGCTTGCAATTGATGAGACAAAACAGTATATTTGCATAGGGAACTGTCAAGAAAACGCAGTCTCTAAAAAGTAAACTAACCGAACTGTTTTGTTATGGAGGCCTGGATTGCATGGATAGTTGCGGCGGTGCTGCTGATTGTCGTTGAGGTGATCAGCCAATGGGTGTGGACTTTTTGCCTGGCCATAGGCTGTGTGATAGCGCTGATAAGTGATCTGGCCGGGGCGCCGCTGGCGTTGCAGACGGGCATAGCTGCGGTTGGCGCGGTTGTGGCCTACTTTGCGTGCGTGCCGTTCATGCGGAGGTGGTATGCGCGGTCGACAGGGGGCAAGGATGCGCGGACAGGGATGGACGCTCTTCTGGGTCGGCGCGGAGTTGTGGTGGATGAGATAAAGCCCGGCGAGCTCGGGCGCGTGAGGATAGATGGCGACTGCTGGCAGGTGAAGGCCCCCGGCACGGAGACCAAGATAGACAGGGGAGGATATGTGTCGGTGACGGGCTATGACAGCATAATACTCTCAGTAGAACCAATAAACCAATTAAAAGATTGACAGTTATGGTAGCATGGATTCTTGCAGGAGTTCTGGTGATTCTTGCGATAGTGGTTATCTCGGCGGGCGTCAAGGTCGTGCCTCAGTCGGAAACAAGAGTGGTTGAGCGTCTGGGGCGCTTCCACAGTGTGCTTGCTCCGGGACTGAATTTCATCATACCGTTTGTTGACCGTCCGAAGGTGATATATACGCGGACTATCCAGTCGGTCAACGGCAGGACGACGGTAAGAATGGTCGCGACGTCGGTGATAGACTTGCGCGAGCAGGTGTATGACTTTCCGTCGCAGCAGGTGATCACGCGAGATAATGTCACGACGGAGATCAACGCGTTGCTGTATTTTCAGATAACCGACCCGAAAAAGGCGGTGTATGAGATAGACAATCTGCCGAACGCGATAGAGAAGCTGACGCAGACGTCGCTGAGAAATGTGATAGGCGAGCTGGAGCTCGACGAGACCCTGACGTCGCGCGACACAATCAACACGAAGCTACAGGTGATACTGGATGACGCTACCAACAAGTGGGGCGTGAAGGTGAACCGCGTTGAGCTGCAGGATATCACGCCTCCTGAGAGTGTTCGCGTTGCGATGGAGAAGCAGATGCAGGCCGAACGTAACCGCCGTGCGGAGATACTGAATGCGGAGGGCGAGAAGCAGTCGCTGATACTTCGCTCGGAGGGCGAGAAGGCGTCGCGGATCAATCAGGCCGAGGCAACGAAGCAGAGCGAGGTGCTCAGGGCCGAAGGTGAGGCGCGGGCAATAATACTGAATGCCGAGGCCGAGGCTGAGGCGATAAGGCGCGTTGCGGAGGCCATCAGCCAGGGTAAGACAGATCCGGCTACCTATATGCTGGCCATGAAGTATATAGAGACGCTCAAGGATATGACTTCGGGCAAGGACAATAAGACGGTTTATGTGCCTTATGAGGCATCGTCGGTGCTGTCGTCGATAGGATCGCTGCGCACTTTGTTTGAGAAGTGATAACACAGACAAGCGATGGATCTGACGGAACTCGCCGAGCGTATATTCCTGAATCTGCCCTATCTGCCTACCGACCAACAGGTGGAGGTGATAGGGGCGTTGGCGAGGTTTCTGTCGGATGATATGCCGAGCGACTCGGTGTTTATGCTCTGCGGCTATGCGGGAACGGGCAAGACGTCGCTGATGGGCGCATTGGTCAAGACATGCGATGACCTGAAGATACCTGTCGTGCTGATGGCCCCGACGGGCAGGGCGGCCAAGGTGTTCGGGTCGTTTGCGGGACATCAGGCGTCGACGATACACAGGCGGATATACCGGGCGCCGGTTCCCGGCAGCGGGCAGGGATTTACTACCATGGCCGACAATCCCATGCATAATGCGCTGTTTATAGTTGATGAGGCGTCGATGATAGGCGATGACACGGCGTCTGCCGACGGACGGTCGTCGCTGCTTGACGATCTGATATATTATGTATACAGCGGTATCGGTTGCCGTATGATACTGCTTGGCGATACGGCCCAGCTGCCTCCGGTCGGAGCGTCGGAGAGTCCGGCTATGAGCGCTGACCGTCTGCGGGGCTATGGGCTGAAGGTGATGCGGGCGGTCCTGACGTCGACTGTCCGCCAGGCAAAGGATAGCGGGATACTGTATAACGCTACGTGGCTCCGGCGGGCAATGAGGGCGAAGGTGCTTCCCGAGCCCAGGCTGACGGTGTCGTGCTTTGCCGATGTGAAGGGCATATCGGGCGAGGAGCTCGAGGACATGCTCTCGTCGAGCTACAGCAGAGCCGGGATGGGCGAGACGATAGTCGTGACCCGCAGCAATAAGGCGGCCGTGAAGTATAATCTTGCCATAAGGACAAAGCTGATGGACAGGTATGAGGAGATGGTGCGCGGTGAGCTTCTGATGGTGTCGAAAAACAACTATCTGTGGAGCGGCCCGGTGAAGAATCTTGATTTCATAGCCAACGGCGATATGTGCAGGGTTGACAAGATAGTTGGCACGGAGGATAAGTATGGTCTACGTTTTGCCGACGTCGAGCTGACTTTGACCGACCGTGAGATAACCGTGCCGTGCAAGATAATACTCGACACGTTGCTGGCCGAGAGCCCGGCATTGCCGCCCGACAAGGCCCAGCATCTGATGATGAGCGCGCTGTATGATGAAAATCTGTTTTCGGCTGATGTGCCGATGAACTATCGGATGAAGGCGCTGAAAGGCAATCCGTATGTCAACGCTCTGCAGGTGAAGTATGCCTATGCTGTGACATGCCACAAGAGCCAGGGCGGACAGTGGCGGGAGGTATACGTGGATATGGGATACATACCTCCGGAGGCGCAGGGAATGGATTTCTACCGGTGGCTGTATACGGCTACGACGCGGGCGTCCGAACGCTTGTATTATATCAATCCGGGGATTGAGGTGAGGTGAGTCAGAGGTCGGGATACGCGCCGGTCTGATCGAGAAATTGTTGGGCGATACCTAATCCAATGATGCCGAGTGTCTGCCACAGGTTTGGACCAATGACAGGAAAATTGGTGAAGGCAGGTGCCGACGGGAGGCTGTTGACTGCTAATTTTGAGGTGAGAAACGGTTGAGATGGCCGGAAGAAGTCTGAAATGCTTATTCCGGGAGTCCAAGCTGAGGGCGGGATAAGCGATGTGGAATTGCCGGCTGATATGAACGATGTGGAATATTGTGGCACAAGGCTGTCGGCAGCAATCCGTAAAGAATGAAACTGCGGGACAGGCAGGCTTCTGGAGCCAATCTGACATGGATCGGCCGAAACCGACTGGGCTGAGACGGAAAATGAACTCAAAAGCCCTAAGAGGGAGATTGTGAGGAGTTTTGCTGTCATGATGGTGAGGAAAGAGCTATGTGGTTGATGTTATGTTTCAGTCGAGCTGGAAGCGGGTGAGGACAAAGCCGTGGTCCGAAGCGTAGAAGAATTGCTTGCCGTTGAATGTGAATGGCTCGCCGAGGAGGTTGTCATAGCATTCCGAGTCTACGGCTTTGATATTCCGGCCTTTGTAGTAGATGAAGTCTATGCGGTCTGACCGGTGGGGTGTCTCTACGGAGTCGGCTTCAGTGATCCATGTGACACCGAGTTTCTTGGCCGGGTCGGGATTTATCTCCCGGAAGCTGTCGATAAACCCTGCCCAAGTCATCGCTACTGATACTGGCCATGCAACGACGGCTCCGCCGTGGCGGTACATATCTTTAGTGGCTTCTGTCCAGTCAAGATGCGAATGGCTGTTGAAGTCGCCACCTATTATAATGGGTATGCTGTCGGTGTCGGCCATCATTGGCTCAAGAGTGGCGATGATGGTGTTGATCTCCTCGTCGCGGGTTCCGCTTTTCTCCCAATCGATAATTTCCTGCTCTGAGAGGTGTGTAGGGGTGAGCCGTTCATCGGGGAGGTAATGGATCCAGGTGTCGAATATCCTGACGGGCTGTCCGTCGACATTGATTTCGATGCCTCCGAAGTTGAATGTGCTGATGGAGTCGGGAAACGTATATCGGCCGGTGATAGGATACCGGCTGTATATGCAGAGGTTGTCAGAGATGAGGTAGTGGTCGTAGCCCAGAGAATCGGCCACCATCTGTGAGGCGCCGTAAGTCTCGACCATCAGTATGACGTCGGCCTGCGATTCTTTCAGGATACCGATGATACCGTCGCAGGCTTTGCTGCCGTAATATTTGGTATGTCCGGCATGCCATATGTTCCAGGAGAGCACCGAGAGGTGGCGTGGCTGACGGCCGGCCTTCACGGCGCTGCCGCATGATGAGGATAGTATGGATGCTATCAGCGAGGTGGCTATGGCGATGGCCAGTGAGCAGGAGCGTAGTTGCATGATGTGGACAATTGATGGCTTTTGATTGCCAAAGATAATTAAAAAATATGTAATTGTAAAGCCGGCTGTCCATGCAGTTGGCGGCCTGACAGCGTGCGTTGGCCATAAAAAGCTGTTATAAAGCATAAACGCTTGTCTGAAAGCATAATTATGGTTACATTTGCCGTGTGCCTCTGTAACGAACGACACGGGGCTAACCCAAAAACACAGTTTATGGACAAAAGCTTAAATCTAAACCCTAATAAAGTTGTGGCCTACCTCCGTAAGGACAAGTCGGAGATAAGAAAGGCCGATCTGATAAATTTTGTGAAGGAGAACGGCATCAGGATGGTCAATTTCATGTATCCGGCAGATGACAACCGTCTGAAGACGCTCAACTTCGTCATCAACTCCGAGGAATATCTGGAGTCGATACTTACCTATGGCGAGCGTGTCGACGGGTCGAGCCTGTTCCCCTTCATCGAGGCCGGCAACAGCGATCTGTACGTGATACCCCGCTACTCCACGGCGTTTGTCGATCCGTTTGCGGAGATCCCGACACTGACGATGCTGGCTTCGTTTTTCGACAAGGAGGGCAAGCCGCTCCATTCGTCGCCCGAATACACCCTCCGTAAGGCCTGCGAGTCGTTCAGAGAGGTGACCGGCATGGACTTCCATGCCATGGGTGAGCTGGAATATTATGTCATCTCGGAGGATACGGGTCTGTTTGGCGCCAATGACCAGAAGGGTTATCACGAGTCATCGCCCTATGCCAAGTTCAATGAATTCAGAACAGAGTGCATGGCGCTGATAGCCGAAGCCGGAGGTCAGATAAAGTATGGCCACAATGAGGTGGGTAATTTCACTATCGACGGTAAGATATATGAGCAGAACGAAATTGAGTTTCTGCCAATACCGGCACAGGAAGCCGCCGACAATCTGATGATAGCCAAATGGATAATACGTACGTTGGGAGCCAAGAAGGGCTATGATGTGACATTCGCGCCCAAGATCACGGCAGGTAAGGCCGGAAGCGGCCTGCACATACACTTCAAGGTGATGAAGGGCAACGAGAATATGATGACCGATCACGGCAAGCTGAGCGACATAGCCAGAAAGGCGATAGCCGGCATACTGGAGCATGCCGATGCCATAACGGCTATGGGCAACAAGGTGCCCACGAGCTACCTGCGTCTTGTGCCTCATCAGGAGGCTCCTACGTCGGTATGCTGGGGCGACAGAAACAGGTCGGTGCTTGTGCGCGTGCCCTTGGGCTGGACCGGCGGCAACGACATGTGCTCTCAGGCCAATCCGCTGGAGGCCGCCCATGGATCGTCGGCTCCGCAGAAGCAGACTGTGGAGCTGAGAAGCGCCGACTGTTCGGCCGACATCTACCAGCTTATAGCAGCCATGGTTGTGGCCGCGCGTACGGGCTTTGAGATGGAGGATGCGCTCAGGCGTGCCGATGAGATGTATGTGAGCGTCAATATCCACAATGACGAAAATAAGGATAAGCTGGCCCGGCTCAAGTCGTTGCCCGACAGCTGTGTGGCCTCGGCAAAGGCACTGGAGGCGCAGCGTGGCGTTTTCGAGGCCCGCGGTGTGTTCTCGCCCGAGCTTGTCGACGGGATAATCAGTAAGCTCAGAGCATACGATGACGCGTCGCTCCGCGATAATATCGGCGGCGATCAGGACCGGATGATGGCTGTGGTCAGGAAATACTGGCACTGTGGCTGAGCGGCCATAGTGCGGAGACTGTCATACTGCAATATACAGATATGTCCGGTTACAGTATTCATGTGGCCGGACATATCCGCATCCATACCATCACGACACTACGGCTGGCGTAGCGCTTCCATGTTTTCCGTTTTCCCATGTAAAGCGGAAAACGGGAAACACTTGCTGCTAACTTCATATCAAAACAATATGGAAGCAGCTCCCCCAAATAATGCATGGCAAATTTTTGGGGGAGATGCTTAGTGGGAGATGGTGGAACCGTATCGGCAGTCGGCTGGGCGTCACTTGATCAGACGGGCCAGGGATTGAGTGCCGAAAGGATGTATTTTCTCATGCGGGGGTCAGCGTTTGGCGATGATCGATGCCGGAATTTCGCCTGTCCAGCAGTCGGGCTGCTGTAGGCCGAACAGGGCGAGTATGGTAGAGGCGGTGTTGACGGTGTTGTTTGGTTCGGTGATTTTCAGTCCACGTGCTATGCCGGGGCCTGTTATGCCCCAGGGTACTATCATTTCCTGGGGGCTCATGCCTCCGTGTCCGTATCCTATGCCGCCGTGGTCGGTGATAAACATGAAGTGTGTGTCATCGTATATTCCGGCTTCTTTCATGGAGTCGAGCAGATGGCCTATGTTTACGTCGGCTTCTTCGATGCTGGCTATGTATTCGGGCGACATCCATTTGTGTTTGTGGCCTGCATGGTCGGTATGTACGGAGTAGAGGAACACTACGGTGGGGTTGTCGCGGTTGTCCTTCATGAACTGGAGGGCGTGGGCGTAGTTGTCGAGATACTGGTCGTTTTCTTCAAATCGGGCTACGTCGAGATACCGGGTGTTGTAGGGGTTGATCAGTGGGGCCCAGTTGTAGTAGAATGCTGTCTTGACTCCGGGGACCTCGTCCTTGAGTACTTTGAATATGGTGGGGAAGTATCCGTCGCTGTCGGCTACTACGGGGTCGAGGGAATGTTTGGCCAGGAGCCAGTCGTTTGAGTCGACGCCGTGTATTTCGGGTCCCGACGAGCTGAGGTGGCTCATCCAGTTGGCTTGGGTGACCGATGGCATTACCACGCGTGTGTTCATCGAGAGGGCGCCGTCGGCCATGAGGCGGTCGAGGTTAGGCGTGTTGGCTTGCTCGAATCCGTCGGTGCGTATGCCGTCGAGCGATATCATCAGCACTCGTTTTGCCTTTTTGCCTGCTATGGGTTTGATTTTCCTGACGGGGATCCGGTCGGTGGCCTCGGCGGCTATCAGCTTTGCGGGTATGGATGAGATTATGCCCAGTCCGGCTGCGCCTATGATGGATGTGCGCAGGAAGTCTCTTCTTGTCTGTGTCATAAGTTGAAAATGATAATTGTGATAATTGTGATAATGATTGCAAATATATGCAATAAATGGTGTGCGGGCAAGCGGAGCGGTGCATAATTACGAAAAAAATATCCCGCTGCCCGGTGGTGCCGTGTGGAGTGTTGACGGCAGGCCGGGTGGGCGGGATATGGTAGGATGATGGTGTATGGGGTGCTTACTTGGAGCGTGCGGCTATGTAGTTGGCGTGGTACTGGTCGAGCAGGTTGCGGATGGCTTTGCCTATCTTGAGGTAGTCTTCCTTGTTGAGGTTGGCCAGGGATGCTCTGACCGACCATGCGGGACCGTCGAATCCGTCGCCGTTGAGGAGCACTATGGCTGTCTGGTCGGCGAGCCTCAGCACGAAGTCGAGGGGCTCGTAGTTGGCTTCAAGATAGCGGGCGAAGTCGTCGCCATAGAATTTTTTGGCCCATACCATTATGTCGATCTCGCTGTAGTAGCCGGCGCGGTTGGGGTCGGGCAGGAGTGTGAATCCGGTGGAGTCCCACAGGTCGTGTAGACGTGTCTGGATCATGTTGATGAGTTTGGGCTGGAGCATGTCGCTGTGGAGGAATGCGAATGCCGAGAACAGGGCCATCTGCACTTGCTGCGGACCGGAGAGTCCGGCGGTGTGGTTGAGGCCTACGAGGCGGCTGTCGGCCACGAGTCGGTCGATAAACTTGATGCCGTCGGGGTTGAGCGACAGAGAGGAGTAGCGTTTGTGGAGCAGCTGCTTCCTGTCGTCGGGCAGGGCGGCTATGCGGTCGTCGAACACGTTGCCTGGCCGCAGGGCCATCGCAGCCACGCGCCATCCGGTAGCGCCGAAGTATTTTGAGAATGAATACAGGCAGAGGGTGTTGTAGGGCAGGACATACATCAGCGAGCGGAAGTCCTTGATGAAGGTGCCATACACGTCGTCGGTTATGATCATGAGCTGCGGGTTGTCGTTTTTGACAACGTCGACCAGCCGGTCGAGGACCTCCTTCGAAAGGCATACGCTGGGCGGATTGGAGGGGTTGGTGATGCACACGGCTTTTATCGACTTGTCGCGCAGCTTGTCGATCTCCTCGGGCGGGTACTGCCAGTCGTGATAGCCGTTCTGCTCCACCTTGTTGGCGCTGATGTCGACTACTTCGAGCCCGAACTGGTCGAGCCTCGGTATTTCGAGGTATGGGGTGAAGCATGGGGTGAACAGGGCTATCTTGTCGCCGGGGTTGAGCAGGAAGTTCTGTTTGAGCGACTCAAAGGCATAGCACATGCCTGCGGTGCTTCCTTCGGTGGCAAAGAGGTCGTAGTCGGTGGTGTCGTCGCCGCCGCCCATAGCCCAGCGCAGGTAGTCGCGGGTTATGATTTCGGTATACTTGAATATGCGCGGGGGCGTGGGATAGTGGTCGCCTATGATTCCGTCGACCATTTCAAAGACCAGGTCGTCGGGGTCGGCGCGGTGGGTCGTGGTCATGTATGTGAAGAAGTGGCGCAGGACTTTCGATCCTATCTCCTCGCTGTGGTTGTCGAGAAACTTCAGGAATCTGTCGGCCACACCCTGCATCAGCGGCGAGGCCACTATTCCGGCCATATCGTCGTAGGCCGAGCGGTCGGCTTCCTGCATTGCAAACTGACCGAGCATGAAGAATGCCTTGCGCGGGAAGCTGAGGAGCCAGTTGGGGTTGCCGCGTCCGGCATTGAGGAGGGTGTCGGTAGATCTGCGGGCTTCTTTGCCTGCCATTTCAATGAGCCGGTTCTTGATCTCGAAGGGGCTCATCTGAGCGAGTTCTTTCTCGAAATTGCGTGTATTGTCCATAAGTGGTCAAGCTGGGTAGATGTGTGTGGATATTTGTCGAGGGGGTCGATAGGGGTCAGTTGGCCGAGGCTGTCAGGTCGCCCTGACGGCGCAGGGTGAACCGCATGTCCTTGCCGCCGTCGGTCTGCTCGCACTCAAACCTCATTATGCCGTTCTTTATCTCGACGTCCTCAAGGTGGCGCTGGAGCAGGTAGTACTCGCTCATGGCGCCTGAAATGGAGTGGGATATGCTTGCCGACAGGGCTGGTGCGATTGAGTCGATTGCGGGCGACTGCTGTCCGGTGATTGCGTCGGCACGCATCTCGAGCGCCTTTGGATCGACGTTGACGGTGAGCGAGCGCGGGTCGAGTATCATCTCGATCTCATCGTCGTCGATTATGTCCCATGTTCCGCTGATGGTGGCGGTGGCTGCCGCCGAGATGTTGTAGCCTGCCATAGCCGAGTCTGACTGAGCCATCGGCACCTGTGCCGAGAGCATGCTGGTTATGATCACATTGCCGCCTTTGGTGCCCTGGTCGCGGGTGAAGTTGTAGGTATCGGTGGCCGTTATGTCGAAGTCCGATCTCACGGGCACACGTGCGGGCGCACCGCTCCACGTGCCCTCTATGTTTTTTGCCAGATATGAGGCGTCGTCGCATGAACCGAGAACAAACAGCACTGCCAGAAGCGGCAGCAGGATAAGCTTTTTCATAAATATCGGATGAAAAATGTGAAACATTCCATTGTGGAGACAATGTATCTGACAGTCTGAAACCGGCATCCGGCCAAATTCAAACTGTTTCTGTGAGATAAACCTGCGCGGGGAGGGTATTGTTTGTATCTGAATGAAAAAAAACGTATATTTGCCGGAAATAAATCACTTAGACAGCTATAACAATGGCAACAAAACCGTTTAAATACCAGGAAATGTTTCCGCTGGGTCCCGACACCACGGAATACTATCATCTGACGTCGGATTATGTCAAGGTAGAGCAGTTCGAAGGCAAGGATATGCTCGTTGTCGATCCGGAGGCGCTCACAGTGCTGGCGCGTCAGTGCACCCACGACAACGCTTTCATGCTGCGCCGCGAGCACAACGAGATGGTGGCCAAGATCCTGAAGGATCCCGAGGCATCGGACAACGACAAGTTTGTGGCTCTCACCATGCTCCGCAATGCCGAAGTGGCAGCCAAGGGACAGCTGCCCTTCTGCCAGGATACGGGTACAGCCATCATCATAGGCAAGAAAGGCCAGCGCGTATATACCGGCGGCGGCGACGAGGAGCGTCTGTCGAAAGGCGTCTACGACACATATACCACCGACAACCTGCGCTACTCGCAGAACGCCCCCCTCAATATGTATGACGAGGTGAACACCGGCTGCAACCTCCCCGCACAGATCGACCTCTATGCTGTCGACGGCGACGAGTATAAGTTTCTCTTCGTGGCCAAGGGCGGCGGCTCGGCCAATAAGACATATCTCTATCAGGAGACCAAGGCCCTCATCAACCCCAAGACCCTGGTGCCGTTCCTGGTCGAGAAGATGAAGAGCCTGGGCACTGCCGCATGCCCTCCATATCATATAGCGTTTGTGATCGGCGGCACATCGGCCGAGATGAACCTCGCCACCGTCAAGAAGGCCAGCGTGAAATACTACGACTCCCTCCCCACCGAGGGCAACGAGCTGGGTCATGCCTTCCGCGACGTGGAGCTTGAGAAGCAGCTGCTCGAGGAGGCCCATAAGATAGGCCTGGGCGCACAGTTCGGCGGCAAATACTTTGCCCACGACATACGCGTGATCCGTCTGCCCCGCCATGGAGCCAGCTGCCCCGTAGGCATGGGCGTGAGCTGCTCGGCCGACCGCAACGTCAAGGCCAAGATCAACAAGGACGGCCTGTGGGTGGAGAAACTCGACAGCAATCCAGGCGAGCTCATACCCGAAGAGATGCGCCGCGCCGGCGAGGGCAATGTGGTGAAGATCGACCTCAACCGCCCCATGAGCGAGATTCTGGCCGAGCTGACCAAATATCCCGTGTCGACACGCCTGTCGCTCACCGGCACCATCATCGTGGGCCGCGACATAGCCCATGCCAAGATAAAGGAGCGCCTCGACAAGGGCGAGCCCATGCCCCAGTATCTCAAGGATCATCCCATCTACTACGCCGGTCCGGCCAAGACTCCCGCCGGAATGGCCAGCGGATCGTTCGGCCCCACCACCGCCGGACGCATGGATCCGTATGTCGATCAGTTCCAGGCAGCCGGAGGCTCGATGGTCATGATAGCCAAGGGCAACCGCTCGAAGCAGGTTACCGACGCCTGCCACAAGCATGGCGGCTTCTATCTGGGATCTATCGGCGGTCCCGCAGCCATCCTGGCTCAGAACAGCATAAAGAAAGTGGAGCTCCTCGAATATCCCGAGCTGGGCATGGAAGCCATCTGGAAGATCGAGGTGGAAGACTTCCCCGCATTCATCCTCGTCGACGACAAGGGCCACGACTTCTTCACCGAGATCCAGAACAAGTGTGCCTCCTGCGGACTGGCCAAGTAAGCGACGCGCCATTATCCCGCAACAATATCAGCCGGGCGATCCGGGCCAATATGGCCACGGGCCGCCCGGCCGCTTTATCTGCCTACGGATGGCGCCTGTCAGCCCTGTCAGCCGGCAGGAGTGTAGCCTACAGTCAGAGCCACTACAAACCGGTGGTCGCCTGACAGGCCGAGGCCCCTGCGGAGAGCGTCTTCATCGACCATCATGCGCTCGACCACATTGAGATGTGACGAGGCGCAGTACAGATACACATTCTCGGCCACCGCACCCGCGTCGAGCCCCATCACGCGGTCGATAGACTTCTGGAGCATCCTGTCCATCTCCGGTGAATCGGCAACGTGCATCTTGGCAGTGTCGGCAAAAATCATCAGATCGACCGGAGCGCCCGGCACGAAGTCCTGTTCACCGGCAAGAGCACGGATGTCGCCGGCCGCTACGGGCAGAAGTTTGTGCTCCTCGGGTTCATAGAGATAAGAGCCTTCCTGAGTCATCACATATATCTCGAGAGGATATATTCCCCACGCCGAGGGGGCGGTACGCTTGAGCGAAGGCCGACGGTTGGTGCCGTATGCGGCCCACAGTAGTTCGGAGAGATCCTTCAGTTCAAGGGGTCGCTGGGCGAATTCGCGGGATGTATGGCGTCGGTTAAGGGCTTCCTTTACGGTGATTCCGTTGCCCGTCACCGGAGCGACGAGCTTTATGGGCTTCAGGTCAGTATTGATGTTCATGACATTAGTAGTAGTATATCAAATTGAAAGAATATAGTCTGGTTGATCAACAACTCCGGGCCCCTGACGGTTCGGCCTACCCGTCCGCGGAGCCTATAAGATCGGTGTAGATGTACTTTTTCGGGAGAGTGTGCTTCCCGTTTCCCTGTTTCCCTCCGTGGGAAGCGGGAAACAGGGAAACACTATGGCGGTGTCGTGGTGGATATGTGGCCGGTCTGCTGCACTTGTTGTTAAGACCGTGTAGCGGTATTTACTACTGTGTATTATGTATGTCTGATATATATATATTATTAAGATAGAGATATGATGGAGTGCTTTCCGCTTTCCTGCTTTCCTCCGTGGAAAGCGTTTCCCATAGGAAAACGGAAAACAGGAAAACGCTATTGCAGTCAAGGTGTCGTGGTGGATGTGTGGCAGGTCTGCTGCACTTGTCGTTAAGTCCGTTTAGCGGTATTGTACAACAGTATGTTATGTCTATATGATATATATATATTATTAAGATATGGATATGATGGAGTGCTTTCCGCTTTCCTGCTTTCCTCCGTGGAAAGCGGAAAGCAGGGAAGCAGTATAGCGGTATCGTGGTGGATGTGTGATTGGTCTGCTGCTTTGTCGGCAAGTTGAGGCAGCGGTATTGTACAACAGCATGTTATGTCTGTCTGATATATATATATTATTATTAAGATAGAGATATGATGGAGTGTTTTCCGTTTTCCTGTTATCCTCCGTGGGAAGCGTTTCCCATAGGAAAACGGAAAACAGGAAAACGCTATTGCAGTCAAGGTGTCGTGGTGGATGTGTGGCAGGTCTGCTGCACTTGTCGTTAAGTCCGTTTAGCGGTATTGTACAACAGTATGTTATGTCTATATGATATATATATATTATTAAGATATGGATATGATGGAGTGCTTCCCGTTTCCCTGTTTCCCTCCGTGGGAAGCGGGAAGCAGGGAAACGCTATTGCAGCGGGGCGCATGGATGGTTTTGGCAAAAAAATCGCGAAAAAGTTTGCAGATATGAAAAAAGTGCCTACCTTTGCGGTGTACTAATTCACTAATACACTATGCTAACAATTGACAATCTGAAATTCGGCTACAGCCGCAAGCACCGTCCGGTGATAGACCGCTTTGACTGGCAGGTAGCTCCGGGCGAGATATGCGGACTGCTGGGGCCCAATGGCTCGGGCAAGTCGACGCTGCTCTATCTGATAGCCGGGCTGCTCACTCCGGCCTCGGGTGTGATAGACTATAAGGGTATGACTCCAAGGCAGAGGCAGGTGGAGTTTCTCAACGATGTGTTTATAGTGCCCGAGGAGTTCAGCCTGCCGTCGGTAGGGCTTGAGAGCTATATCAATGTCAACTCCCGCTTCTATCCGCGCTTCAGCGCCCGCGATCTGAAGACGCATCTCGAGATATTCGGCCTGACTGAGGATGTGCATCTGGGGCAGCTGTCGATGGGACAGAAGAAGAAGGTGTTTATGAGCTTCGCCCTGGCCTGCAACACATCGCTGCTGCTGATGGACGAGCCGACCAACGGGCTCGACATACCCGGCAAGCGTGCGTTCCGTCAGGCTGTGGTAAGAGAGATGAGCGATGAGCGCAGCATAATCATATCGACCCACCAGGTGCACGATGTGGAGCGCATACTCGACCATGTGACCATAATAGAGCCTGGCAGCGGGGTGCTGCTCGATGCTTCGATGGCAGAGGTGTCGGCCGGCCTGCGCTTCTCGTATACCGACAGCCGCGAGCTCATAGAGTCGGCTCTGCTGGCGGTGGCGGCTCCCGGCGGCGCCAATATAGTGAGGATGGGAAGCGACGACCTGCCCGAGACGGAGGTGAATCTGGAGACGCTCTTCGAGCTGGCCCAGCAGCGTCCCGATGTGATAGCAAGTATATTCGCCAAAAGCAAAAAAAGAGACTGACCGATGATGCGACCTGACAATAATGCGGCAGCAAGCAACTTTATGCTCCTGCTGAAGAAATATGTAGTTGAAAACAAGAACCGGATACTCTTTGGCGCGGCGGCGCTCATTGGGGTCATGGCCCTGCTGGGCTTCCTGACGGGTATGCTCACCACATATTCGGGCAAGGGAATATATATAGGCTTCTCAATGATCCTGGCGGTAATGGGCATAGCCGGAGCGTCGCAGATGTTCGGCGAGATGAAGGCCCGACAGGGGCGCATATCCACCCTGATGGCCCCGGCCACGGTGACGGCCAAGTTTATGGTGCGCTGGTGTGTGTGGGTGGTAGGCAGCGGCATAGTTCTCCTGGTGGCCTTTGAGGTGGGTGATCTGATGAGGGTGTTGTCGAGCTACATATTCAAGCATCCGTCCACACCGCTGCAGTGGGACAGCTTCCGCACTTCGGTGCTCTACACCATTCCCATGTGCGGCATGATCTATCTGGCGGTGCAGTCGTTTTTTGTGCTGGGCGCCATACTGTGGCCCAAGCTGTCGTTTATCAAGACAATAGTGGCGCTGTGGGTCATGCAGACAGTTACGGGTGTGCTGGCCACGGTGGGCCTGATGCTGGCGGAAGACTCGCTGCTCTATGTCAATATCCCAGCCCTCAATCTTGACGGCGACTGGATATACTGGACGGGGATGGGCTTTATGGCGCTGGTGTGTGCGGTAAACTGGGGGCTGGCATGGTTGCGTCTGAAAGAGGACGACGTGATCTGATGGCGAAACAATGAAAATATGTGACCAATGGTATTCAATGATCCAAAACCAATATACCTCCAGATAGCCGACAGGATAATGGACGACATAGCGGGCGGCGCGTATGGCGCCGACACACGCCTGCCCTCGGTGAGAGAGTATGCGGCCTCGGTAGAGGTGAACGCCAACACGGTGATGCGCGCATACGACCACCTGCAGCAGCACGGCATGATATACAACAAGCGCGGCATAGGCTACTTTGTGTCGGCCGATGCCGGCGAGAAGGTGCTGGCGGAGCGGCGGAGCGTATTCTTTGCGGGCGAGGCCGACTACTTCTTTGGCCGTCTGCACAGCTTCGGAGTGAGCGCGGCCCGGCTCGGGGAAATGTATACGGAATATCTCAACAAACAAAAGTAAAGCCATGAAACTTTCTACTAAGATCATCATAGGGCTTGCAGCCGCCACAGTGCTGCTCTCCTTCCTTCTGCCCATAGTTATCGGCGCCATAGCCAAAGCCAATTCGGAGGACATGGTGGTGGAGTGCGGGCCCATCAAGACAATACGCATAATGAGCAACAGCTCCTACCCGCGGCAGGGGAGCCGCTTCATGTGCAAGTGCAACGTGACGCGGGGCGAGACCAACAGCGCGGCCACCCGGATAAAATGGCCATCGTTAGGCAGCGAGATAATGCTCGACTACGATGCGGCCGACAGCACCCTTACGGTGACAGCCAACAAGAGCGATCTGTGCATAGGCAAGCTTGACATCACCCTGGCCGACAATGAGCTGCGGAACATATACCTGCAGGGCAACGAATCGTATGTGTCGTTTGACGGACTGGAGCTGCCGGCGCTGTCGGTCGACTGCGATAACTCGGATCTGCTGATTGACGACTGCCGCATAGCCACACTGCTGGCAGCGGTGAAGCATGACCCGTTTTACGGCGGCTCGCTCAAAATACGCCACGGCGCCAGCGTAGACTCGCTGATCTATACAGTCAACAGCCCCTCGGCCATCGAGATAAACGGCGATGTGGGGGCGCTGATAGCCCTGCCCGGCAGCGAGAAGCTGGAGACGGCAGCGGCCGGGGGCGACGATGAAGACGACGTGATAGAGGTTTCGATGTATTGACGGCGGCAGTGATAGCCTCCGGGGTCAGAACAAGGGCTTGGGCTTTGTGGCCTGAAACTCCTTGAGATACATGGGAGTGGCATACGCCGTGTCGATGAACTGTCGCGCGGCGTATGCCCTTTCGCTCAGGGCGAGCATATCGGTGGCGAGAGGCACTATATCGTCGGCCCACACGGCGTTGGGGTGGCTGATGATATCCTTGGCCTTGCCTGAACCGTCGCCGGCAAATATGACGCGTCCCTGCTCAAGGAAGCTGCTGTAGCTGTCGGCCGTGAGAATCAACGGCTCCGGGCCCATGAGCGGCTCCAGGGCCAGGGAGTAGACGGCAGTGTAGACCTCCATGCGGCGGGCGTCGATCATAGGCGCGAACATGACCGGAGTGTCAGGATCGTCGGGCAGCAGGTCGGGACGCGAGAACATGGTGCCTGTGGCCATTACCTCAAGGGTGCAAAGCCCGATCATAGGAATCTGCAGGGCATAGGCAAGCCCCTTGGCCTCGCTCAGGCCGATGCGCAGGCCGGTGTAGCTGCCTGGACCAAGAGTGACGGCCACAGCGTCGAGCTTCATCTCGTGGGCGCGCAGATGGTCGAGGCAGTCCTTGATGAATCCGCTCAGCAGGGCGGCATGGCTGCGTGCGTTGAACTCTTCGCGGTGACATAGGATCATACCGTCGGAAGTGAGAGCAACCGAACATACGGCTGTAGAAGTGTCGATATTGAGGATAGTGGCCATCAATCTTTGGATTAAATGAAATAATTATGCCGCAAAGTTACGGAATTTTGCGGTGTAAGTAGTAAATTTGTGGCATAAACGAAAAGAAGAAAGCATGCTACTATCTATGACAGGTTTCGGCAGGGCCACCGTCGAGATGCCGAACCGCAAGATAACGGTGGAAATAAAGTCGCTCAACAGTAAACAGTTGGACATGTCGATGCGTGTCCCGCCGATCTACCGTGAGAAAGAACTGGAGCTGCGCAACCGCATAGGCGTGCGTCTGGAGCGTGGCAAGGTAGAGGTGTCGGTCTACAGAGAGTCGACCGGAGCCGACGAGGGTGTGACTCTCAATCTGTCGATGCTCGCTGGCTACAAGCGCCAGATCATGCAGATGAGCCAGGAACTGGGACTCCCGGAGCCCGCCGACTGGTACAGCGTGCTGCTGCGGATGCCCGACGTGACCCATTCGGACTCCGTGCCCACCCTCAGCGAGGAAGAATCGGAAGCCCTCTTCAAGGCTACCGACATGGCGGTCGATGCCCTGATGGATTACCGCCGTGCCGAGGGCGAGAAGCTGGAGGCATTTTTCGGCGTGAGGATCGAAAAGATATCCTCGCTGCTCGAGATAGTGCCGACATTCGAGGCCGAACGCATTGCCCGCATAAAGACCCGCATCACCGACAACCTCTCGAAGATAAGCGTGGCCGAATACGACCGCGGACGCCTGGAGCAGGAAATGATATTCTATATCGAGAAGCTGGATATTAACGAGGAGAAGCAACGCCTCGGCCAGCACCTGAGCTACTTCATGGAGACCATGGACGGCCATCACGGCCAGGGCAAGAAGCTCGGGTTCATAAGCCAGGAAATGGGCCGCGAGATCAACACCCTCGGCTCGAAGAGCAACCATGCCGAGCTGCAGCGCCTCGTGGTCAAGATGAAGGATGAGCTGGAGCAGATAAAGGAGCAGGTGCTCAACGTTATGTGATAATTCCAATAACCCCTTACCCCTACCCACCGCGTGTATATGAAACAAGGCAAGGTGATAATAATCAGTGCGCCCTCGGGCTGCGGCAAGTCGACAATCATAGGCGCTCTGATGGAGCGGGGAAATGTCGACCTGGAGTTCTCGGTGTCGGCAACCAACCGGGCACCTCGCGCAGGCGAGCGCGACGGCGTGAACTACCACTTCCTTACCGACCGGCAGTTTCGCGACAAGATAGCCCAGGGAGCATTCGTAGAGTATGAGGAGGTTTATCCCGGACGTTTCTACGGCACTCTGAGCAGCGAGCTTGACGAGCGTTGCCGAGCAGGCCACAACGTCATCCTCGACATCGACGTGAAAGGCGGCGTGAATGTGAAGCGTATGCTTGGCGACGAAGCCATAAGCATCTTCATCATGCCCCCGTCGGTAGAGGAGCTCAGACGCCGCCTCGAAGGGCGGGCCACCGATTCGGCCGATGCCATAGCCGAGCGTGTCGGCAAAGCGGAATATGAGATATCGTTTGCCCCTGAGTTCGACAAGGTAGTGGTCAACGACGATCTCTCCCAGGCCATATCGGAGACCGAAGCGCTCATAATAGGATTTGTCAACGCATGAGCCACCGGCGGTCGGTAGCACTGCTGGGCGGGTCATTCTGCCCGGTGCATGCAGGCCACATCATGGTGGCGTCCTACATAAGCCAGTTCTGCCCGCTGGTCGATGAGGTGTGGCTTGTCCCCGCGGCCGTCAATCCGCTCAAAGCCGGTAGCCGCTACCGGCTGACCGACGCGCAACGCCTGGAGCTGCTCCGCCGTGCCGTAGAGGGCTACGACCGTATACGGGTGTGCGACGTGGAGCTCCACATGCCCGTCCCATCGTATACCATCGACACCTTGCGGCGGCTGTCGGCCGACTGCCCCGACTGCAGGTTCCGGTGGATCATAGGCAGCGACAACTGGCTGCTCAAGGACAGCTGGCGCATGGTCGACCGCATCATCTCCGACTACGGAATGATAGTCTACCCCCGCCCGGGTTATGGTATAGACCCGCAGGCGTTGCCCGACAATGTCGATTATGTTGATGCCCCGCAGATCGAGCTGTCGTCGACGTTCATACGCCAGGGCCTTGACTCAGGCCGCAATATGCAGGCGTTTCTGCCCCAGGGCGTGTGGCAGCCCCTCCGATCCATGTGGCATTCTAAGGATTGACCCCAGTCTCAGTCGGTATTCTCGCTGATGTGGCGGGTGCCCAGATAGGTGAGCAGCATGTCGCGTGTGAACCGGTAGCAATCGTAGGCAAGCGACTGCGTAGGGTCGAAATGATTTGACTCTATGTCAAATATTCCGCACATCAGGTCGTATGCCAGGTCGTTTGTGAAGCTTTTCGACCGGTTGTCCATCAGCGCCCTGTAGCGGTCGGGATGACCGGCGATATACGAGTCGCTCATATACACGAATACAGGGATGCGGCACTGCCCGAAGCCGTCGAAGCGGGGCGAACGCCGCTTGTCGGGTATCGTCGCATGGTCCGAGAAATACACCATGGCCTGCAGATTGAGATGAGCGTCGGCATATTGGTAGATGCGTTGCAGTATCGAGTCGGTATAGCGTATGGAGTTCTTGTAGTTCACTACATTGTCCTGCACACCCGGCTCCCCCATACCGTTTGCGACTCCGGATAGCGGTTGATGAAGTTGAAATGGCTTCCCTTCAGGTGAAGCACGATGAAATTGTCGTGCGAAGGATCGACCGAAGCCAGAAAGTCGAGCAACGATTCATCGTAGTGAGCCTTCCCCACCTCCTGGCGCGTCCATTGGGCACGGTCCGACGTCTCGGCCACTATCGATACCGAAGTATCGGCCACCCCTATGTGCCCCTGGTTGCTGAACCAGCTCACCCTGTAGCCGCATTTGCGGGCTATGTCGACAATCGAACACGCCTCATGAAAGCCCATGCCGTTATACTGGTTCTTCTCCGTAAGCGCCTGCTCGAGTGCCGGAACAGTCTGGAATGCGCACGAATAGCTGTCGGCAAACAGCGCGAAGTGCCGGCTGTCCGACTTGGCCATCTCGCTGAGCCAAGGCGTAGTCTCAAGCTCCTCACGGCTGTTGAACGCTTTCATATAGTCGCGCGAGGCCGATTCGCCTATCACCATTATTATGGTCGACGGCTTGTCGGGACGCTTGCCCAGACAGCGCAATGTGAGGCTGTCCATACGGGCCTGACGCAGCTCGAGATACATCCGTGTCGACTTCTCATACGCCCGTGTGTCTATATATAGCTTTACCAGCGAAGACCGGTATATCGCGCCCCTGCGTGGCTTGAAAGCAATATACGTCACCACTGCCATACACACCACCTCCCCGGCTATGCGTGGCCATGACAAGCCCACCTGGTCCACCGCCGCTGAGATGTTTATACCGGCAATGGCTCCACACGCCGCAGCGATGACTATGACAAGCAGCCCCGTGGCCCACACCGGAAACGCCTTGACAAACTCAATGGTCTCATTGACATTGGTGTCAACCACCACCTTCATGCCTATATCGTCGATACATCCCCCATACAGACAGTAATATACCATCTGGAAGACCAACGGGATCAGCAGCACTGTCTCTATTGCAGCCACCGGAATGCCGCCCCACCACGCACCCGGAAACAATCCTCCGAGCGCCAGCGTCAGCGACGAGATGATGGCAAACAGATACATCCCTGAAGGATAGTCCATATAGTCGTCTATGTCCGACGATACCCTGCGGTTGGTAAGGTAGTCGAGCAGCGGAAACAGAAAGCTCCATCCCGCACATATCGCAACCGCCAGCCAGGTGGCACCGGTCAGCGGCACAGGTCCCGCTATGGCCCATGGCGCCAGAGCGATCACTGATCCTATGGCAAAACGCGTGGTCTGCTGCCATTTGGCCGATTTCGACAATCCCTTGCTGAGAATACGGTATAGAAGCGTGGTTATGATGAAGCATAAGACGGCCATTGCCGCGACGCCGGTGTAATACATATCTGAAAATTATGAAATATTGGCTGCAAAGATACTCCCTTCCACCCGAATACCCAAATAAAATCTCACAGCCATCTCCCACCTTCATACATAGACACACATATCCCCGCATGGTCCGTTTATATGGGCCATGCGGGGACAAAAGTATGGGAAATGACGTAATAGTGTACTATTCTATATATCCGGCAAAAAGAGCCTTGCCCTCTGGCGAGAGAATATCGCGTACGCGGAACGGCGATACGTTGATGTCAAACATCCCCGCGCTGTAGGGCGCTATCTCATACTGGCCATAGTGGAACACAAGGGTATTGTTGACCACATACACATTGTTTGGAGCCGGGATAGTGTCTGAAAACAGACCGGCCTGGGTGAGTTTGTTCTGAGGCACATTGAACTTCTGGGCCAGACTCTCGCTGATGACGCTTACAAGAGTGGAGTCGCTGCCGGCGGTGAACAGATTGGCCGGAGTGAGCACCTGTTGCGAAGCATAGTCATAAGTGATCGAAGTGACTGCCGTGTTGGGATGCGCGCCTCCCGTGAATTGTGATGCGGTCACCTGATATGTCGAATACTTGTCGCTTGTGTCGATAGCCTTTGCTGTGACGGTAGAAGTATAGGAGCGGGTCGACAGTGGAACGTCAGCCGGATCTATACGCACCGGATCTGTACCCATGCCGGTGGTGTCGTTTGAGAAAGCCTTCATGGCAGCCTTTATGTCATTGCCTTTGCCCTGGCGGAAAGCCGTCGATATGATACTGTCTTGAAGCGAGGCAATGTTGAACGAACCGATTTTTTCAGGCCATTCTATGGTTGCCGAATAAGTCATGTAGCACGTATCGCTGTCCGACATATACATATATGCAGTCTTGACAGTCCTTATAGTCTCTTTCAGATCCATCGAAGTCATGCCATCGGCATCCGTTTTTACAACAGATGTTGAATCTGACTTGCTGTCAGTCTCTACCGCGTGTGAGCAAGCGCCTACAGTTAGAGTGAGTGTTATGGCAGTAAGAAAAGCGCCAAGAGCCGAAACGTGCATGTTAGAGTGTTTCATAATACTTGAATTAGAGAATGAGGGGTAGGTAAAATGTAAATACCATATCCTTTAAAACACAAAATAATCACCGATGTTGCATGAAATACAGCCCTCTTAAGAAATTTTAACCCAAGGCCAAAAAGCTCCATCATATGCGTTATAATGGCTGAAACAGCTATTCAGACAGTATAAATTAATCATAAACAGACAACTTTGTTTGCCGAAAGTTTCATATTTCGGAGAAAATTTTGTTACTTTGCAGCCGAAAACTGAAATATCTAATTCACAAATAACGAAAACTATGTCTGAAATCGAATCGCGCGTTAAGGCTATCATCGTCGACAAGCTCGGCGTAGACGAGAACGAAGTAACTGAAACTGCAGGTTTCACCACTGATCTGGGCGCAGACAGCCTTGACACTGTAGAGCTCATCATGGAGTTCGAGAAAGAATTCGGTATCACTATCCCCGATGAAAAGGCTGAGGGCATCAAGACCGTAGGCGACGCTATCGCTTACGTAGAAGCTGCCGCAGCCGAGAAGTAATCTCGGACAGGTAACGAAACTACCAGCTGTAAAAACAACGCAGCCCGTACGTCTGACATCATCGTTGATGAGGGTCAGGCCTCGGAAAAACGGACAGACGGCGCACCCTGCAGGGGCGCCGTCATTTCCGAAAACACACTGCCAAAGGCTTCAAGCCCTAAGCAATAAAAGAAGTCACAAACGCTCAAGAATCCCCGCAATATGGAGTTAAAGAGAGTAGTAGTAACAGGCCTTGGTGCCATCACGCCGCTGGGTAATGATGTCCCCACAACTTGGGAGGCTGCCCTGGCCGGCAAGAGCGGAGCAGGTCCTATCACCCACTTCGATGCATCCAAGTTTAAGACTCAGTTTGCCTGTGAGGTAAAGGGTTTCAACGGTCAGGAGCATATTGACCGCAAGAAACTGCGTCAGCTCGACCTGTATGCCCAGTATGCACTTGTAGCTGCCCGTCAGGCAGTGGCCGACAGTGGCCTTGAGGAAGACCCCAATCTCGACCGCAACCGCGTGGGTGTGATTGTGGCGGCAGGTATAGGTGGCCTTCACACTTTTGAAGAAGAAGCAGGTTATTATGCCATTCATGAAGAGGCCGGACCTAAGTACAACCCGTTCTTCATCCCCAAGATGATCGCCGATATCGCTTCGGGTCATGTTTCGATGGAGTACGGTTATCATGGACCCAACTATGGCGTCGTTTCGGCTTGTGCTTCTTCAAACAATGCCATTATCGATGCTTTCAACTATATCCGTCTCGGAAAGGCTGATGTATTTGTGACCGGTGGAGCTGAGGCAGCTATCTATCCCGCAGGTGTAGGTGGTTTCAACTCAATGCACGCTCTGTCCACACGCAACGACAGCCCTGAGACTGCATCACGTCCCTTCAGCAAGTCGCGCGACGGTTTTGTGATGGGTGAAGGCTCGGCTATCCTCATCCTTGAGGAACTTGAGCACGCCAAGGCTCGCGGTGCAAAGATCTATGCTGAGGTTGTAGGTGGAGGCATGTCGGCCGACGCTTATCATCTCACGGCTACTCATCCCGAAGGTCTTGGCGCTATCCTCTCTATGAAGATGGCTCTTGAAGATGCCGGTATGAAGCCTGAGGATATAGATTATATCAACGTTCACGGCACATCGACTCCCGTAGGCGATGTATCGGAGATCAAGGCTATCGTCAATCTGTTTGGTGAGAGCGCTTACAAGCTCAATATCAGCTCTACCAAGTCGATGACAGGCCACCTGCTCGGTGCTACAGGTGCCCTTGAGGCTCTGTTCAGCATCAAGGCCGTTGAAAACGATATTGTTCCTCCCACTATCAACCATGAGGAAGGCGATGATGATGAGGAGATTGACTACAATCTCAACTTCACTTTCAACAAAGCTCAGAAGCGCACCGTACGTGCCGCTCTCAGCAATGCCTTCGGCTTCGGCGGTCACAACGCTACTGTGATTGTCAAGAAGTATGAGGAATAAGGCTTGATATAGAACAACATAAAAGAGAACCGGAGCAGACAGTGTCTGCTCCGGTTCTCTTTTATGTATATGTTCCATGCGTCTTTAAGGATTGAACATCTCAGGATTGAAAAAATCGGCTATGTCGCGGGCGTGTTCAAGTGCTTTCGACGCAGGCCCGTCAGGGCATAGACGCGCCGATACGGCATAGTCGTTTGTGGCCATCGCCCTTTCGCCCAGACGCCAGAATGTCTTGCCTCGGGCAAAGAACAGCTCGGCATTATCGGGATTTTTTTCTATCAGTTCGTTGAGCATAGCCAGTGCATCATCTAATCTGTCTGCTTTCAGCAATTCGTTAGCTTCGGAAATGGAAGACATCTGGAACCAATGGTTAATTAGAATCGTTATGTTAACTGAACAAAGTTACGAATTAATTTTTCAATCCATGCTTAGAACTGCTGTATTCATCATTAGTTTTATTCAGGCGATAGTCGTTATGGCAGTACAGCCCCAGGTGACCAATTACAGTTATGATGATTGCGCCGGAAGTGCGAAACCATATGCCACACGGTTCAAGCGTCCTGCAGTGCCCGATTCGCTCAAGGTTGTCATGATCAACCATGTCGGGCGGCATGGAGCGCGCTATCCCTCATCGCCCGACAATTGTGAGGCGCTTGCATCGGCTCTTCAGAAAGCTGCCGAGGCCGGTACGCTCACCGCTTCCGGACGCCGTCTGCTCCAGCTCACCGACTATATAACTGAGCAGAGTGCAGGCCGTTGGGGACGCCTTGATTCGCTTGGCGTGGCCGAACAGCAAGGTATAGCAGCACGTATGTATGTGAAATATCCCACCATGTTTGGCAAGGACAAGCATGTGGTCGCTATCTCAAGCTACAAGCCCCGCTGTGTCCTGAGCATGTACGAATTTCTGCACGAACTCGCCCTGTTGGCACCATCTACCGGTATGTCGACCGCTTCGGGTCCCGAAAACAATAAGCTGCTCCGCTTCTTTGATGAAAACAGCGGGTATCGCTCTCTGCGCGATTCAGAAGCATTGAAGACCCCGTTGAAAAATGTCCGCGATGCGTTGCTCCGTGACAAACCGGCGTGTGCCGTGGCTGTGGTAGGACAGGAGCTTGCCGACCGCGATCTCGCAGTCAGAATGTACAACGTTGTGTCGGGGGCTGCCGCTATGGAGATAGATGTGAATCCGGCAGACTGGTTTACCAAAGAAGAGTATAACAGTCTGTGGTCGCTCCGCAATCTCAAGCAGTATCTGGATTACAGTTATTCTACCGTATCGTCGCTTCCGGCTGAAATTGCATCACCCCTGTTGCGCGACATCATCTCGACTACCGATAAGGCTCTTGATGGAGATGGTCCTGCGGTAGTATTGCGTTTCGGCCACGCTGAGACTCTTATGCCGCTTCTTTCACTTATGCATCTTCCTGGAGCCTACTATATCTCTGACGACTTTGCTTCAGTAGGCCGTCATTGGCACGATTTTGAACTGGTGCCTATGGCCGCAAACCTCCAGCTTATAATATTCGAAAGCCCCTCAGGTGTGAGATATGCCCGTGTTGATATTAATGAACAGCCCGTGGCTCCTATCGTTGGATCCGATGACATATATGTCGAATGGACAAGACTGCGCGACTACCTGTGTCAGCTTATGCCTCGTGAGATAGTGTTCAGATGAAAAAGATACCGGCTGTCGTGATATCTGGTTGCTATTTGCTTCCTGATTTCTTGTGGTTGTCGTTTTTTACCGGGGCGAGAGTGGGCAGACTGAGATTGAAACGCAGGGCAAGTATGCGGAGCCCTATTATGGCTATTGCACACATTAGTGCGGCGAGCATGGGCCCGGCTCCTAATAATGCCGAGATCCAGTAGACTATAGTGCCTGCGAGACATGCCGTGGCATATATGTCCTTGCGGAATATCAGTGGCTCTTCATTGATGAGAAGATCGCGCAGCACACCGCCAAACGCGCCCGTAATGATACCCATCGTAGCGGCGACCCACATAGGATGACCTACGGCAAGACTCTTCTGTATGCCGATTACACAGAACAGTGCGAGACCTATGGAGTCGAAGATAAACAGGATCTTGTCGCGGCTCACCAGAAAACTTCTGAATATCATCACAGTGGCCAGAGCAAGTGCGGTGGCTGCGAAATAGCTCCACGACTGCATCCAGAACACCGGAATGTCGAGCAGCACATCTCGCAACGTGCCACCACCTATCGCTGTGACAAGACCTACAGTGTATGCACCGAACCAGTCGAACTTCTTAGTGGCGGCAAGGCGGATACCGCTTATGGCAGCGGCAACAGTTCCGATCATCTCGATAATAAAGAGAAACTCCTCCATTGTCTGTTTCTAACAAGATTTTCCACAAAGGTACGAAAATTCAGCTCACCAATTGTTATATTTGCACAACCAAAAACGACAGTCATGATAATAGCTTCACAAAAGCGCAAGGAAAACATTGCCGAATATCTGCTCTATATGTGGCAGATAGAAGATATAATCCGTGCCAACGGACTTGATATAGACCGGATAAAGGCCAATATAATCGATAAGTATGATCTGACCGACAGTCAGCGTAAGGAAATGACCGAATGGTATGAGAGCCTGATCGATATGATGCGCCGGGAAGACGTTCAGCAGAGCGGTCATCTGCAGATGAACAAAAATGTGCTTGGGCAGCTTGTGGCGTTACATCAGGCATTGCTGAAAGATCCGCGCTTCGGCGACTATACGGCCGAGTTCTACAGAACACTTCCATATATAGTTGAGTTGCGCTCAAAGGGCGGAGAGGATAAGGCAGGCGAGATAGAGACCTGTTTCAACGCCCTTTACGGTATGCTTATGCTCAGATTGCAAAGCAAGGAGATCACGCCTGCAACACAGGCCGCTATAAAGCAGATAAGCCGTTTCATAGCTGTTCTCTCTCATGATTTTCATCTTGATGAAGCGGATAAGCTATTTACCGACGATGAGGTAAAGAAATGAAGAAAAATTTCCGGATTATATAGTTTTATCGTATATTTGCCGATGATATAATCAACCGTGAGTATCCACATAAAATAATATGGCAACACGTAAACTAAAGATCAGAGACTTGACTCTGCGCGACGGACAGCAGTCGTTGTTCGCCACCCGTATGAACCAACAGACCATAGATCGTCTGCTCCCCCTGTATGCAGACGCTGGCTTCTATATCATGGAAGTATGGGGTGGTGCGGTACCCGATTCTGTCATGCGCTATCTTGATGAGTCACCGTGGGAGAGACTCCGCAAGGCATCGGCTGCAATGAAAGGAAAGTCGTTGCTGTCCGCACTCTCGCGAGGACGCAATCTGTTCGGCTACGTACCTTATCCGAATAGCGTACTCCGCGGATTCTATGAAGAGGCAATCAAAAATGGCCTTAACGTGATGCGAATTTTCGACGCGCTCAACGATATCGACAACGTGCGTGATTCGATCAAGATGATAAATGAACTTGGTGGTATAGCCGATGGTGCGGTATGTTATACTGTCGATCCAAAGGCCCCCGAGGCTCCTAAACCTGGATTCTTCGGACGTCTGTTCGGAAAGAAGCCGCAAGAACCTGAAAAAATATTTACCGATGAATACTTTGTAGAGAAGGCCCGTGAGATGGAAGCCCTCGGCGCAAAGATCATCACACTCAAGGACATGGCCGGTCTGGTCAATCCATCGCGCGCGGCATCTATCATCTCCAAGCTGAAGAGTGCCGTGAAATGCGATGTCGATTTCCACACCCACTGTACCCCTGGCTATGGTCTGGCATCAAGTGTCATGGCCATACTCAACGGAGTCGACATCCTTGATACCAACATATGGTGGTTCGGTGGAGGTTCTGCCGCCCCGGCAATCGAACTTATATGGACATTTGCCGAGCGCATGGGCGTTGAGGTTGATGTGAATATGGAGGCTGTAGGCCGCATCCGCAACCAGTTGCTTGAGGCAAGAAAGGATCTCAAGGAGTTTGATCTTGCCAATGAGATGCCTTTGAGTTACGATCCATTGACCGACAATCTTCCTGCGCATGTGCTGGCTCACTTCGATGCTGCTATCGCTGCTGCGAAGGCCGGTGATGAGGCCACACTTCTCGACGAGTGTCATGCGATCGAGGCATATTTCCATTTCCCCAAGCCTAATGAACTGGTGAAGAATGCCGAAGTGCCCGGCGGTATGTACAGCAATATGGTTGCCCAGCTGCGTACACTCAAGGCTGAGGATCTTCTGGATGATGCTATGGGACTGATCCCCAAGGTGCGCCGTGACGCCGGTCTTGTGCCCCTGGTCACACCTACAAGCCAGATTGTAGGTCAGCAAGCTGTATTGCTCGCTCTTGACCGTCGCAAGGGTAATGCCGACTATACAAACGCCAGCAATCAGTTCATCTCGCTTGTAAAGGGTGAATATGGCCGTACTCCGGTAGCCGTGGATCCCGTATTCCGTGAGAAACTTACCGGTTCGCCTGAGGAGAAACCGTATGATGTGAACTCTTACAAGCAGCCTGAAAATCCCGAGCTGCCTGAATTTGGCGGAGCTAAATTGGCTTCAAACAACGAGGAGTATCTTTTGCTCCAGCTTCTCCCGTCGGTAGCCAATGGTTTCCTGCGTCGTCGCCGTGGCGAGGAGCATCAGGCCATACAGGCTGAGGCTGCCGCTGCAAAGGCCGCTGAAGAGGCCGCAAAGCCTAAGGAAGAGCCTGTAACCGGTCCGGTGCTCAAAGCTCCGATGGGGGGACGTGTGGTCGAGATCGACGTCAAACCCGGCGATAAGGTCAGGAAAGACCAGAAGCTGCTCGTCTATGAGGCTATGAAGATGGAAAATGATGTCCTTGCAGAAGCCGATGGCATTGTAAAGCGCATATTCATCAAGCCCGATGACGTGGTTGCCACCGATCAGGTAATGATAGAATTTGAATAATGTCCTTGTTTAAGTAATACAAGCCGGCGGCGGTTTTTTCTTCCAGTGGGAAAAGATCGCCGCCGGAATGTTTGTATCGTATGGATAGAATATTGCTCAAAAGGGTCCTGCCTGAGGTGTTTGTCGGCGAGGAGAATTCTGACCGGATATCCGGCAGCGATATATGGCTTTCGGCCGATCTTGCCCTCGACAGGGGGTGTCGCTTAGTCATTGATGCTGAGAGCGGTAGCGGAAAATCTTCGCTCGTAAGCTATATTTACGGCGAACGTACGGACTATCATGGACGTATCTACTTCGATGACAAGGACATACGTTCGTTTGGTATACGTAAATGGTGCGAAATACGCACTCGTCACATAGCTTTGCTGGCACAGGATATGAGGCTGTTTCCGGAACTTACTGCACTCGATAATGTCCTGATAAAGAATCAATTGACCGATACATTCACTGTCGATGAGATAAAAGATATGTTGTGTCGCCTCGGCCTTTCCGACCGCCTCCACACCCTGTGCGGACGCATGAGCATAGGCCAGCAGCAGCGTGTGGCTATAGTGCGGACCTTGTGCCAACCTTTTGATTTTGTGATACTTGACGAGCCGGTTAGCCATCTCGATGAAACCAATAATGCCGCCGCCGCCCGACTTGTCGAAGAGGTCGCTTCGGCTCAGGGTGCCGGTATAATCGTTACATCAGTCGGTAATCCTCTGGCTATCGGCAATCCTTCCGTTTATAGTCTATGATGAACGCTAAATCAGTAGAACACAGATCGTTGCGACGTCTTATTTTGCGCAACATATCGCCCGCTCAGATGCTTCTGTATGCTTTGGCCAATTTTGCGGGACTGGCTATATTGCTGACTGCCTTCCAGTTCTACCGCGATGTGAATGCTCCGTCAGACAATACAGGCGATTATCTCACTCTGAGTAAGGAAGTTAGCTTCATATCGGCCGGTGGTGGCGGTTTCACTGACGAGGAGATAGCCGACATCGCGGCTCAACCGTGGGTGGAGAGCGTTGATGGTTTCACATCATCTCAGTTTCAGGTCTCTGCGGCTATAGAGATGGGTGGCAAGGCAATGAGCACGTATCTGTTTTTTGAATCAATACCAGACCGTTACTATGATATACAGCCGAGCCTATGGCAATTTGATCCTGCCGATCCGAATCCGGTGATACCAGTTGTAATTCCCCGAGATTACCTGGCTTTATACAATTTCGGTTTCGCAGCGTCGCGAGGCCTTCCGCAGGTTAGTGAGGGCGTGATCGGGGCTATTCCGGTAAAAATACGTATGCAGGGCAACGGTCATGAGGATGTGTATGATGCTGTTATAGCGGGATTTTCCTCGCGTATCAATACGGTAGCTGTTCCACAGGATTTTCTGGACTGGGCCAACCGCAGATATGCTCCGACGAGCCATAGCCGGCCGGAGCGCCTGATAGTACATGTGAGCAGTCCAGGCGACAGTGCGATCGATGAGTATGTGGAGAGTCATAATCTGCAGACATCGGGCGATAATGAGGCTACAGGCCGCATGGCATCATTTTTTAAGATAGCTACCGGACTGGTAATGGGGGTAGGAGGCATGATAAGCCTGCTTGCGTTTGTCATACTTCTGCTGAGTGTCTACCTGCTAATAAACCGCAACCGTGCCATGATCAGGTCGCTCATGTCGCTGGGTTATGCGCCTGATACTGTAGGGCGTTATTATTACGTTGCAGTAGGATTGCTCAATGTTGTCACAGCCATGCTGGCATGGGTAGCCATGTTTGCAGCCCGCAGCAGCTGGATGCAGTCGCTTGCTTCGATGGAGATCGGCGGGGCATCGCTGGCTTTGTCGGTGGTCATAACGGTAGTTTTCGCTGTCTCGATGACCTTGATCGACGTGATATCCATACGTTCAAAGCTTGTAGGAATATGGTATAGATAAAAAAATTTGAGAAAGTGGTGTGTATGAGCAAAAAAATGCTTAAATTTGCACCGCCATTACGAGATTCGCCTTACCAGCGAAGACTTAAAATCAAACTAACCGTCATTTAATAAAATAACGACACAATGAAGAAAGACATCCATCCGTCCAACTACCGTGAAGTAGTTTTCAAGGACATGTCGAACGATGAGATATTTATCACCCGCTCAACAGTAGCCGCTAAGGAGACAATCGAAGTTGACGGCGTAACTTATCCTCTGGTTAAACTTGAAATCACCAGCTCATCTCACCCCTTCTTCACCGGTAAGCAGAAGCTTGTTGACACCGCAGGTCGCGTGGACAAGTTCATGAGCCGCTACGGCAACCGCAAGAAGAAATAATCATTTCAGAAAGCATAAAAAGGCATCCGATTCCGGGTGCCTTTTTTTGTGGCCGGCCGCTAACCGCAGGAATCGGGTGCGTTGGTATGCCGGACATGAGAGAGGTAACGGTTGTTTCATTCAGGAGGTCAGTCAATAGAGGAATAAGGTCTAACAAAAGGGATATCTCGCAATAATTGTGGAGTTGGCAGCTGTAACTTTGCAGAGTGACAAAGTGGAGCACATTGACATGGTGGAATGAAGCTTCAGGCAACAATCAATAACAGGTGGGGATGAGAAGTAGTGGTGTTGAAGAAAATGATAAAGCCGCCGGGGTGTGACCCGGCGGCTTTATCAAGAGAGGTTGCGGTGTTGCCGCAATGGTTTATTCAGCAGTGCGCAGCATGCGGTCGACGAGGATGATATCCTGCGGCTTGCTTGTGAACGCTGCACGTTTCTTGGCACGGAACTTGATAGTCATGAGGGTGTCAGAACCGTTGAGCAACGGTTTCATGCCTCGGTTTACAAATGTGGGATAGAGCACCTTGTCGCCTGAGGTGTGGAGACGGTCGTAGGTGAGATTTGTCATCTCGCCCATTCCAGACGGATCGATACCTACGTATTCCCAAGTTGTAGCATCATAGGGCAAAGCGAAGCTGAGCGCGTTGATGTTTGTGAGATCCACTCCCTTTACGGTTATTGTGATCTCCTGACCGGCAGCCACTGTCTGCTTCGGGATGTTTATGTCGATGCTTCCGGATGCCGGGGCGTCGATGGTATCACCGTAGCTTATGCCACCGTCGAGTTCAACACCGACAAGCGATATATCGTATGCGTCGATAAGACCGTTAGAGTTGATATCGCCTATCGAGACATAGTCGAAGTCGCCGTCGCCTTTTCTCAGGCCTGTGTAGTTCATGTAGCTGGTGAGGTCGTTGTCGTCGATGCGTCCATCCTTGTTGATATCGCCCTGCAGATAGCTCTCAGAGCCAGGCACGCGGAATACGTAGAGCTCGCGTCCGCTTGCGTAGTTGCCAGCTGCCTTATCGATATGGATCCTGATGTAGCGAGCAAGCGGTTTGTCATCGAAATTGAATGTCTTGTTGCTGCCGTTTCGGGCCCATTCGAATGGAACCGGCTCGCTCCAATTGTTGCCATCCAGGCTGTAGGCTATGGTTCCGGAATAGATAGTTCCGTTGCCACCATCTGTGCGGGGCAGATATGTCAGACGGTCAATATTGTTGACGCTGACGAGGTCGACTGTAACGTCGCATGGAACGCCCTTGCGTCCGTACTTAGAGTGCCAGATATCTCCGCTCTCGGCGAAATCGAAGAGGTGTTCGATGCCGAATCCAGCCTGATCGAGCTCGCTGTTGCGGCCACGGATTCCCCGTATAGCGTGTTCATAGGGATTGTCGGCTGTGCGGACATTCACGCTTGCCCACTGCGAGGGGCCATCGGCATTAACGGCACGTACCTTGAAGCTGTAGTCGGTTTCGGGCAGCAGGTCGATAAACTGAAGACTGTCGGTGAGGATAGTGGAGTAGAGCATGCCGTTGTGTTCAACTTCGTAGAAGTCGGCATCCTTAATCATATCCCATCGCGGTGTGATGCTGTATGGACCCACGGCGTTGTCGGCAATCCGTATTGTCGGCTCCGGTAGCTGACCGTGAGATCTGAGCAGCGGATCGGCCGGTGAATATGTGTAGCCCTTTACGGTAACGGCCACAGCGTTTGCCGTAGTATTGGTAGCCGCGAGCTTGACAATGAGCTGAGGGTTCTTTGTGATGGCTACCGACGCAAATTCTGTGCCTGGGGTGGAGAAGCGGTTGAGGTTGGGCTTCTCATCGTAGAAATATACGTTGGATCCGTCGGCGAGAGCCTGAAGAGAGTTTACGGCAGTAAGTTTGACGCTCTTGCCTCCGATTTTAGCCTCCACAGATTTGGGGCGAGCAGTTGTGTTAATACGCAGCTCGGTGGCCTTGTCGGGTACGAAACCTTCGAAAGAGCCGGTAGTCGGTGCAATATCGACAGTGAGCACGCCCTTTTCGGTGAGTGTCATCTTGACCGGAGTCTTGGTAGATACTCCCAGGAGGTATTGCTCGGTAGTGCCGTCGTCGTCGTATTGTGTCATTTCGGAAGTTCCGACAGCGGGGTAGAGGTCGTAGATGCGCAGGTGGTTGTTGATCTCCGATGGATTGTTGTTGGGGTTGACCATCGGGATTATGGCACCTTGTCTGACAAATACGGGGAGTTTCCACAGCGGAGCATCGAAGCTGTTGATGACACGTCCTCCGGTATAAACATTACCGTTGAAGTAGTCGATCCAGTTGCCTTCGGGGAGGTATATGCCGTCGCGGCGATCGTTGCCAAACTCATCGCTTGCTGTAGCCTGATATACCGGAGCCACAAGGAAGTCAGGTCCGTAAAGGAACTGGTAGCGAGTGGCAGGTGTATAGGTGTAATCGTTGGGATAGTCGATGAACATGGCGCGTATGAGCGGCTTGCCGTTGATAGCCTCATGAGCGTATGTATAGGCATATGGCAGGAGCTCGGCCTTCAACTTAAGGTAGTTGCGGTTGATGGAAGTAGCGGGTTCTCCGAGAGCCTGCGGATATTTGGGATTTGAGCCCCAACCATCCATGTTGAGCTGCATAGGAGTGAATGTCTTCCATTGGAAATCGCGGGTATTTATGATGGGTTTCTTTCCACCGAATATACCGTCCATATCGCTTGTGATATTCGGGTTGCCTGCGAGACCAGATCCTATATATGTAGGGATGTGGAACCGGATGTATTCCCAGTCGCCACCGGTCTGGTCGCCCGACCATATACCGGCGTAACGTTGAGTGCCGGCCCATCCGTCGAGTGATATGATGAACGGACGTGCGTCGTGGCCATAGTAAGGCATTATCTCGGCAACGTCGGCAACGCCGTTAAGACCGAAACTATATCCGTATCCGACCCATGCCACGTCGGTCTTGAGCACACGGACTCCGGCATCACGAACCTCGCGGACAATGTCGCGCTGGAGCAGAGGCTCTATACCTTCCTTAGGATGGAGATCGCTCTGTGTCCAGAGTCCTATCTCGACACCCTTTGAACGTGCATAGTCGCCGAATTCCTTCAGATTGGCGACATTGCCTTCGAGCGATGATGTCTGGCCGTATCCGGCACCGTATCCATCGTTCGGGAGGATCCATCCAAGCGGCATGTCGCTGTTTGCGTAGCGGTCGATCACAGCACGTGCTGAGAACTGATAGTTTCCGGGGAGTTCGCCGTTCAGGCTTTCCTTAATACCTCCGTTGTCCTTCTGGCTTTCACGATATGTCTTTCCGTCTTCAAACAGGATAGCGCGAGCGGTTGAGTCTGGAGCCCAGTAGTCGCGGTTGTAAGCGTTGAGGTGTCCTTCGTAGAATCCGAATTTGGGCAGGAGCACAGGATTGCCGGTGAGCTGGTAGAAATCGTTGAGAAGCGCCACCGGGGTAGGGCTGACGCTTATGAACAGATCCATGTATCCGGTGTTGTGGGTGAGAGCTACAGTTCCAGGTGTTTCCGCGCCAAAGTCGTAGCGACCTTCATCGAAGGTGTGCCACATGATGCCATAGCCGCCTGTCGACCAGTACATCGGTGCCGGAGAGCAAACACCGCCATCGGTCCAGCTGTTTTCATTAACAATGTTGATATAACGTCCTTTATGGCTGAACCGGCCGTTCTGCACACCACCACCATAGAAAAATTCGGTAGGCTTCTCTACAAATTTGATTGATGTGACTCCGTCGTTGTAAGTGATGGGTTCAGATTGCTCCAGAACGATATTTCCGCCGCGAAGGTCGGTAACGGTTATCAGTCCGGTAGATTTGGCAACTGAGATTTTAACGATAGGAGTTGTGATGTCGATAGCTGCCTGCGATGTATTGATGGCAGGAGCTGAAGAGAGCGGCAGACGCGGATTTTTGACGAGAATGTCGGCCGGAGGTGTGGCCTGAGGGTTCCGGATAGGACCTCCCGCCGGATCCTGGAAGAGACGGAATATATTCTCGCCATAGAAGTCGATATACATCCGCTGACCGTTTGCAAGAGTTAGCTCGACGGTGGTTGGATTGAGCAGTTTGGCGTCAGAAACAGCGCCTACGGACTCAGGGGCTGATATCGCGTAGGGCGGAGTGGGTTGGTTGGGTGTGACAGCAGCGCCAGCACTTGCCGCACCAGCTGTCAGAACAGCGACGCCTATGGCCGCCGACATAGTCAGGCGTCCTTTGATTGGCTTGTTCATTGGTCTAAGCTATGATTGGTTTTATAAGGTAAGATTTATGATGAACAGGATATTTAAAAGGAATGCCCACACCGGTTGCGGTGGGACATATTCCTACGTCTACAAAGTTAACGATTTTATTATTGCCTTTACAAATTTGATCTGTTTAAATGCCGGTTTTTACACTTTTTTTTGTATCTTCGCGCTGTATATGAAGTCGAATATTAAAGTAGTCGATGAATAATAATTTATAGTATCAGTTTGCCTTATGGACGCAAATTCATCTATCACCGGGCACGTAGCTTCAGCTTTGTCAGACCTGCGTGAAAATAATAGATGAGCGTAAAGCGGAGCAGATGATATAATTATATTCAAAGCCTACACGTGTTAATCATAACTTTAATTCGGTTTGGACTCATCTTTGTTGCAACGGCTTGACGGACTTGATCTCCGCTTTGAGGAGATCTCAACTCTTATTACCGATCCCGAGGTTATAGCTGA
Source organism: uncultured Porphyromonadaceae bacterium (assembly GCA_947643165.1). Lineage (GTDB taxonomy): Bacteria > Bacteroidota > Bacteroidia > Bacteroidales > Muribaculaceae > Paramuribaculum. Next base: position 93,113 of record CANRVB010000001.1, on the reverse strand, counting down.
CAGAAAGCGATATGTGCGTCTGTCGAAAGAATATAAGGATCTTGAGCGTCTGCTTGGAGCCACAGGCATGTATCGTAAGGCTCTTGCGGATTACGAAGAGGCAAAGGACATCATAGCCAACGAGTCGGACGACGATCTGCGTTCGATGGCCCGAGAGCAGATGGACAGTCTCCAGACTGAGATTCCGCGTCTGGAAGATGAGATAAAACTTATGCTCATACCTGCAGATCCAGAAGATTCGCGACCGGCCATGCTTGAGATAAGGGGTGGCACCGGAGGCGATGAGGCTGCTCTGTTTGCCGGCGATCTGCTCAAAATGTATACCCGCTACTGCGAGTCCAAAGGATGGCAGGTGTCGCTTCAGTCGGCCAGTGAAGGCGCAGCAGGCGGCTTCAAGGAGGTTGTTGTCAGGGTGAGTGGCGAAGGAGATGTGTATGGAACGCTGAAGTATGAGAGCGGAGTGCACCGAGTGCAGCGTGTTCCGGCTACGGAGACTCAAGGGCGTGTGCATACGAGTGCCGCCACAGTGGCCGTACTTCCGGAAGCGGAGCCGTTTGACGTAGAAATCAACGAGGGCGAGATAAAGTGGGATACATTCCGTAGCGGAGGTGCCGGCGGCCAGAATGTGAACAAGGTTGAGTCGGGTGTGCGTCTGCGCTACAACTGGCGCAATCCATTGACCGGTGAGACCGAAGAGATACTGATAGAATGTACCGAAACACGCGATCAGCCGAAAAACAAGGAGCGAGCGCTGTCTCGTCTGCGTACTTTCATATACGACCGGGAGAAGCGCAAACATGACGATGATATAGCCGCAAGGCGCAAGACACTTGTCTCGACCGGAGACAGATCGGCCAAAATACGAACCTATAACTTTCCGCAGGGTCGTATCACTGATCACCGTATCAACTATACGGTATACAATCTTCAGGCTTTTCTCGATGGAGATATCCAGGATCTGATTGATAAACTGATCGTGGCCGAAAACGCTGAGAAACTTAAGGCGGCATCATTGGCTTAAACAGGAACAAACATATAAACGATAAGAAATGAATCGCAAAGAGCTCGTAGAAAACATTGCGCGCAAGCGCTCTTTCCTGTGTGTCGGACTTGATACGGACATCCGAAAGATTCCGGCGCACCTTACCGAGGGGTGCACGGCAGAAGAGGCTATTGTAAAGTTCAATAAGGCTATAATCGACGCTACCGCACCCTGGTGTGTGGCCTATAAGCCCAACCTAGCTTTTTATGAGAGTCTTGGTGCTCCGGGCTGGATGGCGCTTGAGAAAACCGTGGAGTATATCAAGACCAAATATCCGGATCAATTCATAATAGCCGATGCCAAGCGTGGAGATATCGGCAATACATCGCAGCTCTATGCCCGCAGTTTCTTTGACCATCTCGATGTGGATGCCATTACTGTGGCACCGTACATGGGTGAGGATTCTGTCAGCCCGTTTCTGGGATATGAAGGCAAGTGGGTCATATTGCTCGCGCTGACCAGTAACAAGGGGTCGAAGGATTTTCAGCTTATAGAGGACAAGGACGGACGCCGTCTGTTTGAAAACGTGATACTGACGTCGCAGAAATGGGCCGGAACCGATGAGATGATGTATGTTGTCGGTGCTACCCAAGGTGAAATGTTCCGCGACATACGTGCTGTGGCTCCGGAAAGTTTCCTGCTTGTGCCCGGAGTGGGTGCCCAGGGTGGCAGTCTGGAGGATGTGTGCCGCTATGGCATGACGCCGGACTGCGGTCTGCTTGTGAATTCATCGCGCGGTGTCATATACGCATCGACCGGAACCGACTTTGCGGAGCGTGCGGCAGAAGAGGCCCGCAAGCTACGCGATCAGATGGATGCTCTGCTTCCGGCTGAACTTGGCTGAAATCTTTGGCGTTACAGCTATTTTAGTTACTTTTGCAGAAAGAATAAACAAACTTATAATATCAAACGAAATGACAATCGACAATTACAACTTCAAGGACAAGAAGGCTATTGTTCGTGTAGACTTCAATGTTCCCCTCGATGAGAACGGCAACATAACCGATGATACCCGTATCCGTGGCGCTCTCCCCACTCTTGAAAAGATACTGAAGGATGGTGGCAGCCTCATCATCATGAGCCATATGGGTAAGCCCAAAGGCAAGGTTAATCCCAAGTTCTCGCTCGGCCAGATCAAGGATGCCGTAGCGAAGGCTCTTGGCCGCGACGTCAAGTTCGCTCCCGACTGTGCAAAAGCAGCCGAGGCAGCCGCTGAGCTCAAGCCCGGAGAAGTGCTCCTGCTCGAGAATCTCCGTTTCTATCCTGAGGAAGAGGGCAAGCCCGTAGGTATCGAGAAGACCGATCCCGCATACGAGGATGCCAAGAAAGAGATGAAGGCACGTCAGAAGGAATTTGCAAAGACACTGGCAAGCTATGCTGATGTGTATGTGAACGATGCTTTCGGCACTGCTCACCGCAAGCACGCTTCGACAGCTGTGATAGCCGATTACTTTGACGCTGACGACAAGATGCTCGGCTACCTTATGGAGAAAGAGGTGAAGGCTGTAGACAATATTCTCAAGGATATCAAGCGTCCCTTTACCGCTATCATGGGTGGCTCGAAGGTTTCTACCAAGATCGGCATTATCGAGAACCTCATGGACAAGGTGGACAACCTGATACTCTGCGGCGGTATGACTTATACTTTTGCCAAGGCTATGGGTGGTAAGATCGGTCTGTCGCTGTGTGAGGATGACAAGCTTGATCTGGCTCTCGACATCATGAAGAAAGCTAAGGAAAAGGGTGTGAACCTTGTTCTGGGCACCGACTGCATCGCAGCCGACGCTTTCAGCAATGATGCCAATACCCAGGTGTGCAGCGTAATGGATATTCCTGATGGCTGGGAAGGTCTTGATGCAGGTCCCGAGACCCGCAAGCTCTTTGCAGAGGCTATTCTTCCTGCCAAGACAATACTGTGGAATGGTCCCGCCGGTGTATTTGAGTTTGACAACTTCACAGCCGGTTCGCGTGCGATAGCCGATGCTATCGTCAAGGCTACTGAAAACGGTGCGTTCTCGCTTGTTGGCGGTGGCGACAGCGTAGCCTGCATCAACAAGTTCGGTCTTGCTGATGAGGTGAGCTATGTGAGCACCGGTGGCGGTGCCCTCCTCGAGGCTATCGAAGGTAAGGTGCTTCCCGGTATCGCTGCCATCCGTGGTGACAAGTAATCGCTGAAGAAGTAGATTTTTACTTCAGGATAATATTCCGTGACCGGCCGATTGTTGAGCAATCTGTCGGTCACGGTTGTTTTATTGGTATCGACGAACAATAATGTCCGCTCGCAGAGCGTGGCGGACTTCAGAAAGGTTGTCAGTTATAATTGAACAATCCCCATTACGCCTTACTTAACCATACCCGTACATCAATTATCGAAAGGTATTATCCAAAAATTGCGTATCCGGTAAGAACAATGCCGGACCAGGAGTTGTTGGTAAGTTGTTAGCAACCCGACAATTTACAACAAACAAGATATTTATGGATAACCCGATGTTCTATATACCTTACGGTCTATATGTGATAACAACAAATCTGGACGGCCGCGACAACGGTTGTATCAGCAATACATTCCAGCAGGTGACTGTGACGCCCAATCAGGTGTCGGTATGTATAGAGAAAAGTACGCTGACGTGTGAGATGGTTCAGAAGTCAGGCGTATTTACGGCTTCAATCATAAGCCGCAAGGCCGATTTCAGCCTTTTCAAGCGATTCGGATTTCAGAGTGGCCGTCAGGTAGACAAGTTCAAAGATTTTGATGGCTGCAAGCGTGTAGCCAATGGAACTATGGCTGTAACCGATGGTACGAACGCTTATGTAAGTGTGAAGGTATCGAAGACAATAGATCTTGGTACTCACGTCATGTTTATCGGCGATGTAACGGAGGCAGCTGTCATGACAGATGTTCCTTCGATCACCTATGAATATTATCAGGAGCATATCAAGCCGAAACCTCAGTCATCGGAGAACGTAGGCAACGGTCATACGGTGTGGCGTTGCAGAGTGTGCGGTTATGAATATGTAGGTGAGGAGATGCCAGATGATTATGTATGTCCCATATGCAAGCATCCGGCCGCTGACTTTGAAAAAGTGACTATCACCGAGAATGTTTCGGATCATCCTACAAATCAGTATTCCGGAACACGTACGGAGAAGAATCTGCAGGAAGCATTCGCCGGTGAGAGTATGGCAAGAAACAAGTATACCTATTTTGCATCGGTAGCCCGTAAAAACGGGTTTGAGCAGATAGCGGCCTTGTTCCTCAAGACTGCCGACAACGAGAAGGAGCACGCTGAGTTATGGTTCAAGGCACTTGGTGGGCTGAGCCAGGATACAGCCGACAATCTCCTTCATGCCGCACAGGGCGAAAACTATGAGTGGACAGATATGTATGACCGTTTTGCCAAGGAGGCGGATGAGGAGGGTTTTCATGAGCTTGCCGAGCAGTTCCGCGGAGTTGCAGCTATAGAGAAGCATCATGAAGACCGCTACAGGGCACTGCTGCGCAATGTTGAGGCTCATGAAGTGTTCCGCAAGAGTGGAGTGACTGTGTGGGAATGCCGCAACTGCGGACATATATGCATCGGAACGGAAGCACCAGAGGTATGTCCCGTATGTTTCCATTCGCAGAGCTATTTTGAGGTTCACGCCGAAAATTATTGATTCCGTTATACGGTTTAACAAAAAAACAGGATCCTCCGGAGTGCTATCGAGCTCCGGAGGATCCTGTTTTTTGTAGCGAACGGTTATTTGAGCTTGAAAGTGGCCACTACCGCACGGTGGTCGCTTGGCCATGTATCAATAGGAGCGGTGATGTCGCGCGCACCCCATTCGGTTGTGACTCTCTGGCCGCGTATTATGTCGTCCTGCGGACCTATGATCCGCACTTTTTTCAGCTTGAGAGCTTTGTCGGGCATATAGAACACATAGTCAATGCGATCGCGCTCATCGGAGTCGATAGCCCATGAGAGACGCTTAACATCGATGATGGGGTTGCTGCAAGGATATGTATAGCCCGGATATTTCACGGGGTCGGGGTAAATTTCACGATAGGTATCGACAAAACCTCCATCGGCAAGTATTCTGAGCGTGGGCCAGTCGATTACGACGCCATGATGATCGGCCATATCTTTAGTAGCCTCACACCAGTCGGTGCCTGATGGTTCGTTAAGGTCGCCAGCCAGGAATACAAGGCTTCCGAGTTCACGCTCCTTTGCAGCGTCGGCCACAATATCGCGGGCAGCCTCATCGCGCAGGCTCAACAGATTCCGGCGGGTCAGTTCGGCCACATCGGTCAGCGGCTCCATCTTCTTCCAGTTGTTGCCATCATAGCCTCGTGGCTCATAATAAGTGTCGTTGAGGTAGTCAAGATGGGCTGTATATGCGGCAATACGGTGTCCGTCGATATACGTTATGAGTTTGTAGCACGATCCATGGTCATCTCCATAAGGATATACTGTGACAGAATCTGTTATAGCTGTACGACTCAGCAGCCCGGTATCCTGCGACTTGAACGAGTGGTATTCAATGCCACGGTCGGCAAGCGCTTTGACTATCCTGTCGCAGAAACGAGTTCCCTTGTAATTGCGGACTTCGCTCAGCATGACAAGATCGGGTGCTTGTTTGGCTATCTCGTCGGCCATTGCTTCAAAACCTCCCGGCACGGATGTTCCCTCCTGCCATACGTTGAATTGCATTACGCTGATGTCGCGAGCCTGACAAGTCCCTGCCATGGCTAAAGCGGCGACCGAAGCCATAATGAATTTCTTGATCATGATAATGTGTATTGGGTTAAGTAAGTGAATTGCAAAGATACATAAAAATCTTGTTTTTTGTGTAACTTTGCAGCCGATATGAATTCAAAGGTAAAAGGATATATTCTCGGTTCGGTAGCCGCAGCCACCTATGGCACGAACCCTCTGTTTGCGTTGCCGCTTTATGCCGGAGGTATGAATCCCGACAGTGTCCTTCTGTTGCGATATGCGGCCGCAATTCCCATTGTGGCAATGATGCTGATAGTCCGAGGCCGCAGTTTCCGCATATCTATGCGCCAGATGTTTGTGCTTGTTGTGCTTGGACTGCTTATGTCGTTGTCGAGTCTCACGCTCTTTCTGAGCTATAACTATATGGATGCCGGTATAGCATCAACTCTGCTGTTTGTCTATCCAATTATGGTAGCCGTCATCATGGCGGCATTTTTCAAAGAGCGGATCACTCGTCTTACTGCCGGATGCATAGCCATGGCTCTGTGTGGAATAGCCATGCTGTATAATGGTGGTGACGGTGCTACTCTGAGCCTTACGGGAACTCTTATAGTCATGGGATCGTCGCTCACCTATGCCGTATATCTTGTTGCTGTCAACAGAGCCGGTCTCAGTAATCTGGCTACTCTTACTGTAACATTTTACGTCCTGCTGTTCGGTATCACCCTTTTTGTGTCACGTATTGTCAGCGGCGCGCAGCCTTTTGTCATGCCGTCCACTCCGCTCATGTGGGGAGCAGTGCTCGGGCTTGCCATAATGCCTACTGCGGTATCATTTATCTGCACTACCGGGGCGATACAGTATATCGGATCAACACCTACAGCTATACTTGGGGCTCTTGAGCCCGTTACGGCTGTGGTGATCGGCATAACGGTATTCGGTGAGGCTCTTACTCCACGCAATCTTATCGGTCTTATACTGATAGTTGTCGCTGTGACAGGAGTAGTAGGGGGAAGCTCAGTGACTAAGATACTTACCTTCCGTCGACGTCTCTTCCCCCGTTTGCATCGTAAGCGCCATCAGGACACCATGTAGTGTTGGATTCCTGAGGCTACATTTCGCCCCATCGCTTGCGGAGCGGATATTTCGTGCTGTGAAGTAGTATGCGCAGGCTTGTGGAGTATGTGAAATACGACCATGTCCAGTTGATCAGTACTGTCAGTTTGTTGCGCATTCCCAGCAGCGAGATCAGGTGGATGAACATCCAGGCCATCCATGCCAGCCAACCTTTCATGTGAACATGCTTCAGGTCGACGACGGCCAGATTTCGTCCTACTGTGGCCATTGATCCTTTGTCGACATAGTCAAATTTCTTGTCAAACGTTCCTTGATTCAGTTGCTTTGCCAACAGACGGGCCTGCTGTATGGCAACCTGTGCCATCTGAGGATGTCCGCGCGGATAGTCCTTTGTCTGCATGAGGGCTATATCGCCTACGGCAAACACATCGTCCAGCCCCTTCACGCGGTTCTGCTCGTCAACTTCAAATCGGTTGCCGCGTCCCTGAGTATAGTCTATGCCGCTGAACATGAATTTCTCTCCGGTCACACCTGCTGTCCAGATCACCATTTCACTATATAGCTTGGTGCCGTCGTTCAGGGTTACGACATTGTCTTCATACGAGTTCATCAGTTTGCCTAAGTGGACGTCCACCATAAGTTCCTTCAATGCCTTGAGTGCATTCTCGCTCGACTCCTGGCTCATGCCGCCAAGCAGTCTGTTGGTACCTTCGAGCAGTGCTATCTGCACATCTTCGGGATTGATGCCCGGATATTCACGCTTGATGATGTAGCGCTTCATCTCACCTATGGCGCCGGCTACTTCTACACCTGTAGGACCACCGCCGACAACTACGAAGCTCAGCAAGCGGCGGCGCCGTTCCGGATCATCCGTACACAGCGATGCACGCTCAAGGCGGTCTATCACCTCATTGCGGCAGCGTGTAGCTTCTGCGGCACTTTTCAGTGTAAATACTGTCTTTATCAGGTCTGGATTACCAAAAAAGTTGTTGGTTGTTCCCGCGGCTATGATCAGTTTGTCATACTCTATCGACTCAAACTGAGTGTGAACCTCTTTGTAGAGAGTGTCAATGGTATGCACATCTCCCATATGGAATGTCGCGCCCAGACCATCCTTGCGGCGGCGTAGCTCACGGCGGAATGGAAACGATATATTGCCTGGATCAAGACCGCCGGATGCTATCTGGTAAAAAAGCGGCGGAAAGCTATGGAAATTGTTACGGTCAACAAGTACAATGTCAAATTTTTTCTTATCGAGATACTTTATCATATTGAGGCCTGCGAATCCGCCTCCTATTATGACTACGCGTTCTCTGGCGTTTGATGTTGTCGTGCTCATATATCGTTAACAGTAATTATTCTCTTTTGGTTTCAGTTTATATATCCGTTCAGGTTAGAAATTCAGAAGTTTGTAGCGTTGTTTGGCTACTGCCCGCGATCTCAGGTTGAAGTGCCACCATTCACTTCTTAGCGGAGTGAAGCCGGCTGCCTTCATTACTTCTCTCAGCAAGAGTCTGTTCTGACGTTCCTGTTCTGTTATTATTCCACGTTTCACCAGACTTTGTTCTTTGTCTATGTTGGCCTCGCGGCCGAGATGGTCTACCGGGGTGCCCATGGGTAGCTCGCGACCTGCCGAATCGGCCAGTGTCACGTCGACTGCCAGACCATAGTTGTGCAGTCCGCCACCGTTGGCCGGATTGCTGACATATGGAGCTTTGCTCGTACCACGTACCACCTTATACATCTTGCGCTGTGCCGACATCGGCCGCGAAGCGTCTTTCACCAGCAGGTGCATTCCCGGCCGCCGGCGCGTCAGCTCTGCCTGCGCTTTTTTCAGTGCTGCGGCAGCCTCTTTGTGAAGATACACCTTGTCATCTATCGTACCGTCACTATATATCACTGAGCCCGTGAAATTGTCAGGGCGGCTATACATCATGCTCACCATAACTTCCGGACACTGTTTTCTCACATCAATCATACCCGCACTGTCCATCTTCTGGGCAAGTGTCAGTTTTTTTGCTGTCGCGTCGGGCGTGGTAACTGTGGCTATGAGTGTGACTACGGCTGCTGTTACCAGGAATGTGAAACTTCTGTTCATACCGATGTCATTTACTTGTTCGTTCTATTCTCATTACATCGATGTCGGGCATACGATCTGTTGCGTTATATAGCCTTATCCTGCTTTTGCCCTTTTTCAGTGTGGCAGTGATGCTCTGTTCCGACCGGCCCGGTCCAAATTCCATTCTTCCCGCCGGCTTGCCGTCTATTTCCACCTCAACACTGCGGGCTTCCGGAGTGATTCCTGTCACAGTTATGGTGCATTTCGACTTATTCGGCTGCCATACATTGTCCCATACCAGATCATTCTCAGGCTTACCTCCGAGCCAGGTGGCTTTGGCTCCGCTGCTGCATGCAGCGTCCGGCTCATATATACCTGTCAGTACTGCCTGGTTGTTGTCTAACTCCTGATAGTCGCTTATGTATGCCGCTTCCGCCTCATATTTAGTGCGCGGAAGACGTTTTTCAGCTACGATGCTGTATATCCTTGTTGCATGCGGTGGCAACGTGCATCCCATGACACCATCATTCAATATGCTGTCGCGGTGGGCAAACAGATCTCTTACCGTCGCCTTGCCGGCCAGATCCACGTCGTTCAGTCCGATCTCAATATATGCTACTGTATCTGTAGGATTATAGAAGGCCACAGCTCTCTCCTTGCCATTTTCCGCCTTTATATCTTTCACCAGGACATGGCATCCGTTGTCATACTTTACCGGATAAGCCTGTTGGTGCAAATGGTCCTGATTCAGCGCTATGAGTTCCTTATTGGTCAGTAATGCGATTGTCGGCTCTGAGGCCTTTTCCATGTCACATCCTATCATCAGTGGCGACGAGAGCATACACCACATGCCGAAGTGTGTCTTATCCTCCTCCTCGCTCATGCCGCGTCCTATCTCCAGCATATCCATGTCGTTGTAGTGACCGTCGCGGCAATAGGCCGATAGATACAGCGACTGCCCGATTATGTCTTTCACCGAGCTCCACCTTGGGCCTATGTCATGAGATATGCGCCACGATGCTGCGACATCCTTTACCCAGGTGCCGGGATAATCCCATCGGCACACGTTCATCTTCACATCTTTTCGCCCCGTGCGTCTTATGGCCTCTGCGATCTCTGTGTAGCGTTGTCGCTCGTCAAGATCAAGACTCTCGGTGTTCTGCTTGGCATCACCCCCGCAGAAATCTACCTTGATGAAGTCAAACCCCATCCTTTTGAAATAGAAATCCGCGTCTATGCTGTCGTGCTCATACAGACCTACGCCTGTGGCTATACTATCCTTGTCCCAGTAATTGCCACATGTATTGCGTCCGGCATCGCTGTATATTCCTGCTTTCATGCCAAGACTGTGGATATGGTCTACCACATGTCTCAGCCCATTAGGAAATCTCACCGGATGGGTAAGCAGATTGCCGTTGGCATCGCGTCCACCGAAAAAACCGTCATCTATATTTATATACCTGTAGCCTGCGTCATGCAGTCCGCGGTTTTTCATAGCGTCAGCCTGCCTCATTATCAAACTGTCGTTTATGTTCACTCTGTACGTGTTCCACGAACTCCACCCCATTATCGGACCATCGGCGCTTGCTGCAAATGTGCATGCCGAAATTATCGAAACAATGGTTGCCTTGATCTTAGCTTTCATTACTGACACTTGTTTAACATTTCGATTACAAATATACGAAGTATATTCGACGAAATATATAGTCAATTAAACCTTTTTTGACTTATCCATTGCTTCTGTTTGATTTTTTAGGTGTAAATTTGTCACCATGTTACGCCCGATCATTTTTGTCATCATCTCGTTATGCGCTATATGCCTCCATGGTCAGATTAATGTTGACCAGGTTGTGAGGGTTGGCCGCAACGCTCTATACTTCGAGGATTACGTCCTCTCCATCCAATATTTCAATCAGGCCATTGATGCGAAGCCTTATCTGGCCAAGCCATATTTCTACCGGGCTTTGGCAAAATACTATCTCGATGATATGCGTGGTGCCGAAGCCGATGCCACACTTGCCATCGAGCGCAACCCGTTTATCATTGATGCTTACGAGCTACGTGGTGTCGCGAGGCAGAATCTCGGCAAGCACAGCGCTTCGGTCGACGACTATAAAGTTGTGCTCGATCACATGCCGGTCAACAAGGGCATTCTTCTTAATCTGGCTATCGCTCAGGAAGAATGTGGCGACACTGCTGCCGCATCATCCACATTTGCACGTCTGCTCAAGGTCGCTCCCACATTCGACCGGGCACATCTCGGTTTAGCGCGTCTCCGGCTTGAGATGGGAGATACTACAGGTGCCGTAAGCGCCGTCAATGAGGCCATACGTCTCAATAAATACAACGTTGGCGGATACGTCACGCGTGCCGAGATCTACATGCAGCTCAACGACAGTGTTTCTGCAGCTCTTGCCGATATGAACGAGGCTATACGTCTTGATCCCCATACTGCCGGATTCTTCATCAACAGGGCTTTCATGCGCTATAAACTTGATGACTATTATGGAGCAATGAGCGACTACGACTATGCTCTCCAGCTCGATCCGCGCAATGTGGTTGCGACCTACAACCGAGCCCTTCTGCGTATGGAGGTCGGCGACTTCGATAAGGCTGTCGACGATCTCGATCAGGTCATAGAGATGAAAGGCCGGGATTATCGCGCACTCTACAATCGTGCCGTTGTCAATAAGGCGCGAGGTCAATACAAGTCGGCCCTTGCCGATGCCGATGCTGTGATAGAGGCTTTCCCCGATCTCGCCGCTGCATGGTTCCTACGTTCCGATATCCGTCAGGCGTCAGGCGATAGGCGTGGGGCTAAGGACGATTATGAGAAATCACTCGCTCTGGCTCGCAGCAAAGTAGTAAGTCGTGATGCCGGCGATGGTACGGTGCGTCATCCTTCATCAGTGTCGGCATCATCATCTTCTTCTGACGCTCAGGCAACCGGCACCTCCGCATCTTCCGGATCAGGCAATTCAGATTCCCAAGCCAAAGATCCCTCTTCGCTTCTCGATCTTCCCGAAGGAGAGGAGCAGGAGGTTGTAGCCGAACGCTTCAAATCGCTTCTCACAGTCCATACTTCCAACTCCTCCGATACCGATATCAGCAGTGATTTCGGTGGCCCCGGACGTTCTCATGCCTCAATTCGTGGCCGTGTGCAGGATGCCGGTTGGTATGATGCCGTTGAGCTCGAGCCGATTTTCATCGCCACCTACTACACGCGTCCTACCGAGCTGAAGCCATCGGCCGACTATCTCCGCGAGGTCGACGATGTCAACCGCACCCGAGCCCTCCGCTTCCTTCTTCAGGTAACCAATCACGAGGCTCCGCTGACCGATGAGGCTGACATTCAGCGTCACTTCCAGTCGGTCGATTATTACACTTCCTATATATCCACCCACGCTCCGCGAGCCATTGACTATTTTGCCCGCGGAATGGATTTTATGACCGTCCGCAATTATTCTTCGGCAATTGCCGATTTTACAAAAGCCGTCACGCTCACTCCCGACTTCACTCTCGCATGGCTGATGCGCAGTGCTGCCGAAGTCCGGGCTTCCGGTGCCGAGTCACAGCCATCCGGCGACCGTAGCTCGATGGAGGTCGCGGCTGCTCAGGCCGAGCATGTGGCAGCGCTTCGACGCGCTATTGCTGATCTCGATAAAGTCATTGAGCTCTCACCATCTATGGCTATAGCCTATTTCAACAAAGGCGTCATTCTTACGCAACTCGACGACTATACAGCGGCAATCTCCGCATTCGCCAAAGCCATTGAGTTGAAAGGTGATATGGGTGAAGCTTTCTACAACCGCGGATATTGCTACTTTAAGCTCGGAAACGCCACTGCCGGCTCAAGCGACCTCAGCCATGCCGGCGAGCTTGGTATTGTCGGAGCCTACAGCCTCCTCAAGCGAATGGCTGTCAACTGATCTGTTATCTGTATTATGATCTTCTTACGTCGTGCGCTACTTATAGTGTACGTTTGTCCCTATAGGTCATATTGGCAATAAAAAGCGGGGCCTTCAAGACCCCGCTTTTTTAATTGCATACCGTTTGTTTACAATTTGTTGGATACGTGTGACTTGTTTGATGCACTTGATTCAATGGCATCCGCAACCGCATCCGCTGTTGCCTCCCGGCTTATTCTTGCATTCTTTCTGATCTCCTTTTTTCATGCACTGGTCGGCCAACGCACATCCGGTGCAATTCAGAGCTCCTTTGCCCCTTTTCATATTGTCGCGTATGCCCATTCCGATTCTTATGGCTACAGCCACAAGAATCACGCATACAGTTATCATCTGCCAGTCCATATTCATGATAAGTAGGGGAGTAGACGGTCAAAAAACTCTTGTTCGAAATTCGGAGTCAATATCCCTTTCCCTTTTGCCGCTTCAAGCTCCTCAAGGCTCCAGAAACGTGCCTCATCAACCTCTACCGGATCTGGTGTGACCTCAAATTTATCTGGATCTACCTTCACCGTGTGTACGTTGACCATCTCGCGCTCACGTTCCGATTCCCATATATACGACATGATTAGTTTGCCGGTCGATGCGTCTATGCCGAGTTCTTCGCGGGCCTCACGAAGCATTGCCTCTGCCACTGTTTCTCCATAGTCGACGTGGCCGCCTACTGCCGTATCCCATTTCCCGGGCTGTATGTCTTTGTTCATTGACCGCCGTTGCAGATAAATGCTGCGGCCATCGTTGGATATTACGTGCAGATGAACCACTGGATGAAGCAACTTGGATTTTCCGTCATGGCAGGTCGACCGTGTGGCACTCCCTATTGTGTGCCCATCATTGTCTACGATTGGAAATAGTTCTGCGCTCATACTTTTTATCTTTTAGGTAGGCTGTTTAACGGCTGCTTTATATCTCTTTTTCAGCATTGTGTTCAGTTTGCCTGGAGTCAGATCGGCAGGGTAGTCCTCAAACTGAAGACGCAGTGTGCATCCATTCGCATACTCCGAGCAGCCATAGGCTGTCCTGCCTTTCAATATATGGCCCTTTCCACACTCAGGACATACTATAGCCTCCAGTTTGCGCACAGCCGGTGCACGCTTGGCGGCAGGCTTCTTTTCACCCTTTGAGGCTTTCTTCCCTCCGGTAGCGCTTTTGGTGGCCTCCGGTTCTGTCTCTACGTGTATGCGGCGGTTGCTGTTGTCGCTCAATACCGATCTCACTATCTCCGATATCTGCTCCTTAAGCTCATCAACAAACTCGTTTGGCGAATACTCGCCGCGCTCTATCTTGCGAAGCTTGTTCTCCCACAGTCCTGTCAGCTTGGCGCTTTTCAGTAGCTCCTCATGTATTATGTCGATTAGCTCTATGCCAGCCTGACAGGCTACTATCGACTTACGTTCACGCTTTATATAGCCGCGTTTGAATAGAGTCTCTATTATAGCTGCGCGGGTCGACGGACGGCCTATGCCGTTCTCTTTCATCGCTTCACGCAGGTCATCGTCGTCTACAGTCTTGCCGGCACTCTCCATTGCTCGGAGCAGCGTACCTTCCGTATACGCCTTGGGCGGCTGCGTGGTTTTCTTTACCACCGAGGGCGTGTGCGGACCATGCTCGCCTACTGTGAACGGTGGCAGAACCTTGTCACCTTGGTTCCCTTCCGTCTGGTCGCTGTTCTGATCCTTACCCTTGTTGTCCATCAGGGTGTAGACGGTGCGCCAGCCTGGTTCCACTATAACCTTGCCGGTGGCCTTGAACTCGGTCTTGTCAACATTGGCCATAACTGTTGTCGACTGAAACACACAGTCTGGATAAAAGGCCGATATAAACCGGAGTGCTATCAGATGATACAGTTTCCTCTCATTGCCTACGAGCGTGTTCGGCGCTTGACCCGTAGGTATGATGGCGTGGTGGTCGGTCACTTTGGCGTTGTCAAACACCTTCTTGCTCTTTGGAAGCTTTGTCGACAATACCGGCTCCGTTATCTGTTGATAGGGAGTGAGCTTTCTCAGTATACCCGGCACCTTTGGATATATGTCCTCCGATAGATATGTAGTGTCTACACGTGGATATGTTGTTACTTTTTTCTCATAGAGAGTCTGTATTAGCTTCAGAGTCTCGTCTGCGGTCCAACCCCAGCGTTTATTGCATTCTACTTGAAGTGAGGTCAGGTCAAACAGTCGTGGGGCAGACTCGCGGCCCCTCTTCTGTTGCACATCTGTCACAGTCAGCTCTTCGCCGGTTATGGCGCGGGCTGCCTCTTCTGCTTTCTCGGCACTGTCATATTTTCCAGAGGTCGCACCGAATTCTACCTCCCGATATATGGTCTTCAGCTCCCAGTAGTCGGTTGGTACAAACTCAGCTATCTCTTTGTGCCGCTTCACTATCAGTGCCAGTGTAGGGGTTTGCACGCGTCCTATCGACAGAACCTTGCCCGTTTCGCCATATTTCAGCGAATACAGCCTTGTCGCGTTCATACCCAATATCCAGTCACCTATCGCTCGCGACAGACCGGCCATATACAGATTGCGGAAGTCAGTTTCCGGTTGAAGCTTGCTGAAACCCTCTTTTATCGATTCATCGGTCAGCGATGATATCCACAGGCGGTATACCGGACACTTGATTCCGGCCTTCTGCATCACCCAGCGCTGTATCAGTTCGCCCTCCTGACCGGCATCACCGCAGTTTATCACCTCATCAGCTTGCTTTATCAGGCTCTCTATCACCCCGAACTGCTTCCGGTAGTTGTCTATGTCTATCAGTTTTATGCCAAAACGTTCAGGTATCATGGGCAGCGAGCTCAGCGACCAGCGTTTCCACATGTCGCTGTAGTCTGCCGGCTCTTTCAAGGTGCATAAGTGACCGTAGGTCCAGGTCACCAGATACTCACCGCAGTCATAATATCCATCGCGTTTCGGTGCGCCCGGACCGCCAAGTATATTGGCTATATCTTTGGCGACACTCGGTTTCTCGGTTATACACAGCTTCATTCTGCGCCGTTATCGTCGTTTCGCTACCGACCACATGCAAGTGCCCTTGGGCGTGGCCGCTATGATTGTGAACAGTGACGGCCGTGAGGCGATTGCCGGAAAGTCTATCTCTACAGGTATACTTCCGTCCTCTTCCCATTGGAATGCCCGTTGGTAGTCGAAACCGTCTATGTCGTTCGATTCATACTTGTTCGTGCCCGAGCGGAGCTCTATCTTGTCTATCTGCGCCGATCTGTTGTGGGGACCGGTTATTTTACCATAAACTCGTGTCAGATCTTTTCTGAACGATATGCTGTCTATCTCGAGCCCGATACTTTTCACTGCGGCCGGAGTGTTGCTGCCCTGACTCACACGGTAGCCGCGCATCATCACATCGCCGGGCGTAGCCGCACTAATGCTCAGGGTTGCCGCAGCCGCGGTTATTGCCGCTATGATCTCTTTACGCATTCTGATCATTGTTTTTTTGCTTCGTTCCACAGTGCGTCCATTTCGCCGAGTGTCAGTTCCGACAACTGCTTCCCTGATTCTTTGGCGCGTTGCTCTATGTAGTTGAAACGTTTTATAAACTTCATGTTGGTGCGTTCAAGAGCATTGTCAGGATTTATGCCATACAGTCTGGCGGCATTGACTATTGAGAAGATCAGATCTCCCATCTCATCAGTCATATCCTCCTTTCTGTTGGCTTTGGCCTCTGCCTCAAATTCGCCAAGCTCTTCCTTCACCTTTTCCCACACCTGTTCCCGCTCGCTCCAGTCAAAGCCGACATTGGCCGCCTTCTCCTGTATGCGATATGCTTTCACAAGTGCCGGTAGTGCTGATGGAACACCTTCAAGCACTGTTTTGTTGCCTCCCTTTTCCTTCAGTTTCAGCTGTTCCCAGTTCAGTTCTACCTGATGGGCACTGTCTGCTTCAGCCTGACCGAATACATGCGGGTGGCGGTAGATCAGTTTGGCGTTAAGAGAGTCAGCCACGTCTGCTATGTCAAATGTCTCTGTTTCCTCTCCTATCTTGGAGTAAAACAGTATGTGCAGCAGAACGTCGCCGAGCTCCTTCCTTATGTTGTCCTTGTTGTCTTCAGTCAGGGCCTGCGCAAGTTCATACACTTCCTCTATGGTATTGGGGCGAAGCGACTCATTGGTCTGCTTCCTGTCCCACGGACATTCTATACGCAGTATATCCAATGTATCTATCACCCGGCCGAGGGCTTCTATTTTCTCTGCGCGGCTATGGCGCTGCCTGTAGTCCGACATATCTTTCTGTTCTTTATACCTCTTGTTAGTTTGCTGACACGTATGTCTTGATGCCCCCCTGCAGCCATGTGGCGAAGCGGGCTATATTCTCATCATAGTAGTATGGAGTCGACAGCGCGTTTCCGTTATTGTCAAGCATTACATAGTAAGGCTGTGAGTTGGCTGCAAACTTGGAGCGCTGCAGATAGCTCCACTTGTCACCTACAGTCTTGAGTGTGATGGTCTTGCCGTTCTCTTCAACCTTGATCGGGCTTTCCAGATCGGTCTTGTCATCTACCATCAGCTTGATCAGCACGAAGTTGTCGCGTATTATGCCTGATATCTCCTCAGTGTCGAATACAGCACCTTCCATCTTGCGGCAGTTCACACATCCGTAGCCCGAGAAGTCTATCAGTACGGCGCGGTGACTCTCCATCGCATACTCCATACCCTTGTCATAGTCATCGAATTCCTTGAACTCACCGCTGGTATACAGATCGAAATCCTGCGTGTATAGCGGCGGTACAAAAGCGCTCACACTCTTGAGGGGTGCGCCCCAGAGGCCTGGAATCAGATACACCGCAAACGACAGTGAGATCAGCGCCATGAAAAATTTAACTATCGACACATGTTGCTGTGGTGCCCCGTCATGCGAGAAGCGCAGTTTCCCGAGCAGATACATACCGAGAAGTATGAAGATCACAACCCACAGCGATACGAATACCTCGCGGTCAAGTATGTGCCATCCATAAGCCAGATCGGCTACCGACAGAAATTTCAGCGACAGTGCCAGCTCAAGAAAGCCCAGGACTACCTTGACCGAATTCAGCCAGCCGCCCGAGCGCGGAACACTCTTGAGCCACGATGGGAACATGGCGAACAGTGCGAACGGTATCGCCAGTGCGAGAGCGAATGCGCCCATGCCTACTGCCGGTCCGGCTATGTCGGCTGTCGAAGCCGCTTCCACAAGTAGGGTACCTATGATCGGACCTGTGCAGCTGAACGATACCAGCACAAGCGTGAATGCCATGAAAAATATCGACACTATGCCGCTTGTACGTTCTGCCTGCGAGTCTGCGCCATTGCTCCAGCGCGACGGCAGCTTTATGTCAAATGCTCCGAAAAAGCTTATTGCAAATACTACCAGCAGCAGGAAGAAAGCCAGATTGAACACGGCGTTCGTTGCCAGATCATTCAGCTTGCTCGCTCCGAATATCAGTGTGATCGCCAGACCGAGTATCAGATATATCACTATGATGCCGGCGCCATAGAGCAGTGCGTCCGCTATCGACTTGCTCCGCGAGCCCGAACGCTTCAGGAAGAAGCTCACTGTCAGCGGTATCATCGGCCATACACAAGGTGTCAGTAGTGCCACCAGACCACCTATGAAGCCCCATATGAATATATACCACCACGGCTGGCCCGATATATTGGCGCTGCCGTCGGCCTGGACTGTCTCGTCGCCCGAGGGAAATACCACCGGTGTCCACCATCCGGCTTTATTGGCACCGTTTTCAGCTTTTGGTGCTGTCTCTGTTTCTGCAGCGGTGGAGTTGTCGCCCGATGTCGGGGCAGGAGTTCCGCCCGTCAGCTCGAAATTCTCCGTTGTCGGAGGTATGCAGCTCTCATCGTTGCAACCCTGAAAGCGGATTGTACCCGCTATTTTATACGACTTGTCGCTGTTCGTAAGCTTTATCTTCTGGTTTATCTTGACCGACGGTGCCTCCCACCAGCCCAACTTCAGGTGAAATATCATGTCCACCTGCTCTATCGGAGCTATCGAAGGCTCAGGATTCCCCGTGAGTTCCACACCTTCCAGTGTGTCATACGTTATCGTGGTCGGATTCGGGCCACCCTCTGCCAGTTCGAGCGCATACATATGCCAGCCCTGCTCTATGTTGGCCGTATAGGTTATCACACCAGTCCCGTTCTCCGACACCTCTATCGATGTGTCCCAGGTTATCGGAGTAACTATCTGGGCACTGCATATCCCGGCTCCGCACAGTGCCATTACCACTGCGGCTACTATCACCCGGATGCGGTTCTTCAAGTCCTTTATGCTTGTCATCATGGTCTGTTGCTATGGCTGGAATTCCCTTTATTTTGTCTTTTTTGTCTGTGTGGCTGCGCCTACCTTCACCTTCAGCTCTTCCGTGCTTGGTGGTATGCAGGTCTGGTCATTGCACGCCATATTGGTTATGGTGGCGCTTATGGTGCCGCTGGTTGTCTTGCTCTTCAGCACTATGGGGCAGGTGAAGCTCACCGGTGCATCCCACCATGTCAGCTCCATGCCGAACATCTCATCCTTTACCTTGACCGGTGCCACCGACGGCTTCAGTTTTCCCTGAAGGGTGATATCCTTGGTCGAGGTACTCACCGTTATGGTGGTGGCCGACGGGCCGCCCTCTGGTATATCTGTGCCATACAGATGCCACCCCGGCTCTACATTGGCGCGTATTGTCAGCACACCCTTGGTTGCTGTGGTCATCTTCACGTTCATCGACCAGTCTACACCCTTAGGCATCTGGCTCATCGCTGTCAAGGCAGTCAGGATCACTGCCGCAAGCATAATTACACTGCGTCTTATCATGGATTCTTTGATCGTTTGGTTACATTGGTTGTTGGCCCGGCACACTCGCCGGATTACTTTGTGCAAAGTTACAACTTTTTCCCCGCTCAGCTTGCTAATTATCCCCTTTGTTGTGCATTTGTCACCTTTTTAGCTTTTATTCACCTCTTTTTTAGGCTCTGAAACGCCTAAATTTCACCGTCCCGATTTTTTTTCGTATCTTTGCACAGCCGTGAGTGCGGACGCTTTAAAACGCTCATTCACTGTCTCTCTTCTCTGTCTTAATATCTTCCACCTCAAATACCTTCACTCCAGGATGAAGAACAACAAGATTCTTTTCATATCCCAGGAAATACATCCTTATCTGCCTCAGTCCCCTTTGGCCGACTACGGCCGTGTGGCTCCTCACGTCATGCAGGCTAAGGGATTTGAAGTCCGAACATTTACTCCTAAATACGGCTGTATTAACGAGCGCCGAAATCAGCTCCACGAAGTCATTCGCCTCTCCGGAATGAACATCATTATCGACGATTCCGACCACCCCCTCATCATTAAGGTGGCTACGCTGCAGCCTTCGAGGATGCAGGTTTACTTCATCGACAACGATGACTACTTCCACCGTTCCGCTCCTTCTCCCGACAAAGAACTTGAGACCGTCTCTCATCCCGAAGACAACGACGAGCGCATGATCTTCTTCGTCAGAGGTGTCATCGAGACCGTCAAGAAGCTCCGTTGGGATCCCGCCGTCATTAACTGTATCGGCTGGATCACTGCTCTTGCTCCCGTCTACCTCAAGAAAATGTATGGCGAAGACCCCTCCTTCCTCAACTCCAAGATCGTCTACTCAATGCGTAGCGAGGCATTCGACGGCGAGCTCGACCCCCGTTTCGTCGAAAAACTCATGCCCCACTTCTCCAAGGACGACCTCGCCTCTCTCGGCGACGGCCCCGTCGATGTCAACAAGCTCCACAAGCTTGCCGTCGACTATGCCGATGCCGTCATAATCGCTTCCGACGACATCCCTCAGGAGCTCATCGACTACGCCATCGCATCCGGCAAGCCCGTCCTCCCTTACTGTGGACAGGACGAAGATGCCGACCGGAAAGTTGGCGACTTCTACGATTCCATTCTCCCTCAAGAAGATTGAGCTGATCCACACCCCTCGGCTCTTTGATATTTTCTCCAATTCATTCCGATTTAATGAAAACCCTCCAGCTGCTTTGGGCAGCAGTTATTTTTGCTCTGGCCGCGCCCGTCGTGTTCCTCAGCTCTTGCGATGACGATACCACGCAGATCGGATCATCACTTATCACCGACAAGTCTGAGATCGTTGTCGATACAGTCTTCACACTCGAAGGTCAGTCTATCGACAACGACATCATGAGCGCTCGTACCCTCACTCAGCTCCTCGGTTCTATCGATGCCAAAGGTTATGGCAGGCTCTCCTCCGACTACGTCACACAGCTCATGCCCTCCTCTCTTATCGACACTTCCGGCGTCGCCGAGTCCGATATCGATTCTGTCAAGCTCATCCTCCGTTTCTACGGCCACAAGATCACCGGCGACTCCCTCGTCCCCATGGGCCTGAAGGTCTTCCCCTTGACTCGGCAGCTCCCCGACGATATCAACTCCAGCTTCAACCCCGCCGACTATTACGATCCTTCTGCTTCCTTAGGACAGAAAATCTACACCTCTAACGCCCTCTACAGCGACTCCCTCAATGGCGAAGGCGTTCACGTCATCTCCGTTGATCTCCCGGTTGCTCTCGGACGCCACCTCTACAACCTCTACAAAAAGTCGCCCGAGACTTTCCTCTCGCCGCTCGCGTTCGCCAAGGAAATGCCAGGCCTATATATCGCCAACTCCTTCGGCTCCGGACGTGTCACAAACATCATGAATACACGTCTGGCCATTTACTACCGTAGCCACCAGAAGTATTACGACTCCGACGACGTCGAGCGCGATACCATCTACAACTACGCCCGTATCATCGCCGCCTCCACCCCCGAGGTCCTCACAAACAACAACCTCTCCTTCTCCATGGCCCCCGAGCTTTCGGCTATGGCACAGCAGGGCACTCCTCTCATTGTTGCTCCCCTCGGACTCGACGTCAGGTTCAAGATGCCCGTCCGTCAGATTGTCGAGGCATTCCGCAGCCACATCCAGGCCGGTGCTATGGGCGTTGTCAACTCCCTCTCTGTCCTCCTCCCCGCCGAGAAGATCGAAAACACCTACGGAATCGAACCTCCCGAGCAGTTGCTCATCGTGCTCGCTAAAGACCGCGAAGCTTTCTTCAACGACAACAAAGTCCCCGACAACATCAACTCCTACCTCGCTACCTACAACGAGGCTTCCGGTGGATACGTCATCAGCGGAATGCGTCCCTACATCATGCAGTTCATCAACAGCAACCTTGCCGATCTCAAGGATGACGACTGCATCTTCATCGCTACTCCCGTCGATACCGAGACCGAGACTATCACCCAGAACTATGTGAGCTATGAGGTGGTTACAGCCGTCGGACCTTACATCGATGGACCCGCTATGGTAAAAATTATGCTCGATGAAGCTAAAATTCGATTCACTTATAGCACTGAAACGGTAAATTTTTAGTACCTTTGCACTCGCAAGCTCGCCAATGATGGCCTTTTGCCCGGCGGGCTGCTCCTTAAGCCGCAATAGCTCAGTCGGTAGAGCATTTCATTCGTAACGAAAAGGTCGTGGGTTCGAGTCCCACTCGCGGCTCTCCTTTAAGCACAAAAATCCCCGGTCGACATCTCGACCGGGGATTTTTGTGTGATATTTTGTCCTCTCCTTCTCGCTTATGGAGCGGCGATCACAGTAGCCGCCCTCTCCAGGCGCACATATTTGGCCGCCATTTCCATTATCTTTTCAGGAGTCGCTGCCGCGATAGCCCGGTTGGTCCTCTCGAAATAATCCTCCGGAGTGTGCAGCGTCTCTATATTCTTCGCCACATCTATTATTGTGAACGGCGAGTCCAGCGTCGACGACTGCCTGCTCATCGCATACCCTCTCAGCCTGTGCATTTCCTCGCTCTCCAGAGCCGTGGTGGCGAGATTCTCTATCTCCCGTCTTATCTGCTCCACGGCCTCATCGGCAGCCTCGGCCCTGCATTCCGTCTCTATCGACACCGTCGCCCCGTCTATCGATCCCGACAGTCCGGCCGATATCCCGTAGGTCAGTCCGCGTTCCTCGCGCAGGTTTGTCATAAGCCTCGACCCGAAATATCCGCCCAGCGCCGTCACAGCTATGCGCAGCATCTCATAGTCCGGATGCTCGCGGCCTATCGTCGGTATCTCTACCCTTATGGCCGCCTGCTTGCTCTCGTCATGGCATACGCGTCTCACTATATCACCGCAACTTGCCGTTGGAGGCACCGGCGTGATTATGCATGGCTCCTTTCCGTTTCCGGCTATGCTGCCGAAGCTGTCCGTCACTATACGTTCCAGCTCATCCGTTATATGACCTGCCAGATACACCGAAACCCCTGCCGGAGTGAAAATCCTCTTGTGGAAATCCCTCAGCTCCGTTCCGGTCACCCCGCGTATAGCCTCCGGTGTGTTTATCTGGGCATTGTGATGCCCCTTTCCCCACACTGTTCCGGCTATCTCGTTGTTGGCCCTCACCGACACCTTCCGCAGTCCTACCGCGGCATTCTGTGCCGCGCTTTCGCGCCTTATCTGGAGTATATCCTCGTCAAACACCGGGCTGCTTATCATCTCAGCGAGCACTCCCGCCACCTCCGCGGCCGATACGTTCAGGCCATACAGTTGGCTTACGAAGTGATGCGAGCTTACACTGTTCTGCAGCCACGCACCGTTGCTTTCCAGTGTCTCGGCTATCTCTGCCGCGCTGTGCTTGCTGCTCCCTTCCTGAAGCATTGTCGAGTACAGCCCCGCCAGTCCCGCTGTCCTCGCCTCCGCGCGGCCTCCGCCGCTCACGGTGGTTATCCTGAACACCTCGGCCTCGCAGTCTGTGCGCAGCACCGTCATCTTCACGCCGTTTCCCAGCGTGTAGCTGTCCCATCCCGGCAAATGGGGCTCCGGGAGCGGAAATACTTCCGGTATCCTTTTACGGTCCAGACCCATATCCTCAACCGAGCTTGGCTATGCGGCGACGCGCTTCCTCCAGATCCTCTGGAGTGTCTATGCCTATGTTGTCATATTCTGTCACTGCCGTCTGTATTCTGTAGCCCGCCTGTAGCCAGCGTAGCTGCTCGAGCGATTCCGCTGTTTCCAGTGGCGATCGCGGCAGTTTTATTATCTCGCCAAGTGTCTCGGCTCTGTAGCCGTACATTCCCACATGTGTCAGATACGCTGCCCTGTCGAGCCATTCCTGCCACGGATACGAACGCACATACGGTATCACCGATCGCGAGAAGTAGAGTGCCATGCCGTTCTCATCCGTCACAACCTTTACAAGATTTGGGTCGAACAGAGCCTCGAAACCTTTGCTCTTGTCAAACCTGCGCACCAGTGTGGCCAGCTTCACCTCTTTGTCCTTGAAGCAGTCGCACAGCGATTCTATCTGCTCCGGCTCTACAAATGGCTCGTCGCCCTGTATGTTTATTATTATTTCCGCCGTCGACCCGCTCTGTTTGTACGCTTCATGACAGCGGTCCGTGCCGCTCGGATGATTGGGCGATGTCATTACCACCCGGCCGCCGAACCCCTTCACGCAGTCATATATCCGCTCGTCGTCGGTCGCCACTACTACCTCGTCTATTGCCTTCGAGGCCTGGCGGTACACACGCTCTATCATCGTCATCCCGCCTATATCCGCAAGCGGTTTGCCCGGAAAGCGCGACGATGCATACCGCGCCGGTATTATTCCTATTATATCTTTTCTCATGCTCGTGTTTTCTTTGATTGGTTTTGATCCCCTACCAGTTCACAGTCACCGCGGCCGATTCCAGCTGCGCGTTGCTTACCGGAGGCATTAGTTTGGCCACTTTCACCATTCCGCCCGTCGATAGCGGCCACTTGCTTGCTATCGCATGCTGCAGGTCAAATGCGGCGTGCTCTATCAGGGCCGATCTGCGCCTCATCACCTCCTTTATCGTCTCGATGATTTCGGCATAGTTGGCCGTGTGCAGTATGCTGTCTGTGTCCGTTTCTACAGGATATCGCAGGTGCACAGTGACCTCAAAGTCATTGCCCACTGTGCCCTCCTGCTCCATTACTCCTATATAGGCGTACACCCGGAGTCTGTTTACTTCTATTACTGTATCCATCGGCCCTCTTATTTCGACCGTTTCCGGCCGCTCGGATTCCGCTTCTTGCTGCCGCGTTTTTGCTTGCCGCTCGACTGGCTGCGCGAGCCTTCTCCCGGACGGCGGGTGTCCGTATACGGGTTCCCCTTGTCGTCAAGCAGTGCGAAGTCAAGTTGCTTGCGCTCCAGCGAGCAGCGGGCCACCTGCACCTTCACCTTGTCGCCGAGACGGTAGCGCACGCCCGTCCTTCTGCCTACAAGTGCGTAGTTCTTTTCATCAAAGTCATAGTAGTCGCCTGGCAGATCGCGCACCGGCACAAGTCCCTCGCACATATTCTCGTCAAGCTCTACATAAAGGCCCCACTCTGTCACTCCCGACACTACCCCTTCATACACTTCCCCGAGATGGTCCGACATATACTCCACCTGCTTGTACTTTATCGAAGCGCGTTCGGCGTTCGCTGCCAGTTGCTCCATGCTCGATGAGTGTTTGCACTGATCCTCCAGCTTGGCCACATTCACGCTTCTGCCTCCGGTCAGATACCGGTCCAGAAGTCTGTGTACCATCATGTCCGGATATCGGCGTATCGGCGATGTGAAGTGGGTGTAGTAGTCGAATGCCAGTCCGTAGTGCCCTATGTTCTGGGTGGTGTATATGGCCTTTGCCATCGAGCGTATGGCCAGTGTCGACAGGAAGTTCTCTTCGCCGCGGCCCTTCACGTCACCGAGCATCTTGTTGATCGATCTGTTCACCTCGCGGCTCGATCCTGTCTCTTTTACCTTGAATCCGAATGTGCGTGCTATCTTCGACAGATCGGCCAGCTTGCCCGGGTCCGGCATGTCATGCACTCGATATACGAATGCCTTCGGCTTCTTGCCCCCTGCCGGGCGTCCAATGAAGGTGGCCACAGTCTTGTTGGCCAGAAGCATGAACTCCTCTATGAGCTTGTTGGCCTCCTTGCTCTCCTTGAAGAACACGCTTGTCGGATGACCCTTGTCGTCTATGTCAAATCTCACCTCGGCGCGTTCAAATTCTACTGATCCCTCGTTGAATCTGTTGGCGCGGAGCTGTTTGGCCAGATCGTTCAGTGTCAGTATCTCCTCCTTGTATTCACCTTCGCCGGTCTCTATTATCTCCTGCGCCTCCTCATAGGTGAAGCGGCGGTTCGAGCGGGTCACTGTCCGGCATATCTCCGATTTCAGCACCTCCGCCTTCTGGTTCATCTCGAATATGCACGAGAATGTCAGCTTGTCCTCGTCCGGGCGCAGCGAGCATATCCCGTTGCTCAGATGCTCGGGCAGCATCGGCACTACGCGGTCCACCAGATATACCGAGGTGGCGCGTTGCTGTGCCTCGCGGTCCAGCAGGGTGTCAGGCTTCACGTAGTGGGTCACGTCGGCTATGTGTACGCCTATCTCATAGTTGCCGTTCTTCAGCTTTCTGAACGACAGCGCGTCGTCAAAGTCCTTCGCGTCCCTCGGGTCTATCGTGAATGTTGTCACGTCGCGCATATCCTTGCGTTCGGCTACCACCGCCGGAGTTATTCCCGCGTCAATCTTCTTTGCCGCGTCATCCACATTCTTCGGATACCGGTATGGCAATCCGAATTCTGCCAGTATGGCATGCATCTCCGTCGTGTTGTCGCCCGTGGCGCCGAGTATGTCTATCACCTCGCCGGTCGGACACTTCACTTCGTCTGGCCAGTCCGTTATTCTCACTATGGCCTTGTCGCCGGTCTTGCCGCCTTTCAGCTTGTTGCGCGGTATTATTATATCTGTCGCCAGATATTTCGAGTCCGTCTGAAGCGTTGCATACAGCTTTTCCACATGCAGCGTGCCTATGAAGCGCTGGTCCTTCTCCTCGGTTATCTCGATAACCTCGGCCTCCGGTTCCACACCCTTGCGGCGTGCCGCTACTATCACCCTAACCTTGTCTCCGTTCAGGGCGTGCATGCTGTTGCGTTCGGCCACGAATATGGTCTCGCCGTCCGGATCCGTCACTACCGAGTTCTTGCCGTTGCTTCGGCGTATGAATGTGCCTGTGGTTACATTGCTCCGTTCGGGTGCTTTGTAGGTTCCGGGCGACACCTCTATTATGTCGCCGTCAAATGCCATTGTTTCGAGGATCGCCTCTATGGCCCGGCGGTAGGTTTGGCCTGTAGCGTTTATGGCAAACGCTACCTGCTTGTGATTGAATGTATTGTTATGCTGTTGGGCTATATATCCGTTGATTCGTTCACGTAATTCCTTACTTGTATACTTGGGAGCCGAAGCCACTTCTTTTTCGTCTGATGCGAAGCGCTTTTCTTTCGGCGTTTTCTTTGTGGCGTTTTTGCGTGCCATGATATATTGAATTTTAGTTGTCAGTGATGATGAAGAGGATAGAATGCATCTTTCTATGTAACAAACGGCGGAGCCGTATGGTTCGGCTCCGCCGCCATGTGTGTTATGTCGGCTCCGCTCCCGGTGTGGGGCGGTTCCTCAGGCGTCTATGTTGGCGTAGTTGGCGTTGGCTTCGATGAAGTCGCGGCGCGGAGCCACATCCTCACCCATGAGCATCGAGAATATGCGGTCGGCCTCTGCGGCGTCGCTTATGTTCACCTGCTTCAGAAGGCGCTTCTCCGGATCCATGGTGGTGTCGCGAAGCTCCTCGGCGCTCATTTCGCCGAGACCCTTGTAGCGCTGCACCTTGGTCTTGTCGCCATATTGCGAGATGAACTTCTGTACCTGGCCCTCTGTCCAGCAGTATTCCTCCACCTTGCCGCGTGTGCACTTGAACAGCGGGGGAGTGGCCAGATACAGATAACCGTTCTCTATCACCGGACGCATTCTGCGGAAGAAGAAGGTCATCAGCAGGGTAGCGATGTGCGAGCCGTCAACATCCGCATCGGTCATGATTATGATCTTGTGATAGGCTATCTTCGATATGTTTACCTCCTTCGGGTCATCCTCTGTGCCGATGGTCACGCGCATTGCGCGGAACAGCGAGGTGATCTCCTGGTTGTCAAATATCTTGTGGTCCATGGCCTTCTCCACATTCAGGATCTTGCCTCGCAGTGGCAGAATGGCTTGGAATGTACGGTTGCGGCCCTGCTTGGCGGTTCCGCCTGCAGAGTCACCCTCGACCAGAAACAGCTCGCAGTCCTCGGCCGTGCGGCTTGAGCAGTCGGCCAGTTTGCCGGGCAGTCCACCGCCGGCAAGCGGTGATTTGCGCTGTATCTTCACGCGGGCGTTATAGGCCGCATGACGTGCCTGGGCAGCTATGATTACCTTCTCGACTATAGTCTTCGCCTGGCGCGGATGCTCCTCCAGATAGTAGCGCAATGCCTCGCTCACTGCTGTCTGTACGGCGCCCATCACCTCATTGTTGCCGAGCTTCGTCTTGGTCTGGCCCTCAAACTGAGGCTCCATCACCTTCACCGAGATTACGGCTGTCAGTCCCTCGCGGAAGTCATCGCTCGATATGTCTATCTTGACCTTCTCGAGCATCTTGTTGTCTTCTGCATATTTCTTGAGGGTCTGGGTCAGGCCGCGGCGGAAACCTGTCAGGTGTGTGCCGCCCTCTATGGTGTTGATGTTGTTTACAAACGAATATACATTCTCGTTGTAGGTGTTGTTGTAGGTCATTGCCACTTCGACGGGGATGCCCTGACGCTCTGTGTTCAGATGGATCACATCGTCTATCAGGCTCTCCTTGTTCGAGTCGATATACTCTACGAACTCCCTCAGGCCCTGTGCCGAATAGAAAGTCTCGCTGCGGGGGTTGCCATCGGCGTCTTTATCGCGCATGTCTGTCAGCGTCAGCGTGATGCCTGCATTCAGAAATGCCAGGTCGCGCAGACGGTTGGCAAGCGTCGAGTAGTCATACACCGTTACGGTGAAGATCGACGCATCCGGCTTGAATGTGATCTTGGTGCCCGTGTGGTCGCATTCGCCTATTATCTTCATCTCGTTCGTCGGTTTGCCGCACGAGTATTCCTGCATGTAGATATGGCCGTCGCGAGCCACCTCGGCTCGCAGATATGTCGACAGGGCGTTCACACAGCTTACACCTACGCCATGAAGACCACCCGACACCTTATACGACGATTTGTTGAATTTGCCGCCCGCGTGGAGCACTGTCAGCACAACCTCGAGCGCACTCTTCTTCTCCTTCTCGTGCATGCCCACAGGTATACCGCGGCCATTGTCTACCACGGTGATGCTGTCATCCTCGTTTATGATCACGTTGACTGTTGTCGCAAATCCGGCCAAAGCTTCGTCGATAGAATTGTCCACTACCTCATACACAAGATGGTGTAGACCTTTGGCACTCACATCGCCTATATACATGGCCGGGCGCTTGCGCACGGCCTCAAGACCTTCGAGCACCTGAATACTCGACGCGCCGTAGTCTTCTTCTCTTTCTTCTGACATATATTTTCTGCTTAGTATTTGCTTATGATTGGCTTTTTGGTGCCCGGATACGGCATTCCCGTTCCAGGCTCCAAAAAGCAAACAAAATTACTGAATTTTCAGGAAATATACAAATTTTCGGATCTCTCCGGTCTAATCTCAGGTAAAAGAGATAACTGCGCGTTGACGGTCACTCGCCTTCCGGTTCGCTATCGTTCAGATATTTTTCTATGGCACCTATGATCGATCCCTCGCTTTTGTTGTTGAAGCCTATCTGCAGGAACTTGCGGTTCCCCTCGCGGTCGGCCACTATGGTCATGGGCGATAATTTCGATGGCGCGAAATATTTGTAGAAGCGGCCGTTGTCGCGGGCCAGCGGGACCTTCAGCCCGGCCTTGGTCATATACTCCTCTATGGCCTCCCGTTCTCCGGCGCCCTCTGACAGTACGCTTATCACCTCTACTTCCTCCGGCGCATACTTCTCGCGGATCTTGTTGAGCGTAGGATACAGCGACGACGATACGCCGCAGTTCACCGACATCAGAGCTATCACTCTCACCTTCCCCTCGGTTCCGGTCAGCGAATATTGCGAGTCATCCGACATTCTCAGTGTATCCGTAGGCAGAGGATTCTCATATACATATTTGAACTGCTCGTTATTTACACGTCGTCGCTCTATGCTGAACTCTCGGTTCGGATATCTCGGCATATCCGGTATTTTCGACGTTATCAGCTCCTTTGTCGGATCTGCTTCGTTTATCTTCACATTCTCCACTCTCATCTCAATCTTCTGCAGTGGCATACCTGTAAGATAGGAAGTGCTTGTTGGCAGCATTGTCGATTTGTCTACTTTCGTTACGAAATGCACTCGGGTGGGAATCGGCATACGTGGGTCCGAGTATGCCTTGCCCCCTCTGAAAGATATCTGGGGATGGTCCTCTGTCTCCGCCTCTACTATCCAGTGGTCACCGCCGTCGCTCATCGATACCGACAGTTTGTCGTAGTCAAGCATGTAGTCGCACAGGGCTCTTACATGTGCGAAATATGCCATGCGCGGCTTGACCTCGCCATCTATTTCATTGGTCTGGATGTTAAGTAACGGATCTAAGAAATAATACGACAGCTCTCCGTCGTATGCGCGGTCAAACGTCCCGTCAGTCATCATGCCTGCATATACGCTGACTCCTGTGGTGTCCCCTTCGAGAAAACACTCCGTATAGTTGTATGGCTCGCTGTTTATGTAGTGCTTGGCATCCGGTGACAGATACATGTATTCGGTCATGTCGTACTCCGCCGTTTTTATCCGGTCAAGGGTTTTGCGCATGCTCTTGATCACCGGAAAAGCGTCCGGAGTCACTTCCGCCGAAGCCGTCATTCCCACGCCCGCGAGTATGGCCGCGGTAACGGCGATCATTGTCCAACCTTTGGTTATCATGGTATAAGTGTTATGTGGTTATAAATCAAGCGTTTGCAAAGATAAATATAATAATTGGCCTGTGCAACTGTTTTGTCCTTTTTCCGATCTTCGGACTAACTTGCTGTTAGTTAGATAGATATGATGTGATTTTACTCCTGAACTTATCTCATTCCCCGTTTGTTGTTCCCTTTAGGAGCAAGCATAAATGACCCCTGATTAATCTTTTTTATAGAAAAAGTGTCAATTACCTGAAATAGAATGACTAACTTTGCAAAGACTTTGCGTGGTCATCGCTTGTGCCCCAGTAAAGTTCATAACCTATTCAATTTCAATTAAATAAAATGGAAGAAAAGAATCTTGATCGCATCAGCTACGCGCTGGGTCTGAGCATGGGCAATAACTTCCGCAGCAGCGGTATTGAGAAAATCGATGTCGCCGACTTTGCCGACGGTGTCGCTGCGGTCTTCTCCGGCGCAACCCCCAGAATGACGTATGATGAGGCTAAAGAAGAAATACGTAAGTTCTTCACAGCCATGGAAGAACGTCAGCGCGCAGCCGCTGCCGAAATGGGAAAAGTCAATGCCGAAGCCGGTGCCGCTTTCCTTGGCGAGAATGGCAAGCGCCCCGAAGTGAAGACCACTCCGAGCGGTCTCCAGTATGAAGTTGTCGAAGAAGGCAACGGCCCCGTTCCCACTGCAAACGACCAGGTGAAAGTTCACTATACAGGCCGTCTGATCGATGGCACTGTCTTCGACAGCTCGATAGAGCGTGGCGAACCAGCTACATTCGGTGTCACTCAGGTAATTCCGGGTTGGGTCGAGGCTCTTCAGATGATGAAAGCCGGATCGAAATGGCGTCTCTATATCCCCTCTCAGCTGGCCTACGGCCCCAATGGCGCCGGCGGTGCCATCGGTCCTAACGCCACTCTGATTTTCGATGTGGAGCTCCTCGAAGTTTTAGGTAAATAACAATAAACCATATAATTATCACAAAAACGATTATGAGAAAAATTTTATTGGCCGTCGGTGTCGCTTCTGCCATGATTGGTATCAGCGCATGTCAGGGCGGTTCTTCTGCCGGTAAGGGTCAGGATAGCTTCGGCGATTCGCTGGCTGTGACTTTCGGTAATGTTCAGGGTAGCGGCATAGCTAACCAGATCGAGCAGAGCATGCCCGAAGAGCAGAAGGCTAAGTTCAACTCCGACAGCTTCCTGCGTGGTTTCAAGCAGGCTATCATGACCGATACCGCCGACGAAGGCTATATCATCGGTCTCAGCATGGGTCTGAATATGTTCAACTCTATCACCAGCTGGGAAAAGCAGGGTAATATATCATTCGACCGCGATCTGTTCTACTCTACATTTGCAAAGGCTTTCAAATCGCCTGCAAGTGAGGAGGATAACGCTATAGCTACTGCCGAGATGAACCGTCTCTTCAATGAGCTCCAGACCCGTATGCAGGCCAACATGATGGCTCAGCAGGAGGCTCAGGCAGCTGCTGCCAAGGAGAAGTCGGCTGCAAACGTTGCTGCCGGCGAGAAGTATATCGCTGACCTCAAGGCTAAAGACAAGGATATCAAGACCACAGAATCAGGTCTCAGCTATAAGGTTGTCAAGCAGGGCACAGGCGCTACTCCCAAAGATGGTGAGCAGGTTAAGGTTATCTACACCGGCACACTGATCGACGGCACCGAGTTTGATTCGTCGAAAGGTAATGCTGTCAACTTCGATCTGAACCAGGTTATCCCCGGTTTCAGCGAGGGACTGAAGCTGATGCCCGCCGGTTCGAAGTATATCCTCTACATCCCTGCCGATCTGGCATATGGCGATCGTGAAGCCGGCACAATACCTCCCGGCTCGACACTGATCTTCGATGTTGAGATTCCCGCTAACTGATAATATATCAGCATAAAAAAGACCGGAACTACCGCCTGGCAGTTCCGGTCTTTTTTATGCATTTGCTGTAGAATCACATTTTGTAGCCTGCCTTGGCAAATAGCTTTTTGTCGGACTCAAGTGTATTCCCGATGGTTGTGAGCATATCACCGACAAGAGCACCGTTGGCCCCTCCGAGGAGCATCCTGTATGTGGTGTCTTCCGATATGCGTTTGCGACCTCCGGCAAATCTTATCGAGGTTTTTGGAGCTATGAGTCTGAACAAGGCCATGCTTCTTACTATTTCTTCCTCACTGATGAGCGGCGTATCGGCCAATGGCGTGCCCGGTATGGGGTTAAGGATATTCACCGGGATAGAGCTTGCCCCTGCTGCTATTGACTCTGCCACCATTGTGAGGCGCTGGCGCATACTCTCGCCCATTCCGATTATACCTCCGCTACACACCTCCATGCCTACTTCGCGTGCCATGCGTATGGTGCGCAGTTTGTCCTCATGGCTGTGTGTGGAGCAGAGAGTCGGAAAATAGTCGGACGATGTCTCGAGGTTGCAGTGGTACCGGCTCACACCGGCATCGCGCAGTTTCTGAAGCTCATCCTTGTTTAGCAGGCCCATCGACGCGCATAGCTTGATAGGGGAGTGCTGTCTGATCTCACGATACATATCGGCAAATCTGTCGATGTCGGCAGGCGATACCTTGCGGCCGCTTGTTACGAGCGAAAACCGCTTGACGCGGTTCTCTGTATTGATACGTACGGCTTTGAGCATCTCTTCCATCGGGATGATGTCGTATTCTTCGACGCCTGTGTGATGATGGCGGGATTGCGCGCACCATTTACAGTCTTCCGAGCATCGTCCGGAGCGGGCATTGACTATAGAGCATGTCTCTATGGTGTCGCCCTGCCACTTTATCCTGATGCAGTCGGCGGCCTTGCATAGCGTATCGTTGTCAATGTCGCTTTCGGCAAGCGCTACGGCTTCATCCACTGTGGCTCCGCATCCGGTTGACAAGGCTCTTTCTTTAATATCCGATAGTAAATTGATAGCGTTATTCAGTTCCATTTGAAGTGTATAATGATTAGTGCTGCAAAAGTATGCAATATAGGTTGCCTGATCATGCATCACAGCGAAAACAATGATCTGGCGTTAACAATATTTAGTGTTAATGCCCTACCATGTTGCACACAATGCGACGTGTAATGACTACCTTTGCAGATCAAACGACTACTCAACAATCAAAATATGCTTAATATACTACACGGGGCACACCGGTTGGCTCTCTTTTTTGTCCTTGCCATGACGGTGGGCTCTTGCCAGGCAAAGCCGTCAGGTGGGTCGGCAGCTGCCGACAATGCTATGGCAGATACAGTTGCCGTGGCCGATGTCATGAGGGTCGGTGCCGAGCGTACGGAATTATATCTTGACAAGCTCAAAGGCAAACGAATAGCGCTGTTGAGCAATCATACAGGAATGGTTGGCGATGAGCACACTCTCGACCTGATGTTGCGCAACGGTCTTGACGTGACGACAATATTCTCGCCCGAGCATGGATTTCGCGGCAATGCCGATGCCGGCGAGCATGTGAAGAGTAGCGTGGACAGTGCTACCGGTATACCGATAGCCTCGTTGTATGAGGGAAAGACGCGTATGCCATCGGCGGCGACAATGGAAAAATTTGATGTCATTGTCACCGACCTGCAGGATGTAGGACTGAGGTTCTATACCTACTACATCACTATGATGGATCTCATGAATGCGGCTGCCAAATATGGCAAGGAGTTTGTGGTGCTCGATCGTCCAAACCCCAATGGTATGACTGTCGACGGCCCTGTTCTTGATATGAAGTATAAATCGGGAGTAGGACGTCTTCCAATACCTGCCGTGCACGGCATGACTCTTGGAGAGCTTGCCGGTATGATAAATGGCGAGGGTTGGCTGAACAACGGAGCGAAGGTCGATCTGACGGTGGTTCCTGTCGAGGGGTATACCCACTCTACGCGTTATGAGCTGCCTGTCGCGCCGTCACCCAATCTGCCAAACATGAAGTCGGTCTATCTGTATCCGTCGACATGCCTGTTTGAGGGCACTGAGGTAAGTCTTGGCCGTGGTACTGACTGGCCATTCCAGGTTTACGGTCATCCTGACATGAAGGGTGCCGGATTCTCATTCACACCGCGATCAAAGTCTGGTGCAAAGAATCCTCCGCTGCTTGGCCGCGAGTGCAAAGGTGTTGATCTACGTTCTGTCCCGGATGATTCGATCATAGCCCGTGGCATGGATCCGTCGTATGTCATAGATGCTTACAACCGAATGGGGCGTCCTGCCAATTTCTTCACAAAATTCTTCAATCTTCTTGCCGGCTCCGATGAACTTAGGCGTCAGATAGAGCAGGGGCTTAGTGCCGACAGCATCAAGGCAACCTGGGCTCCGGGTATTGAGGCATTCCGCAAGCAGCGGGCGCCCTATCTGATTTATCCCGAATAAAAAGCATAGACCGTCATCATATAGTTCTCCATGCAACCTGTCACAGTCATTATCACCATTGCCGCTTATTTCGGCCTGCTTCTAATAGTGGGCCGTATGGCAGCGCGTGGAGTAGGCGGCAACGCATTTTTCACCGGAGGCCGCAAGGCTCCGTGGCCTGTTGTCGCTGTGGCTATGGCCGGTGCGGCAATTTCCGGCGTGACGTTTATCAGTGTGCCCGGAATGGTGGGTGCCAAAGGCTATGCGTATCTGCAGATGGCTCTTGGTTTTGTCGTTGGCTATGCGGTGATAGGTTTCTGGTTGGTACCTATGTTCTATCGCCGCAACCTTGTGTCGATCTACGGGTATCTTGAACAACGTTTCGGCAGCCGGACATACAGTGCGGGAGCCTGGATATTCATAATTTCCAAAATGCTCGGGGCGGCTGTCAGATTTTTTGTAGTATGCGCTGTTGTCCAGTTGCTGGTCTGCGATCCGATGGGGATTTCCTTTGAGGTGAATGTGGCTGTGACGCTTGCTCTTGTCTGGCTTTATGCCGCCAGAGGGGGAGTGAAGAGCATTATCTGGACCGATCTTCTCAAGAGCGTGGCGATGATAGCATCTGTAGGATTGTGCATCCTGTTCATAGGTCGTGATCTGCATCTTGGCGGGGGCGATCTGATCCGGGCAGTGTCAACGCACGGGTCCTCGAGGATCTTCTTTTTCGACAATCCTATGGAGGCCGGTTATTTCTGGAAACAGTTTGTGGCAGGAATATTCATGGCAATTGCTACAAATGGACTTGATCAGGACATGATGCAGCGCAATCTTGCCTGCACAGACTGGCGCGCGAGCCGCAATAATATGATAGTGGGAGGTGTGATACAGCTCTTTGTCATAGCACTGTTTCTTGTGCTCGGCACACTACTGACCATTTATGTGGAGCGTACGGGCATGGCCATGCCATCAAAGCCCGATGAGCTGTTTGGCAGTGTGGCATCGAACGCCGCCATGCCGGCCATAGTGGGGGTGCTGTTTGTAGTCGGGTTGGTTTCGGCTGCCTATTCAGCTGCCGGGTCGGCCCTGACATCACTCACTACCTCAATGACCATAGATATAATCCGTGCCGACAGGCTTGAGGCTCGGGCAGCATTGCGTTGCCGCCGGCTTGTGCATGTCGGTATGACGATAATGATGGGAATAGTGATCATAGCATTCTACCGGATAAGCAACGATGATGCCATAAGCGCTGTCTATACGTTGGCCAGCTACACTTATGGACCGATACTCGGTTTGTTTGTATTCGGTCTGCTATGCAACCATCGCGTGACAGACAGGGCTGTGCCTGTGGTGTGTGTGCTTGCTCCATGCCTGTCGTGGTGTGTGCAGTGGTCGCTGGCCCGTTATTGCGGCTATGCCGTAGGCTTTGAACTTTTGCTGATCAACGCAGCCCT
Source organism: uncultured Porphyromonadaceae bacterium (assembly GCA_947643165.1). Taxonomy (GTDB): domain Bacteria; phylum Bacteroidota; class Bacteroidia; order Bacteroidales; family Muribaculaceae; genus Paramuribaculum. The sequence goes on along the minus strand of CANRVB010000001.1, from coordinate 56,638 downwards.
CACGGCGGCAGGACTTGCGGCTGTGATTGAGCGTCAACCGGTTGCCAGGGCATCGGTAGAACCTGAATTAACTGTAGAAAACTGAACTATGCCACGTGATCTTTTCAGCCGGTATATATGGATCGTAGATACGATACGACGTCACAGGCGCATCACCCGACAGCAGCTTGATGAGCTGTGGCGCCGTTCGCCTTATGGCAACGGGGAAGCAATGCCGCGTCGCACGTTCTATAATTACCGTAACGCCATTGAGGAATTGTTCGGTATCTCAATAGAATGTAATTCAGCCACCTACGAATATAGTATAAACGAAGGTACAAGTCCAAACGACCGATCGGTCACTTCGATGATGCTAAGTTCGGCAGCAGTGAGCAATGCACTGACCGACGCCCGCTCGATTTCTGACCGTATATTTTTTGAGGAGGTTCCGTCGGCCTACCATCACCTTGACACAGTCATAGCAGCCATGCGCGAGATGCATCCGCTGCAGTTCACATACGCTCCATTCCAGCGAACCATTCCTACACGCGGAATTGTGCTCGAACCGTATTTTCTGAAGATATTCCGCCAACGCTGGTATGTGACAGGCCGGGTAGTAAACCAAGGCAGCATAAAGACGTATGCCCTCGACCGTATGAGTGATGTGGAGATCAGGACATCTTGTTTCGAGATACCATCCGATTTCAATGCCAAGGACTATGTGAGCGATTCGTTCGGTATAGTGTTCAGCCATGCCGATCCGCACAAGGTGGTGCTACGTGTCAATCCACGTCAGGCCAAGTATATGCGGGCATTGCCGCTCCATCACTCCCAGCGCGAGGAGGTAGAGGACGGGTTCTCTCTCTTCACATACAGGTTGCGTCTCACTCCTGATTTTGTGGAGGAGCTGCTGCGCCTCGGTCCGGAGGTTACTGTAGAACAGCCGGCAGAATTGCGTATGATGGTGATGGACTCACTCAAAGCTGCGTTAGACAATTATTCTTCAACCCCGAAACAACATATCACATGCGAATAGATATAATTACCGTTTTGCCCGAAATGCTTGAGGCACCGCTCGGATGCAGCATATTGAAGCGTGCGCAGGACAAGGGCCTTGCAGAAATAGTGGTTCACAATCTGCGCGACTATACGACATCGCGCTATCGTAAGGTGGATGATTATCCATTTGGCGGTGAGGCCGGAATGGTCATGCAGATCGAGCCTATCGACCGCGCCATATCGGCGCTCAAGGAGCAGCGTCACTATGATGAGGTGATATTCACGTCGCCCGATGGTGACAGGTTTGACCAGCATACGGCCAACCGTATGTCTATGCTTGAGAATATCATAATACTGTGCGGTCACTACAAGGGGGTGGATCAGCGCGTGCGCGATCATCTTATCACCCGCGAAATCTCGGTTGGCGACTACGTGCTGACCGGAGGAGAGCTGCCGGCTCTTATCATTACCGACGCCATTGTCCGTCTGTTGCCCGGTGCCATAGGTGACGAGCAGAGCGCTCTGACCGATTGTTTCCAGGACAATCTGCTTGCTCCTCCGATATATTCGCGTCCGGCTGTCTACAAAGGCTGGGAGGTGCCCGAGATACTGCTCAGCGGCCATCAGGCTAAAATTGACGAGTGGCGACATGAACAGGCGATGAGCCGTACGCGTATGCTGCGTCCGGATCTGCTTGATGAAGAATAAATAAAGAAATAAAATAGTCGGATAGTATGATCAAGATAATAGTGATACTGGCGGCCGTGCTGTTGTCGGCTATGCCTGTTTCGGAGCTGGGGAATATGAATGTAGTCATAATGGGCGACAGCATAACATGGCTCGGAAATGATGACTGTACGGGTGCAAAAGGCTGGACTTCGCGGTGGAAGGAGCTGGCTAATCCTAAAACCTGCCGCAGCTATGCGCGCAGTGGCGCCACATGGTGCAATACGCCTGAAACAAAGGTAAACCTTGTAGAGAATATAGGAATTGTCGGTAAGGACAACACAATTTTCAATCAGGTCATGAGGCTTGCGGATGCTGTGAAGTCAGGCAGCCAGCCCATACCTGATCTGGTAATAATAGCTGCCGGTACCAATGATCTGTCAGATCCGCGCAGGCGTCCGCAGGCTCTGGATGAGGATGCTGCGTCGGCATGGCGGGTGACCGAGGATAATGCAATAGCCGCCGGTCCTTCGGCTGCGATATCACTGGCCGGATCGGTGCGTCTGGCTTTCGCTCATATCAAGGCTATCGCTCCTGAGGCCAAGGTGGTGGTGCTCACTCCGTTGCAGTGTACCGAGATCACAGCAGACCGGATGTCGCGCGGCAGTGATCTGATTGAGTCCGCCGCAAAGCTCGGCGGAGCCTATGTGATACGTCAGGACAGCGAGATGCCGGTAGATAGCGCGGCTGAACGCAGACATTACAATCTCACATACGACGGCGTGCATACAAGCGAGGCCGGCGCACGTGCGAACGGCGAAGCCATAGCACGCCGTATATCATCGTTGCTGGCTCAATGACAATGTTTTAATCTCTCCATATCAATATACTGAACTATGGTCTTTTCCGACCTGTTTTTTCTGTTTGTTTTCCTCCCGGCGTTTATTCTGTTATATCAGGTGGGAGGATGGCTCGACCGTAAGCAAAGCGATGATGAGCGCCGGCCGCAGCACATTGTGCGCAATGGTATTCTGGTGATTTTCTCGCTGTTGTTCTATGCCTGGGGCGAGCCGGTATACGTGTTCCTGATGCTCGGATCGGTGTTTGTGAACTACTGGGTAGGGCGCTGGATGATTGCCGTTTCGGGAGTATGGCGCCGCATGGCACTCATATCGGGCCTGACGGCCAACATCGCTATCATCGGTGTGTTCAAGTATGCCGGATTCATAGGCCGTGTGCTGTGCGACATCGGAATAGATGTTCCGGTTCCGTCGATAGCGCTGCCGATAGGCATCAGTTTCTATACATTTCAGAGCATCAGTTATCTGATCGATGTTTATCGCGGCACCTCGCGCGCCCAGCGCCGTTATGCAGACTTGCTTCTGTATATCAGTATGTTCCCACAGCTGATAGCCGGCCCGATAGTGCGCTATGATACTGTGGCCCGCGAAATAAATGAGCGCAGTGTAAGTCCTGGTGATCTGAGCGAAGGTGTGTTCAGGTTTCTTCTGGGTCTTGGCAAGAAAGTTATCATTGCAAATCAGTTTTCGGAGATAGCTACAGAATTTCTTGCTCCGGGAGTGCTTGACGATCTTTCTACCTCGGGGGCCTGGGTCGGGATTCTTGCATTTACATTTCAAATCTATTTCGACTTCTCCGGCTACAGTGACATGGCCATAGGCATAGGCCGTTGTCTCGGATTTCACTTCAATGAGAATTTCGACCATCCTTACTGTTCGCGGACAATCACGGAGTTCTGGCGCCGGTGGCACATGTCGCTGGGAAGTTTCTTCCGCGACTATGTCTATATTCCTTTAGGTGGTAACCGCCGGCATCAGGTGTTCAATATTCTGGTGGTGTGGTTTCTCACGGGAATGTGGCATGGAGCGAGCTGGAATTTCATACTCTGGGGACTCTATTTCGGCGTGATCCTTATGGTGGAAAAACGGGTGCTGATGCCTCGTCGCGACCGTATTCCCGTAGCGCTGCTCCATTGCTACGCCATGCTTCTGGTAGTATGTGGCTGGGGTATTTTCTACTTTGATGATCTGGGCGATATTGGCCGCTTTTTCAGCGCGCTCATTGGACTGAGCGGCGAAGGCTGGACTTTTGCTGCCGAAAACGCTTTGCGGTCGCATTTCTGGTTGTGGATGGCCGCGGTTCTGTTTTCCCTTCCGGTAAGATCGTTTGCAGGTATGGTGCCACATAAGATTTTCAAAGCCCAGAGTTCGGCTGCTCTCAACACGGTGATGCTGACGCGTATAGTGGTGTCGACTGTGATGCTTATAGTAAGCGTGGCTCTGTTGATAGGTGCCACAAACAATGCATTTCTTTATACCCGTTTTTGATAAAATGAAATCTCTTCTGTCGTTATCATTGTTTGCTGGAGTGTGTGTCATGTCGATGGCATCGGTGCCGTCGTCGGATTCAGATATAAACGTTGATGATCTGCATGCCGATTTCAGTGCTATAGCTTCCGGCGAAATGGCCAAATCGGCTGTAGGCACCTTCATACCTGATCAGGCCGTCGGCTATGAGTATGTGAACCGCATCACCGGCAATACCGGTTTCCGCAGGGCAAGAAGGGGCATCCTGGTTGTCGGCGCAGCGGATACGATCAGAGCTATGGAGCCGTTCCGTAGTTCGGCCGAAGCCGAGCTCAAGTATGCCGATGTGGTCAATGAGTATGCGCGCCGTCTGGGTGACAGCGTGCGCGTTTATTGCATGCCTGTGCCTACTGCGGTTGCGTTCTACTGTCCGGATGGTGCGAAAAGCTATACTTCGGCAACGCGTCCGGCAATGCAGCGGATTTTTGACGCTCTGACACCGGAAGTGACCCCGGTTGATATATTTCCGACGCTCGGCACACATGCGGCGGAACCGATATATTCGCGCACAGATCATCATTGGGCTCCGCTGGGAGCATATTACGCCGCCGGATGTTTTGCCGCCGGTGCCGAGGTTCCGTTTGCCACTCTCGACAGCTACCGCGAGGAGTGTGTGCCCGGGTATGTAGGTACGATGAAGAAGTTTTCGGCAGATCCAAGGGTAGCCCGGGCTCCGGAAAACTTTGTATATCACATGCCTCTCGACAGTGCCTACAGTGTGACCTACCGTATATATTCGCTTGACAAACAGCGCAAGAACGTGATAGGTGAGAGCGCACCGCGTAGCGGCAAGCTGTTTCAGAAGTTCAAGGGCGCATCTACATATCTGACATTTCTCGGCGGAGACACGAGACTTACAGAAATATCGACATCGGTAGGCAACGGACGCCGTCTGCTTATACTGAAAGATAGTTTCGGCAATGCGTTGCCTGGCTATCTGACCAACTCATTTGAGAAGATATTTGTGGTTGACTGCAGGTATTTCACACACAACATAATCGACTATATGCGCACTAACGGTGTGACCGATCTGCTGTTCGTGAACAATCTGACCCATGTGGTGAATCCCCGTACGGCCGATGCTTACCGCCGCTATCTTGAGCAGCGTGACCCGAATGACTGATAAATTGCAAAAGCTATGAAGCGTGAGTATGCATTCCTGATTATTGTGGGGGCTGTGTTTATAGTTCTCACCGTTGTCTTTCTCACATTTCCAAGAAGTACATTCTCCGAACTGGAGCGACGTGAACTCGCTACTTTTCCGTCGTTTAGCATAAAGAGGCTGACAGACGGAACCTTCACCCGTGATGTGTCATCGTGGTTCAGCGACAGTCAGCCATTCCGCGATGAGTTTATGGGACTCAGCATGCAGCTCAAAAGCAAGATAGCACTGCGCACCGGGGGCGAGGAGGCTATAACATTTCATTCGGCTGCTCCAGCGGCTGCTCCTGTCAGCGAACCGGCCGACAGTCTGATAACTGATAACCGGCAGATGGCGTTGGACGACCAGGAGGAAAAGCATGGTGAGGAGATAGCCAAGATGGCAAATTCGGGCATAATAATAGTCGGCTCGGATGAGAATGCCCGAGCCCTGATGGTGTTCGGCGGTTCGGCCAACGGCGGTTCGGCTTATGCAGGAATGGCCAATGAGTATAAGAAGGAGCTTGGCAACGGTGTGCGTGTGTATTGCATGATAATCCCTACATCGGCCGAATTCTACACACCATCAAAGGCCGCTAAGATGACCAATCCCCAGCTACCTGTGATAGAGCATATCTACAGTTTGCTTGATGGTGTGACCGGTGTTGATGCCTATTCCGAGCTTCAGAGTCATAAGGATGAGGCCATATATCTGCGCACAGATCACCATTGGTCGCCGTTGGGTGCTTACTATGCCGCCCGTGAGTTTGCCCGCGAGGCCGGAGTGCCGTTCAAGGATCTGAGTTCATACAGATCGCACACTGTGCGCAATTTTGTCGGCACAATGTATGGCTACAGCAAGGATCCGGCTATAAAGAACGCACCGGAGGATTTTGTATATTTCACACCTGTAGACACATCGTATACCGTGACATATGTAACGCTCAATCTTGACAAGAATTTCAATGTGATCGGCGAGACAAAGCCATACAGAGGAAAGTATTTCCGACACTACAAGGACGGAAGTTCAGCGGCCTACTCGACCTTTATGGGCGGTGACTACAACCAGACCATTGTGCGCACTAATGTGCCCAACGGCCGGCGTCTGGTAGTGATAAAAGATAGCTACGGCAATGCAGTGCCGGGCTATCTGTTCGGTTCGTTCGAGGAAGTACATGTGCTCGATCACCGCTATTTCAGGCATGCGGTGCGCGATTATGTGAAGGAACATCATATCACCGATGTACTGCTTGTCAACAATATCTTCAATGCCTATAGCAGCGGCGTGGCACGACGTTACCGCCACATACTCACCCGGTCTACTCCTCCACCTCCAAAACCGGACGCCAAGGAGCAGCCATCTGTCAAGGCCGACAGCGTAGCGCCGGAAGCAGGAAGTGGCAAATCGTCGGATGGCGGTAGTGTCGGCAAGAAGTCAGAGCAATCGGATACAATAAGTGCCGAAATATGATGAGATTATGAGTTTTTGCTGCAATTTTTGACCTTCAGAGGTATGATAGTATAGTTTTTTGTAAAAAAAACTCCAATAGAGGCTTGAAATATTGATTTTTTAGTAATTTTGCACGATATATCAATCTTTTATAACAACCCCCACAACCATGGAAGAATTAGTTGCAAAAATCAGCGAGACCTACGCCGCATTTATGACAGATGCTGCCCTTCAGGCAGAAAAAGGTAACAAAGCAGCCGGAACCCGCGCTCGCAAGGCGTCGCTCGCTCTCGAAAAACTCATGAAGGAATTTCGTAAAGTTTCTCTCGAAGCTACAAAGTGAATTTACGTCGTCCGCACTGCGGACGTTGTGAAATAAAGCTGTCATAGCGCCTACCGGCGGTTTATGGCAGCTTTGTTTAAGATAACCCCTACAATGATTTGAATGATGACAGCTGAAGAAATTAAAATAGCCGAAGAGTGTAAATTGAAGCCGGATGTGCTCAACTATGACGATATATCATCATTGGCTCCGGTGCTTAAGGGACATAAGAAGTTTGTGAACGGGCTGCTGAGGTTTTTCTCTGTCGACAAGGTGAATGGATTGCATCGTCACAATTGTGCTACCCCTGGCGTGCAATTTACCACCGGACTGCTCAATGAACTCAATATAAAACTGAGAGTGGATAATGCGGAAGTGCTCGACAATATGCCTGATGGAGCTTTCATCACAGTAAGCAACCATCCTTTCGGTGCTCTCGACGGTATCTCGCTGATCAACATTGTAGGCTCACGCTACCCGCAGTATAAGGTCATGGTAAACATGATCTTGAACCATATCACAGCCATGCGTCCGAACTTTATAGCCGTCGACGCCTTGTCATCGGACGATCCGGCCAAGAAGGCGGTGTCGATGCAGGGCATACGTATGGCTATACGTCAGGTGAGAAGCGGCAATCCGCTCGGGTTCTTCCCGGCCGGAGCCGTATCCAAGATCAACGGTAAGTTTGAGCTTGAGGACCGCGACTGGCAGCCGACTGTGATACGCCTGATAGAACAGCTCAAGGTGCCTGTCGTACCTATATATTTCCATGGCAGTAATTCCTGGTGGTTCAATCTTCTGGGCAAAATCAGTTGGCAGTTGCGCACTCTGCGTCTGCCTGCCGAGGTGTTCAGAAAACGTAATTCTACAATTCATGTCAGCATAGGCGATCCGATATCCGTGGAGGAGCAGAAGGACCATCAGGGGAGCGAAGATGAGTTCTCGCAGTTCCTCAAGAGTAAAACCTATGCCCTTAGATCATGGAAATAAACATAGCTGATCAAAGCGAGGAGCTATTGAGAATCAAGCAGCGCTTCGGCATTGTCGGTAATTCGCCGGTGTTGCTGCATGCGCTCGAACGGGCTATAAAGGTGGCCCCGATTGATCTCTCGGTCCTGATTGTGGGCGAGAGCGGTACAGGCAAGGAGTTTTTTCCTCAGGTGATCCATTCCCTCAGCCCCCGTAAGCACAAAAAATACATAGCTGTCAATTGTGGAGCCATACCAGAAGGTACAATCGACAGCGAGCTTTTCGGTCATGAAAAGGGCGCATTTACCGGAGCTGTGGCATCGCGTAAGGGTTACTTTGAGGAGGCCGACGGAGGCACTATTTTTCTGGATGAGGTTGCCGAGTTGCCGCTTACCACTCAGGCGCGTCTGTTGCGAGTGCTTGAGAGCGGTGAGTTTATCAAGGTCGGATCATCAGAGGTCCAGCGTACCGATATCCGCGTTGTCGCAGCGACAAATGTCAATATGCTCAAAGCAGTGGAGCAGGGACGTTTCCGCGAAGATCTGTTCTATAGACTCTCCACAGTCACTATTTCTGTTCCGCCGCTTCGCGACAGGGGGAATGATATACGTTTGCTCACACGCAAATTTTCATCTGACTTTGCCGAGCGATACCGCATGCCACAGGTAAGGTTCGATGATGAAGCTGTGAGCCTTATCTCACATTACCGTTGGCCAGGTAATGTGCGACAGCTTAAGAATGTGATCGAGCAGATAGCTTTGTTCGATGCCGGTAATCTTGTTACTGCCGACACTGTTTCCGCTCATTTGCCCGATATATCCGGCGACTACTCTCCGGCAGTTTCTGGAGTGACGTCGGCTCACTCTTATGCCAATGAGCGGGAGATTCTGTTCAACATGATTTTTCGGCTTCAACGTGAGCTCGACAATATGCGTGGCGAACTCGATTCATTGCGCCGTGCTTCCGGCGAAATAGTGTCCCGGCAGCCTGCCGATATGGCGCCGAGACTGTTGGCGGCCCCAAAGCCATTGTCAGAGCCGCAGTCGACGGTAATCGACACGATAGCTGTGCCTGTCGACACACACGCTCCTATGGCCGAGGACGTGCCTAATGTGGCCCCGACTCTCGAAGAGACCGAGCGCGAGACTATCAGAAGAGCATTGGTGCGAAATGACGGACGCCGCAAGTCTACAGCCCGCGAGCTTAACATCTCCGAGCGTACTCTCTACCGCAAGATCAGGGAGTACGGACTGGAGTGACCTGTCCCCGGTCTATTTATTCCGCTTCTTACGGTCGTTGGCTATCTTTATGCCGAAGATTATGGCACTTGCAACCGCCGTCACTGTATTGGTGATAGCGAGAGGCATATTGCTCAGCAATATACCCTGTACTGCAAAAAATACGCTTCCAGCTCCCAGCGAAAGAAATGTTGGAAGCGCTATACCATCCGTATCGCGGGTGCGTATCGTATACCATGCTTGTGGGAGATATCCGCAGAGCATGCAGACTGTGGCTGCATATCCGAATATTGTAGCTATGGAGTCGGTCATTTAGGGTCGTTTTTAATGATTATAACTGTTGCGTCCATGTGTTGTTGACGGCAATCATCAAAAGTACTCATTAAAATCCGATTAATTGCCTGCTTCATCGAAAAAATAGCATCTATCTATTACAGAATCTTGATAAATAGTTAATTTTGCATGGCACATACGAGGCTACTACGCCACGTCTTGCGCAAGCTATATGGACAAATCTTTCGGAAATAAGGCGGCGAGAGGTGCTGTCTGGGCTACTATAGACCGGTTCGGATATATGGCTCTGCAGTTTTGTGTCAATATCGTGTTGGCCAATCTGCTGCTGCCATCCGATTTCGGAGTGATTGGCATGCTGATGATTTTTATAGCCGTGTCTACCGTTCTCGTCGACAGCGGCTTCGGATCGGCGCTTGTCCAGAAAAAGCATCCCACACAAGTCGACTATTCCACTGTGTTCTATTGGAATATCGGCTTTTCCGTCGCGCTCTATTCCATTCTATATGTCTCTTCCCCGGCCATAGCGACATTTTTCTCCTTGCCTGAGCTTTGCAGCATCCTGCGTGTGTTCGGCATAACGTTGGTCATTAACGCTGTCACAAATATCCAGATGACCCGCTTGAAGAAAGAGCTCGAGTTTAAGAAAATCGCTGTAGCCGACCTGGCCTCGTATACCGTAGCTTCTGGCATTGGCATTATCATGGCCGCCAAGGGATATGGTGCATGGAGCCTGGTTGCGCTGACCATCATGGCCAACACTCTGTGCATGCTGCTGTTGTGGTGGTTTTCTCGGTGGAAGCCCTCATTCTGTTTCGATCTCCGCTCTCTCCGTGCCCTTTTCGGCTTCGGAGGATACATCATGGCCGCATCTATCCTTCAGGAAGCATGCAAGAACGTCCAGGGGCTGGTGATCGGCAAAAAATTCTCGGCTACCCAGATGGGCTACTATTCTCAGGCCTCCAAGCTCGAGGAAGCAGGATGCAATTCTTTTCCGCGGGTCATAGTCCAGGTCATGTTTCCGGTCTATTCATCCATCCAGGATGACCGTCAGCGTCTCATCAGCATCCTGTCAATGAATATCCGGGTCATAGCCTTTCTCATATTTCCCGTCGTTGCCATATTGATGCTTGTAGCCGACCCGCTTATATCTCATCTCTATGGCGATATGTGGTTGCCCTCAGCCCCATACTTCCGGGTGCTATGTTGCGGCGGATTTTTCACATGTCTTCAGAATGTCAACTTCTATGCCGTCGCAGCGGTAGGAAAGAGCCGCACACTCTTCCTCTGGAGTTTTTATAAGTGGGGATTCCTGCTCGCAGCCATATTGGCGGGAGCCTGTTTCGGCATGTATGGCATTCTTTATGGCATGGTGTTGAGCAGCCTCAACATTTACATAGTGAATGCCCTTTTGGTCTCACGCCACGTTGGCCTCACTCTGCTTCATCAGTTGCGGTTTCTCCTCCCCGTGTCGGCAGTTGTGCTCATCTCGCTTGCTATAGCCACGGTACTCTCCTTCCTTGGCGCACATTTCATGTTTGTCCTGTTGATATTCGCCGCCGCCTATCTGTCTATGGGCTATCTGTTCAGGCTCAAGGCCATGAGCGAGTCGTGGGTACTTGTAAAGCGCATGCTTGGAAAGGTCGATCACCCTTAATTTCCGGTCAGTTTCTTAAAATATATTGTACGTAAAGTACGGAATGAGTAAATTTGCGCCACTATGCAGACAGTAATGTTCCATTCCACCATTTTTGGTCCGATACACAGCCGCAGGCTGGGAGTATCGCTTGGAGTCAATCTATTGCCCGACGATGGCAAGATTTGTTCGTATGACTGCCTATATTGCGAGGCAGGCTACAACGCCCAGGGTGCCGGAACTACCGGTATGCCGGCACGCGAGCAAGTTAGACACGATCTTGAGGCTAAACTTGCCAATATGAGCGCCGCCGGAGATCCGCTCAATGTGATCACATTTTCCGGCAACGGAGAGCCGACGCTTCATCCCGATTTCCCCGGTATCGTGGCCGACACTATCGCTCTCAGAGACAAATATTATCCCGATGCCAAGGTGAGTGTCCTCACCAACGGCACTCAGGCACATAAGCCCGACGTGTCGGCCGCCCTACGCCGCGTTGACAACAATATCATCAAGCTCGATTCTGCGATACGCCCTACTATGAGGGCCCTCGACCGTCCGTCAAATCCTGCTTACGGTCCCGAGGAGGCTATGGCCGCGATTGCTCCATTGGCCGATTCCTGTATTGTGCAGACAATGCTTACTCGTGGCACCCACGATGGCCGGCGCATCGACAATACGACTCCGGCCGAGCTCGACGCCTTGATCGAGGCCTACCGCAAGCTTATGCCGCGCGAAGTGATGATCTACTCCCTCGACCGTCCCACTCCCGAAAAATCGTTGGAAAAGGTGAGCCGCGATGAACTCAATGCCTTTGGCGACAGAGTGCGTGCGCTCGGAATCGAAGTGCAGGTAGTATGACAGATAGCTTACAATCTAATCCGGTCCCTGCGATTATCCCGCCGTTCTTGCGCCCCGCCGACCGCATCGCTCTCCTTTCACCATCGGGTGCTGTCCGGGATGAATACATCAATGGGGCCGTCACAGCCTTGGCCGCTATGGGCTTTGCTCCCGTTGTCATGCCCCATGCTCGCGGACGCGAAGGCTCCTATGCTGCATCTTTGGCCGACAGGACAAGCGACATGATGGCCGCGTTGCTCAATCGCGACATACGGGCCATATTTTGTACGCGCGGCGGATACGGAGCAGTCCAGCTCATTGAGCGTCTCTCGGCGTTGCCCCTGCGCGACAATGCCAAGTGGATCATCGGTTTCAGCGATATCTCTGCGCTTCATGCGCTTTGGCAGTCGAGAGGTATAGCCTCTATCCTCGGACCAATGGGCCGCTACCTCACCGAGAATCCTCCTTCCCATCCGGCGGTCACAGCCCTGCGCGATATGCTCCTTGGTAATCCCGTGCCGGTTTCAGCCCCGCCACATCCTCTCAACCGCTTTGGCATCGCCTCTGGTATTTTGCGTGGTGGCAACCTGGCAGTCATCTCTGGCCTGCAGGCAACCGCATATGCTGCCGTACGCCCCGGATCTATATTGGTGATCGAAGATATCAACGAGCCCATCTATCGCATTGAGCGTATGTTGTGGCAGCTCAGGCTGCAGGGTGTGCTTGGCAAGCTGGCAGGATTGGCATGCGGCGAGTTCACGGCAACTGAGCCCGACCGCAACTATCAGAGTGTCCAGCAGATGATAGCCGACATGACGGCCGGCTACGATTATCCCGTAGCTTTCGGATTGCCCATAGGGCATATTCCCGAAAATATGCCTGTCATGCTTGGAGCCGGCTATACCCTGAGCGTCGATGCCGATGGCTGCAAGCTTTCACCCCTCGACGTCTGATTCCCACCTCGCTGTACGCGATAAAAAACAATAACGCGCCGGTCTCAGTTGCAGGATTGAGGCCGGCGCGTTTGTCTGAGAACCATATAGGTCCCGACAGATAGTGTAATGTGATGAAAGGAGAGAAGAGAACTTGAGTTGAGAGGTTATCAGTCTACCAAATCTACTGCGTAGTACTTTCTTTGGCCCGACGAGTACATACCGGTTATAAACATTACCTTGTCATACTCATCGCTCTTCATTATGGCCTGATAGAGCTTTTCCACATCTTCCGATGTCTTCACTCGGCTTCCGTTTATCTCCAGGATTATGAATCCGTCCCTTATGCCGGCTCTCTTGAAGAAACCATCCTTCAGGTTTGACACTTTAAGGCCTGACTGTATGCGGAATTTGCGGCATGTCGCTTCATCAAGTTTCTGGAAGGTGCAGCCAAGATCGGCCGACGAACCTGCGGCGGTGATTTTTGTTGAACCCTGGGTGTTGAGCAAGGTCACGTTTGCGTTGTGGCGGTTATTGTCGCGCACATAGCTCACTGTGATTTTGTCACCCGGACGTTTGCGAGCCAGTTGCTCCTGGAGCTGGGCGCCGTTGTGTATTGGTGTCGAGTCTATTGCCACGATTATATCGCCGGGTTTCAGACCCGCTTCCATGGCCGAGCTGTGCTCTACTACATCTACCACATATATGCCATCATTCACTCCCGTTATATTTTCCTTCTTGATAAGCTCCGGGGTGATTTCAGTGAATGTCACACCGAGCACCGCACGCTGTACGGCTCCGTATTCCTTGAGGTCGGTCACAACCTTTCTGACTATCGATACCGGTATGGCAAATGAGTAGCCTGCATAGTTGCCGGTCTGCGAGTAGATGGCAGTGTTTATGCCTATGAGTTCACCGGCAAGATTCACAAGCGCGCCTCCCGAATTGCCTGGATTCACGGCGGCGTCGGTCTGTATGTACGATTCTATACCCATGCTGCGTCCGCCGTGGGTGGCCGATGAGATCGAACGCGCCTTTGCGCTGACGATACCCGTGGTTACGGTCGAGGTAAATCCGAATGGATTGCCCACGGCAAGCACCCATTCGCCCACTTTCAGGGCATCGCTGTCGCCCATCGGTATTACCGACAGATCGTCTGCATCTACCTTTATGAGCGCCAGGTCGGTCGACGGATCGGTTCCTATGACGGTTGCTGTGAAGTTGCGGTTGTCATTGAGTGTTACTTCAAGTATTTCGGCGCCGTCCACAACGTGGTTGTTCGTCACTATATAGCCGTCCGATGAAATTATCACACCCGATCCGAGGCCCGTCTGCTGCGGCTCTGAATTTTGTTGCTGTTGACGCTGTCTGGGCTGCTGCCGTTGTTGCGGCATCCCGAAGAAAAATTCAAAAGGATCTATATAACCATTGTTCTGGCCGTAATAGCCGTTCGAACGGGGCGTCGTGAAACTCTTCACCGACACTACTCCCTCTACTGTCGACTCGGCGGCCTGGGTGAAATCGGTGTTGGCCGGCGGACGGCTTACTACTTTACTGAGAAATCCGTCTTGGTTGTTTGTGCCGACTCTTGTATCGGATATGGTTATTCCTCCGGTATGATCGAATGCCTTGATTGTGGCTACGGTAGCTGCCGAGGCCACAATAGCTACACCGAGAGCGAGAAGTGTTGTTTGTTTATTGATCATAATGCGAAAATGTTAAAGCGTTAACGATTGGATTGTTAAATTTTAACTCGATTATTTGACGGCAAAAGTAGTGGAAATTTTAAATCCTAATTCCTAAATAGTGTGAAAATGAGAGGTTTTTAATATTAGTCTGCTGTTGTTAATTGTTTTTAGCCTTATAATTGTGAAAAAAGATAAGGATAGGTTGTGAAATTTATCGCTCTGTCACGAAATATGGTGGAAAATCGGTAAATTTGCGCTTAATATGAGAAATGTTCAATTATCAGATATACTGCTTCCGATGGCAGTGGCGGTCATGCTGCAGATCTTGAGCGGATGCGGTTCTCACCGCAGGACAACAGTATCGGCCGGCACATCTTCCAAGGGTGGCGATAGCTATGGTAGTGTGGTCAGGAGGATGCCGCAGGCAAGTTTCAACGCTTTGCCCGAGGCTTCGCAGCGTTTGCTTACCGAAGCCGACGGATGGCTCGGTGTGCCTTATGCCTTCGGTGGTACCGACAGGAAGAAAGGCGTCGATTGTTCTGGTCTCACCACTCAGGTTTTCCTTGATGCGTTCCGTATAAAGTTACCCCGCAACTCTGCCGAACAGCAGAAGTGGTGCCAGCCGTTGAAATATGACGACCTGACCATCGGCGATCTTGTCTTTTTTTCACCAAAAGGAAAGAAAGGTAATGTCGGTCATGTCGGAATCTATGTCGGCGACGGACGCATGATCCATTCATCATCAAGCAAGGGCGTCATTGTGAGCAATCTTTCCGACGACTACTATACACGCACCTACCATTCCGCAGGGCGTGTGGCCAGTTACTACGCCATGCTCGGTGATGGCAAATCCGGTTCCGCCAGTGGAGTCCTGTTGGCAGGCTCGCCCGAAGCCAAGCCCGAAGCCTCGGGCAACGTGGCTGTTGATCCGACCGGCGTAAGTACCGCCTCTGTCAGTGTCGACCGGTTGGGGCAGTTCCTGGCTGGAAGCCGTTCGGCATCCACCGACACTGCTACCCGGATAGTTAAGACAGTACATCTCGACAAAAGTGCGGCTCAGACCGGAACAAATCCCTCTGATGCACGAAGCCGGGCGCTCAAGAAACTTAATCTCGACGACTGATATGGCTGTATTTACCCCCGGATGCCTGCCCGCCTGCCGGGAACTCAGAAATGAAGGTATCGATATCGAAAGCCCCGTTTATGGTGGCCGTCCCCTCCATATCGCGCTGGTCAATCTGATGCCGCTCAAGGAGATGACCGAAACCGATTTCCTGCGGTTGCTTTCATCATGCTCTACCGATATCAGGCTTACACTCGTTGCCCCTGCTACACACCGGTCTAAAAATACCGCCGCCGGGCATATCGATGCCCATTATATCACTCCACGGCAGATGCTCGATCTTATGCCCGATGGAGTTATAATCACCGGTGCCCCTGTCGAGAAGCTCGATTTTGAGCAGGTAGACTATTGGCCTGAGCTTACACAGATGTTCGATCAGCTTGCCGAACGTCGTGTTCCGTCATTGTATATATGTTGGGGAGCATTGGCCGGAATGTATCACCTTCATTCCATACCTAAGCGTCAGTACTCCGCTAAAATCTCCGGTGTCTATCCTCATCGCGCCGCCGGCAGCCCCGACAGGTTGCTCAGAGGTATGGACGATACATTCTATGTGCCACACAGCCGCTATTGTGGCGTTGATGTGGCCGATGTCGAGCGTTGCTCCGGTCTCGCAGTGGTTGCCACGGGCGCTGGTAGCGGACTTTATATTGCAGCGGCCACGGAGTTGCCCAACTATTATGTCACCGGACATTCCGAGTATGCCGCTTCAACTCTCGATTTCGAATACCACCGCGATCTCGATAAGGGTATTGACCCTGCCATTCCAGTAAACTATTATCCCGACGATGATCCGTCGCGCAAACCGGAAATAAGATGGCGCAGTCACGCCCATCTGTTGTTTTCCAATTGGATCGGAATCGTCAAGGCATCAGTAAACAAGTAATTTTAAACTTAAATCATACACTATGAAACCGACAGATCAGACGGATGCTGCCGCCGGTGAGACCCGTAAGCGCCGGTTCCCGTTGCTTGCACGCATTATTGTGGCTATTGTAGCCGGTATCGCAATCGGGTTTGTTTCACCACTGTGGGGAGCGCGTCTGTGTGCCACATTCTCCTCTGTTTTCTCACAGCTGCTGGGATTTCTTGTGCCGTTGATTATAATCGGTTTTGTAGTACCTGCTATTGCCGATATAGGCCGTTCCGCAGGAAAGATGCTCGTCGTAACGGCCCTTTTGGCCTATGCTATGACTATTTTCTCTGGAATGATGAGCTATGCTACCGGCAGTTGGCTCTTCCCCTCGCTTATCTCTCAGGAACCGGCTCTCGCCCAGGCCGAGAGTATGGGTGGTCTGGAGATTATGCCATATTTTGAAGTACCCATACCGCCGCTCATGGGGGTTATGACAGCGCTTATCCTCTCATTCATGATTGGACTCGGTATCGCTGTCGATGGTGCCGAGGCTCTCAAAAAGGGATTCTATGACTTCCGCAAGATTGTTGGCTCGGCCATCAACGGAGTCATCATACCTCTTCTTCCATTCTATATATTTGCCATATTTGTCAGCATGACAGTGAGTGGTCAGGTCGGAACTATCCTCATGGCCTTCCTCAAGATAATTCTGGTCATATTCGTTTTGCATGTGCTGCTGCTTGTCATCCAGTATTGCATAGCGGCTCCGTTTGCCCGTAAAAATCCGTTCAGGATGCTTGCAACCATGCTCCCCGCTTACTTCACGGCTCTTGGCACGCAGAGTTCGGCCGCTACGATTCCTGTCACACTGCGTCAGACTATCAAGATGGGCGTATCGCCCGATATTGCCGGTTTTACCGTGCCGCTGTGTGCCACTATTCATCTGAGTGGATCCACACTCAAGATTGTGGCTTGTGCCCTTGCTCTGATGATAATGCAGGGTATGCCCCACGGTTTCGGCCTGTTCCTCCAGTTTGTAGGCATCCTTGGCATAACAATGATTGCCGCTCCGGGTATTCCCGGCGGCGCTATCATGGCGGCTCTCGGTGTTTTGAGCAGCGTGCTCGGATTTACCGACCAGCAGAATGCTCTGATGATAGCCTTATACATAGCGATGGACTCGTTTGGTACAGCATGCAATGTTACCGGCGATGGTGCTATTGCTGCAATTGTCGACCGCTTTTTCGGCCGTCGGAAACAATTGTCCTGATATACGTTCACTCAGCTGAGTATCTCTTGAGAATCTCCATGGCCGTAAGAGATACTTCAATATAAACTAATTTTTAAGAGATACTGAATGGCAGTTTCTTATCTTCAAGTTGACAATCTCACCAAGAGTGTTGGTGACAGAATGCTTTTCGAGTCGGTTACCTTCGGAGTGGACGAAGGCGACAAAATTGGTATTGTAGCCCGTAATGGCACTGGTAAGACGACACTCCTTTCTATCATAGCCGGTGAGGGTGAGGCCGACTCCGGTTCAGT
This sequence comes from uncultured Porphyromonadaceae bacterium, assembly GCA_947643165.1. Classification (GTDB taxonomy): domain Bacteria; phylum Bacteroidota; class Bacteroidia; order Bacteroidales; family Muribaculaceae; genus Paramuribaculum. Next base: position 38,580 of record CANRVB010000001.1, on the reverse strand, counting down.
GACGTTCCGTGCCGATCTCAGGGTTGGTTATCTGCCCCAGACTCCCGTTTTCACTCCCGGCATGACCGTAATGGAGGCATGTATGGCGGATATGTCATCTGCGACTGCTTCTGTGATTTCCGAATATGAGCGTGCTTTGGCCTCGGGCGATGCCGATGCTATTACCGATGCGGCTCACAATATGGATGCTGCGGCGGCTTGGGACTATGAGGACCGAATGAGGCAATTGCTCACTCAGCTCGACATTACCGATATGCACGCTGCCATCGATACTCTCTCCGGTGGACAGCAGAAACGTGTGGCGTTGGCGCGTGTTATTCTTGAACGTCCCGACCTCTTGATTCTTGATGAGCCTACAAACCATCTTGATATCAGCGTTATCGAATGGTTGGAAAACTATCTGCTGCATGCTCGCGTCACTCTCTTGCTGGTTACTCACGACCGCTACTTTCTTGATCGGGTCTGCAATACGATCATCGAGATAGATCATTGCGGCATATATACCCACAAAGGAAACTACGATTACTATCTGCGTCGTCGTGCCGAGCGCATAGAGGCGCTGACGGCCGAGCAGGAGAAACTCCGCAACACTCTGCGCCGTGAGACCGAATGGATGAGACGGCAGCCGCAGGCTCGTGCCGGTAAGGCGAAATATCGTATTGATGCCTACTACGATCTCAAGGAGCGCACACGCGTGGATCTGCGCGATCCGTCGGTAAGTGGCCTTGATGTGGATGCATCATATATCGGATCGAAGATATTCGAAGCGAAGAATATATCCAAGTCGTTTGGCGACAAAGTCATTCTTCGGGACTTTTCATACATATTCGCGCGCTACGAAAAGGTTGGTGTGATAGGCCACAATGGTGTGGGTAAGTCTACATTCATCAAGATGCTTCAGGGGCATCTTGCTCCCGACTCCGGAAAGTTTGATATCGGAACAACTGTCCGTTTCGGATATTATAGCCAGGACGGCATCTCGTTCAACCCCGGTAAGAAGGTGATCGATGCCGTCACCGAGATGATGGAGGAGATCAACCTGCCCGACGATAGGCATTATTCGCCTATGCAGTTCCTCAATCGGTTTCTCTTTTCTCCGGCCGATCAGCAGAAATATATCCATACATTGTCCGGCGGTGAGCGCGCCCGTCTCCATCTGGCCACGGTGCTTATGCAGGCTCCCAACTTCCTTATTCTCGATGAGCCGACAAACGATCTCGATCTTCCTACACTCGGCCTGCTCGAAGAATATTTGGCCGATTTCAATGGTTGCGTCATAGTCATCTCACACGACCGTTTCTTCCTCGACTCGATCGTCGACCACCTGTTTGTCTTTGAGGGCGACGGTGTGGTGCGCGATTTCCCGGGCAACTACTCTGACTATAGGAAGTGGTTGGCCGAAAAACAGAAACAGCAGGAGGCCGGAACACGTGGTCCCGAGCCACAGAAACGTAAGCCCGAACGTGAGCGTAAGGTCAGACTCAGCTTCAAGGAAAAGTGCGAGCTTAAGGAACTTACGGAGGAGATTGACCGTTTGACAGCTGAAAAGGCTGAGATTGACGCCATATTCGCTTCCGGACGCCAGCTTGATGATGTTGCCACGCTCTCGGCCAGATATGCCGAACTGACCGGTATCCTCGATGAAAAGGAAATGAGATGGCTTGAACTCTCGGAGAAAGAGGGTTAGAACTTAGAAGTTCATACGTGCGTTTACTTGGAAATGCGATATAATCTCGACGACATATATGGTGGATTCGTGCGCCGGTTCAGGCGGGCTGAAGAGACGTACAGGCGGTTTGTCAAGCGTTTTGTAGCTCCGATCCGTATTACCGGCAGTGTGCTGTATATGTTGTCGGTCATTGCTTCTGTGGTATTGCTGGCGTGTATGGTGCTTGTGCTTGGATTTGAGCATGGACCCTCGCAGTGGATCCTGTTATCCCGCAGCATTCACGCGGCTCAGACTATATTTCTCATTAATATAGTATTCTCATTGCTGTTCGAGCGTGATGCTATCCGTAAGGAAGGCTCCACGCTCATCCGGTGGATAGTCTGTATAGGCGTTCTGTTGACTGCTTGGCCATTGATATACCCCAGGCCCGATCACCCGTGGATCCCCTGGGCTGCTAAGATCATCTATTCAAACAGGTTCATCTATCCTGTGCTCATAGCATATTCGATAGTCGATTTGTGCCACGGTGTGATGAAACTTATTGGCAGGCGTACAAATCCGTCGTTGCTGATGTCAGGCTCGTTCATAGTGCTGATTTTCATAGGCACGTTGCTGCTTATGCTTCCTAAATCCACTTATGCCGGCATAACCTTCACCGATGCTCTTTTTGTTAGCACGAGCGCTGTCTGCATTACGGGTCTTACACCGGTCGATATATACGTCAACTTCACCCCTTTGGGTGTGCTTATATTGTCGCTCCTCATTCAGATCGGCGGACTCGGGGTCATGACTTTCACAAGCTTTTTCGCGCTCTTCTTCAGCGGACGTGCATCTATCTACAGCCAGCTGATGTTGAAAGATATGATCTACTCCAACACAATGTCGGCCCTTGTGCCTACGTTGCTCTACATTCTCGGATTCACAATGACTATCGAGGCTATTGGCGCCGTAATGGTCTTTTTCTGTGTCCACGGACAGCTTGGACTCCCTGTCGATGAAGAACTGGTGTTTTGCGCGTTCCACTCGCTTTCTTCATTCTGCAATGCTGGTTTCTCAACCCTTCCCGGTGGTATGGGTAATGTCTTGCTTATGACGGGAAACGGTTCGATATATTGGGTCACATCATTGCTGGTAGTCCTCGGAGCCATTGGATTCCCTATCCTTGTCAACTTCAAGGACGCGATATTCTTGCACGTGCGCAACCTTCTTCAGGCTATTGGCTTTAGCGACAATAAAGCCGGGCCGCGCAATGTCCACCCATACAACATGAATACCAAGATAGTCCTTACCACTTATGGTATTCTTTTTGTTGCTGGAGCTATATTGTTCTATCTCATGGAGCGTACGAACACGCTTCAGGGTATGAGCGGTTGGGACCAGCTCACACAGTCGGTATTCAACAGTGTGACCCCTCGCAGTGCCGGATTCTCATCCGTCAATCCTGCCGCCTTCCGCCCGGCCACGGTTCTCATGGTTATGTTCCTCATGTGGGTCGGCGGTGCTTCACAGTCTACCGCCGGAGGTATCAAGGTGAACACCCTTGCGGCGATATGTCTTAATCTTCGAGCTATCGTCCTTGGACGTGAAAGGGTCACGGCATTCAAGCGTTCCATAGCGGTATGGTCTATCAGGCGCGCTAACTCTGTGGTCGCTCTCTCTATTTTCAGCTATCTTATATATTCGCTCATTCTTCTCACTCTTGAACCGGATCTGCCGGCACGCGACGTCCTGTTCGAGGTCCTGTCGGCTCTCTTTACCGTCGGCTCTTCTCTGGGCATCACAGGCGATCTTTCCGACACAAGTTCGCTGATCTTGTGTACGGCCATGTTTCTGGGTCGCGTCGGACTTATCTCCTTGATAGTCTCGATAGTAGGACAGAAACAAGACGTCTCTGTATCGATGCCTTCCGACAACCTTATTATTAACTGATCTCGATCTCTAAGCTAACTCCCTATGCGATACCTCATTATAGGACTCGGAATATATGGATCCAACCTCGCGGTCGACCTTACCAACCTTGGTCACGAGGTGATTGGAGCCGACATAAGCCACACTATTGTAGAGTCGATAAAAGATTTTATATCAACGGCTTACATCCTCGATTCCACCGACCGCGTCGCCCTCTCCGCACTACCTGTCAAGAACGTAGATATTGTGATCGTCGCCATCGGTGAGAACTTCGGTGCTTCGATACGTACTGTGGCCTTACTCAAGGAGTTAGGTGCCCGTCATATCTATGCCAGGGCAATCGACAAGCTCCATGAGTCAATCCTCCAGGGCTTCCATATAGACCGTATTCTCACCCCCGAGCAGAGGGCTGCTGCAGACCTTACCCGTGAAATGGGTGTAGGTGCTGCTGTTCAGTCACTTAAGATAGACAGCGGGCACTATATTCTCCGTTTTCAAGTACCTCAGGCTTTCATCGGACTGAAGTATGGTGACATCTCTTCATTGCACGAAGGTAATGATATGAGTCTCATTGCAGTAAGTCGTCCGACCGAGGAGGCAAACATACTTGGAATAGTGCACCGACGCTATGCTCTCGTCCCTCTTGACAATCCAGAGACTTCTCGGGCTATTGAAGGGGATATCCTCACCACTTTTGGTACCCATAGTGCCTACAGAACACTTTTCGCATCGTTATAAAAGTAAGATAGTCCATCTTTTTTATAAGATTCTCCATTGTTTTCAGCGCTTTATGATGTTATCTTTGCGATTGCCAATCATAATAATAACTATTGTATAACCTTGAAAACATGAGAACTATATTAACTACCGGACTGTTGATGTTGGCATCATCTTACATTGCAGCTCCGGTTGAGGCTCGCAATCTGGAGTTTAGCTCTCCGGCAAAGACGTGGGACGAGGGTATGCCACTCGGTAACGGTACTGTAGGAGCATTGGTCTGGAGCCGCAATGATACTCTGCGATTCTCGCTTGACCGCACCGATCTTTGGGATCTGCGACCCAACGACAGCATAGCCAAGGGCGACTACAGTTTCAAATGGGTTACCGAACACATAAGAAGCGGCAACTATCTACCTGTGCAGCAGAAACTTGACTATCCGTACGACCAATTCCCTACTCCAACAAAAATTCCCGGTGCGGCTCTCGAGCTGGTCGGTCTACCTAGTCCTGACAAGTATACACGCGGGTATATCGATATGGATCAGGCAGTTGCCCGCATAATGTATGATGACGGCACGGAGATTACCTCCTATGTCCATGCCGATTTCCCTGTAGGATGGATTTGTATCTCAGGTCCATCTGCCGCTAATGTGACTCCGCGTATAGTGACGCCAAAGTACGCTCCTCAGAATACAGCCGGTACAGATGACAACTCGCATGCCGGACAGGGTCTGTTCAGTCTCGGTTATCCACAGGGCAACATAGTATCCGACAAAGGCCATATCAATTACCGTCAGCCCGGACAGGAAGGCTTTGAGTATGATGTGGATGTGCGCTACAATGTATCGGGCGATACCATGGTTCTTGTGTGGAGCATAGGTTCCACCATAGGTGGATGTAAGGCTGAAAAAGCTACAGCTGAGGCAATTAAGCGCGGCATAGACAAGGATCTTGCAAGCCACCGCACATATTGGGACAGATTTAACGGAATGTCATCCATAAGCCTGCCGGACAGCGTGTTGCAACGTCAGTATGAAAGCGAGATGTACAAGCTTGGATCGCTGGCACGCAAGGATAGCTACCCCATATCGCTTCAGGGTGTATGGACCGCCGACAATGGAAGTCTGCCGCCGTGGAAAGGTGATTACCATCACGATCTCAATACACAGTTGAGCTATTGGCCTGTTTACGCCGGAAATCATCTTGAGGAAGGTGAGGGCTATCTGAACACGCTGTGGAATCAACGCGATGTTTACAAAGACTACACGCGCCGGTATTTCGGCCATGATGGACTCAATGTGCCGGGTGTATGCACTCTGACTGGCGAACCCATGGGCGGGTGGATACAGTATTCAATGAGCCAGACAGCCGGTGCGTGGCTTGCGCAGCATTTCTATCTCCACTGGCTATATTCGGCCGACAGGAAATTCCTGAAGAAACGTGCTTATCCGTTTGCATCCGATGTCGCCAAATTTATTGAAAATCAGTTGGTCGAACGACCAGACGGAAAACTGTCGTTTGAATTCAGCAGCAGCCCTGAGTACAATGACAACTCGCGGGAAGCCTGGTTCAGCAATATGACAAACTACGATCTCGCATTGTCCAGATGGTTGTTCTCGGCATGCGCCGAAATGGCACACGATCTGGGCAAGGACAAAGAAGCCGCGCATTGGGAGAGCATAGGAGAGCGTCTGCCGCAGCTTGCCGTAGATGATTCCGGATCGTTGGCAATAGCACCTGGAGTGCCCATTGAGTATTCCCACCGTCATATGTCGCATGTCATGTCCATACATCCGCTCGGTCTGTTGGATCCCAGCCGTGGCGATTCGGATGTGATAAACGCTTCGCTCGAAAAACTGGAGAAACTTGGTCCTGACTACTGGGTCGGCTACAGCTATGCCTGGTTCGGTGCGCTTCAGGCAACCGCACTGCATGGCGACAAGGCCCGCGATGCGTTGCGCACGTTTGCCGAGTGCTTCTGCCTGCCGAATACTTTCCATGTCAATGGCGACCAAAGCCGCAGCGGCAAATCCAAGTTCACCTACCGACCCTTCACCCTTGAAGGCAATATGGCCTTTGCCGAAGCCATACAGCGTATGCTCCTGCAGAGCCATACCGGTGTTGTTCGGTTGTTCCCCGCCATACCATCCGACTGGCGCGACGTGTCATTCGACAGTCTGCGTGTACGGGGCGGTTTTCTTATCTCGGCAGCCATGTCCGACGGTCGGCTGAGCAGTGCCAAAGCCTACAGCAAATCCGGTGGAATGCTCAAGATCGAGATCGGTGGCAAAGTTAAGGATATCAGAGTCCCCGCCGGAAAATGGATTGATATCCCAGTTCAATAACTGTTCCACTCATCTTGCCAGCGACAGATTGAAGCTGAAGCCGAAAGCTGTGGAGCTGGTTGGATAGCTTGATGAACTCACCACAGGTGTGTTCACCTGATGCTCGAGATACGCACCTATCTGCAGACGTCGGCTCATGCGGTAGTCGGCCTTGAGATTAAAGTGAAAATTGCGTGTCCCCGATGTCGGTTGTGTGTACGCCGTCTCTATACGCCGTATTAGCGCCTGTGTAAGTGTATACGAAAAGTCCCCGTTGATCAGCAGATCGTGGCTCACCCCGGTCTGCTGACCTTTTATTTTCAGCACCGTGTTGAAATTGGCTATCTTGTAGCCCATACCCACAGTAATGCCTCGTTGCGCGGCTTCAACTATCTGACCCGCGGAAGTATTGAGCGTAAGCGTACGCTGGTCGCGCCATTCGGCATTGATCGTCATATTGTTGTAGAGCGTCACGGCGCACCCTATAAGCGGAGCGAAACGCTCTGTTATTGCTACCGACGAGATATTGTAGGGCGATGATGGCACAGGATTGCCCGACAGCTCGTCGAGTATATAGCCATAATCTGACGACCCATCGGCGCTCACCCAGTTGAGGTACGAGCCATACGAGCCCACCGAATACGTGCATTGATAGGCATGCGACAGCGTGAACGACTTGAAAACCGACTTCAGACCAAACAACCCGGTCAACCCGTCGTAGGTCACTCTCCAGTTGGGTAGAGCATGCGCGAGACCCGGAAACGGATTGAGATACTGCCGTGATGGATTCCGGCCCGAGTAGGCCGCCAGAAATGCCGGAATCAGCACATCCGGGCTGTTCTGGCTTATTGTCCCCACTTCCGGATCAAACGGTTGCCCCGCAAGAGGGCTTCCGCTCATAAATCCCCGGTCGGGATACCTTGTCGCAAGATAACGTTCCTCCAGACGGCGGTTTATCACGCCTATATTGGCCAGCATATCATTGAATGCCTTACTCTCATACCCATTGTCCGGACTGCTGCGCCGCAACGCCGATCCAAGAGCTATATGGGTCTTCGTATACGATCCCGACAGCGATACAGGCATATTGTCATACATAAACTGCACATGGTTCGAATGATTGTCTGTGCGGTTTGTTGTCAGCAGTATCTTCAGCCCCTTTATAGGCTCCAGATTAAGCTCCAGAGTTATCTCCTGAGTCTTCGAATAGCTGGCCGGCGATGTCTGGCCGTCATCTGTTATCAGCCAGTCCCTCTCCTTGGCCTTCGATATGAAATCCTCATTATAAAAGCCGAATGCGAAGTCCAGGCCCGGGGCCATAGGCCCGTAGCTGTTCGACTGGCCGAAGATATTGCCCACATCAGGCACAAACAGCGGCAGCGACAATGATCGTGTGGACCGTATCCTTACCGAAGCATTCTTAGGCGACATCATGAGGCGAGCCGCATACTGGGCTATCTCCTCCATCAACGGGTTGTCATTGCTCAGACGCTCGCTCACCACAATTTTCAGCGTCTCCTTGCCGTGGTTCAGTATCTCAACATTATTGTTGTCCACTATTCTTGTCCTTATGGCCACCGGCTTGCCTGTCGACACATCGGTCGCCCTCACCCTCACGCGCCGCGACCTTAGGTTATGCCGTATCATTACGGTTGTATCATCGCGCAATGGCACATTGCGTTCATATCTCCGCGGCTTGCGCACAGTGTTGCGTTGCGGCGACGACGAGGCAAATCTGCTCTGCACCCGTTTCAGAAACGCCGACTTCCTGAACAGATTGTCAAAATTTATACGCCCGTCTATAGTGCCCGATGTCTGGTTTGACACCGTATTACCCATACTTATGCCATCCACGGTCGCGCCACGGTCCCACCTGTAGGTCGAATTATAGCTCAGCGTAGCGTTCAGGAAATCAAGGGCCGGTATCCGGCTGAACGGTGCGTTATATGTGGCCGTGGCTACCTGATTATAGTTCCAGGGCGTTCCCATGTGCAGTATGCTTTGCCACACCGTGTCCCGCCACTCTCTGTACTGGTCTGGAAACAGTTTGCGGTTCACGGCGCCTACTGGCTCCTCTATCCTGGCGCTGGTGTTCGACGTGAAGCTCACCATGAGGCTCTTCGTCAGGTTCCACGACAGATTGAACTGCCTGTCCCATAGGAAATTTTTATTCACGCTCACCGGCAGCCTGAAATTCACGTCCGTCTCCGAGCGTGTCTGCTGCTCATAGTAGAAGCGCGACATGTTTGTTGTAAATCCTATCACGGTAGGCAGCCAGTTCAGTTCCCACTCCTTCAGAAATTTCATATGCCGGCTCTTGCTCTTTATGAAAGATAGAGGGCGCAAGGGACGGAAATATGGCGCGTAGGAATACTGAAGGCTTCCACGGTAGTCGTTCGTATTCTCATACTCCGTGGTCGGATTGGTGGTCGATTGCTTCGCGAAGCTGAATCCGGCTGTGAAGTTGGCCGGATCCCATGGCATCGGATTCTTCGACCTTACATCAAAGTGAAGTCCCGACAGACTGAAATTTTTTGTCGTCGACCGGTCTATGGCAAACGCGTTTATGCTGTCGCGTTCCGCCTTTGTGTCAACCGCGTCTATCGCATCTTTCAGCAACACGTCCCGGTCAAGCGGATTATATTTGGGCGACGTCTTTTCCGATGACATGCTGAAGAACAACGGTGCCCGTAGTCTTGCCCCCTCCGGCAGAAACCGTCCCAGATCGGTCTGCACCGCAACGTCATAGCGGTGAAAGTCATCCATGCGTCGTTCGTTCAGGCTCTGGTCCACACCGCCGAATCCCGCTGTCTCCATCTGTGCCCCGACGTTTACCGAAGCCACATCGCTCACCGCTATAAATGCGTTGCCCTTGGCGGCCCAGCCCCCCGAGTTGTTGAATTCCGTAGCCTTCAGCTCGTTCAGCCACACCACTCCGTCCTTCGACATCGGGCTGTTGTTGCGCACACCTATCAGCATCACCCTTATGTCCGATATCGAAGGATTGCCCATTACAGCCATCCGGTTGCGGGCATTTTCAGGATCCCGGCCCGTATACACTATGTTGTAGCCCACACCCTCGTCTCCCGCGCGCTTTGCCCTGTTGCGTTCCATCTTCAGGTCTACAAGCCGCTGCAGCTCTATGTTCATGAAGTTCTGTTCCGGCCACACTATCTCGCGGTTTGCGGGAGTATCCGTATATTTCCCGTGAGGGGTGAGCGACAGCGGAATCTCATATTCATAATAGTTCTGCTTTATGTCCGATCCGAAGCGTATGAACGCCGACAGCTCGCCATCCGTCAGTGCGGTTATATTGTCTATCGTGCTTTCAGCGTGGATCCACATCTGCAGCCGTTTGTAGTTGCGCAGGTCAAGCAGGGTAGTGCGGTACACGCCGCGTGCATCGCCCGCGTGCAGATCCGACACCTTTATCTGGAGCGACTGCTCGTTCTCCTGTACTATCTGGGCCTGACCCGGATCCGATATGCGGCTCACTCCCGGAGGCAACAGATAGTTCACGGGTTCACGTCCCGCATTTTCCTCTATATTCACCACCGACAGGTCTATCTGACCCTCCGCAGGGCTGTCCCCGCGGTTATTCAGGTTGAAGTCATAGGTGCGCCATTCCCCGCGCACCAGCTCCAGCGTGGCGAAGCGCAGATGTGTTGTCTGCCTGAACCCTGTCATAAACATACGCATGAAGCGTATCGTCGAGAAGTCGCTTATGCTGCCTACAGTCTTCTGAAATTCCGACAGAGGTATCTTGAACTGATACCATTCCGTCTCCTGCGTGTTGCCGTCGCGGGTATACACGATCGATGTCTGCTTGTCGGTTATGTAGTTGCGGCCTACCACCAGATCCTCCGGACGTATCGATACCCTGTACTGGAAATACCGTTCATACTCGTTTATCGTATTGTCCTGATTTATGTCCTCCACATCAGGCAGCGAACGGCTCGACTGATAGAGACGTTCACCGGCATCCTCCGGCGACAGCGAGTTGCCCTCCACCCCGTTGTAGCGTTTGTAGCGCTCCAGTATCGATAGTTTCTGCTCGTCATAGTCATACCCGCGGTAAAAGTGGTAGTTGTCGCCCGCCGGATCGTTAAGAGGCGAGAACTTGTCGGTCTCCATCTGCTGCTGAGTGCTTGCCGGCAGACGCTGCCTCAGCTCCTTCAGATAGTTCTCATACGACGGAAATCTGAATTCATCATCATTTAGCAGACCGTCCAGACCCGTGTCTTGCACCAGACGCGCCGAATTATTGTTGTCAAAGGCATACGTCAGGGAGTTTTGGGTGGACACACGTCCCCACACGGTGTTTTTCATATACTGGTCGTTTCCGTCAACAGGCACTCCGTTCTCATAGCTCTTCATGCCGTCCTTCAGTATATCCTCGCTTATCTCGCCGAGATTGAAGTACAGGTCCCCGCCCTCATAGTTCGGATTGTCCGGATCAAGAAACGGATTCAGCAGCCAGAACTGTATATACTCTATGTTCTGTTGCTCGAAATTGGGATTGTCCATCTTGCGCATTATTCCGCCCCAGCGGCGTTCGGGCATCAGCAGACGGCCGTCCTCTCCTATATTCTGCGCGTCGAGATTGTATGGACCCCGCTCATCCGGATAGAAGGATAGATTGAGCGTCTGGATTGTCGACGACTCACCGTAGGTCAGCTCACGCCGCGGAAATATCTCTTTGCTTGTCACTTCGCGTACGTATGGGTTCGAGAGCTGCTTCAGATCGCTCTTTATATAGCCAGGCACGAGCGAGGAGTTGCGCGATGTGAACAGCCGGTCTATGTAGTACCAGTTTATCAGCGCACGGTTCTTGCCATAGTCTATGTTGTTGCTCAGTGCCGCTTCCGGAAACAGTGCCTCTGCCGACGGGTCGTATGGAGTTGAGGCGAGAAACCATCCGTAGGGCGACCGCAGGTCGAATCTCGACTGCGCGTTCTCGAAGTCATCTATATACGAACTCCCTTTGGTACTTCCGCTCTTCTCCGACTGAGGGCGCAGTGTGGCTATCTCGCCTGTAAGCGACACCCGCGACGGAGCTGTGGCGTTTACCGTCGGTATTTTGTTTATCAGATTGGTGAGCCACATGAATTCCTTGTTGTAGGCGAAATTCAGTCCGAGCATGGTGTTGTTGACCACCTCCTCGCCTATGTTTACCTTCTCTATCAGCGCCTTCTCGCCATAGTGGAGTATGGTCGCTCCTATGCTGAGTTCTTTCGACCATTTGTAGTTCAGGTCCAGACCGAACAGGCTTTTCCTCTGGGTCGAGAACAGGCTTTGGTCCTCCAGGGTGACCGATATGCTTTGGCCCGATTCTATTATGCTGTTGTTTATTATGTTGACTATACCGGCTGCATAGTCTACCGTATAGTCGGCATTTTCAGTCAGCTGCACACCTCCGGCGGTCACTATCACCGAGCCACGGGGCACATTGAATGCGTTCAGCCGTATCTGCGACCCATTGCTTGCCTGATAGCTGCCCGTCATTACAAACTTGTTCTTCTCCGCATACTGTCGTGCCACTGTCAGCGTCGAGTCATAAAGCTCCTTGAACGTATATTGTTCGGCAACGGCAGGATCCCCTATCGCTTTCTCAAGATGCCGGCCGAAAGGTTCGGTCACCGGGAATATTATCCGGCCTGTCTGCTGATTTACTGTGTAATTCTCTATAAAGTCGAAAAATCCGTCCGGATTCGACTCATTGTTGGTGTTAAGGCGGTCAAGGTTCATCACCTGTAGCAGTGGCTTGTCGCTCATCGACGCTATGGGCAGGTAGTTGATCTCTGTACCGGTCGTGTCGCTCAGATACTTTATGTTGAGACGGAAATTCGATGCCTGCAGTTGAGTCGCCCCCAGGTTGTAGATGTTTTTCATCATCAGCCGCCACATCGGCATGTGTGGATTCTGTGTCGTCGATTTCAGCATCTTCACATACAGCGACTGATCGGTGGCGGTGATATCGCTTGAAAATTCGCCCACCTGATACACCTTGCCCATATAGGTGTACTCGAACGCCACTCCAAGCACCTCATCGCTCCGGAGTTCAGAGCGGAGCGAAATGTAGCCGAGGGCCTGGTTGAGGGTATACTCCGTCTCCGACAGCAGACGTGCGCTCTCCACTTTCTCGAAGTCGCTGCCCCCGTATATGCCGAAAGCCTGAAGCGGTTCAAGTGCCTGCGTAACGGTGTTGATATTCCTGGCGTCGGGATAGTCGGTCTTGATCACCGATATCAGGTTGTTGCTCGTGTTCGACGGAACCGGTACCGATGGGTCGGTGTGCCAGTAGTCGTTGGCAAGCACCCTGTTTTCGCCGAGGTCGGCGAACGCCACTATATTGCGGCTCTGGCCATAGTCGCTCTGTTTGTTGGTGATCCATACCTCTATGCGTGTTATCTGTATGCCGCTGCTCACCAGGGGCAGTCGTGAGGTGAACGTATCATACCCGCTTTCAAAGAACTGTGCCAGAAAAAAGTGGCGGTTGGCGTCATACTGGTCAGCCGTTATCGAGAAATCGGTCGTCTGGGCACCACGTTGGGTGCTGATCGACCTGCTTTCCGAATTTTGTTGCGACACGAGGGCGGTGGCTGTCAGGCGGCCGAACTGGAGTGTCGATTTTATACCGAACAGGGCAGTGCTGCCGCGTATCAGCGATGAGCCGGTGGTCATCGATACATTGCCGGCCTCTATGCTCTTGACAATATCGTCTTCCGTGCCCTCATACTTGAGCTTCAGATTTTTCGAGTCAAAGTCAAATGTTGCGTCGGTATTGTAGTTCATGTTGAATGTCAGGCGGTTGCCTACCGATGCCTGTATGTTGGCCTGTATTTTCTGGTCGAAGTCGAAGTAAGTGTGGCGTCTCGACGACAGCGACAGCGCCGGATTGTCGGTGAAATTACTCTTTATACCCGCGTTGATCTGTACATTGCCCTGTGTGCGCAACGACACGCCTCCCGGTCCGAATATACGTTCAAGCCTGCCGAGGGCGAAATTCATGTCGCCGGTGTTCAACGTTGTCTTTTCCGATGGAAACAGATGTTCCGAATTGCGCCTGGCATAGTAGCTGCGCATCAGTTTGCGGTTTTGCCATCGCTCGTATTGCTCTGGTGTGAGCATAAATGGAGTCGCTACCTCCTGATTGCCGATTCTCGACCTTACCACATAGTAGCCCGACTCCGCATCATACTCTATTTCCGTGCGTATGTTCTGTGGATTGTCAAGATCTACAGGCAGATCCCTGCCGAGCAGCATGTCGTACGACTGAGGTATACCTTCCGATACGGGATATATCCCGGTGATCGTGTCTGTCGTTGAGTCGGGAGCCGCGCTGAGATTAACCGGCGGCGGATCTATCTCGCTCTCCGGTCCGGGAGCATGGGCATACAGAAAGCCCGTGCCGGTCGATACAAGGCACGCCAGAACCATTAATAGGCTGATCACAGCATACTTATGGCGTCGGTATGTTATGTTGTCGTGATCGGTATAATTCACGCGAGGCTTCCGGCCGGACTGCCCGGATTGGATAGTTTCTTACTATGCCGGCCTTACATCATGGTGAGGGCACGCTTTATAGCGGTCTCCACCTTGACATCTGGCGATGCCTCGAAGATCTTTTTGAGCACTTTCTGGGTCTGGGGTTTGGCAAATCCAAGCATCAGCAGTGCGGCAAGTGCTTCATCGTAGACATCTGATGTCGATGGCGATTCGGCCGACTGTGTTAATAACGTATCGTCCGATGCTTTTATTTTATCACGGAGGTCCACAATTATACGTTCGGCTGTCTTTGTACCGACTCCCTTCACCGATTTCAGCCGTTTTGCATCCCCCGACATGATGACTGCCTCAAGTTCGGCGGGCTGGACCGACGATAGCAGCATACGTGCCGTATTGGCTCCAACTCCCGACACCCCGATCAGAAGCCTGAACAGTGAGCGCTCCCGCTCTGTCAGAAATCCGAACAGTGCATGCGTATCCTCCCGTATTATCTCATGCGCGAGCAGTTTCACTGTTGGCATTGCTGACGGATCACCGCATCGCGCGTCAGCGAGTGTCGAGTCAAGCGGTACAAATGACGCAAGCGATATATTGAGCATATACCCTATCCCTGAGCAATCGACAACAGCATATGTGGGGGTGAGTTCGGCCAGACGGCCCGATATGTATTCTATCATGATTGGGTGAATCGTTTTTGTAGGGTGCAAAGTTAACGGTTTGGTTTTGAAATCCGGCACCCGTAGAACTTTGATTGTGGAAAATGAATTATATTTATGTGGCAAAATCACCTTATTTTATGCCGTAATTGAATTTTGTCAATAAATATTCATAATTTTGCGATTCATAATCTAAACAACACCATAGACATGTCAAAAAATCTGGTTATAGTCGAGTCGCCAGCAAAGGCAAAAACCATTGAAAAATTTCTGGGCCCCGACTACAAGGTCATGTCGAGCTATGGACATATACGCGACTTGACGAAGAAAGACTTCCACATGGAGAAAGGAGTTGACTTCGAACCTGAATATGAAATATCCGAAGATAAGACGGATCTGGTTAAATCGCTTAAGAAGGCAGCCGCCGAGGCTGACACTGTATGGCTCGCATCCGATGAAGACCGGGAAGGAGAAGCTATAGCGTGGCATCTGGCCCAGGTGCTGGGGCTCGATCCTCTGCACACCCGACGTATTGTGTTTCATGAAATAACCAAAAATGCGATTCTGCATGCAATAGCTAATCCACGCAACATAGACATGGGACGCGTCGATGCGCAGCAGGCGCGACGTGTGCTCGACAGGATTGTTGGCTTTGAATTGTCGCCGGTGCTGTGGAAGAAGATTAAACCGGCTTTGTCGGCCGGACGTGTCCAGTCGGTAGCCGTCAGGCTTATTGTCGAGCGCGAGAACGAAATACGCAATTTTGTCAGCGAGCCTTACTTCCGCGTCACGTCTTTGATGCGCACTGCTTCTGGTGCTTCTGTCCGTGCCGCTCTCCACGATCGCCTTCCCGACGAAAAGGCCGTGAAAAAGTATCTTGACGATTGCGCTCGGTCTACATTCCGCGTGGCCGATGTTCAGGTCAAGCCGTTGTCCAAGTCTCCCGCTCCGCCGTTCACAACCTCCACTCTCCAGCAGGAGGCTTCGCGTAAGTTGGGATTTACTGTCGCCCAGACAATGCTCGTGGCTCAGAAACTTTACGAAGCCGGTCATATAACATATATGCGTACCGACTCGCTCAATCTCTCCAACGAGGCTATTGCTTCGATATCTTCTGAGATCGAGACCAAGCTCGGCAAAAACTACCTCAAGGTAAGAAAGTATCATACAAGCTCAAAAGGCGCACAGGAGGCACACGAAGCCATACGCCCCACCTACATCAACCAACGTGAGCTGAAGGGACTCGGCGACCGTGAGCGCAAATTGTACGACCTTATATGGAAGCGTACCATCGCATCACAGATGACCGATGCCGTCATCGAGAAGACGACAGTCGACATTGAGGCTTCTGGTGCGCATCCCGGTTTTACAGCCGTGGGCGAGACAATACGTTTCGATGGTTTCCTTAAGGTGTATATAGAAGGTCACGATGATTCGGACAACGCTTCCGATTCCTCTGACGATGGTTCCAACCTCCTTCCGAAGCTCGAGAAAGGCGATCAGCTCGTGGCTGAGACTATCACCGCTACCGAGCGCTACACACAGCACCCGCCACGCTATACCGAAGCTTCGCTTGTCAAGAAGATGGAGGAACTCGGCATCGGACGTCCTTCTACTTACGCTCCTACAATCTCTACTATACAGCAGCGTGAATATGTGGAGAAGAGCAACCGTCCCGGTGTGGAGAAGACGCTTGTGTCGTTTATCCTCGGCAGTGACGGAAAGATAGAGAAGCGTTCGCGCACGGAAATCACAGGTGCCGATCGTGGTAAGCTCATCCCCACCGATACCGGTATGGTGGTCAACGACTTCCTCACCCAGTTCTTCCCCAACGTGCTCGACTATGGCTTCACCGCCAGCGTTGAAGAGCGTTTTGACGAGATATCGAGTGGCAACGCTCCCTGGAAAAAGGAAATCGTGGGTTTCTATGAAGTGTTTCACCCCGAAGTAGAACGGGCCAACGAAACACGTTTCGATCATAAACCGGGCGAACGTCTGCTTGGCACTGATCCTAAGTCGGGTAAGCCTGTGTCTGTCAAGATTGGCCGTTTCGGACCGGTAGTGCAGATAGGCGACAGTTCCGATGAGGAGAAACCGCAGTTCGCATCCTTGGCCAAGGATCAGTCGGTATTCGATATCACCCTCGACGAGGCTTTGAAGCTCTTTGAGTTGCCGAGGGTAGTGGGCGTCTTTGAAGGCAAGGAAGTTTCGGCTGCTATCGGACGTTTCGGTCCCTATCTGAAGCACGATGGCAAGTTCGTCTCACTGCCCGCCGACGATGCTCCGCAGACCGTGACTATTGAGAGAGCGATAGAGCTGATCACTGCAAAACGCGAGACCGATGCCAAAAAGGTGCTGAAGAGTTTCGATGAAGATCCATCCACCCAGATTATTAATGGCCGTTATGGCGCTTATATAGCCAGCGGTGGCAAAAACTATAAGTTGCCGCGCGATGTGGACGATCCCTCCAAGCTTACTTTAGACGATTGTAAGAAAATAATTGAAGACGCCAACGCCAATCCCAAACCGGTAAGATCGCGTAGACGCAAGAGCTAAAATAACAAATATGTACTCAACATCACCACTCGACAGCATACGTAATTTTATTGTGCCGGCCGAAAGTCAGCCGGTGCGGCTGATCGATTTTCTCATATCGTCGCTGCCCGACACGAAGCGGACACGGATCAAGCAGATGATAGCCCACCGGCAGGTCGCTGTCAACCGGCACCCGGTTACTCAGGCCACAGCTATGGTCGAGGCCGGTCAGGAAGTGGCTATGAATTTCAGCCGCGAATTCCGTGAATTTCGCCATCGCCGTCTCCGTATCGTTTACGAAGATGACGACATCATTGTCATAGAGAAGGGCTACGGACTTCTGTCCGTCGGCAACGAGAACTTCACACCCGCTGGCGAACAGGAACAGCCCGCCGGACCCGTGAAGGAGACCGCATACTCCATCCTCCGCGAGTATCTTAAATGGAAAGACCCGCGTAACAAGCTCTTCATAGTTCACCGCCTTGACCGCGACACTTCAGGACTCATGATGTTTGCAAAAAATATCGAGGCAAAGGAGACCATGCAGCACAACTGGGACAATATGGTCATAAGCCGCCAATATGTGTGTGTGGTCGATGGCGAACCTCAACCCGCAGTCGGGACAATGAGGAGCTACCTCTCTGAGACATCCCGCTACGAGGTCTATTCAACCCCCACCCCCGATAAGGGAGGCAAACTTGCCGTGACCCGCTATCGCACCACCGGTGGCAACGGTAAGCACTCCATGGTCGAGGTCGAGCTTGATACAGGCCGCAAGAATCAGATCAGGGTCCACATGAAAGATCTGGGCACACCTATTTCGGGCGATCGCAGATACGGTGGTGCCCCCTGTGGTGCTCATCGCCTTTGCCTCCATGCACGCACATTGAGGTTTGTTCATCCGGTTACCCGCAAGGATATGTCGTTTACTTCAACCATACCTGCATCGTTTGTAAGGTTGATAAAATAATTCGGGTCGTGAGAAATATCATACGTTACACACTATTGACCGCTATGGCGATTCTCTCTTTTCTGGCTTCCGCAAAGACATCCCGGCCGGTGGTCGACCGCATTGATCCGCCGCATTGGTGGACCGGTATGGAAGCCGATACCTTGCAGCTGATGGTGACCGGACCTCAAATTGCCGCTTCTACGCCGGTTTTGGCTTCGGAATATCCTGGTATTCAGATTGTTGAGACGGTAAGATTGGACAGTCCCAACTACCTTTTCATATACCTTAAGGTTGACAAGGATGCGGAACCCGGAGATATCAAGCTGAAATTCACTGGTTTACGCGGCAAAAGTACCGTCGTTGACTATACTTTCAAGCCCCGTGACAACGCTCCGAAGGCCGCCGGTTTCGATGCCTCCGATGTCCTCTATCTCATTATGCCTGACCGCTTTGCGAAGGGAATAGCTGCCAATGCCGGACACGAGCGCGACGGTTTGGAATTTCCCTCTCCCGACAATCCCGACGACCCCAATGCAAGGCATGGTGGAAACATAGCTGGAATGGCTGATAATCTGGACTTTATAGACTCTCTCGGCGTTACTGCGGTATGGGTGAATCCGGTGCTCAAAAATGATATGCCGGGTGGCAGTTACCACGGTTATGCAACCACCGATTATTATGCCATTGACCCACGTTTTGGCACTAATGAGGAGTGGCGCGAGTTTGTTGATAGCTGCCATAATGCTGGTATTAAGGTAGTTATGGACATGATCTTCAATCATTGCGGAAGTAATCATCCGTGGATGAAGGATGTTCCGGCCAAAGATTGGTTCAATTTTCCGGACTCATTTGTTGTTACAAACCACAGATTGTCAACTATTTACGACCCTTATGCGACCGAGTCCGACCGCAAGCGGGCTGTAGATGGCTGGTTTGTGAAGGAAATGCCTGATTTGAATCAGCGTAACCGCCACTTGATGAGGTACTTGGTTCAGAATTCAATATGGTGGATCGAGGAGAGTGGAATCGATGCTATCAGGATGGATACCTACCCGTATGCCGATTTCAAGGCAATGGGCGACTGGTGCCGCGAGGTGGAACGCCAATACCCTGATTTCAACATAGTTGGCGAATGCTGGTATGCTCATGAAGCTCCCGAGGCATTCTGGCAGCGAGGTTCAAAAATCAATCCACTCGGCGATCCCGGGCTTCCGACGGTGATGGATTTCACTCTCATGACCAAGTCGCGTGACGCATTTAACAGTGAGACAGGCAAATACGGTCAGGGTGGCCTGAACGAAATTTACAATCACCTCGGCTTCGACTTCATGATGCCTGATCCTCAGCGTATTCTGACATTTCTTGATAATCATGACACCGACCGTTTCCTGCTCGAGCCTGTGACCGACAGCGATGGGCTCCGTCCCTGGAAACAGGCGATAGCGTTTCTGCTCACGTCGCGCGGCATTCCACAGATCTATTACGGGACTGAACTACTGATGAATGGCTCGAAAGAGGGGAGTGACGGCTATGTCCGTAAAAATGTGCCTGAGAAGGAGTTTGATGCGGCCGGCCGCAGCGACATACAGAATGAGGCATTCAACTACATCTCATCATTGCTACATTGGCGTCGTGATCATGGCAAGCTCATGGCAGATGGTAAGCTGAAGCATTACGCGCCGCAAGATGATGGTGTGTATGTGTATTCCCGTTATCTTCCAGATGGTTCGGACAAGGTAGTAGTGGTGATGAACGGCACAGAGCGGGAAGTGACCGCCGATATGCGCCGCTATGATGAGATACTGACACCCGGACAGATAATGACGGATGTGATGACCGGTGAAACCGTGACAATCGGTGATGAACTGAAGTTGCAGCCACGTGCCACACTCATATTGCAGCCGCAGCAGTGAAGAATATTATTTCCACCTGCAGAATGCAGGATGTAAATATCAGATAAACAACATGATACCGTCGGGTGTGAAACCGGCGGTATCTTTTTTATGCACAAAGGGGATGTTTCGCAGGAAGTGCGCCGGGTTATGGCGTAATTTTGCATCTGAAAATATGGATGATATGTTTTATGAAATTTTTAGAGAAGAGAGGATTTTTGTTGGAATTTATTGATGGAAATAGCAAAAATATCGGTAACTTTGTCGCAATTTTTCGAATTTGCTAATTAATCATAATAACAACCAACTAACTTAACACTTACCAACGAAAGAGTTCACCGGCTTTTTACGAAAGGAAGCCGAGTGACGATTTCAATTATTATCAATCAGTGACATGAATATTAATGACATTAACGTCACGTTTGCCGAGCCTGAACATGCGAAGTATGCCGAGCAGATCGTAAATATGATATACGAATCGGCACTTCAGCGTGGAACGGGTATAGCACGCCGCACGCCCGAATATATCGCCGCAAAGATCAACGGCGGTAAGAGCGTAGTGGCATTGCACGGCGACCGTCTCGTAGGCTACAGCTACATAGAGTGCTGGAGCCACGGTGACTTTGTGGCAACGTCAGGACTGATTGTCGACCCCGAATACCGCCATCTTGGCCTTGCCGGCGCCATCAAGGCGAAAACTTTCGAGCTGGCTCGACTACGCTTTCCGTTTGCCAAACTCTTTTCAATCACCACCTCACTGCCGGTGATGAAGCTCAACTCACGCATGGGCTACAAACCCGTGACCTTTTCCGAGCTCACCGACGACGACGAGTTCTGGCGAGGATGCGAAGGGTGCAGGAATTATGACATCCTTCAGCGCAATAACCGGCGCATGTGTCTGTGTACCGGTATGCTCTACGATCCCGCAAAACCGTTAGAGCCTAAAGATCGTCCCAATCCCTATATGATGAAGATGAAGGGTTCGATGAAAAAACTGCTTCATCTAAAGAGAGATTGATCACGTATCATCTTGGCGCTTAATTAATTACATTTACACACCTTTCAAATCCCCCAAAATGGAAAATCAGAAGAAGAAGGTGGTGTTGGCTTTCAGTGGAGGCCTTGACACCAGCTTTGCCGTAAAATATCTTAGTGAAGACCTCGGTTATGAGGTTCATACCGCAATTGCCAATACAGGCGGTTTTGACGAGAAAGAACTTGAAGTGATAGCCGACAAGGCAAAGCGTCTGGGCGCAGCCTCGCACGCGGCACTCGATATCACCGATGACTATTATACACGCAGCATCCGCTATATGATAGCCGGAAATGTGCTGCGCAACGGTACTTATCCTATCTCAGTAAGCTCGGAGCGCATATTCCAGGCTATGGCGATCATAGAGTATGCCAAGAAGATAGGAGCTGACGCTGTGGCTCATGGTTCGACAGGCGCCGGCAACGATCAGGTGCGTTTTGACCTGACATTCCAGATACTCGCTCCCGAGATCGAGATCATAACTCCCACACGTGATATGACATTGACCCGCGAGTATGAGATCGATTATCTGAAGAAGCATGGCTATGAAGCTGACTTCAAAAAGATGGAGTATTCGATCAACAAGGGTCTGTGGGGTACATCAATAGGAGGAAAAGAGACACTCCACTCCGAGCAGACATTGCCTGAAGAGGCATATCCGAGCCAGATAACAGCGGAAGGTCCGGAGACATTGACAATAACCTTTGACAAGGGTGAGCCGGTGGCTGTAAATGGAGAGCATTTCGATAACAAGGTTGATGCTATTCGCAAGGTCGAGGAGATAGGCTCACGCTATGGAATCGGCCGTGACATGCACATAGGCGATACGATAATAGGTATAAAGGGTCGCGTAGGCTTTGAGGCCGCCGGTCCGATGCTTATCATAGCAGCCCACAAGATGCTCGAAAAGCATACTTTGACCAAATGGCAGCAGTATTGGAAGGATCAGGTAGGCACATGGTATGGAATGTTCCTTCATGAGGCCCAGTATCTTGAGCCGGTGATGCGCGATATCGAAGCAATGCTCGAGTCGAGCCAGCAGAACGTAAGCGGTACTGTTGAGATAGTATTGCGTCCGTACAGCTACACGTTGGTAGGTGTCACTACCGATGGTGATCTCATGAAGACTGATTTTGGCGAATATGGCGAGGTGAACAAGGCCTGGAGCGCAGATGATGTGAAGGGCTTCACCAAGATCATGGCCAATCCGATGAAGATATACTATAACCATCATCCCTACAAGGGTGATGACAAGGCGTGATCGAGGTATGGCACGCATAGGTATAGTGGGAGGCGCCGGTTATACAGCCGGCGAGCTCCTGCGTATTCTTATAAATCATCCTGAAGCCGAGATCGTCTGGATCCACAGTTCGAGCAATGCCGGCAAGCCTGTCACGGATGTACATGAAGGGCTGCTCGGCGAGACGGATCTGGTGTTCAGCGATGTACATCCGCTTGAAGATATAGATGTGCTGTTCATGTGCTCTGCGCATGGCAAGAGCCGTGAGTTCTGGTCGGAGAACAATCGTCCGGAGGAACTGAAGGTCATAGACCTCGCACAAGACTTCCGCGACGAGAGCGATGGCTATGTGTATGGTCTGCCAGATATGCAGAAGAGCAAGATAGAGGGGGCAGACCTGGTAGCGAATCCAGGCTGTTTTGCAACGGCAATACAGTTGTCGCTTCTTCCGCTTGCCGATGCCGGCATATTGCCTGAGCGACTTTCAGATATCAACATAACCGGAATAACCGGCTCTACCGGAGCCGGGGTTAAGCCAGGCGCGACAACTCATTTCAGCTGGCGAAACAATAATATGTCGGTATACAAGCCGTTCAACCATCAGCATCTTGCAGAGATAGTCCGTTCGCTGCGCAAGCTTCAGCCCGGAGTGACCGGAGAGCCGATTTTCATACCTGTAAGAGGCGACTTTGCGCGTGGTATTTTTGTAATGGCGGTTGTACCTTTAGAAATCGGTCAGGAAGAGGCCGAGAAATTGTACGCCACATATTATGCAGACTCATCGTTCACAGTGGTGAGCCACAAGCCTGTAGATCTGAAGCAGGCTGTCAATACCAACAAGGCTGTGGTGTCGGTTTCTGCCGATGCATCGCGCGGTGTACTCCTGATAACCACTGCTATCGACAATCTGCTGAAAGGAGCTTCGGGACAAGCAGTAGAGAATATGAACATAATGCTCGGACTTGATCCGCGTACAGGTCTTCATCTCAAGCCGTCGGCTTTCTAAATGTAACAACATGAAACTATTTGATGTATATTCATTATATCCCATCGAACCTGTAAGGGGACTTGGATCGTATGTTTACACAGCCGACGGAACGGAGTATCTGGATCTTTACGGCGGTCATGCGGTCATATCAATCGGGCATGCACATCCTGAGTATGTTAAGGCTATAGCCGATCAGGTGGCGCAGCTCGGGTTTTACTCGAACTCGGTGGAAAATTCATTGCAGCAGAAATTCGCCGATATGCTTGGAGAGCAGAGCGGTTATGATGACTACAGCCTGTTTCTGTGCAATTCGGGAGCCGAGGCAAATGAAAACGCTATAAAACTTGCGTCGTTTGCTACGGGCCGCCGCAAGCTGCTTGCCGTGGGCCATGCTTTCCATGGCCGTACCTCGGGAGCTGTAGCTGCAACCGACAATCCGGCCATACAGTCGCCGTTCAACCGTACGGACGCAGTGGATTTTGTTCCGCTCAATGATGTAGAGGCGGCCAAACATGCTCTTGAATCAGGTGATTACTGTGCCATGATAGTGGAGGGCATACAGGGTGTAGCCGGCATACAGATGCCCGATGACGAGTATCTCAGGGCGGTGAGAATCCTGACTGAGGAAACCGGAACCGTGTTGATACTTGATGAGATACAGAGCGGCTACGGCCGTTCGGGCCGATTTTTCGCCCACCAGTATTCGGATATACGACCGGATATCATAACATGTGCCAAGGGCATAGCGAATGGATTCCCGATGGGTGCGGTGTTGATATCACCCCGTTTTGAGGCGAAGAAAGGTATGCTCGGCACTACGTTCGGCGGCAATCATCTGGCCTGCGCCGCGGCAATAGCCGTGCTCAAGGTCATGCGTGACGAGAATCTTGTTGAGAACGCGGCAGAGACGGGAGCCTATCTGATAGAGGAACTCGGCAGAATAAGCGGACTTAAGGATGTGCGCGGACGCGGCCTCATGATTGGATTTGATGTCGACGAGCCAGCCGGCGAGTTCCGCAAGCGTCTGCTTTTTGACCATAGAATATTCACCGGAGGCGCAGGTCAGCACACGGTGCGTCTGCTTCCGGCTCTCGGGTTGACCAAGACCCAAGCTGATCATTTTCTTACACACCTGCGTAAAATGCTTGACCATGAATAAGTTTACGACTGTATCGGATATCGGTGACCTGAAAAAAGCTGTCGCCGAGGCTCTCGAGATAAAGAAAGACCGTTTTGCGTATACCGATCTCGGTAAGAACAAGACCCTCCTGATGATATTTTTCAACTCGAGCCTGCGCACACGTCTGAGCACACAGAAGGCAGCCATGAATCTTGGCATGAACGTGATGGTGCTTGATGTGAACCAGGGCGCCTGGAAGCTTGAGACGGAGAGAGGTGTGATAATGGACGGAGACAAGGCCGAGCATCTTCTTGAGGCTATACCGGTGATGGGAAGCTACTGCGATATAATCGGAGTGAGATCGTTTGCCGGCCTCAAGGACAAATCGGAGGACTATGAGGAGCGTGTCGTAGAGCAGTTCATCAAGTATTCCGGTAGACCGGTGTTCAGCATGGAAGCCGCCACGGGTCATCCACTGCAGAGTTTTGCCGATCTTATCACGATAGAGGAACATAAGAAGACCGAGAGACCCAAGGTGGTGATGACCTGGGCCCCGCATCCCCGTGCATTGCCGCAGGCTGTGCCAAATTCGTTTG
Source organism: uncultured Porphyromonadaceae bacterium (assembly GCA_947643165.1). Taxonomy (GTDB): domain Bacteria; phylum Bacteroidota; class Bacteroidia; order Bacteroidales; family Muribaculaceae; genus Paramuribaculum. The sequence continues at coordinate 13,438 of CANRVB010000001.1, read as the reverse complement.
TCCAGTGGATGGTGGCTGCCGGATATGATGTCACGGTGACACATCCAGAGGGCTATGAGCTTGACGAGAAGTTTACGGCCGGAGCGAAGATAGATTATGATCAGGACCGAGCATTGGCCGGAGCAGACTTTGTATATGCCAAGAACTGGTCGGCGTATGCCGATCCAAACTATGGCAAAATATTGTCGACCGACCGCAGCTGGACTGTCGATTCGGCCAAGATGGCTCTTACGAACAATGCATTCTTCATGCACTGTCTGCCTGTCCGCCGCAATATGATTGTGACGGATGATGTGATAGAGTCACCCCAGAGCCTTGTAATACCGGAGGCTGCCAACCGTGAGATATCGGCACAGACAGTGATAAAACGTATGCTCGAATCGCTGAAATGATGGGTAATCTCGAACATATCAGAGTAATAAAAGTCGGCGGTAACGTCATAGACAATCCGGAGGCACTCCAGGCGCTGGTGAATGACATAGCCGCGATGAAGGGTCCACGGATACTTGTTCATGGCGGAGGCAAGGAGGCCACCCGCCTGAGCGCACGCCTTGACATAGCCACTACCATGATAGACGGGCGTAGAGTGACCGATGCGCAGACGATAGACGTTGTGACGATGGTTTATGCCGGTCTGATAAACAAGCGGATTGTAGCTATGCTGCAGGCCGCCGGAGTCAACGCGATAGGCATGTGTGGAGCCGACGGTAACGTGATACCGGCAAAGAAACGTAAGGCCGCTCCGATAGATTATGGATTTGTGGGCGATATAGATCCGCAAATGATAAACGACGGGCTGATAGCGACCTTGCTGGATAGCGGAATAATGCCGGTGTTCTGTGCGATATGCCATGACGGAGAGGGACACCTTCTAAACTGTAACGCTGATTCGGTGGCTTCGGCAGTGGCCATTGCCGCATCGAGGATATGCCGGACAGATCTGACATTCTGTTTCGAGATGCCGGGCGTAATGGCAGATATCAATGATCCTGACAGCCTGATATCGTCGATTGACCGTGAGCGATATGCCGAGCTAAAAGCGGAAGGCATAGTAAGCAAGGGTATGATTCCGAAGATCGACAATGCCTTTGATGCGATAGACCGTGGAGTGAGCAGTGTGACTATATGCCGTAGCGATGCTGTGAATTCGGCTACAGGAACTGTAATCACAGCATGATGAAGAACCGTCTATCTGAATCAATAGACCTGCTAAAAGCAATGATAGCTGTTCCGTCGCTCTCACGCGAGGAGGACGGAACGGCTGCGTTGCTGCATAAGTGGTTGCTTGAGCATGGAGTGGCAGCTGAACGTTGCCATAACAATGTGTGGGCGTTGGCCAACGGATATGATAGTTCGAGACCGACGCTGATGCTCAACAGTCATCATGACACTGTGAAACCGTCGCCGCAGTATACACGCGATCCGTTGGATCCGGCAGAGGCCGACGGATGTCTGTATGGACTTGGCAGCAATGATGCCGGCGGGTCGGTAGTAAGCCTGATACAAACATTCAGAGAGCTGTGTGACGAGCCGTCGGGGTTCAATCTTCTGCTTGCGATAACCGCAGCCGAGGAGGTGATGGGAGAATACGGAATGCGGTATTTTCTTCCGGAGATGGACAGACGCGGCATACGGATAGATATGGCTATAGTAGGTGAACCGACGGGACTTCAGCCAGCAACAGGTGAGAGAGGTCTGGTCGTGCTTGACGGAGTGACGGAGGGCGTTGCCGGACATGCTGCGCGCAACGAGGGTGTGAATGCGCTATACCGGGCGATAGATGACATCAACAGACTGCGCGATTTCCGCTTTGAGAAGGAGTCGGATCTGCTGGGACCTATCAAGGTAAGCGTGACCCAGATAGAGGCCGGGCGGCAACACAATGTAGTGCCTGACCGGTGCAAGTATGTAGTGGATGTGAGGACAACCGATGCTTACAGCAATGCTGACACCGCCCGGATATTGCAGGAGGCGGTGGAATGGTCGACACTGACGCCGCGGTCGACACGGGTACATGCTTCGGCCATACCGGAGGATCATCCGCTTGTTGTTGCGGCGAAAGAGCTTGGACTGAAACCGTTTGTGAGTCCGACCACGAGCGATATGGCGCTGATGTATGATATCCCCTCTATTAAAATCGGTCCGGGAATGTCGGCACGCTCGCATACCGCCGATGAATTTATAAAGATCCAGGAAATTGATGATGCGCTTGATCTGTATCCGCGACTCATCAGAACCATCAATATATGAAAACAATGGATACAAAGCTATGGAGCAAGGGTTTTGAACCCGATAAAATGATAGAAAGATTTACCGTAGGCCGCGACAGGGAGCTTGATATGAAGCTTGCCCGGTATGATGTCGAGGGGTCTATGGCTCATATACAGATGCTTGAGTCGATAGGTTTGCTAACCTCGGACGAGCTTTCACAATTGTCGGCAGGCTTGCGTGAGATAGCCGGTGAGATAGAAGCCGGAAATTTTGTGATCGAGCCTGAGATTGAGGATGTCCACTCGCAGGTGGAGCTGATGCTCACCCGCAAGCTCGGAGCGATAGGTAAGAAGATACATTCGGGACGTTCGCGTAATGACCAGGTGCTTGTAGACCTGAAGCTGTTCATGCGCGAAGAACTGAAACGTGTGGCGCAAGCCGTAGAGCGTCTGTTCCACAGATTGCAGGCACTGTCGGAGGAGCATAAGGATAAGCTGATGCCCGGCTACACACATCTTCAGGTAGCGATGCCATCGTCATTCGGACTTTGGTTCGGGGCGTATGCCGAGGCCCTGACCGATGATATGCAGATGGTCAAGGCCGCATATAGAATCACTAACCAGAATCCACTTGGATCGGCAGCGGGTTACGGCAGCAGTTTTCCACTGGACCGTGAGATGACAACACGTCTGCTGGGATTTGACGCTCCGCACTATAATGTGGTGGCGGCCCAGATGAGCCGTGGAAAGACCGAGCGCGCCATAGCAGCCGCCATCGGGGCAGTGGCATCGACTTTAGGGCATTTAGCTATGGATGTGTGCATGTGGATGTGCCAGAATTTCGGATTTGTGAGCTTCCCGGATGAACTGACTACGGGATCGAGCATCATGCCTCATAAGAAAAATCCGGATGTGTTTGAAATAATGCGAGGAAAGTGCAACCGTCTGCAGTCGGTAGGCAATGAACTTGCGCTTCTTACAGCTAATCTGCCTCTGGGCTACAACCGTGATCTGCAGTTGATGAAGGATATATTGTTTCCTGCAGTAGATGAACTGGTAGACTGTCTTGAGATGGCAGATTTCATGCTCGAGCATATAAGGGTGAAGGATAACATAGTGGAGGATCCCAGGTATGACTACCTGTTTACAGTAGAGGAGGTGAACAGACTTGTACTGTCGGGAGTGCCTTTCCGCGAGGCCTACCGCAAAGTCGGAGAAGAGGTCCAAAGAGGTGAGTACAGCCCTGTAAGGGAGGTGAATCACAGTCATCTCGGCAGCATAGGCAATCTCGCAACGGCTGAAATAGCTAAGAAAATGGCGATGCTGACGGATGAATTCAAAGTATAACCATAGAGGTGTAAACAACATAGTATCAACTATAAATAATAAACCAATCCATAAATCTAACCATGGAAAAAACTTTATTTTGGATCGTACCCGGAGCGTCGATCATCGCGTTGTTGCTGGCGTGGTATTTCTACCGGAGTATGATGAAAGAGAGTGAGGGAACGCCACTTATGGCCAAGATAGCCTCACACGTGAGAAGCGGAGCAATGTCGTATCTCCGCCAGCAGTATAGAATAGTAGGCGTTGTATTCGTAGTACTCGCGGTTGTGTTTGCCATAATGGCATATGGTTTCGACCTACAGAATCCGTGGGTTCCGGTGGCATTTCTGACGGGCGGTTTCTTCTCGGGCCTGGCCGGTTTTCTTGGCATGAAGACCGCGACGAATGCGTCGGCGAGAACAGCCAATGCCGCACGCGAGTCGCTGAACGGCGGTCTTCGCGTGGCCTTCCGATCGGGAGCGGTGATGGGTCTGGTGGTAGTAGGCCTTGGTCTGCTGGACATATCGTTCTGGTATCTGATACTTGACTACTTTGTTGATATAACAGGTCCACAGAAGCTCACCATGATCACCACGACGATGCTCACATTCGGTATGGGCGCATCGACACAGGCGCTGTTTGCGCGTGTAGGCGGCGGCATTTATACGAAGGCAGCCGATGTAGGCGCAGACCTCGTAGGAAAGGTGGAGGCCGGTATACCTGAGGATGATCCCCGCAACCCAGCCACAATCGCGGATAACGTAGGTGACAATGTAGGTGATGTGGCCGGTATGGGTGCCGATCTTTATGAGAGTTATTGCGGCTCGATACTGGCAACCTCGGCTCTTGGCGCAGCGGCATTCATGAATGCCGGAGATGGAGCGGAGACTCTTCAGCTGAAGGCTGTCCTGGCACCGATGCTGATAGCTGCGGTAGGTATCGTTCTGTCGATCATAGGTATCTTCAGTGTGCGCACCAAGGAGAATGCAACGATGAAGGATCTGCTGGGCGCTCTGTCGGTAGGTACAAATCTGAGCTCTGTGCTGATAGTAGCCGCGACATTCCTGATAATGTGGCTTCTTGACATCACGAACTGGGCGCTGATATCGTGCTCGGTGGTGGTAGGTCTGGCAGTAGGTATAGTCATAGGCCGTGCTACTGAATATTATACCTCGCAGTCGTATAAACCAACCCAGCGATTGGCAGAAAGTGGCAAGACAGGTCCGGCAACCGTGATAATATCGGGAGTGGGTCTCGGTATGGTGTCGACCGCAATTCCGGTGATAGCTGTAGTAGTGGGAATCATACTGAGCTATTGGTTTGCATCGGGTTTTGATTTCGGCAACGTCGGAATGGGTCTTTATGGCATAGGCATCGCCGCTGTAGGTATGCTGTCGACACTTGGCATAACCCTTGCAACGGATGCGTATGGCCCGATAGCCGACAATGCCGGCGGTAATGCGGAAATGTCGGGTCTTGGCGAGGGTGTGCGCCGTCGTACAGATGCACTCGATTCGCTGGGCAATACGACAGCCGCTACCGGCAAGGGCTTTGCCATAGGCTCTGCAGCGCTGACGGGTCTGGCACTGCTTGCATCGTATATAGAGGAGATAAGAATCGGTATGGCTCGTCTTGGTCAGACATTCATAGAGATAGGCGATAAGGCAGTGGATATCCACCAGGCGTCGTTTACTGACTTCATGACTTACTTTGAGGTGAATCTGATGAGCCCCAAGGTGCTGTCGGGTATGTTTATAGGATCCATGATGGCCTTCCTGTTCTGCGGTCTGACCATGAATGCCGTAGGCCGTGCCGCATCGCACATGGTGGATGAGGTTCGTCGCCAGTTCCGTGAGATCAAGGGTATTCTGACAGGAGAGGCTGAACCTGACTATGCCCGTTGCGTGCAGATCTCAACCAAGGGAGCGCAGAAGGAGATGGTATTTCCGTCGGTAATGGCAATAGTAGCTCCGATTATCACCGGTCTGGTGTTCGGTGTGTCGGGTGTGATTGGCCTGCTTGTAGGTGGTCTGAGCGCCGGTTTTGTATTGGCTGTGTTCATGGCCAACTCCGGAGGCGCATGGGATAATGCGAAGAAGTATGTTGAAGAGGGTAACTTTGGCGGAAAGGGCAGTGATGTCCATAAGGCTACCGTAGTAGGTGATACCGTAGGCGATCCGTTCAAGGATACATCGGGTCCGTCGCTGAATATCCTAATCAAGCTGATGTCGATGGTAAGTATCGTGATGGCCGGTCTGACAGTGGCCTGGAGCTTGTTCTGATCGAATTTGACAATACAATGGGGCGGCGATCCATATAATGTGGATCGCCGCTATTGTTTTATTATGGTCTTATAATCAGTGCTTTATGCGAGGTGTGTAACAAAGGTGTAACCGAATTAACCTATGTTAACCCATATCGGAGACCAATCGGGGCGGCAGAGCGTTATATAAGCAAAGACGGTTGAAAAGACCGCCACTTGAAAAAGACACACACAAAAACACATAACGCGCTAAGGCGCGGCTTCTCATAATGATTGGTAATATGTTATTAAGTATAAGCGTTTCGGCTGCGTGATGCAGCCGAAACGCTTTTTTGCGGATGTAGGATTTGATTGTTAAAAATGGTTTTGAATATTGGGGAGGGTTCTTAAATCTTGTATCTTTGCAAAAGATGGCCGGAGTTTAAAGGTCAAGGAGTTAACCCTAAATCTATTCACTGAAAAATGTCGATTGAAGCAACAGCAGGCAAGTTTCGCCATGAGCGTGTGGACGTAGCAGATGTATTGCGCGGTTTTGCCGTGCTGGCTATAATACTACTTCATTCCATAGAGCATTTCAATTTTTACTCGTTTCCAGATACAAGTGGACAAAGCACCTGGCTTACTTTCGCAGACAAGGCTATATGGGATGGTCTTTTCTTTACTTTCGCAGGAAAGGCGTATGCCATGTTCGCACTTTTGTTCGGATTCAGTTTTTTCATACAGCATGACAACCAATATCGTAATGGACAGGATTTCAGGCTGAGGTTTTGCTGGCGTCTGGTGCTTCTGTTTGCAATAGGTCAGGTCAATGCTGCGTTTTTCACCGGTGAGGTGCTGGTTCTGTACGCACTTGTAGGTTTTGTGCTGGTTGCCACTTGCCGTCTATCGGATAAGTGGATAATCGGTCTGGCTGTGGCATGTGTGCTTCAGCCGGTATGCATATATCAGATCATCAGAGCGATAAGCGATCCAGACTATACTATAATGCGCATAAATACAGCTGCTTACTGGGGTGCTACATTCCAGGTTCAGTCGGGCGGCACATTCTGGGAAACCGTAAAGGTGAATCTGTGGGAAGGCCAGCTTGCTTCATTGGCCTGGGCGTGGGATCATGGACGTGTGTTCCAGACGGCTGGTCTGTTTATGGCGGGTATGCTGATAGGCCGCAGAGGTTGGTTCAAGCGGGAGCATACCGGTAAATGGGGCAGGGCATTGGCGGTGGCGCTTATATGCTTCTTTCCTCTCCATGGCCTTGACAATATGGCAGGCGATTATATTACCAACCGTAATATACTGACTCCTCTGAAACTGATATTGTCGTCGCTCGCGAATCTGAGCTTTATGGTTATGCTTGTGAGCGGTGTGATATACGGATATTATTGCACCGGCAGAATAGGTAGGGTGCTTGGCCGACTGATACCCTATGGCCGGATGAGTATGACCAACTATGTGACACAGGGTATAATCGGGTCGGCGTTGTTCTATCATTGGGGACTATTCCTTCAGATGGGTATAACAGCGAGTGAGTTGACCGGTATAGCAATATTTGCTGTACAGTATATTCTCTGTTGCATTTGGGTGAATCATCACAGCCACGGTCCACTGGAGTATCTATGGAAGAAAGCCACATGGATAGAGTTTCCTTTCGGCCGTCGCGCAGTTGCGTGATCACGACGGCTGAGTGAAACTACGGTACATGCGTGGGGCGAGGTTGAGTTTGCCGACGGCACGCAGCATTTTTCGCAGCGATGTGACGAGCTCCTGGCTTTCCTGAAGCAGGTTGAGGTAGACGTAGAGCACGGTCATGTTGTCGGCGTCGCCATCCTGCAGGTGGTTGTAAAGCCGGTGTGTGTATTTGGTGAGGTCGGCTTTTATTGTTTCGCAGCGTTGGCGCAGCAGGTCGATCTTCTCAGGATTGCTGTCATCGACAGCACTAACCGATTCTTTCAGCACATCGGTTATGCGGGTTTGAATGGAATTGCATTCGCTGATAAATTCGGGCGGTATAGGCCGGAAGTTGTTGTCGACATGCTCCTTGCATACATCGTTTATGTCAATGAGACAGTGAGTGATCGATAGGGCCATGTTGTTGCTCAGGTGGAACCAGGCATTCTTCTCTATGGCTATCTTCGGTGCTACGCGGCGAAGGCAGAGTGTGAGTTTGCGACGCTGACTCTTGAGAACCTCCTTCTCCGTATTGAGTGCTTTCTCAGCTTTTGACAGAATTTTGACGTTGTCGGTCAGAAAACCGGTGGTAACGTCATGGTATGCTTCTGCGGCAAACTGCAGGAACATGCGCTCCTTTTCATTGACGTAGATGTTGAACAGGGGCCAGATCTCCGATTGGTCGTCGGTGGAAAGGATTGTCTGGAAAAGAGTGTCGTTCTGAGATTCTTTCTTGGCTTTTCTGAACCGGATGTTGCTTCGTATGAGTAGAGTCAAAGCTATCAGGCCGCCGGCGATCATGACCGGAGCACCTCCGAGGTGCATCAGACTGACAACAATTCCGGCACCGATGAAGGCAACACCGGCAGTGATGAACCACCCACCGATGACGGAGATAACACCAGTGATGCGGAACACAGCGCTTTCCCGTCCCCAGGCTTTGTCGGCAAGCGATGTGCCCATAGCGACCATGAAGGTGACGAAAGTAGTGGATAATGGCAGTTTGAGCGAAGTGCCGAATGCGATCAGCATAGCTGCCAACATGAGATTGACAGATCCGCGGACAAGGTCGAAAGATGCGCCATCTTCCGGCTGCGCCATGGTGGCATCCATACGTCCCGCTACCCATTTCTTTACGCTGTCGGGTATGTGGTCGCTGATCCAAGATGAGATATTGATGGTAGCCCGGACAAGAGACCGTCCGAGTCGGGAGGATCCGAACATCTCGTCACCCTGACTCTGAGCGCTGAGTCCGACAGTAGTCTGAGTGACACGTCGTGCCTTCTTGGATGTAGCGAGAGATACGACCATTATCATGCCTGCGCCTATGAGGTAGTAGAAAGGTGTGCTGGCCGATTCATTGAGGCTTGTCATCATGAAGGAATGAGGATCGCCACCGCCTGAGTTCATGAAGTCCTGATAGGAGTAGAGCGATGTGAGCGGGACACCAATGAAGTTGACAAGATCGTTTCCTGCAAATGCCATAGCAAGAGAGAAGGTGCCAAGGAGTACGATGACTTTTAAGACATTTACACGGAGAGCGTGGAGCAACTGCATAAGCATGGTAAAGAAGAGCATGCATCCGCAGAGGATGATGGCAGAGTGCGACGATATCCATGCTTTGACATCGGGAGTCATGATGGTGAGGTCCTTTATGCCCTTGATGAGCATGAAGTAGATGATGGCCGTGCAGGCAATACCACCGAAAAGCCCTATCTTCCATTTGAGACGACTTTTGTACTCAAAAGTGAAGATGACACGGGCAAGGAACTGTACAACGGTACCGAAAATGAAGGCTATGGCAACGGAAAGGAATATCCCGACAATCACAGAGAGCGCTTTTTCGGCATTTATAAGATCGCCGACGGCGAGATCGCTTTCGGGTGCAGCCATCTTGAACATCGCTACGACAAAAGCGGCCCCAAGAAGCTCGAATACCATCGATACAGTAGTGGAGGTTGGCATTCCGAGGGAGTTAAAGATGTCGAGCAGGATGATGTCGGTGACCATTACAGCCATGAATATAGCCGTGACATCGTAGAACGAGAGATTGGACGGACGGAATATGCCATGGCGGGCGATATCCATCATCCCGTTGCTCATCGCTGCGCCGATAAAGACACCGATCGCAGCAACTATGACGATGCGTTTGAACGAAGCGGCACGCGATCCGACGGCCGATGACAGAAAATTGACGGCGTCGTTACTGACACCTACCGAAAGATCGAAAACGGCAAGTATGAAAAGAAAGATAACAATGCCTAAGAACAGTATGTCCATGAGATTATGTTGTAGTATAATTCAAAAACAATGGAGACTGAAAATATGTTGTGTGGCGGGAATGAAGAATGAATTTGCGTTTGCGCACACTTAATTGTAACTTTGCATCCGTAATTTTGCAGAAATACAATAATCTAACAATATAGCTTAAACGTAATGTTCAGACGCATATCAATCGCAGGTATAGCCTTGTCCGCAGTATCAATCATGATGTTGAGCGGGTGTGCGAAAACCAACTATTTAAGTATATATAATCCGGCACCCGTCGACAGGATGGGATGTGTGGCGGAAATAGATGCATCGGCTCTTGGCAACCAGTTTGAAAAAGGTGGTTTTGTGATAACCGATGTAGAGGGAAGAGAAGTGCCATATCAGATCACTTACGATAATAAACTGTTGGTTGAGACTGATGTGAAGGCCGGTGACCGGGTGAAATTGAAAGTTAAAGCGGGAACTCCACAGGCCTACGACACGGTGTGCGTGGGGCAGATCCGTCTTGACTTTCAGGACGATTTCACATGGGAAAACGATCGTGGCGGCTACCGTCTGTACGGCCCAGCCTACCGCAAAGATGGCGGAAACGTAGGTGGCTATGACGTATGGACTAAGTCGGTGCCATATCCCATATTGTCCAAACGGTATTTCGACCAGTTCCAACGCGGAATATCATATCATAAGGATCAGGGTACAGGAATGGATGCCTATACTGTAGGACGTACTTTAGGTGCCGGAATGAATGCTCTGGTCGCAGATGGTGAGATAGCCTATCCGTGCGCATATGAGAAATGTGAGATATTGGACAATGGACCGCTACGTACAACGGCGCGTATCACTTGCTATCCAGAAACTATCGGCAGAGACAACGGAGTGGTGGAAGTGCGTGTGATAACTCTTGACAAGGGATCATGGCTCAATCGAACAACCGTGAACTACAATGGGCTTTCGGGTGATATGCCGATGGTTACGGGTATAGTTGTTCATAAGCAGAACAAAAACGGATACTATATAGATCCGTCGTGCAGATTCATTTCGTATGCGGATGTCACGGATAGCCCGAGCGCCGGCAACGGTGTGATATATATAGGAGTGGTGAATGTTGAGCAGCCGGACAGTTCTACTCTGCAACCTATGGAACCTAATGTAGGACCGGCTGTTGGACAGGTGGTAAACACTACCACTTACCGAAAAGGATCACCCTATACATATTACTGGGGTGCCGGCTGGAGCAAAGGTGGAGTTATATGTGCCCAACAGTGGGACAAGTATCTGGAGGATTTCCATACTCTTCTGAAATATCCGCTTGTAGTAGAGGTGAAGTGAAAATAATGCCACGTACAAGTTGGCATGCAAGTAAGCGATATTGCAGAGGTAACCCGGTGTGTATCCAGGAGTTGCCTCTGCTTTTTCGTTACGTATGTGCCGTTAGTCCGTTTGTGTGGTGTAGTGCGGAGATGTTGCGGTAGTGTTATATAGACCGAGTTGTTTTGTACATGCTGGATCTCCCGGAAATTTAACTGAGAGTTAAGTGTTCTTAATTTGTATAGCTGACGGTGACAGATGGCTGTATATCCGATAATAATGCATAAATTTGCCGGATAGTATGGAGCGGATGGTGAAGGCTCTTTTTCACTTCAGGTTTTGAAAGCATGAAACGGATATTAGGTATAATCTTTATGTGTCTGCTGATAGTAGGATGTGACCATAATACAGATGCAGAACGGCATATGGCGGAGGCGGAGAGGCTGATGGATGCATCTCCTGACTCGGCATTGTCTATTCTTGACAGTATAGATGCCAATGAATTGTCGGGCAGTAAAATCAGGGCGAGGTATGCACTGCTTAGATCGATGGCTCTTGACAGGAACAATATTGACATAACCACATTTGAGGTGCTACAGCCGGCTATCGATTACTATCTTGAAAACGGAACACCTGATGAGAAACTCCGCACACTCTATTGTCAGGGGCGTATTTATAAGGCAGTGCAGGATTATGACAAGGCCATGCAGGCTTTTCTAAAGGCAAAAGAGTTGAAAGGTACATGCACGGATACTCTGACTTTTGCTTATATGCTTGTAGCTAAGGGGGCTTTGAACTACAGGTCATACCAAATGGAGGACTATGTCGAAAACAATCAGTGCGCGGCGGAATTGTTCGAAGCTATAAATAAAGTAGGGTATAGCCAATTATGCATGATGAAAGTTTTGGATGGCAGTATAGCATTAGGAAACAGAGCTTTGTCAGACAGTTTATGGAATGTTGTACGGTCGTTCGATCCTATCTGCCAGAATGCTAAGGACGGACGGCTTCTGGTGGAATTAAACTATGCAATCAATTTCAATACCGAAGCAGAAATAAAGGAGTTATTGGATTCAGTATCTATCTCCGCAGAGATGCCGGAAGAAGGTAAACTGATAATTTCATTAGGATACCTGAGTATTGACAACGGCGATAGAGCCCAACAAGTCCTGGAGATGATAGATACTTGCAGCAGTGTGGGTAAGTCTTTCAGGTATAAATTGATCAAGTCTGAAGTGTTGGAGGCGAACGGTAGATATAAAGAAGCATTGGATGCGTACAAGGTGTTTTTCAGTTCTAATGAACTGGAAAATTCAAAAATATATTCCCAGAAAACTACTGTTGCACAAGAACGGCATGATCTGGAACTGAAAGAACTTCAGAAAATAAGATATAAGGATAGACTGATAGCCGGGGGATTGTGTATTCTTCTTGTGATGGTTATTGTTGTTGGAGTCATAGCTTATTACTTGCATTTGGTCAGAACCAAACGTATTATTGCCGAAAAAGAGAAGGTAAGGCTTCAACTGGAGAATGACAATCTGCAAAAACAAAATGCGGTATTGGAGCTGGGTAAGCAGAATGCTGAACTCGAATTGACAAAGCATCGGCTTGAAACGGAAAATATGCGTATGCGCGTCGCCCAACTTGAAACCGAGAGCGAGCACTTGAAAGAGTTGGCAAGAAATGCGGAGCAATCAGAACTCCCGTTGCCTGTGGTTAATGCCATGCAGGAGCGTATCCGAATGGTAAATAGTCTGCTTGCCAGCAGAATCGCCGATAATGGTGCATATTCCAAGCCATATGAAGAATGGATTGATCGTGTGACACAAGACCGAAAGCACTTCATGGACTCGACACGGCTTGCATTCACGGGCTCGCATCCCAAATTCATAAAGTATCTGGAGGAGCACGGATTGACGGAGTCGGAGATAAACTATCTGTGCCTGTATGCCATAGGATTAAAGGGAAAGGAAGTCGGCGAGTATATCCAGCTCAGGCGTCATTACAACATAAGCAGTGAGATACGTCGTAAGCTTGGTATAGATGAACATGAAACCAATATCGGTATATACGTACGAAAGCTGATGAACAGCTTATAGCCCATAAATAATGCAATGCTGTGAAACTTTGAGAAGCGTTGCGCGAAAAACAGAATCTCGGGGATTTGTAATAGATTGATATGGCGTGAAATAATTTTTTTAGGTGTTAAACTTTTTATCTTGCGTGAAAACTTTCATGGGGATAAATTTGCATAAACAATTTCTTAGGCGCCCCGGGCCGGGGGGGGGGGGGGGGGGGGGGGGGGGGGGGGGGGGGTGCTGGGGGGGGGGGTGGTGTGGGGGGGGGGGGGTGGGGGGCGGGGGGGGGGGGGGGGGGGGGGGGGGGGGGGGGG